>JARRRI010000051.1:0-68745 GCA_037380845.1 Candidatus Sulfobium sp. | reverse complement strand
TTTATGGAAGACCTCGTTCGAAGGATCCAGTCTCACGGCTATTTCGAACTCCCTTAGCGCCCACTCCGCCTCGCCTATCTGCAAATATGCAACGCCGAGGTAATCATGGGGATCGGCGAAAGTGGGGTCCGACTCTATTGCAAGTCGATATTGCTCCATCGCCTCTTCCGTCCTGCCTAGCCGGGCCAGCGCAAGACCCAGATTAGCCCTGGTGTCCGCATGTCGTGGGGCCAGCGACAGCGCAAGCCGATATTGCTCCATCGCCTTGTAGGTCCGTCCTTTCTTAAAAAAAGCAAACCCCAGATTATCATGGACATCGGGACTCCGGGGGTTGAGCTCCAACGCGCTCCGATACTGCGCAATAGCGTCATCTGCCCTATTCTTGTCTTCCAAAAGAGCATTGCCGAGACCCAAGTGAGCTATGAACGAATCCGGTGACTTTCTTACCGTATCCGCCCAGAGGCTGTAGCTGTCACGCCATATCGTATTTCTTTGAATTGTTGCGGCCGCATATCCTCCCATAAGCAGTAGGATCAGGGCGGCTGTAATCATACTTAGCGCCCCGCCCGTCGTTGCTGCTCTTGCTCTTATCAGGCCAAAAGACAAAACAAGCGCAAAACCAAATGAAGGGAGATAAAGATACCTTTCGGCGAAAGGCTGTGCAATGGCCGCGATATAAAATGTGGGAATTAGGGGTACGGCAATAAACAGAAGAGACATAAAAGCGACTCCGTTTCTTCTCCGTGTTTTTATTACCAAAAAACAAAATGCGACAAAGAGAATGAAGGACAGGATCCCCTTCACCGAAAAAAGACCGGAGATTGGACGGAAAACATAAAGAGCACTGAGGTTAATCGGGAAAAGAAGTTTCATTAGATACTGCACTAACAGAGGAAACACATTAATCGCATATTGATAAATACTCATCGTTCTGTGGATATTTTCCGGGACGACCCCCCCAAGAGCATATATTCTCAGAATTAAATAGATTCCAGCTGCGGCAAGATAAGGGAAATATTTCCTGACGTTAATCGGTCGCTTCACTGTGCTGCGGAGGACATAGTCATATGCAAATAGGATGATTGGCAGGGTCAGGGCTGTCTCCTTGCATAGGAGTGACAGAATAAAAAACGTTGCGGAGAGCGAGTAAGACGCTTTTGTCTTCGGATTAGACCTGATGAAGAAATAAAAGGAAAGAAGATAGAATAAAGTGAAGGACAAGTCGGGCAGGCCCGCAATCCAGGCAACTGCCTCTGTATGGATCGGATGGACCTCAAACAATAGCGCGGCGAGGAAGGCGAAAGATCGTGAATCGTTAGAAGTGAACAGAGCAAAGACTCGCAGACGAGTCTCGGCTGCCGATCCGGGAATGACAGGCAAGTTGCTTCTACCTCTTTCCAGTTCCTCGAAAAGTCTCCACGCTATCAAAAATACGAGGACAGCTGTGCCTGAATGGAAACATATGTTTGTTAGATGGAAGCCCCAGGACTTTAGTCCAAATACGTAATAATCAAACATGTACAAAAGGAGCATCATTGGCCTGTAATAGTTTGAAGATCCGACCCCGGTAAATCCCCATGTCTTTTTTAAGAAAATGTCGGGAACGTACTTGACATTGGTAATCCACGGGTTCTTGACCACCTGGTATATGTCATCGTAAACAAAGCCGTTGGTCACTGTATTGAGATACACGATGCAGGAAACGATCAGAACTAGTATTACCGGGAAAACTGGAGATCTTATAGAGACGTTTATCTTCATCTTCAAAAAGTCAATTATTCAAGTCAAACGCGGCTTAAGCATATCAATTATTCGCCTCTCCACTCCACTCATCTCAGCAAGCCGAAACTCCGCGATCACTTAAGATATTAAAGATGGCTCTACGACAGACCCCAGCTCTTTCTATTAGCGAAACTCAGAATGTTTATCTTGCTTCACCTGCACGTCGCTAGCGGCTTTGTCCGAAGGTTTTTTTCCTTCACCGGCTGTTACCGGCTCGGACTGGTATATAGCCCGGCCGACAGCAACAAATGTTCCTTCCCCGCCGGTCACACCGGCGAGGGGATAGTACTTTCCGCCCGGTTTTTTCATGCTCCATTTTTCTCCATCGGACGAGACCAGCAATAATGTTTTTGCCCCTCTTGAGTCCCTGGGGGCTCCCACGGCAACAAACGTATCTTCGGCATAAGCTATTCCCGAGAGAAGGACAGGCACGCCGGCGGAGGAAGTCCACTTCTTGCCGTCCGGGGACCGCAGTATCAGGCCGGTTTCCCCGACAGCAAGAAATTCGTCTCTGCCGAAAGCAACCCCGGTCAGTTTTTGCCCCGCATTGGCAGTCCTGACCGTCCAGTCCATACCGTCTCCGGATGTGGACACCCCGGAGCCGACGGCCGCAAAGGCACCCTTTCCGTAAGCCACCGCATCATATTCTTGCGCTCCCTTCCAGGCGCTTTCCTTCCATGTTAAGCCATTATGAGAAACCATTATTGACGACTCCCCTTTTACAGGCCCCTTCCGGAACCCTCCTACCGCTACGAATACATTCTTTCCATATGTGATCCCTCTGAAATCCAGGGTAGTACCGGACTTTCCTGAAACCCATTTTTCGCCGTCCGGCGACGTCAGAACCGTTCCTTTATTGCCGACGGCAACAAAAGTGTCCTCGCCATATGTCACAGCCCGCAGGTCCTCCGTGGTACCCGATCTCCTGCGAGTCCACACAGCCCCGTCAGAGGATGTCAGTATCTCGCCTTTTTTCCCCACAGCGACAAACCGATCGTTCCCGTAAGCCACTCCGAGAAGCCACGCCGATACCCCTCCTGCCCTGACGACCCATGAACGCCCGCCGGCTGAAGTAATAATGATTCCAGGGCCGCCGACCGCCGCGAAAGAACTCGGGCCGTAAGCGACTCCCTGAAGCCATGCGTCGGGGGTACCCGATTTTTCCGCTGTCCATTTTAAGCCGTCAGACGATCTGAGCACTGTCCCGAAGTCGCCCACTGCGACAAAGCTGCCGTCGCCATATGCCACCCCTTTTAGCCAGTGCATTACGCCGGATGTCCCCCTCTCCCATTTCTCTCCATCGGATGATGCAAGGATGGTACCCATTCCTCCCACTGCTACGAAGGTCTTTTTCCCATAGGCTACCGCTTTGAGTGACTTCATGCCCTCCGAAGGTCTGACTTCCCAATTCGTGCCGTCCTTCGAAGTGAGGACCGTTCCTCTGTCGCCGACTGCCACAAATTTCTTATTGCCATAAACTACGTCTCTCAGCCACTGAGACGTACCCGACACCCGTGATGTCCATTTCTCGCCATCCGGCGATGTAAGGATAACTCCGTTGTTTCCCACGGCCACGAAATTGTCAGCTCCCCAGGTCACTCCGTCAAGCCTGCCCGATACGCCTGAAGTCTCCTTCTCCCATGTACGGCCATCCGCCGAAGTGAGTATCACACCATTATCTCCGACAGTCACGAAAGTACCGTTTCCGTATGCAACTCCACGGAGCCATTCGGATGAGTCCGACTGCATCAGCGCCCACCGGACACCGTCTGCCGAGGCGAGTATCCTGCCCCCTTCACCGACGGCAACGAAGGTATCGCCGCCGTAGGCCGCACTCTGGAGACTCACGGGGCTCCGCAAATGCCAGTTGTCAAGCGACACCGCGCCCACGGAGTCCGGCAGCAAGAACATGAGACTAAAGACCATTAATGCAAATGCCATAGCCAGCCTGCCACTTTTCATATTCCTTACTCCTTCTATACGGAATTTTCGTTTCAATATCACCTGAATCACCTGACAAATTCCCTTTTCGGCTCCAGCCGTCAACTCCGGCATAAAACAGATAAAAAGTCGACGACGTCATTTCTGAGCCCGTCCGGCCTTGTGTCCGCGACAGATGCGGGCTTACTTCATGGCGGAATGACAAACTTCAGGTTCTTCATTACCCAAATATAACATGAATATAACCTGCTTATTATTTATTAAATCAGGAAAATTTGTAAATCTTCACCAACTCAGACAGGCGAACGGAAGGAGGCACCGGAACGGATTCTTAAAAATAGACTAAGGAACTGCCCTGGGGCAAATCGCCTTTCAGAACTTCTCCCTGATCGTCAACAGCGGGATATCGAAACCAAGGGTGAACGTCTTGTTGACCTGGCCGGTTCTGTTTTTCAGGACGGAGAGTTTTATATCTATCTGGCGCTCCTTTATGACTTCACCCAAAGACTGGGCTTTCTCAACGGCATCGTTATAAAGCCCGATTACGAGTGAGGCATCCTGGACAACCCCTATCATATCGATAAAATTGTCCAGCCTCAGTACTTTCTTCTCGCTCCATTTCAGCTGGGCCCCGATAATGACCGGGATCATGAGGCCCTTGGCATTCTCCAGCAAGCGCTGAGAGACCAGTTGCATCCCGTCCATATTGTCGGGATGCCCTTTGCCTGGACTTATCTTCTGCAGAAAGTCTATGACCACAGCGCCGACATCATATTTCCCGGCGAGGAAAGCCATAACGTCAACCAGGTCTTCAAGGCGGTAAGGTTCGTCGATAATCCAGAGTCGCCCGCTTTCGGTCAACTTTCTGAACTCATCCTTACCTTTTTCAACTTTCGGCCTGTTTGAAGAACCTTCCCTCAGGTACCTCTCAAGTTCCCCCACGTTGCCTTCCCTGTCTATCAGGTCCCCGCTCAGGATATTGATGAGTTTCAGCGCGATCTTGATCTTGCTCTCCTGATAGGAAAAATAAAAGAAGGCCTTGTCCGAATATATTCGAAGCATATTCAGGAACAGATTAAGGAGGAAAGTGGTCTTTCCGTGGGACGGCCTGGCGGCTATGATTGTAATGGCGCCCTGGGGTATCTTCAATGCCCGGTCGACCTCTATAAAGCCTGTACGGAGTCCTTCAGCGCTCTGGGCTATATCGTCTCCCAACATATCGAGAGTGTAAGGCTGCAATTTCCTGATTCTCTCATTCGCCATAAGTCAACCCCCTTTTTTTCCTCATTATATCCGGCCTGCAAAGAAAATCAAGCTTACGATTATACTTGAAGACGTTGTTCATCTAAGATCTATCTTATAGAAAAGGTCCGCTCCGCTCTCGGTCCCGCTTTCCGTTTCAAGCTCCCAGTGTTTCGAAAGGGAATAGCGAACCCGAAACAGGTTGGTGTCTCCCAGGAGAGACCTGCCGTAACTTATATAGAGGTCGGGCGTCAAATACTTCCCGACGGTCACAAGGGAACGGGAGACACCCTGCTGCCCGGTCTCCTGGCCGGCCGGTGCCGATTCTATGTCCAGAGTGTCTATCCCCAGACGGTGTTTCAACTGGTCCTGGAAGACCACGGAGTCGCTTGCCGAAAGAAGGAACCCTGCGGCGCGTGCCACCAGATCTGTCTGCTGCTGACCTCCGCCCAGCGGGTGACCGAGGACGATATAGGCGAGAATATCCGTGTCCGCCATGGGCGGATCGGAATATAATTTTACCACCGGGTTCCGGGGGGTACCGGTCACCGTCACGCCCGCCTTCACATCGCCGGCCTTCCGGAGGGCCAGGACGTCCAGGCTGGGTCTGTTGATCGACTGGCCGCTGAAAATAACACGCCCTCTCTGGATATCCAGACTTACGCCGTAGGCACTGTATTTCCCCTTCACCACATGTATCTCGCCCCTGCCCTTGATGTCATGAACACCCGTGGCGATTACATCGATGCTCCCGCCCATCTGCGCGTCTATCCCTTCGGCCTTTACAAGTACTCTGTCCCCCAGAACTATCCTAACCTGGATATCAATCGCCGTTTTCGCTTCTTTTCGGGGCTTCTCCTCTCTGTCGACAATAACTATGTCCTTGCTCGGCTCGACCGGCGTTCTTGTCTTGCTCTGAAGGACAAGGAGATAAGGGACTTTTATTTCCCCCCTTACCGATAGTTTTCTATCCGACCCTTCGAACGCGAGGTCGGGACTCGCCTGCACCCGGAGTTCCGGCAGATAAATCACCTGGAAATTTTTACCCTTGAGGGTTCCTTTATAGCTCACAACGGCCCGGTCTTTGAGCCTTATCTCGACATGCCCCTCTAACTTACCCGGTCCCGACGATACGTGGAATGAGTCGACGGTCACCCTGTCCCCATCCAGGCGGGCAGTCATACCCGCGTCCTTTATGCGGATGCCGCCGGCAGGGAAATAGGCTCCGGCCCTGGACAACTGAACCTTGCCCTTCAAAACCGGGGCCTTCCAGACTCCCCCGACCTCGATGCCGAGGTCGATCCGGCCGTGAGTCTCCTGCACGAGCCCCGGGAAAATGGCGCTCAGAAGCCCATCCTCCTGAAATTGCCCCTTCAGGGAGGCTCTGACGCGTCCGTCTGCTTCCATCGAGGGGGGAAGGCTCGCCGCCAGGGGAATTTCAAAACGTCCTTCGGCATGCCCGTAATTCTCAAGTACAAGCGAGACAGCGCCCTTCAATGATGCCTTATTCCAGACAAACTTCATGTCGGCCCTGCGGACCGCGATGGATATTTCTCCCTTTTCAGCCTGCCGCCGGATAACCCCTCCGGATATCGAGGCATTCCCCGTAATATCCAGGCTCCTGGCTGCCGTCAGTCTTCCCCTCAGGGCACCCGAGACCATTCCGCCGACTTCGATTCCCTCCGGGACCCATCGTCTGAACAGGGAAAGATCGAGACCGTGAAGTTCCGCATCAATTGTGCCTTCTTCGGGAAGGAACATGCCGTCTTTTACGACCGAAGAAAAACGACCCTTCACAACAGTAGCTTTATCGATTCCAAAGTCGAAAGAAGCAAGCAGCCTGTGCTCGTCCCTGTCGACCTGCACCGACGCATGGCTCACTTCTATTTTCTGCCCGTCCGTCGAAAAATTCCCTGAAGCTTCTGCATGTGCCGACAGACGGTAGAGTGCGTTCCGGAGCCATCGCGCCACTATCTTTCCCGAGCTCTTTCCGGCAACCTGGATATCGTTTAGCCAATAATTTGCGCGTCCGAGATCTATAACCGTCCATTCAGCCTCCAGAGAACCATCCAAAGGCCGGAATGCCAGTTCAGCGACAGCTTTGACGCTCTCCCCTCGCGCACCCGTCATCATCAGACCCGAAAGCGAAAACTTTTTCCCTGAAACGGTCAAAGCGGTCGGCGCACTGAGCCTCAGTACGCCGGAGGCATCCCGGTCGGAGAGCTTCGAGATTTTCCCCTCCCATTTACCTTCTTTGTAACCACCAGACAATTCTGCATCGATCGCCGCACCGGGCGACCGGACTGCCAGTCCTATCACATGATCTTCAAGGGTACCATCGGCGTTCAGGTCAGCCGACTCTATTTTTATACGTCCGAAAGCGAGTGCCGTAACACTCGTCCTTACATGCATGGAATGCTCTTTGTTTTCAGCCAGGCTGCCGCTGAAGTCCGCAGTGCCCACGCGCAAACCGCCCGCCACGATTCCTCCGGCCCTTCCCTCAAGATTGCCGCTAAAAAGGCCTTCGTGCCATCGCACCCGTCCGACGGTGTGAAGCGCACCCTTTGCGCCGGGTACCAGACCTGAAAGGTCGCTGATATCGGCGGCAAGGATTATGCGCTTCGACAGCTCCCCGCGGGCCGTAATGTTAAAACCCTTTCCCCGGAGCAAAAGACGCTCGATCCGAAGATTGCTTCCCACAAGCCCCGCTTTCACCCGTCCGGTCAGGGCCTTGCCGCGCAGACTGCTGTTAAGCAGATCAACGCTGAACGAAGCGGCAACAGGCTCGTTCCGCGCCATCAACGCCGATCCGCTTATGTCGGTATTTATCTGCCCCGTCCATTCCGGAGATATCAGGGACGGATCCAGGCCCCGCATCTGCAAAGACGCCCGTAAGGATACACCCTTCTCCCATCCGGCATGAGCGGCGCCCCCTATTTGTCCGTCCAGCCACGAGCCTTCCAGAGAGGTCAATTGCAGGCCTCTCTTATCGCCTTCAAGGGATCCCGACAGATGGATGGTTCTGAGACCGTCTCCCTTATTAGACAGGTCCAGCCGGCCGTGGTAACGTAAAGCGGAACCTTCAAGGACCAGGTGCGCCGATAGATCGGTCCTGGCGTGCAGGAAATCGGACAGGTCGACGCCTGACGTATCAATGGCCAGACGGAACCGCGGCCCGCCTTCAGAGAACGTAACCTCTCCGGACCCTTTCACGGAGCCGTTCTTGATAATCCGTGTGACATGGAAGTCTGTCAGCTTCACTGCGCGCCGGTCCACTTCGAGTCCGCTGCTGAATTCAATGCGTAGGGTCTTTCCGGAACTGCCGGTGAGGTGGACGTCACCCTTCAAGGGGGCGGAGACCCGCCGGGCGCGCAGTCCTGCATCAACTGAAATTACGTCCAGCCCTGCCACCGGTTTCGCCGGCCTGACAACCAGCCTCAGGGAAAGAGACGGCCTGGTGAAGCCTGCCTCGAAAGTTCCTTCTGTCTTTCCCAGTGAAGAGCCGGCCTTCAACCCCCGGACCGTCAGTATCCCGTTTCTCCAGCTGATTCTTCCGGAAATGTTGCTCAGTTCAACGGGATTGTTCTGCAGGCGACGGTAGGTGGCGCCCTTTATCCTGAACGCGTCGACTTCTGCATCAAGACGTGAAAGCAGGCCTGTTGCGTGGGGCCACGCAATCTCGGGAACCTCCGCCGCTTCGGGTCTGTTGTCCTGAAGATTAACACTGTGGATGACAAATTCTCTTACAGCCACTTCGCCGTAAAGAAGGCGCAGAGGGCTCCAGCGGACCTGAAAACTCTCGGCATGGAGCGTGCCTTCAGGCCAGCGGATACCCACATTTTCGAGCCGGAGATCGCCCCATATCCTTCCCCTTACCTGCTTTGCTTCAAGGGTAAGAGACGTATGCGACGAAACTTCCCCCATGAGCCACCGGGCACCCGCCGAAGTTCCGAGGACCCAGAAAACACCGCCGGAGAAAAAAAGCAGAACCAGAATAAGGCCGGCAGAAACACTGTATACTACCGCCTTCCGCCTCATTGCTCAAACCCCACAGTAAGATGCACACGGTATCCCGGATGGCTCACCCCCACCTGCCGCGCCAGGTCAAGGCGTATTCCGCCGATTTTTGTGTAATACCTCACTCCCACTCCGGCGCCTTTGTACAACGTAAAGTCTGTCAGCCGATCGAAGGCATTGCCGGCGTCAAAAAAGGCGGCGACTCCCCAGTTTGTTGAGATGGCCCTGTCAAGCTCCACGCTGCCGACAAGGATGTTTTTTCCGCCGATCACATCTCCGTTTGAATCCTTAGGCCCCAGAGACTGGTAAGAATAACCCCTGACGCTCCTGGAGCCGCCCGCAAAAAAACGCAGAGAGGCCGGCAGCTGTCTGAAGGCCTCGCTTTGCAGCGTGATTCCGGCTTTGAAGCGCGACATGATCGAGAGCCTCCACGGCAGAGATATAACGGCGTCCCCGTCGGCGACGAACTGTATAAAGCTCAAGCTCGATCCGATAGCCCTGTGGGTGGCCTTGATATCCATCGAGTACCTGTATCCCTTCGTGGGACGTATGAGGCTGTCATATTTGCGGGCCGATAAACGAACCCCCGGCATGATAAGGCGCGCCCTCACCCTCTGATCGCCGATGGTTGAGTCCTCTTTCTGTATTTTGACATAGGCCGAACCGATACGTCCGCCTCCGAGACTCCTCGTGCGGTTGCCTTCGACAGAGGCCAGCTTTGTTTTATAGGTTGAGACGTCCTCCCTTTTCACTTCGAGTTTGACCTCGTTGAAGCTGTCTATACTCCCCTCGCTGGGTACAATGTAGGCAGCGCCGAGGGTCTGGATACGAGTCGATATGTTGAGGTCTGCCTTCAGTTCCCTTCCCCTCTTAAAGAGGTTCAGATCCCTGTAATCCAAAGAAAACCTGGGGCCTGTGTCCGTGCCATACCCCGCGCCCATGCGCAGATGTCTTCTCGGCGCAGGCTCGAGTCTGATCAATACGGGCACTTCGATCTCCCTCGCTTTGTCTTTTTCCGGCGAGATTGTCACGTCCCTGAACCTTTCGGAATTCAGCAGGTTGAGCTGGGTTTCACCAAGCTTCCTGTATGAAAATACCTCCCCCTTTTTAAAGCTCAGAAACCTCCTCAGGAATTTCTCCGGGTACTGCGGTGCCCCTTCGAAATCAACCGCGCCGAAGCGGTACCGCGGGCCGGTCTCGAGAGTAAGCCTGATGGCCGCCGTATGGTTTTCCCGGGAAACGGCTATTTCGTGGACAGAGAAAGTCGCATCAAGATAGCCGAGACCGAGGGCCGCCGACCTCAGACCGCCTTTGGCCTGCTCGTATTTATCCTCCCGGAGGACATCACCCCTGCGGAGAGGAAACGAGGCAACGAGAGACTTCAGAGATTCTTCGCCCGCCCCGGGCCCCTCCAGAGAAACTTCAACTCCTGCAACCCGCACGGGTTTCCCCGGCTCAACATCCACCACGAGACGGTAGCTTCCCTCTCCGGTAGCTTCCGTCTTCGTTGAGACCTTTGTACTGTAATACCCGAACGGCTCGGTTGCAGTCCGCACTTTTTCGGGAATCTGATGCTCGAAACGCTCGAGCCAGAGCCGGTTCAGCTTGCCTTTCTCGACAAGGCCCGGCGGAGCGGTAAGTGCAGCCCTCACGTTTGCAAGGATTTCTCCCTCCACTCCTCTGACCGTTATCTCCAGAGGCCCGGCTGCGAGAATCAGCCCGGGAACCGCGAGTAGAAAAAAACAGAACATAACGCAGGGAAGCAGCCGGGGTGGACCTATTTTCCGGCCCGGGGCCAGACTGTTGGCAAGGAGAGAAATTGTCCGACCGGTTTTCAGATGTCTGCGTCCCGCTTCGGGCATGGGACCGCTTTATTTTTTCCGAAGCAAATAACAGGTTTCAAAGGAGCCGAACAGATCCAGATACTGCTCGAGAAGCCGGGTAAGGAGGAAATTCTTCCTGACGCTTTTCCGGGCCTTATCCCCCATCCTTTTTTTCAGTTTTTCATCTTTGAGCAGTTGGACGATTCTCTCCGCCGCCTCCTTTACGGAAGAAACCAGGAAACCGTTGACCCCGTCCTGTATCTGATGGCGAATCCCGCCTGCGTCTCCGCCTATCACCGCTGCACCCTTGAACATGGCCTCGGCTACAGTAAGGCCGAAGCCTTCACGGATCGATTTCTGCAGAACCACGGCGGCCCTTCTCTGTAAGGCGTTGACGAGGGCCGTGTCCTGATGGCTCAGTATGATAATGCGCTCCTCCCTCTGGCCGATGAGCGAGTCGTAAACCCGGCTGCCCTCCGGATCATCCGTCGCGACGTTTCCCAGGAGTACAAGGGTGCAGTCTACTTGTTTTCTCGCTATCTTGAAAGCCTCAATAACGCCCTCCGGGTCCTTCCACTTGTCGAACCTCGAAATCTGGACCACCAGGGGAAGGTCGGTCGGGATATCATAGTTTTCCAGACGCTCCTCAATGTCTTCCTCGCTCATCTCCCGGTTCTTGATCGAGAACGGATTGATGGCGGGCATGAAGAAAATCTGCGGCGTCTTCAGCTTCTGGGAAAATTCCTTTAACGTAAATATCGCCGCATCGTATTTTTCGATGTGAGGTGCGATATGGTTCCAGAGTTTCCTGTGGGGCCTCGACAGGTCCAGATGGCAGCGCCAGATCCAGGGCCCCCTCTTTCTGTAGTGATCCACCATGAATAAAGGCTGCGGGTCGTGGACTATAACAATATCATGTTCCAGATGGTTCCTCACCGCATTCTCATAAATCACGTCTATCGGGTGACCCCTGGATCACCCGCCATCCCGTCTTGATGCCGGCACTGTTCAGGATGAGAGAGATTGAAGAAAGTATCTCCGCCACGCCGCCCCCGTAATAGGTAGAGTTGATATTGACGACGTGCAGGTCCCCCAGTTTTTTGGCTTTCCCGAGTATGCGGTCTATCGCCTCAGTCCCCACATACTCTTCGTAATCTTCAACCTTCGTAATACCGTATCGTCTCTCCATTATCATTCCTTTCCGGGAGGATCCTCGTCCCACCCGCCCCCGGGAGACCGCTCCGACCTCAGGAATTCCGCATCTTCTTCGGGGATCGAGGTATTTATGCTCATCCCCGAGCCGATTTCGAAACCGGCCATGGTCATCAGCCTCGGTCGGATCTGCAGGTACCAGTGCAATTGGGGTTCGCGGGACCTGTACCTTACCGATGTGTTGATGATGAAATTGTAGTCGGGGTCGTGCGTACGGGTGTGCAGCCTTCCCAGGATATCCCTGAGTGCAGACGAAAGGTCCCCTTTTTCTTCGTCAGATATGTCTCCGAAATCAGCCTTGTGCCTTCTCGGGATAACCCACGTCTCGAACGGGACCTGGGCGGCAAAGGGTACAAATGATACAAACGACCTGTTCTCGTAAACTATGCGCGAACCGTCCCGCATTTCCTGTTCCAGGATGTCGCAATAGACACAGCGTCCCCATTCGTCGAAATAGTGCTGCGCCTCTTCCTCACGCCAGCGCACATAATGGGGCACCATGCCGGTCGCTATAATCTGTGAATGAGGATGAAGAAGGGAAGTACCGGCCCTTGCACCATGGTTGCGAAAAATGGTGATCATCATGTTTTCGTCCTTGTTCATCAGATCGCAGTATCTTTTATGGTACGTTTCTATGACAACCCCTATTTCCCTCTTGGTCATCACGCCCATTTGCCGGTTGTGCAGCGGCGTCTCAATAACCACCTCGTGATGGCCGTATCCCTCCATCGCCAGATAGATGCCCCTGTTGAACCGGGAAAGGTCTCCTTCCGGTGTCAGGGCGGGGAATTTATTGGGTATCACCCTCACCTGCCACTGTTCTCCTTTCCCCTCCTCCATGATAAGAGGCGGGATATATTCGTCCTGCCCCGGGCAGAAAGGGCATGTCTTGTCGTGAACCGGCAAGTTACGGCGTTCCGACTCCTTCTTCCGGAAGTCTTTGGGCCTCTTCCTTCTAGCCGGAGAATAGATGACCCACCGCTTCGTTACCTTGTCCTGCCGTATTTCGCTGGCCGCCACTTAAGGTCCTCCGTCGGTTCTTTACATCAATTTTATTACAAAATACCCTTTCCGCCAATCAAAGTTGAGAAGCCGGTAATAGTTTCTTTCTGAGTTTCACAAAGCTAATCGTATCTCTTCTGACATGAAGGGCAGTAGTAAGAGGAACGTCCTGCGATTCTGCTTCTGTCTATATCGCCACTGCAGTGAGGGCACTTTTCCCCTTCTCTTCTCTTCGGCAGGAGAAACGACCTGGGAAATTTATCGGGGTTCGCCTTGCACTTTACCGCTGTCGTCAATACGCTGACCATGCTGCGGAAGACTTCTTTTCTTTTCGGCCTGTCCAGGCCGCCGGTTCTGCTCGCGGGATGTATACCGGCATGGAAAAGAATTTCATCCGAGTATATATTTCCGATTCCCGCGATAACTTTCTGGTTCATCAAAAGTGACTTTATCGAAGCCCTCCTGTCATCTAGAATCCGATTGAAACGCGTGAAATCGAGCTGAAAAGCATCGGGACCCAGCCCCTTTTTCCCGATGAAGGAATCCGGGTCCTCCACCAGGCCGACTTTTCCAAGCATACGCTGGCTCTCATAGGCAAGATGATACCCGTTGGTAAAACGGAAAAGGAGGCGGTCATGGCCGGTTTCCTTATTTCCGTCCTTGAAATAGCGAAGACGCCCGGTCATGCCGAAATGCAGGAACAGCCACATGCCATTGTCCAGACTCACGAAGAGGTACTTGCCGTGCCGCCTCGCGTCTTCGAGAGAACTTCCCCTTAGTGCGTTCTTCAGCCGTCCCCGGGATATACCGGAAAGTACTTTTTGGGTGTTGACCTCCACCCCCGAAATTTTCTTGTGCAACGCCGTAGACTTGATATAGGTCGAGAAGACTTCTACATCCGGCAGTTCCGGCATGACTTTCAGACCGGGAATTCAGCAGACTCAGGCGCTGCGGGGGAGCCGCAGACCTGAGACGTCTCCCCTCAGCTCAGCCCGTTCAGTTCTCATGTGACCTTAATGTCCTTGCTGTTTTCCCACAAGCCGTGTATGTTGCACAGGCTGAGGGCGTGCAAAACGCCCGGTTTAGAGAGCTTGACCTTGATAGACGCCGAATGGTTGGTATAAGCCGGGCCTTCGTTGGGGCCCTTGACCGCCTCACCGTGGGCCGTGAACTCACAGTTAGCAAGCTGATAGGTCGACTTCTCGCCCTCCGGCTGGAAAAAGACCTGTATCCAGCGTATATGATGCTCCGTAGTATTGGGATGTGCCACTTCTTTCCCCACCGTGACGGTTATATCGAACATCTCCCCGCCCTTCACGGAATCGGGACATTCTATAAGAGGCACATGTTTTTCCGTCTTCCAGTCACTCGTCTGAAACAGTTCGCCCAGTTTTTTCATCGCTTTCTTCCTCCTTTTGTGGGATCATGCCGCCATTACAGGCCTTTCTGGCGGTGTTCTGATGGTCTCTTTTTGAAAAGCTTTACTTACAATTGTGAAAATGCCGCCCAGGCCCCGGAAGCAGCACGAAGAACCTGTTACAGCAATTCGTTATGACATCGGAAGCCAGGCGACTATTACTGAAGACATATCAGCCGACCTGGACAATACAATTTTGAGTGCCGAAAGGGTTCACTACCCTTTCATTGCATGCCGGGTCCTGCACCCATGCCCCGTCTACATAAAAGTTGTATTCATACCGGCCCGGAGCGAGATCGATCTCGGCCTGCCACTCTCCGCCATTACTCTTCTCCATCGGCAGCGAGCGCGGTTTCCTTTTTTCCATCCTGCTCTCCTTGATCATTCGATCTTTTTTAAAAAATTGCGCTCTGCAGGGACGTGCGGATCAGTTCACTGCTAGGTTCCAGTTTACTATAAATCTGCAGACTGTCAAGCGCTCTGCGCCGACAGGGAGGGCGGACATTGTCAGATAAATCCTACATGAAAAAAGGAGGGAATCCTACATCCGAAACGGCATAGTCCTATAGCCGGCCGCCCCCGGAACCGTTAAACTAAAAAGGAGTGCTCCGCAAACCCGAACACCCCGGAGGCCGTGCATAGCAGAAGATGAATTCCTTGAAGGCTTACTTCATATTCAATGATTCTTCGTTGAAGGAAGATAAATTACTGCCGCTACTGTCAGCCCTCGTAAACGTTGATACGGTAGGCAGCGCCCCCGACCTCCTGGAAGCCGTGGACGTAATAAGACAACAGCATTCTGACGCGTTTATTTTCGACAGCAGCGTACTCGACGTAAGGGGCACCGAATTCCTTACACCTCACATGGATGACAGGGGGCCGCTGGTTATATTACCCAGGAATTATCAGATCAAAGAGGCGTGTACTTACATAAGCGTGTCTTTTGAATTCAAGCAGCTCTACGACTATAAATGGCTCATGAGTTCAATCGGCTGTATGATCAGGCAGTACCACGGCCAGGACGCAAGGTAAAACCGTACACTCTTCCGCTGCCGGCCCAACCGCGCGGCGGCCCCACATATGCGCCGCCGCTTCCGGCTGCCGCTCCTGCACGGAGAACCTGCACTCTTTCCTGACTTCACACGTCACTCCCGCCAACCCAGCGGGGGCTCTGCAGCGCTTTTTTCGACTGATTTCATACGACTTCCCCCCGGCTTATCGACGATTTGCACAGTGCTCGCCTGTGGCCCCTTGGCCCCTGTTTCTTCGACGAACCTCACACCGGTGCCGATCTCCAGCCGGTCGAAACCGTCACCAAGGACACTGTTGCGGTGAAAGTAAATCTCCCTTCCGTCCTCGGTCTTTATAAAACCGTATCCTTCTTTTCGAAGGATCTTGTACACAAAAGCCACCTGTTCCTGAACGGGATGCGTTTTGACCTCGGCGCGCTGCTTTTTCACCAACTCCTTCAGCTGGCGGGCTGCCGCACTGAAGGCTTCCCTCAGTGTCTGCGGAAGGGTACCGTTTATATTCCCCTGGCTGGATTCGCGTTTTATCACCAGTTCGTGCCCCGGCGGCACCCTCAATGTTATGCGGACCCGAAAGGGGTTGCCAGTCTGCTGATTATGCTGCGACATTTCTACCGCGATCCGGCAGCTGACCATGTAATCACAAATCTTCTCCAGCTTAGCCACCTTTTCGCGGATAAGTTTTTCTATGGTCTCAGTCTTTCGGACGTCCCGAAAAGTTATCTCCAGTGGAACTTGCATAAGTCACCTCTCATGTGGTTCATTAATTTTCCCGGCCGGGAGGCCATATAATGTGTTTGAGTAGCCGGATAGGCCGGATGCTGGACCGGATCAAGGACTGCCGGATTAAGGGAAACAATAGGTTTTCTCACTCTCACTTTCAGTATATAGCAGAGTCGGAAAATGTCAACAAGCGGGAAGTGGTCGTTCTTCTTACCGGCCTTGTAGAACGGGTAGCCGCCCTTATACCGATTGAGAAAGCAAGGGCTTTGTGATAGTATTTGTACGATACGGACCGGAATATATTTTCTCCTGATGCGTAATACAGGTCGCTACGAAATCACTGAGTTTTTAAACCGAAAGTTCCGGCGGGGATAATTTGAAGAAGCGGAAAGAGAAACTCTCGCAGGAACAGTTGAGACAGATTGCCTGGGAAACGGGCCGCATCTTCCCGATCCCGCTTTCCTCGGATTATCTGTCGCTCTCCATGGTCCACCCCCGGCTGGGCCATGTTCACTGGAACCTTCGGAAGGCGTCCCTGAAAAACCTGGCATCAAGCCGTGGAGATACGTTTCGCGGTGCTCCCCTTATTGTTCGGGTTTATGATGTGACGGATATTATTTTCGACGGCTTAAATGCCCACACCTTCTTTGACCTGGACACGGGAGGACCGGCTGGCAATTATTATTTCGGTGTAAACCACCCGGCCAGGAACTACCTTGCTGAAGTCGGCCTTCGCAGGAAGGACGGCTACTTTGCCGCTCTGGCCCGCTCAGGTGTTGTGTATTTCGACAGGGACAGGCCTTCGGATAACTACCAGGTCAACGGATTATTTGTCGGAGGGCCCCAAAAGAAGACCTTCAGTGTGGAAAACGTTTTTGACGCCCCCGTTTATGAAAAGATGAACCGGGAACTGCGGGAAGTCAAAAGAGAGGGAGCGCTTTCCACGGCCGTCGTTTTCCTCGGGGACTCTGAGAATCCTCTCGGCTCTTTTGTCGACAGCTTTTCCCTGAAGGTCGAAAAATTCGGCTGCGACGTCCGCTTCTTTACCCGCCCCGGAGAGGACAAACGACGTGTCGCAGCAGAACTCATCCCGAGGCAGGTAAAAGTCCTCGCGAAACAGATACGGGAAGAAATTACTGCGGCTCACATGCAGAGACCGTTTCATCTGATTCATTGCCACGACTGGTATTCTTCAATGGCGGGGCTGGACGCCTCCCGGACACTGAACGTCCCTTTTGTACTTTCTCTCCATTCTACGGAGCACGAACGAACACAGGGCAGGGAGATGGACGCTATTTCATCCGCCATCTGTGATGAAGAAAAAAAGGGTGTCCAAGGGGCTTCTCTGGTAATAGTCCCGCATTCTTCTACCAGGGAGCAGGTTATAGATCTTTACGGCGCCGCTCCCGGGCGTGTCGTTATCATACCTGATGTCATCCAGGAGAAACGGCACGGAACCCCGGCGGTGCCGGACATGAAGAGACGGCTGGGGCTGGGACAGGACATTCCCATGGTACTCTTTGCGGGAGAGGTTTCCCACGCCGCAGGAGCGGACCTTCTGGTCGATGCACTCCCGACTGTCTGCCGCAACCACCATACTGCTCACTTCGTTTTCGCCGGGGACGGTCCGCTCAGGGGCGAACTGGAGGCCAGGGTGAGGCACGCGGGCATCGGCCACCGGTGCCGGTTCCTTGGTGACGTGTCCCATGAGACCTTTCAGTCCCTGCTTGACGCCTCTGATTTCGTCGTAATACCGGCGCGGACCTGGCAGGATGAAGGGCTCGCCCAGACGGCCATTCACACAGGCAGACCCGTTCTCACAACTCATCAGGCCGGGATTAACTGCGTGTCCCACGGGAAAAATGGTTTGATCACTTTTGATAATCCTGGCTCCATTGTATGGGGCATACAGGAAATGCTTTTCAATCCTTTGAAGGAAAGCATGTTCAGGCTGGCTGCAAAGAGGATGGCGGGAGATTCTCCCTCCATCGAAAATATCGCGGCCCAGCATTATACATGTTATGAAATGGTGCTGAAGGGCCCGGCGGGAGAAGGATATGCCTAAAGGATATCTGGCCTTCGTTCTCCACGCGCATCTTCCATACGTCCGCCACCCCGAATATGACTCATTTCTGGAAGAGCGCTGGTTCTTCGAGGCACTGACCGAATCCTACATACCGGTCATCAAGATGCTGGACCGTATGGTCGAGGAGCATATCTTCTGCCGGTTGACGGTCTCCATCTCCCCGAGTCTCCTTTCGATGATGGAAGATCCTCTCCTGCGTGAGAGGTACGAGGCACACCTTGCGCGCATGATCGAGCTGAGCGAAAGAGAGCTTGAACGGACAAGGAACGAAGCCCACTTCCATTATCTTGCCGGCATGTACCGGCAGCTCTTTCTCGACGCGCAGGCGGTATTCATGAGAAACAGGGGCAGACTCTCCTCTTCTTTCAGGAGATTTCACGAATACGGCCTGATCGAGCTCATCACTACTTCGGCGACCCACGGATTTCTTCCGCTACTGGCCTCCCAGCCCAAAGCAGTCACTTCGCAGATTTCGACCGGTCTGGCTTATTTTGAGAGCGTTTTCGGGTTCCGTCCAAAGGGGATATGGCTTCCTGAATGCGCCTACTATCCCGGTCTGGACGAAGTCCTCGGCGAAGAAGGGTTGCGTTTCTTTATTCTGGAATCCCACGGCCTCGAACATGCAGGCACGGCCCCTCTTTACGGCGTTTACGCCCCCGTTTATACCCCTTCCGCGGTAGCTGCCTTCGGCCGCGACAGGGGCAGCACCAAGCAGGTCTGGTCGGCCCGGGAAGGCTTTCCGGGAGACCCCTCCTACCGTGAGTTCTACCGGGACATCGGCCACGACCTGGATTTCAATTATGTACGACCGTACATTGCGGGGGACGTGAGGGTCGATACGGGCATAAAATACCACCGGATCACCGGTCCGACCCAGTGGAAAGAGCCATATTATCCCGAGGCGGCAAAGGAACGGGCCGCACAACACGCCGGCGATTTCCTTCATAACAGGGTCGCTCATATCGAGTATCTTTCTTCGGCCATGGAGACTTCACCGGTGGTCGTTGCGCCTTTTGACGCGGAGCTGTTCGGCCACTGGTGGTTCGAAGGACCTCAGTGGCTGGATTTTGTAGTAAGAAAGGCGGCATTCGACCAGAATGTCCTGGAACTGACGACACTGTCGGAATACCTTGACCGACACCCGGTCCATCAGCTCAGCACCCCCTGCACCTCTACCTGGGGACATAAAGGGTACTTTGAGGCATGGCTTAACAGCAAGACCGACTGGATTTACCCTCAGCTCCACGAATGCACGCACCGACTGGAAGTCCTGGCACGCCACTACAAAGGCGGCTGGGTCCCTGACATAACAGAGCGGGCGCTCAATCAGTGTCTGAGGGAACTGCTGCTGGCGCAGAGCTCCGACTGGCCCTTCATCATTAATAACGGCACGTCCAGGGAATACGCTGTCAGACGGGTGAAAGACCATGTTGCAAGGTTCCGCTACCTGGCTGATTCGGTTGAGCAGGGCCGCATCAACGAGGAATATCTTTCCGCCATCGAAGAGATGGACAACATCTTCCCCGATGCGGATTACGGACTGTTCCGGTAAGCCTGCAAGAGAAAGTTAACCACGGATGAACACGGGCCACCACGAAAAAACAGTTGTTCTTATGTGGCAATGTCTCTCTTTTCGGGAGAGTGATGAAAAAGCTTCAAAGTTCTGAAGGATCCGTATCAATCGGTGTTAATCCGTGGTCAAAATGCTTTTAAGGATAAAACGTGCAGAAGATATCGACAATAAACCGCTTTGGACTACGGAGGACTGATGACAAGGAAGAAGCCTCTTGCCGAATATCAGGAGAAAAGGGATTTTCGCCGCACTGCCGAGCCCGCTGGGGGCAGGAAAAGGCCGGACGGTAAACCCATATTTGTCATACAGAAACACGACGCCAGCCATCTGCACTACGATCTGCGCCTGGAAGTGGCCGGCGTCCTGAAATCATGGGCCGTGCCGAAAGGGCCTTCGGTCGACCCCGCTGACAAAAGACTGGCTGTCGAGACCGAGGACCATCCTCTTGAATATGCCGGTTTCGAAGGTACTATCCCTGAGGGCGAATACGGCGCGGGAACGGTCATGGTCTGGGATACCGGAACTTACCGCAACCTGAAGAAAAAAGGCGACTTCGAAGTCCCGATGGGTGAGTGCTTCTCAAAAGGACATATCACCGTATGGCTCGACGGAAGCAAACTCAAAGGCGGCTACTCCCTCACCAGGTTCCGGAAGGAAAACAGCAGACAGTGGCTTCTTGTGAAGATGAAAGATGAGGAAGCGGCGCCCGGACTCGATATAATCTCTTCAGAATCCCGTTCAGCCCTTACCGGGCGGACTCTCCAGGACATAGCCCGGGAAGGTAAATAACCACATCTTGCTGGAAGATCGGCGCAGGCACCGGACAGAATCCCGTTCAGCCATTACCGGGCGGACTCTCCATGACATAGCTCAGGGAGGTAGATAATCACATCCTGCTGGAAGATCGGCGCAGGCACCAGAGTCTAACCCGGGTTGCCACAACCCTTCGTCCGGAATTCATGAAATGCGGGAGGGAACAGGGCGGAGTTTCTGCTTCCGAACTCGGGGTCTGTCCTGCATCGATCGAAGAAGGGCTCGAAGGAGTTCATGGCGGCAAAAACGCAGGCAGGTCATGCTGGGTAGTGGCCGGCACTTTCTGCGGCGGAGAGGTTCAGGGTTCTTTTGCCCGGAAATACAGGAACTGCGGGAAATGCAATTTCTATATAAAGGTGAGGATGGAGGAGGGCATCAATTTCAGAATGCCGATGGTACTTTTGCACATGAGGGAATCACGGAGTATTGACCGGGGTACCATCCGATCTGAAAATCCGGCGCTTTCCGTCAAAATTCCGGGCCGTTCCGGACAGTGACGGAAAGACTCGCCGCAGTCCAGGTCATTGCATATTCCCGGCAGCTCTTGCAAGCTGTCAGCATCTCATAAAAAGGGCTTTCCCTTCCTTGACAATCAAGTCGAAAATTGCTAAAAGGAATTGACGGGCAAGGCTTTAAACGGGCGTGGAAAGTCTGTTTGGCCTGAAGCCCGGGGAGGTGGCTTTGATTTTTCTGGATCTTTTTTACGTCCTTGTGATTACCCTTGTTCTCACAGCCGTATTTGCCGTGGGATTCAGAAAACAACGGACATGGCCGGTCGTCCTGGTGTTCTTCGTTATTCTGTTTCTGGCGACCTGGGCTGCAGGGGTCTGGATAACGCCGGCTGCTTCGCTGCCCGGAGTGTCATGGGTCTCCTATGTTATCGTCGGTCTGCTCTTTGCTCTCCTTCTGACAGCTCTCATTCCCCTTTCAAGGAGCATGCAGAGCGCCAGGGCCAGGGAGGCAGAGGAAAAAGCTATTGCGATAGTTGTCTTCGACCTTTTCTTTTGGATACTCGTTATAGGACTAATCGCCGCCATCATTGTCAGATACGTGCGCTTCAGTTATTAGATGTGAAAAGCTGCGACCATGAAAAAAGGAAACAGGATTCATATCGGCACCTCGGGGTGGCATTACGAACACTGGAAGGGTCCATTTTACCCTGAAGACCTGCCGGACAGCTCTCTGTTGAAATATTACGCCGACCGATTCTCCACCGTTGAAATCAATAACTCCTTCTATCAGATACCGCATGAGAAGACGCTCCGGGAATGGAAAGAGACCGTACCTGCAGGATTTATATTCGCTGTCAAGGGCAGCCGGTATATTACGCACATGAAAAAACTGAAGGACGCGGAAAAGCCTCTCAATACATTCCTTGAGAAGATAGACATGATCGGGGACAAGCTGGGCCCGGTCCTCTTTCAACTGCCTCCCCGGTGGAATGTGAACACCGGGCGGCTCGACTCCTTCCTGACCTTGTTACCGAAGAAATACCGATATACCTTCGAGTTCCGCGATCCGAGCTGGTTTGACCGGAAAGTCTATGCCCTTCTGGAAGAACATGGAGCAGCCTTCTGCATCTATGACCTGGACGGAAGACAATCGCCGAAGATGGTAACGACCGACCTTGTCTATATACGTCTCCACGGCCCCGACGGGCCGTATCGGGGACAATACAGTGTCCGGCAGCTTGCAGGCTGGGCAGGCGCAATCTCGACATGGGTGACACAGGGGAAGACGGTTTACTGCTACTTCGATAACGACGAGGCCGGTTATGCCGCAGTCGATGCCCGGAACCTGCAGGACATGACGGAGGGACTCTGATGGTGCCTGCGGGTCAAAAGAAAGGCAGAGGAGGTCCGACATGAAGCCGCGCGACCGCGGGACGGCGGAAGGCGCACTCTTCACAGACGAGTATCAGCTCACCATGGCCCAGCTCTATTATCGCACCGGTCTGCATGAGAAAAAGGCCCAGTTTGATTACTTCTTCAGGAAATATCCCGACTACGGTGCCCATCAGGCGGGATACTGCATAAACGCCGGGATGGAATGGCTTCTGGACTGGATGGAGGAGGCGCGTTTCAGCGACAGCGACATAGACTATCTCCGCGCACAGAGAGGGGCGGGGGGTAAAAGTGTCTTCGGAGACGATTTCCTTAAATGGCTGAGGACCAATGGAAACTTCGGCGGCATCACCATTCAGGCGATACCGGAAGGCAGGGTAGTACATCCCAATGTCCCCCTGGCGGTCGTGCAGGGTCCCCTGCCCATGGCACAGATCCTTGAGACATCCCTCCTCAACCACCTCAATTACCAGACGCTGATAGCAACCAAGGCGGCCCGTATCCGGGAAAGCGGCCGCGGAAGGCTGATGATAGAGTTCGGATTGAGACGTGCCCAGGACAAAGGCGCAAACGCCGGCGTCCGGGGGGCACTCATCGGCGGCGCCGACTTCAGCTCGAATGTCGGCATCTCTCATGTGCTTGGATACCCACCAAAGGGAACACATGCCCACAGCATGGTGCAGGCATTCATGGCCCTGGGAGAGGGAGAAATCGGGGCCTTCCGGGCCTATGCCGATGTTTACCCCGATGACTGCCTGCTTCTTGTAGACACGGTCAATACCCTTGAAAGCGGCATCCCCAATGCCATCAGGGTATTCGAAGAGCTCAAACGGAAAGGCCACAGGCCCGTCGGCATACGTCTGGATTCGGGGGACCTGGCATATCTGAGCATCCAGGCGGCAAAGATGTTGAACGATGCCGGCTTTCCCGACACCACGATAGTCCTGTCCAACAATCTGGACGAACTTGTCATATGGCAGATCATAAGCCAGATAGAAGCGGAGGCTCGACGCTACGGCGTCGACCCGGACCATCTCGTCGGCCGCCTGGCATATGGAGTCGGTACCCGTCTGATCACGTCTTACGGCAAGGCGGCCCTGGACGGGGTTTACAAGCTTGTGGCCGTCGAAGAGGACGGCAGTTGGACACCCGCCCTCAAGATATCCGAAACCCCGGAAAAGACTCTCAATCCCGGGCATAAGAATGTCTGGAGAATTTACGACCGAAGAGGAAGGGCCATCGCCGACCTGCTGGGAGTACATGATGAAAATCCGGAGTCAGCGCACAAAATAACTTTGCGCCACCCGTTCGAGGAAAGCAGGCAGCGCACAATTGATACCGCCGATATTGAAATCGAGCCCCTCCTGAAGGACGTACTCAAGAAGGGCACGGTGCTCGGAGATATGCCCACCATAGAGGACATGCGTGCCGTTCGCCGGGCCGACGTGGAGAGGCTGGACGCCGGAGTAAAGCGGCTTGTAAATCCTCACATCTATCACGTCTCGCTGACTGGGAGGCTGTGGAAACTGAAACAGGAACTGATTGAGACGGTAATTCAGGAAGGGACGCGCTTCCGATAATGGACCCCGGGCCCGGCACGAGCGAAGGCATTTTCTTTACCGCTGGAAGGACCGCCACACGGGGGACCGGCCCGCCGCGCGGGGAACTGGTCATTGCCGGATGCCGCTCGGGAGGCCTTCTTTCGTCAATGGTCCTCAAACGATACCGGGAACTTGCCCGTAAGGCAGGTGAAAAACATGAGATCCGGTATATGGGAAATATAGACTTTCAGTTTTCCGACGGCGAAACCTGCGTCAGGTTGCCGGAGGATGTCAGCGGCGCAGATGTCTTTCTCTTTCAGGCCCTCTATGACCCCCTATCGGGCCGGAGCGTCGACCAGAACTATATGGCTTTCCTGATAGCCGCAAAGACCTTCCGCTCATGGGGAGCCGGCCATGTGACCGCCGTCCTGCCTTACCTGGCGTACTCCCGGCAGGACAAGCCCACATGGTCGACGCGCGAACCTTCGACCGCACGGCTGATGGCCGACCTTTGCAGTACTTCCGGGGCAGACAGGCTTGTGACGTGGCACCCTCACACCGATCAGACCCGGGGCTTCTACGGCAACATTACCGTCGACAAACTCGATCCCCTTGGGATATTCGCAGGGGAATTCCGCCGTTTCCGGCAGAGGGACGACGTGATAGCGGTCGCGCCGGACGCCGGTGCGTCAAAGATGGTAACCTACTTCGGACGTGAACTCGGCCTTAAGTGTGCGATCGCATCGAAATACCGCCCGGAACCCGAAAAGGCCGCGGTTTCAGAGATCATCGGGGATTTCAGGGGAAAAAAGACCGCGATAGTGCTGGACGACATGATCAGCAGCGGTGACACTGTCCATCAGCTGATCACTAAGCTCGCAGCAGAAAAGAAAGTTGGAGAGGTCTACCTGGCGGTATCACACAATCTCTGCAGTCAAAGTGCTCTGGGGAAGCTGATCGAACTCCATGAGTCATTCAACCTCAAAGAGGTTGTGGTGACGGACACTATCCCTCAGTCACATGATTTCAGGGCGCTGAAGTTTCTTTCCGTGCGTTCAGTGTCCGATACCTTCAGCAGGGTCATCAACCGGATCCATTACAACCAGTCGGTGAACGACCTGTTTTATGCAACATGAAACCCCTGGATATGTTCGGACGCTTCTATCGTCATTCCCGCGGAGACGGGAATCAAATTTAAAATGGATACCTGCCGGCAGACAGTCCCGGCCAAAATTCTCCGCGATAACACATAAAGGGGAATAAATTCTTAAATGAATATTTTGAGACCTGATGATTGTACTGTTAATAATCCGGGGGGAAACCTTGCCCATACATAATTCCGACATAGCAGACATATTCAACGAAATAGCAGACCTTCTGGAAATTCAGGGGGCCAACCAGTTCAGGATACGCGCCTACCGTAATGCGGCCCGCACCGTGGGGGAACTGTCTCAAAGCGTTGCGGACATGGTAAAGAACGACGAAGACCTGTCCAGACTGGCCGGTGTCGGGAAAGACCTCGCGGGGAAGATGGTCGAGATAGTCGAGACAGGCACTCTCTCGTTACTCGCAGAACTGAAAACGGAGACCCCGGAGGAGTTGAGCGGTCTGATGAAAATACAGGGTCTGGGCCCCAAAAAGGTAAAAGCCCTCCACAGGGCCCTGGGTATCCGCACCCTGGAAGATCTGAAGAAAGCCGCGATGGACGAAAAGATAAGGGGAATCGCCGGCTTCGGCGAGAAGACCGAAAAGAGTATCCTGGAAGAAGTAGAACAGATAAAGGGGGTTGAACAAAGGATCAAGCTCGTTGTGGCCGAGCAGATTGCGGAGCCTTTTGTCGATTACCTCAAAAAAGGAAAGGGGGTGAAGGAGATCGCCGTAGCCGGAAGCTACCGTCGCAGAAGGGAGACCGTGGGTGATCTGGACATCCTCGCAACGGCCGCTGACAATTCGGACATAATGGACCGGTTCGTTCATTACGAGGACGTGGCGAAGGTGATTTCGGAAGGCACAACGCGTTCCACTGTCCAGCTTCGCTCCGGACTCCACGTAGACCTCAGGGTGGTTCCCCAGGAGAGTTACGGGGCCGCCCTTCACTATTTTACCGGCTCCAAGGCGCATAACATTGCAGTGAGGACGCTGGGGGTAAAGAAGAAGTTGAAGATAAACGAGTACGGAGTGTTCAGGGGTCGCAAGAGGATCGCCGGGAAGACGGAGGAAGAAGTATACCGGCAGGTGGACCTGCCCTTCATACCGCCCGAACTCAGGGAAGACAGGGGAGAGGTCGAAGCGGCCCGGGATGGCTCGCTCCCCTCTCTTGTTACTCTGGATGACGTCCGGGGCGACCTCCACGTCCATACCAGCCTTACTGACGGAAGGGCCAGTCTCGAACAGATGGTGGAGGCGGCAAAGAAGAAGGGCTACGAGTATGTCGCCATCACGGAGCATTCAAAACACGTCACGGTGGCCAGAGGACTCAAGGCCAGGGATGTGATCAAACGGAACAGGGAAATCGACCGCCTCAACTCCCGACTCCACGGAATTACCGTACTCAAGAGCATAGAACTCGACATTCTCGATGACGGGTCCCTGGACCTTCCCGACGAGGTCCTGGAAGAACTGGACCTGGTAGTCTGCTCGGTCCACTACAAGTTCAACCTTTCGCGAGACAAGCAGACTGAGCGCGTCATCCGGGCAATGGACAATCCTTATTTCGGCGTCTTCTCCCATCCGACCGGAAGGCTGATCAATGAGCGCAGGCCTTATGAACTGGACATGGAGAAGGTCATGCGGGCTGCCAGGGAAAGAGGGTGTTTCATGGAATTGAACTCCCATCCCGACCGCCTTGACCTCAATGACATGGACTGCAAAATGGCGAAAGACACCGGGGTAAAGGTCTCGATCTCCACCGACGCGCACAGCACTAATGACCTTGATTTCATGCGTTTCGGCATTGGACAGGCCCGTCGCGGATGGCTGGAGCGTAAAGACGTGCTCAACACGAGGAGCTTGAGCGACCTGCGGAAGTTGCTGGAGAGAAAGTAGCTTTTTTATCAGACAGCTTTTCAGATAATTTGACCTTTCCCCGGTACAGGGCATCTCCCTTCCGGTCTGTGGAACAGGCGGCGCGACCAGGGGCGGGAATCCAGGTGTTTGTGTTAAAGACAATGGGTTCCCGACTACTAACTACGAAATGACCAGAAGAGGATTTTATCGAATGCTTATGTAAAGGGAATTATGACGCCCTATACCAGTACCTGCGATGATATTCGGATTTTGAGATGAGTTCTAATGTCCAGTCCCTTTGACATCTACATTCCACAAATTCCAGGGCTTGACAGCGTTATTCTACGGATTACACTTTATATTAAACGGAGCATTCCTTTATTTTACCAGCCCCGTCTCAAAACAAATGATTCCGGAATATGAAAGACAGAGGACATAACATCGTTGTAACATTCAGGCCGCCGGAAGGCGCACATAGTCTGTTCAGGGAAGTTCTCGGACAGGGAGCGGCTATTACTTTCCTTAAGGACGCCTCTGCAAAAAACCGGGAGAAGGCCCTTACTTCTGCCGGAGTCATGCTAACATGGGATCCGGCAAGGGAACTGAAACCGGAAGAATTCGGAAAAATCGACCGGCTGCGTCTGCTCCAGCTCCTCTCAGCGGGTGCAGACCATCTGCCTTTCGACAAACTGCCGCGGGATTTAATCATAGCCTCCAATACCGGAGCCTACGCCGAACCGATGGCCGAACATGTCCTCGCACTGACTCTTGCCCTTGCAAAAAATCTCGTGTCAAAGCACCGCAAGCTCCTGGAAGGCGAGTTCGACCAGCTCAGTCCGAACCGGATGCTGCGGGGATCAATCTGCGGAATCATCGGTTTTGGAGGGGTGGGCAGGGCAACGGGCCGGCTGATGCGGGCCATGGGAGTCGCCATACAGGCGATAAACACAAGCGGCGCCACCGCCGACCCTGTCAGGTTTGTGGGCACAATCAGGGACCTCGACCGTGTGCTGAGCACATCGGACGTCATCGTCGTTTCCCTGCCCCTCAAGAAACAGATGCGGGGTATCATCGGCCGGCGCGAGCTCAGCCTGATGAAACCGGACGCCATACTCATAAATGTCGCCAGAGGCGATATCATCGACGAAAAAGCCCTCTACGAACACGTCAGGGACAATACCGACTTCAAGGTCGGCATCGACGCCTGGTGGTTCGAGCCTTTCAAGACGGGAGAATTCTGCCTGAACTACCCCCTTCTGGAACTGCCTAACGCGCTGGGATCTCCTCATAACTCCGCCATAGTGGAAGGAGCGATGCTGAAAGGGGCACGACGAGCGGCCGAAAACGTGCGGAGTTATCTCGACGGCGGCCCCCTGAAGGGATTGGTGAAAAGGGAGGAGTACGAGTGAGTAGTGCCCCGGCAAGATTACATGCACAGGAGGGATGTCATGGAACTGGGACTCAAGGATAAAGTGGCCGTCGTCACCGGCGGAAGCCGGGGAATAGGCAGGGGAGTAGCCCTGGCTCTGGCAAAGGAAGGATGCAGGGTTGCCATAGCGGCAAGGGGAAAGGACGACCTTAGAAGAACCTCCGAAGAGATACGGAGCTCCAACGCGGAAGTCCTCGCCCTTTCGGCCGACATGACCGAACCGGAAGATGTCAGGCACTTTGTAGATGAAATCATAACGAACTTCAGGACCATTCACATACTCGTCAATAATGTCGGGGGAATCGGCGGTTTTTCTCCCTTCGAGGAACTCACCGATGACGACTGGAGCAAGGTGATCGACCTCAATGTCATGTCTGCAGTGAGGATGACCCGGGCCGCGCTCCCCTATATGAGAAGGCAGAAATTCGGAAGGATAGTGAACATAGCCTCGGAATCGGGCATACAGCCCGATCCCCTGATGCCTCATTATAATTCAGCAAAGGCCGCCGTTCTCAACCTCACCAAAAGCCTGTCCAAGGCATACGGCAGGGAGAATATATTGATCAACGCCGTCTCACCCGCCACTATCCGGACGAAACTCGTGGAAGGCCTTTTGGAGAAAGAGGCGCGGAAGCGGGGCATCAATGTCGAAGAAGCCGTAGCGGTTTTCATGAAAGAGTTCAGGCCGGGCATTGTCCTGGAGCGCCCGGGATTGCCGGAGGAAGTAGCGGCGGCCGTAGTATTCCTGGTCTCAGGGAGGGCCTCCTTCATAACGGGGGCAAACCTGCGGGTAGACGGCGGATCGGTGCAGAGCATCTCCTGCTGAAGTGATAAAAAGATTTGGGACTGCTGAGAAGAAGTTCAGCCATACCTTAACCTCATCTCAAGACTCAAGGGAATACGAAAGAGGGCACCAAATTCTTGATGCTTTAACTTGGGAGGGCTTCAGTCGGGCGCTGTCAACCTTTAGGGCTTGCCTATGATGCCGGCCCAGCTTGATTCGTAGCCGATCTCATATTCTTCGTCCTTCCCCTCCTGGAGAACGGGGTAGCTCTCGACCAGCCTGGTCACGAGAGAACGCCGTTCCTGCACGGATAATGTGGTATAGAGGGGGGATTCCATCAATATGGAGATCAGTTCTTTGGTGCGCCGACTTTCCATATCCTCTCCTCCTTGTAAGGTAGTATTTGCAATCCCGATGCCAATATAAGGGCAAAGGGCCGCCTTTCGTGCATTGCCCGGGCAGAAGAACGTGAGTCCGGCGGGTCCTGTTCTTTCGGCGATTACAAAGAAGGACGCTCAGGGCCCTTAAAATCAGAAAGAACAAGCAACTATTAATTAATTGCCTGTTTCCGGTTTATTCACCGTTCCTGTCCGGCTCAAGGTGGAAAACCGGGAT
Organism: Candidatus Sulfobium sp.; assembly: GCA_037380845.1. Taxonomy (GTDB): domain Bacteria; phylum Nitrospirota; class Thermodesulfovibrionia; order Thermodesulfovibrionales; family UBA6898; genus JARRRD01. Next base: position 38,867 of record JARRRI010000051.1, on the reverse strand, counting down.
TCCGGACTGCGGACGGCTTTTCTGATTTCCCGCCTGAAGGCATGCTTTCCCGGCGCCGGCATTAACTCGTGAAACACAAGCCGGGCATCCTCACGATCAGCCAGGAGAGTTCGGGACGCCTGACTGGCGCGAAAAGACACAGCCGATGAGTTTGTAAATCAACTTTGAGACGATGAATTGCGGGTGAAATAATGTTGGAACAGGGGCCAGTTCGTTTACATCGAAACCGACTATCTGCCGGTTTTCGGCAATCCTGCGGAGAAAATCGTTTTTTCCCGCGGTCATAACGCCCCAGCCTTATGCCTGCGTCATAAATGGTATTGATACTGTTATCCTTTATGAACGTCGCCTCTTCGGCCGACTGACTGCGTATGCCGACCTGGACGATGTTCCTGTTGAAATCGTATATCCGCGCCATTACGGTCGCATGGCTGTAAGGATTTTCTTCATATTCCTGCCTTAGGTCCGAGTGCGCGTCAAGCTGAAGGACCGTGAGATCGTCAAAAAACTGCGTATGCGCCTGAGCCGCCCCTACCGCAACTGTGTGTTCTCCTCCAATACACACGACAAACTTGCCCTGCCCGATCAGTGCCGAGACCCCCGCCCGTATCGCTTCGACCGCCTCCGAGTCAACACAGTCGGGGCCGAAGTTAATAGAAGGGCAGGTCGCTATTCCATTTGTACTCCGGTATGCTTCGGAATCCAGTTCCTCGTCGTACAACTCCAGGTATCGGGATGCCTTAAGTATTTCCTCCGGCCCCCTTACTGTGCCTTTTCCGTAACTGGTAGTGTGTTCATAGGGGAGAGGCAGGATGACAACCCGTGATCGTTCCAGTCCGGACCATTCATCAGGAAGCCCGAGGAAATTGACAGGGGCATGAATCATTGGCCGGCGTTCTTCTTCTTTGAATATTCCGACACCAGGGCGTCGTACAACTCCTGTCTCCTGTCGTAAAGCCGGGAGAGCCTGCGAGGTTCCCGCGATGCTATTGCATATGCGGCAATTAGGGGCAGGGCGACCGTGGTGTCCAGGTAGCAGACGACGGTGTCCGGCAGTTGTTCCGGGTCTATTTTCCCCCAGCTCACAGCCTCCGAGGGCGTCGCACCCGAGAGCCCGCCCGTATCCGGACGTGCATCGGTAACCTGGAGGAAATAATCGTGGCCGGCATCCCTGATCCCCAGGATTTCCTGGATATGGGGTTCTGTCTGAAGGACAAAGTTCTTGGGCGAGCCGCCTCCCAGCACGACAACGGCGCTCTTCCCTTTCTTTTTCGCATCGAGCACAATTGCAGCCGTTTCGTTTACATCCTTCGATATGTCTATCCGCAGCCTGTTTCCGTCCATCGCCTCCCGAGCGATGTTCATGCCTATCGAACTGTCTCCCGGAGAAGAAGTATAGATCGGCACGGCCGCCTCATGGGCCGCAGACAGGAGGCTGACGCCCTCCGGTCCGACCAGCCTTTCCCTTTCCCTGACATACCTGCCAACCCTGAAATGAAACTCGGCCGTGGACATTTCCTTCTGGAACTCTTCGGCCTGTATCACTTTTCTGTAGAATGCATCGGTCGAAAGGAGGACATCGTATTCGAAAACTACGTCATATATCCTGATAACACCTTCCCTGCGAAGTTCGCGGTCGTCGAGAAAAGGAGAACCTGTGTACATACTCAAACCGATGGCGAAATGTGAATCGTGGTACAGGTTCGCACCGGTGCTCACCACCCAGTCGATGAACCCGTGTTTGATCAGGGGGACAAGAGACGACATTCCGAGTCCGGCAGGCGTCAGTGCCCCGGTGAGACTCACTCCCACCGTCACATCGGGGGCAAGCATCTTTTCGGTAAACAGGCGGCAGGCCTCCCTGAGCCTTGCGGCATTGTATGCAAGGAAGGTCTCGTCGATCAACTCAGTGATTGAGATGTCTCCCGAAACAGGCTTCGGTCTTATCTTTTTTCCCTGAAGGTATCTGCTTTTGTCCACTCAGACCTCAGGGGACCAGCACAGCGGCCGCAATAACGGTCGTCCATACCCCGTCTTTGCCGACGCTGGACTGGGTAATATTGCGTGTCTTGACTATCTGGTCGCTCAATTTCCACTGGTCAAGCCGCTTGTTGTAACTCTCGTTCACGTCAAATTCCACTCCCAAAATCGTTGCCAGCATCTGGGCGGCGATATCTTCGGCATACTCTCCGGTCGTCTGGTCGTCATCACCGTAGCTGTGGTGTTCCGAGAGATATCCGAACCTGCTACGGTCCCTGGGGATAGCCACTCCTATCGACGCGCCGATCAGCCGATGGCGTTCGTTCGTAGAGGATTCAGCCAGAACGGCATGGATGATCTGGCCGGGCGTAAGCAGCTTGACGCCTTTCTGGACCGAAATGATTTCGCAATTCGGAGGGAAAATGCTCGAAACGCGGACAAGATTATAAGGCGCCAGACGGGCATGCCTCAAGGCCAGCTCGAAACTGACCAGCTTCTCCTTGTTCTGCCCCACTCCCTTCGTGAGAAACATCTTGCTGGCAATGTACATTTTTAAGCTCCTCTCTCCATGATCCCGTCCTCCGACATTTCTGTCTTCATTATCAGCCGGTTTTGCAGCAAAAGGCCGGATCGGGTGATATCATTCTAACAGTATTCAAAAAATCTCACAATATGAACAGTGAGCATCAGCCGACCTTACTTCTCCTGCCTCTTGCAGTCCCCCGGCAGCTGAGATAGCATTTAGGGAGGACAAACTTGCCCGGCGTCAGGATGCGGGAATTCTGCCTTCCCCGGAACAGTCCGGCCCGGCCCGGAACCATGGAGGTAACGAACAATGAAGATCAGAAGAATTTCCTTTATCGAAGCCGGCGCTGCGGGTTTCCAGATGCTCCGCAAATATCACATAGCCCGGACAGGCACAGTCCTGCTTTCGACCATGCTGAGGGATCAGGGATACGAGGTCAAAGCATTTATCGAAGATATCTCCAAACCCGACTGGGACTTCGTCGAGAGCTCCGACCTTGTCTGCATCTCCACTTTGACCTCCACGGCCCTGAGGGCTTACAGGATCGGCGAGCGGGTGCGGGCAAAGGGAATACCGGTAATCCTCGGTGGCGTGCATCCCACTTTTCTGCCGGAGGAGGCGCTGGATTACTCGGACTTTGTGCTGCGGGGTGAGGCGGACTTTACCCTCCCGCAGCTCATCCGCCACATGGAAACCGGGGCACCGGCGGCAGAGGATATCAGGGGCCTGTCATTCAGGAGGAACTGCGGTTTCGTCCACAACCAGCTGCCTGACTTCATCAGGGAGGAGGAACTTAACGCCCTTCCCTTCCCCGACTTCTCTCTCGTCCATAACTGGAAGCCTTCAATAATTTATCCTGTCGCAACTTCGCGGGGTTGTCCCTTTGAATGCAGGTTCTGCTCGGTAATCACGATGTTCGGCCGGAAATACCGGTTCAAGTCGGTTGAAAATACCTTGAGGGAATTGAGATATATCAATACGGTTTCGAAGGCGACTAAGTTCTTCGTCGACGACAACTTCACGGCCAACAAACAGCGGTCCAAGGAGCTGATGAGGGGGATGATAGCCGAGGGATTGACATCAACGTGGGCGGCCCAGACAAGGGTCGATGTCGCCAACGATACCGAACTTCTCCGTCTGATGGCAGATTCGGGATGTCATACCATTTACGTAGGGTTCGAATCGATCAATCCGGACACCCTTAAGGCGTACAACAAGAAGCAGGGGGTGGAGGATATCATAAGGTGTGTCAGGACGGTCAAGGACCACGGCCTCCACATCCACGGGATGTTCGTCCTGGGTGCGGATTCGGACGACGTGGATATGATAAAAAGGACCGCCGATTTCGCCATCAATGTCGGTATAGACACCACCCAGATAATGTCTCTCACACCCCTTCCCGGGACGCCTCTCTTCGCTGAGATGGAGCAGGCCGGCAGACTGCTGCATAAGGATTGGAGCAAGTACAACCTGCAGCACGTGGTATTCAGGCCGGCGCAGATGACGCCGAAGACGCTCCAGATGGAGACTCTGAAGGGCATGGGAAGGTTCTACTCGTGGAAATACATCCTCAAACATCTGGCCAAATTCGACCTTCATTATGTCGCGGTCGGTTTTTTCGGCAGAAAGATCGTAAGCAAGACGCTGAAAGAGGTCACGCCTTATATCGATACCGTTGCATAAGTCTGAAAACGGCGGTCAGAAGACCTGACACAGGCAACCCGCACCACTTTCGCGCCGTTCCGGCAGCCTGAATGACGGCCAAAAACACAGATACGAATAACCTACTTGTCCAAGAGAGACCGTATACTCTCCGCCCATTGACCGTCGGGATCAAGTTCCAGGTACCTTAACCAGTGGACCTTCGCCTCTTCCGTCTCACCAAGCCTGTCAAGCAGAAGCGCCACATTGAAGTGGGCATCGGCGAACTCCGGGTCTTCATGGAGTGCCTTCTTGTAAAACAGGACCGCATTCCTCGCATCGCCGTTCTCCTCGAGCAGGTTGGCGAGGTTATAATTGGCCTCGATATGGTCCGGGTCTATCCAGAGCGCCTTTCTGTAAAGCGTCTCGGCCTCCTGCCGGAGTCCCAGCCTGTGTCTTATATTCCCCATGTTCACCATGGCATCGGCGTGGCCGGGTTTATGTGAGAGGACGGCCCTGTAACCTTTTTCGGCCTCCTTCCAGTCCCCCTGCTGCTCGGCCTCGAGGGCCCCGAAGAAGAGCCTTTCAGCCGCGTCCACAGGCAGCGGAACCGGAGAAGCAGCATCCATGCTGAAATCTATGAACAACTGCCCTTCCGGCGTAAACCTCCTGTTGTTCCTGACGATGACGAGCTGGTCGCCGTGAATGGAGACAGAGATTTCCCTGAGAGAGTTCCCCGCCCCGGGCATGAGCTTTTTCAGCTTTTCGACAGACTTCCTGATCCTCCTGAGGGGGATACCCTTATTCAGCATTTCCCTTACCGTACGGAAGGATGCCAGGGCCCTGAAATCGAAGAACAGGACACGGCCCTTCTTTTCGGTGTGTGGAATGAGACCGATCCTGTCCCAGTAGCGGATCTGGTTTTCGGATATACCAGTCAGCCTCGCCACTTCCTTCTGGTCGTAAAGTTTTTTCATCCCGACGATCCTTTTGAAAGGGACACCCCCTGTCGCAGATCAGGAACATTCATCGCCCCGGGCTTGATCAAATGCTAGCAAAAACAGGAACGGGGAGCAATAACAATCCGGATAACAGAGCTGCAAGTGGCCGGCCACTATCGCATACTGTATTATTCGCGATACTATTCCACCTCTGCCGCCCGGTATCGTAACAGGGCCATGGAACGGGGAACTAGGCGATAGTTTTCACCCGGCGAAAAAGCCGGGACTTCCGGTTTCCCATCCTCATCCTTCGTATCAAAAATCAGTTCCCATTTCGCTTCACCTTCCGCGGGGCCCCGGGGCAGGACGAAGGATGCGTTTTCCGGTCCCGAGTTGAAGATAACGAAAATTGTGTCGTCGACGATAACATCGCCGTGCTCGTCCACTTCATCGATGGCATTCCCGACCAGTAACATTCCGAGAGAGTGATTATCGGAATCGTTCCAGTCGTCGACAGCCATCTCTTTTCCATCCGGACGATACCATCCCACGTCTCTGAGATGCGGGTCGCGCATCGCCCTGCCCCTGAAAAAAGTACGCCGCCTGAAGACGGGATGCTGCCTGCGCATACTGATCAGAAGCCTTGCAAACTCAAACAGCTCATCCTTCGCGGCGTCCGGCCCCCACTCGATCCAGTTCAGCTCGTTATCCTGACAATATGCGTTATTGTTCCCCTTCCTTGTATGTCCTGTCTCGTCGCCTGACAATATCATTGGGACCCCCTGGGACAAGATAAGGGTAGCAAGGAAATTGCGCTGCTGCCTCCGCCGCAATTCCGTAACCTCCGGGTCATCGGTGGGACCTTCCACACCGCAATTCCAGCTGAGGTTTTCATCCATGCCGTCTCGGTTTTCCTCGCCGTTCGCCTCGTTGTGCTTATGGTCGTAGCTCACCAGGTCAAGGAGGCTGAAACCGTCGTGTGCCGTCACAAAATTAATGCTCGCATAAGGGCGGCGGCCCGTCTCCTCATAAAGATCGCTGCTGCCCGTGATCCTGTCGGCAAGGTCTCCGACCTGCCCGCCGTCCCCCCTCCAGTACCGGCGGACTGCGTCCCTGTATTTGCCGTTCCATTCGGTCCAGAGGACCGGAAACTTTCCGACCTGGTAACCCCCTTCGCCGAGGTCCCACGGTTCGGCAATAAGCTTCACCTGTGAAATGACCGGGTCCTGATGTATGATGTCGAAAAAAGACGACAGCCGGTCCACCGCATGTAGTTCCCTCGCCAGTGCCGCCGCCAGGTCGAACCTGAAACCGTCCACATGCATCTCGAGCACCCAGTACCGCAGACTGTCCATAATAAGCTGCAACGTGAGAGGGTGGAGCATGTTGAGCGTATTGCCGGTGCCCGTGAAGTCCTCATAATATCTCTTGTCTTTTTGATCCAGCCGATAGTATGCGGCGTTGTCTATTCCACGGAAACTGAGGGTCGGGCCGAGGTGGCCGCCCTCGGCGGTGTGATTATACACAACATCGAGAATAACTTCGATCCCCTCACTGTGCAGGGCCTTGACCATGGCCTTGAACTCTTTCACCTGTTGCCCCTTATCACCCCGGGAGGAATAATCTGCATGAGGGGCGAAAAAACTCATCGTGTTGTAGCCCCAGTAGTTGGAAAGGCCCTTCTCCACAAGACGGCGTTCGTGCACGAACTGGTGTACCGGCATGAGTTCAACCGCCGTTATCCCGAGAGCAAGCAGGTACTCAATAACTTCCCTGCCGGACAGGCCTTCGTAAGTGCCCCTGATCTCCTCAGGCACCTTCGGATGTAACCTCGTGAATGCATTGACGTGCATCTCGTAAATTACCGTCTTGTCCCAGGGGGTTCGGGGGTGCGCATCGCCGCCCCAATCAAATGCCGGGTCAATGACCATGCATTTGGGCGAAAAAGGGGCACTGTCCCGGTCGTCTTTGGAAAGATCGGCGTCGTGGCCCTCACTCGGTTGATACGGTCCATGCACCCTGTATCCGTAAAGCAAGCCGGGCCTGGCCTCCGGAAGATAGATATGCCATACCTGGTCTGTCTGTTCGGTTACCGGTATGCGGTCTTCCCTCGTAGGGTCCTGGGGGTCAAACAGGCACAGCTCCACGGCATCGGCGTTCTCCGAAAACAGGGCAAAATTGACTCCCGAACCGTCCCAGTGGGCACCGAGAGGGTATGGATGTCCCGGCCATGTCTTCACACAATCCTCCTTGAATTGTCTTTCTGCCGCAATTCCGCCTCTTTGTACATTGTATTAGATTTCGTGTCCAGGACAAAAAAAGTGAACTGGAGGATGAAGCTCCGGGATAATTCCCTGGAAGGCTGTTCATACTTTCTTCAAAAATTTGCGATATGTTGAAGTCGAGGCGCGGTTGGAGTAGAATTTGATTGTGGAGGAGTGGCGGTGAGATCGCTCAGGCTGGTATTAGTTGTCGTGGTTTCGTTGATCGCCCTGCTTGCGTCCGGCCTTGCAGCTGCCCAGCGCAGCGGCGGTCATCGCGGCGGTTATAGCCGGGGCGGAGACCGCCATGGAGGTGGCTATCGCAGCGGCGGCCACGAAGGTGGTTACTACAGGGGTGGCGGGCATCACGGCAGCTATTACCGGGGCCGCGGCCGTCATGACCATTTCAGGAGTAACTTCGACGTAGTCATCGGCGGACCGTTCTGGGGCTGGGACTCCTGGTGGGGATACCCGTCGCCTTTTTATTATTCCTACTATTCTTATTATCCCTATTACCCTTATGGCCCGTATTACTCGTACTACCCTTACTACTCTTACTATCCTTACAATTACGGCCCCTCCGTAGTCGTGCCGCAAACTCCGCAGAGTTACATCGAGCGAGAAGTACCCGAATCCTCCCAGACTTCCAAGTGGCCGGAGGACTGGTTCTATTGCCCGGACTCGAAGACTTATTACCCGTATGTGAAAGAATGCTCGGGGGGATGGCAGACGGTGCCTGCAACGCCGCCGTCAGACAGCGGACAGATCAGGTCCTCGGGCTCTTCCGCACCTTCCGGAGTCTGGTATTTCTGCCCCGACTCGAAGACTTACTATCCTTATGTCAGAAAATGCCCAGGGGGATGGCAGACGGTGCCCGCGAAGCCGCCGCCCGGGCCTGAGAGGTGATGATATGCGTCGTCCACTGATATTTTCCATCCTCATAATGGTCGCATTGCTGCCGGCGTGTGCAACGCTTCCGACCGGACCGAGCGTCATGGCCCTTCCGGGCAGCAACAAGAGCTTTGATCAATTCCGCATGGACGACTACTTCTGCAGGCAGTTCGCTTATGAACAGGTGGGCGGAGTGACCGGTCAGCAGGCGGCCCGGAAGTCCGCGGTTACGAGCGCGGCCGTCGGCACGGCTTTGGGCGCCGCCGCAGGAGCGGCCATCGGGAGCGCCTCGGGCCACATGGGAGAGGGCATGGCCATAGGCGCTGGAAGCGGACTGCTCCTGGGAGGTGCGGCAGGGTCCGGCTACGCCGAAGGATCTTACTATGAAAATCAGCGTCGCTACGATAACGCCTACGTGCAATGCATGTACGCCAAGGGGAACCGGGTCCCGGTAAGTGGGAGATTTATCTCTTCGGAGCCTTCAACAACCTATAAGCAGACGCCCCGANNNAAAAAGCTCCGGAATAACCGGAGCTTCATGCAGAAGGGAGATGGGCCTAGGATGCACTCTCCTTCTGTGTATGAAAACATACTGGCAACTTTTGAAAGGCGCCCCAATTCCTTTGTACGACCGTTTAAAGTAATTGTCAAGTGTTTTTTCACTGCATAAGCAACTCAGTGCGCAACCTTCAGAATAATCTTGCCAATATGCTCGCTGCTCTCCATCAGCCGATGTGCATCAGGGGCCCTTTGAAGGGGAAAGACCCGGTAGATAACCGGGCCGCAGCGTCCGGCATTCAGCACGGGCCATACCTTTTCATACAAAATCCGCGCGATCCTGCCTTTCTCGACTGTGGGCCGCGGCCTCATGGTTGAGCCCGTGACCGTCAGCCGGCGCATCATCACTTGAACAAGGTCGAAGTCTGCGACTTTGGATCCGTGCATGACAGCGATCTGCACCAGCCTGCCGTAGGTCCTGAGGCACTCTAAATTGCGCGCGGTATAGGGCGCTCCCACGATGTCCAGCACCACATCCACTCCATTTCCACCCGTTAACTCCGGTATGATTTCGGCAAAATCCGCCTCACGATAGTTGATGGCTCCGTCCGCACCGAGCTCAAGGCAGGCATCGCATTTCCGCCGGCTTCCGGCTGTAGCATAGACCTTGCCTCCGAATTCCCGCGCGAGTTGAATCACGGTAACCCCGATGCCGCTCGTGCCGCCGTGAACGAGTACCGATTCGCCCGCGACAAAGCGCCCGATTTCAAAGAGGTTCGACCAGACGGTGAAGTACGTCTCCGGCAGTGCCGCCGCCCGGACGGCATCGTAGCCTTCAGGCCAGGGGAGGCACTGCGGAACAGGGACCGCGCAGTATTCCGCATAGCCGCCCCCATTTGTCAGGGCACAAACGCGGGCACCGTCCTCGAGTTCAGTAACCTCTCGCCCCATGTCGACAACTTCTCCAGCCACTTCGAGACCGATGACCGGACTGGCGTTTGGCGGGGAAGGATAAAGCCCTTTGCGCTGAAGGACGTCCGGCCGGTTCACACCGGCAGCAAGCACCCGGATCAATACTTCGTCAGGCTTTGGCTGTGGCAAAGGGCCGCTGACCAGTCGCATCATCTCAGGCTCGCCGGCCCTCTCAGTGGCTATGTAACGCATACTGTCCGGCAATAAGCCCACTTACGCTCCTCCAGTCTCCGGCTTTCATCTGAAGTAGACAGCCATCTGGTCAGATTCTATCGCATGAGAGTCGACTTTTCTACGTCGCCGCAAAGATAGGGCATCATAGCATCCGGAAGATTGCGGGCCAAACTTGTTATAATATAAAAAGTAAATATTTAGTTATCGAGCAAGCCTGTCCTCTCCCGATTAAAAGGTACAGCTTCATAGCAATAAAAAACTCGGGAAGATCTGCAGGCTAAAAGAGGGGTTATACAATAATGTTTCTCGGAAATTTCCCATACCTTGGTCTTTTTGCCCCACTCATTCTCGGAGGGCTCGGTGTTCCACTGTTCCCTGAAGACGCGACATTGATTCTTTGCGGATTTCTGATTCGTCAGGACATCGTTAAAGTCATTCCAGCCTTGCTGGTTGTTTATGTGGGGGTGCTCATAGCGGACTTCATTATCTATTCTTTCGGACGAAAATATGGTCGCATGGTCGTCTGCCACAGATGGTTCAGGAGATTTTTATCCCGGGACAAGCTGGACTCGCTCGAAAAGACGTTCGAGAGGAAGGGGGTCTTCTTTGTTCTGTTCGGCAGACAATTTATCGGCTTGAGAGCCCAGATCTTCCTCGTGTCGGGCATCATGAAGATGAACCGCCTTAAATTCGTCCTGGCTGATGCCTTTGCTGTCACTTTCACCATTGCCGCACTTGTATCAATAGGATACGCAGGCGGGCATGGGTTAAGAGATATAGGCATTAACACTTCACAGATAGTATTCTGGGGGATTCTGGCGTTCGTGAGTTCTGCCACGGGCTACCTGTTTCTCAGATTTCTCCGGGACGGAAGAAGCCTCGGGTCTTCCAGTCAGGTATAAAGAAATTGCCGCCCGGGGTGTCTTTCCGCGGCTGGTGGACATTTTTATTCCGCTTTTTCTGTCTCCACGTGACACTTTTGTTACAACCCTGCGATAGACTAGAGATAAGGGAACAGAACCCGAGGCGGCATGAAAAGCCACATTCTGATCATAGAAGACAACAGGGACCTCGCCCGTTTACTCCGGGTACATCTCGGCGACCTCTCCTATGAGGTGGAGGTTGCCGCCGACGGCGTCTCCGGTCTGGCCATGGCCGAAGCGGACCGCTTTGACCTTATAATCCTCGATCTCATGCTGCCCGGACTTGACGGAGTCGAGATCTGCAGGCGGCTCCGTGCAAGGCAGTCCTATGTCCCCATACTGATGCTTACCTCCAAGTCCTCGGAAATTGACAGGGTGCTCGGTCTGGAGATGGGGGCGGACGATTATGTGACGAAACCGTTCAGCATTGTGGAATTAATCGCACGCGTAAAGGCATTGCTGCGACGTGTAGATCTGCTTGCCCAAGAGCAACAAACTTTCGAAGAGCCTGTTATCAAAGCTGGCGACCTTGAGATAGACGCGACGAGGAGAAACGTCCTTCGCCGGGGGAAGACGATAGAACTTACAGCGAAAGAGTTCGATCTCCTTCTTTATTTCGCCCGCAACCGCGGCAGGGTATTCACACGCACTCAACTGCTCGATGCCGTCTGGGGGTATTCGCATGACGGTTACGAGCATACGGTCAATTCCCATATCAACAGGCTGCGTGCCAAGATCGAGGATAACCCAGCGCGCCCGGATTATATTCTTACGGTGTGGGGTGTAGGTTACAAATTCGCGGATACGGCGAAGGCAGGGAACTGAACAGTGTTTTCCTCCCTTTATTCAAGGCTGGCGGCTGTCCTCCTGGCCCTTTTTGTTCTTGCCGGCTCGGCCTTTGTTGCGATCGGCCTCTACATGAGCGGCATGTACCAGGAGGAGGTGACCCAGAAACTTAACAGTGACATCGCAAGACACATTGTGGAACAGAAGATACTGGTCGGAAAAAACGGTATCGACCGCAAATCTCTGGAAGAAGTCTTTGACATGCTCATGGTAGTAAATCCCGGCATTGAGATCTACCTTCTGGATCCGGAAGGGTCTGTTCTTGCCTTCTCCGCCGAGCCCGGCAAGATAAAGGCAAGAAATGTCGACGTGGAACCGATAAGACGTTTCCTCTCCGGAAATGAAAGCCTGCCCATCCTCGGGGTCAACCCTAGAAACCCCGGAAGCAGAAAGATCTTTTCCGCAGCCCGCATCCCTGCAAAAGGCAAGCTGGAAGGTTATCTCTATGTCATCCTCGGGGGGGAGGTCTACGACACGCTTATGCAGAAACTCCAGGGCAGCTACATCCTGAGGCTCGGCATCTGGGGAATTCTCGCCAGCCTCACGGTGGCTGTACTGGCGGGATTGATCGTTTTCGGCTGTCTCACTCGCAGGCTCCGACGGCTCGCCACGGCTATGGGAGCGTACAGGGAAGGGATTCCTCTTTCAGACCTCGACCTGCCATCATCACAAGAAGCTCGAGGCGACGAAATCGACATGCTGGTGTCCACGTTCAGGGAAATGGCCCAAAGAATCGAAACACAGGTAAAATCGATGAAGAAGTCCGATTCGATGAGAAGGGAACTGGTAGCAAATGTCTCCCACGACCTGCGCACCCCACTTGCCACCCTCCAGGGATACCTGGAAACCCTGATTATGAAGAACGAAGCCATCCCGCCCGAAGAACGTCAGGAATATCTTGATACTGCCCTGAGTCATTGCAGGCGACTCGGGAAGCTGGTCTCCGACCTGTTCGACCTTGCCAAGCTGGAGGCACAGGATACGCGGGTCCGCCCGGAACCGTTCAACCTGGGAGAACTGGTACAGGACGTGATACAGAAATTCAGGTTGCGGGCCGAAGACAAGAAAATAAGAGTCATCACCAATATAAGTATAGGCGTCCCGATGGTCGACGGCGATATCGGCCTGATCGAGCGTGTGATCGAAAACCTGGTCGATAACGCCCTCAGTCACACTCCTGAGGAAGGAACGGTGAGCATAGTGCTCAGCCCTGCCAAAGAGGTTGTTACCGTGGACATAAGCGACACGGGGCCTGGGATTCCCGGAGAAGAGATCCCCAGGATATTCGAACGGTTTTACCAACTCGACAAAAGCAGGCGGTACAAAGCGGGGCACTCGGGTCTCGGACTGGCCATTGCAAAACAAATTCTGGAACTGCATGGCAGTTCGATACAGGTAAAAAGCAGACTGCACATGGGGACAACATTCTCCTTTTCACTGCCCGTTCATCCTGTAAACGGCAGTTAACCGCCGACTTCGTAATCAGCCGCTTTAGCCCGCCGGAAATTCGCCAACATCCTGCCGCCTGTCAGGAATGAATGCTGTCCCGTGACAGAATCGTGAGATTTCCGTCATATACTAAAAAATATGGGAGGTAAATATTTCATAAGATCGGCGGTTATCCCGGCTTTTATCGCGTCTCTGACCGCAGCAGGGCTGTTTCTACTATCACCTCCTGGAAAAGGTGCGAAGACATTTTCGCGGAGTGACAGGGCTACAGCCGTCTTCGGAGTTTCGTGATATGACGCAGGCAGGGCGGCCCTGGCAGGGCTGAAAGGCATCTCGAATGTCACAAATGGATGGAAGGGTTCTATGGAAATCAATACTGTCATTTATGACAGATCGAGAATTTCCGTGGAGGAAATGGAGAGAATACTCAAGAGAGCCGGGACGTACCGAGAGACATTGACGGGAAAACGAGGACATTGATCTCCTCATGACTTTCCCGCATCGAACACGTTAGAATTTTATATGGGGAGGAAAGAATGACCGCAAATATGAAAATGTTGTCTGTTATCGTCGTAGCGTTGCTGCTTGCGATGTATGCCTTCGTCACCGCGGAACAGAAACAGGTTCCGACAGACGGGAAGGTCACACCGACCAATGTCCGGCAAGGTACCGGCAAAACATGGAGGCCGTTCATGAAACCATCCGAGAAGGAACTCAGACAAAGACTGACCCCGATTCAGTATAAAGTCACGCAGAAGGACGGTACCGAACCGGCCTTCAATAACGAATACTGGGACAATAAGAGGAAAGGGATCTATGTGGACGTCGTGTCGGGAGAACCGCTTTTCAGTTCCCTGGACAAGTACGATTCCGGGACCGGATGGCCGAGTTTCACGCGGCCGATCGACCCTGGGAATATCGTGGAAAAAGACGATTGGAGCTTTTTCACGAGGAGGACCGAGGTGAGGAGCAGGCATGGCGATTCTCATCTCGGCCATGTTTTCGGCGACGGTCCGCCGCCAACGGGAAAAAGGTACTGCATGAACTCGGCCGCCCTCAGGTTCATTCCGAAGGAAGAACTTCAGGAGGAAGGCTACGGCGAATATCTTAAGCTCTTCAGGTAAGGGCACAATTGGCGATTTCCCGGCCTTCTTTCTTAAAGCCGACCGCTGACAGCTTAAAGCCGCATTGTTTGACTATCCCGGCCCTGAAGATATAATTGAAATAAAGATCGCTTCAGGGAAGGACGGGACCGGGAATGTTCGGAAAACGCATCACCCTTTTTAAGCTGGTGGGGTTCGAAGTACATATTGACGCCAGTTGGCTGATCCTGGCCGGTCTCATAGCATGGTCGTTGGCCGCCGGACTTTTCCCTTCAATGTATAAAGGCCTTTCTTCAGCCACCTATTGGTGGATGGGCATAGCCGGTGCGCTCAGCCTCTTTGTATCCATAGTCTTTCATGAACTGTGTCACTCCCTCGTCGCCCGCAGATTCGGCCTCCCGATGAAGGGAATAACCCTTTTCATTTTCGGCGGAGTGGCCGAGATGGACGACGAGCCGGAAAACGCAAAGGTAGAGTTTCTGATGGCCATAGCGGGCCCCGCATCAAGTATACTTCTGGGCTTCATTTTCCTGATTGTCAATGAAATGGGAACCGCGGCGGGATGGCCCGTTCCAGTTAACGGTGTTCTTGCCTACCTCATGCTTATAAACTTCCTGCTGGCCGGTTTCAACCTGCTTCCCGCCTTTCCGCTTGACGGCGGCCGCGTACTCCGTTCAGCCCTCTGGAAGTGGAAGGACAACCTGCGCTGGGCAACGCGCATCGCTTCGCAGATAGGGTCCGGCTTCGGGGTCGCCCTCATGATTGTCGGCGGGATAAACGTGCTCTTCTTCGGAAACATAATCGGTGGAATATGGTGGGTGCTGATCGGCATGTTTCTCCGGGGCGCATCCCGGGCATCATACAGGCAGATAATCATTCGCAAGGCACTCGAGGGTGAGAAGGTGAAGTCGTTGATGAAAAAAGATGTAGTGACGGTACCGTCCGGGATATCGGTCGAAGACCTGGTGGAAGAATACGTCTACAAATATCATTTCAAGATGTTCCCTGTAGTCGACGACGGCGAACTATCAGGCTGCGTCACCACACGCCGGCTGAAGGAAATTCCGCGCGCGGAATGGCGTAACCGCACCGTAGGCCAGATCACCACACAATGTTCACGGGAGATAGCTGTCACTCCTGATATGGACGTCACGAAGTGCCTCGGCGTAATGAACAGCACTGGAAACAGCCGGCTGATAGTCGTCGACAAAAGCCGTTTGACCGGGGTGATAACGCTGAAGGACATACTGGGCTATCTCTCGACAAAAGCCGATCTGGACGCTTACGAAGAATGATTTCAAGGCATCCGAAGTTTCTTGCCGGACAGTTTTGCACTGCCCTCGGGCAGTGGCCTTTTTAGCCTCACTGCCGGACCTCTCCCTCACATAAACTGCTATAATAGGTTATTATTTCAGGAAAATTTAACTGTTCACAGACGGTAGGAGCAAATGGCTCAGGAAGACCTCTCAAAGCTAAAGATAGACAAATCAAAGGCGGTCATTAAGCCTGCAAAGCGAAGGAAATGGACAAAATGGACCGCCATTATCGCTGTTGCGGCACTTGCATTCGTCCTTTACCTCTTCGGTGTTTTCTCCCCGGCCACGGGTGTCAAGGTTATCAGCGTCACGAAGATGTACCCTTCCAGGAGCTTTACTCTCCTCAACGCAAGCGGTTATGTAGTAGCCCAGCGCAAGGCGGCCGTCGCCTCCAAAATTACCGGGCGTCTTGTTTCGATATCCGTGGAGGAGGGGAGCAGGGTAAAGAAAGGGGAAATCCTTGCCCGGCTCGAAAACGAGGATGTGCTCGCCGCCAGGGCACAGGCAGAGGCCACCCTGAATGCAGCACGATACAACCTCGACCAGGCCCGCGCGGAGCTCCATGATGCCGCCCTAAACTTTAGCCGCAGCAAGGAATTGGTAGAGAAGGGATACATCGCCCGGACGGACTATGATTCGGCCGAGGCGCGTTACAGGAAAGCGGTTGCCGCTGTTGCAGGGGCCAAGGCAGAGGTGAAGGCAAGCGAAGCGGCCCTCAGGGCCGAAGAGGTTGCACTCGGGTACACCTTCATACGGGCCCCCTTCGACGCCGTGGTGCTGACCAAAGACGCTGATGTCGGCGATATCGTGACACCCATAGGCGCGGCGGCTAATGTCCAGGCAGCCGTTGTCACCATAGCGGACATGAGTTCTCTTCAGGTTGAGGCCGATGTTTCCGAATCCAATATCGAACTCGTAAAACCGGGACAGCCCTGCGAGATAGAGCTTGATTCACTGCCCGATTCGCGTTTCCGCGGTGCCGTCCACATGATAGTGCCCACCGCGGACCGGACCAAGGCTACTGTAATGGTCAAGGTCCGGTTCATCGACAAAGACCCCGGAATTCTGCCGGAGATGAGCGCACGGGTGGCCTTTCTTGAACATCCCGTCGGCCCCCATGAAGAAAAGCCTCTTATCGCCGTCAGTTCGAATGCGATTGTCGACCGCAAGGGGAAGACGAGCGTCTTCGTTGTCAAAGAAGACAGAGCGGTCAGGACCTCCATAAAAACCGGGAGACATTTTGACGATATGGTGGAAGTGCTGGAAGGTCTCGATACCGGAGAAAAAGTGATAATCGACCCTGCACCCGGCCTCCGGGACGGCGACCGGATCAAAATACTTGAGGGCTGATGTACAAGGCCGGTCCGCCCATTGTTGTAGTGAGAAATCTGAACAAATCCTACCGGCGGGGCGACGAGATTGTTCCTGTGCTGGAAGACATCACCTTCGATATCGGGCAGGGTGAATTCCTGGCGTTGATGGGCCCGTCAGGCTCCGGCAAGAGCACCCTGCTGAACCTTATTGCCGGGATAGACATGCCCGACAGCGGCAGCATAGAGATAGGAGGGGTTGATATCACCTCTCTCTCTGAAACCGGCCTGGCCCGGTGGCGGGCGTCCAACGTGGGCTTTATATTCCAGTTCTACAACCTTATCCCCGTGCTCACCGCGTTCGAAAACGTCGAGCTTCCCCTGCTGCTCACCGGCCTCTCGCGTAAAGAGCGGCGGGAACACGTGGAAACAGCGCTGGATGTGGTCAACCTGACAGACCGTATGGACCATTACCCCGGACAGCTATCGGGCGGCCAGCAACAGAGGGTCGCGATCGCCCGGGCCGTTGTCACCGATCCCTCCATTCTGGTGGCCGACGAACCCACCGGAGATCTGGACAGGGTTTCGGCGGCAGACATACTCGGTCTCATGGACAGGCTAAATATCGAGTCGGGCAAGACCATCATCATGGTGACCCACGACCCCAGGGCCGCGGAAAAGGCGCATATAATACGTCAGCTGGACAAAGGTGTCCTGAATGCAGGTTCTGAAACTCATCACTAAGAATGCATTCCGTCATAAACTCAGGACGGGTCTCACCGTCCTCGGCATCACCATTGCCATCCTCGCCTTTGGTCTGTTACGGACTGTAATCGGTGCCTGGTACGCGGGTGTCGAGGCGTCTTCCGCCACCCGCCTGATTACCCGGAACGCGGTTTCTCTCGTCTTCTTCCTTCCGCTTTCGTACAGGGAAAAAATCAGGCAGGTGCCGGGGGTAACGGAAGTTGGCTACTCGGTCTGGTTCGGCGGCGTCTATATCTCCGAAAAGAATTTTTTTCCCAATTTCGCGACGGATGCAAAGACCGCCATGGATCTTTATCCCGAGTTCGTTCTGCCGGCGAAACAGAAAAAGGAGTTTCTCCGTGACAGAAAGGGGGCCGTTGTCGGCATCAAGACTGCCGAAAGGTTCGGCTGGAAGATAGGCGATACGGTCACCCTTAAGGGTACGATTTTCCCCGGAAACTGGGAATTCGTCATCCGGGGGATTTACCACGGTGCGCGGAAGAGCACGGATGAGACCCAGTTCTTCTTCCACTGGAACTACCTGAATGAAACTCTGAAAAAAGCGGCGCCTTACAGGGCGGACAGGGTCGGGTGGTACCTTGTCGGAGTGAAGAGTCCTGACATGGCGGCGGACGTGGCCGCCTCGATTGACAAAATGTTCAAAAATTCCCTGGCCGAGACCATCACCGAGACAGAAAAAGCATTCCAGCTGAGCTTCATTTCCATGACAGAAGCGATAGTCATGGTTATACGCCTGGTTTCCTATATAGTTATCGTTATAATCATGGCGGTGATGGCCAATACCATGGCCATGACCGTCCGTGAGCGGACGGGCGAGTATGCTATCATGAAGACACTCGGCTTCGGCGGCTTATACATCGGAGCACTGATCTTCGGCGAATCGCTGATTATAGCGGCCGCCGGCTCCGCTCTCGCCATACTGCTCACCTTCCCCGCGGCAAAGGCTTTCGGAGATTATCTGAGCCAGTATTTCCCGGTTTTTATTGTGTCCCGCACTACCATATATATGGACATGGCCGCCGGGCTCGTCATCGCATCCGTCGCCGCCCTGTTTCCGGCCCGTCGCGCAATAAAAGTGAGGATTGCCGACGGCCTCAGGAGGATAGGCTGATGGCGGTGCCGGTCTTCTACAGCTTCCGGAACCTCTGGACCAGGAGGCTCACTACCGTTCTGACGGCAGCGGGAATGGCACTTGTAGTCTTTGTATTCGCCTCGGTCCTGATGCTTGCGGAAGGGCTGCAGAAGACGCTGATAGAAACGGGATCTTATGATAACGTGATGGTCATACGCAAAGGGTCGCAGTCCGAAATGCAGAGCGGCATCGACAGAAGCCAGGCTTCAGTCGTTGAGACGGAACCGGGAATAGCAGTAGGCAAAGACGGTAACCCCCTGCTCGCAAAGGAGCTGGTGGTAATCATTAACCTTCCCAAGAGGGGGAGCGACAAGCTTTCAAATATTACCATAAGAGGGATTGGAGAAGCCTCTCTCGCTCTGAGACCCCAGGTGAAGCTGGTGGAAGGGCGCATGCCGAAGAGGGGTTCTTCTGAAATCATAGCCGGCAGAAGCGTGGCAAAGAGGTTCAAAGGCGCGGGCATCGGCGAGACGCTGCGGTTTGCCATGCGTGACTGGACGGTAGTCGGCATTTTCGAAGCGGGGAGGACCGGATACAGTTCGGAGATATGGGGCGATTCCGACCAGCTTATGCAGGCCTTCCGGAGACAGGCCTACTCATCGGTGCTGTTCAAACTCCGCGACCCGTCCCAGTTCAGGAGCGTCAAGGAGCGGATCGAGAATGACCCCCGCTTGACCCTCGAAGCAAAGCGCGAAACCACCTATTACAGAGATCAGTCCGAGATGATGGCCAAATTTCTCCGCATCCTGGGAATCACTCTTACCGCCATCTTCTCCCTCGGCGCGATGATAGGCGCCATGATCACGATGTATGCGGCCGTGGCAAACCGGACCGCGGAGATAGGGACGCTGAGGGCGCTCGGGTTCCGCCGGAGAAGCATTCTGGCAGCTTTCCTTGTTGAATCAATGCTTCTGGGCCTGGTCGGTGGTCTGGCGGGGCTGTTCCTTGCCTCATTCATGCAGTTTATCACTATTTCGACCATGAACTGGCAGACTTTTTCCGAGCTGGCCTTCTCCTTCAGTCTTACATTCCAGATAGCCTACCGGGCGATAGCCTTCTCTCTGATCATGGGACTGACAGGCGGCGTACTGCCCGCCGCCAGGGCCTCGCGCATGGATATCGTAGATGCCCTTCGCACCGGTTAACCCTGAGATATTCTTAAAGACACAGCGTCCTTTTTAAGACCTTCGCCTATCATGACAAGTCTGCTGTCCGTCACTTCTTTCTGAAAAACCGCTTCCGCCACCCTTCCGTAAGAGAGATCGAACCTGTAAGGTCCTCTTTCGGTCTGAACAAGAGCCTTGGCCCTCACCACGTCCCCGTATTCTCCCCTCGCCATTTCATCAAAGATTCCCCTCAATTTCACGTAACCCGTTCCGTTTTCCAGCTTCAGCGACAAGGTGTCGAAGTGAAAGTGGTCCGTCAATTTGTGCCGCGACCTGTATCCGGTGTGGACGTCAATGCTCAACAGTGGCTCGCCGAGCCGGGCATTCACGGTCTTAAAGACAGCCGCCCGCGGATTTAAGGTCTCAACCAGACGGGCGGTTTCCTCTCTTATTTCCTCCGAAACAAGGTCGGACTTGTTTACAAGTATGACGTCAGAGGTGATGATCTGGTCTTCGAAAAACCTCCCATACAACTGGGCCTCATGGAGCCCGATAAATTCGGTCGCGTCCACCAGGCCAACAACGGTTACGGGACGGACGGAGAGGGAATCGAGCGCTTCGAGCACCCCTGAAGGTGATGCTATCCCGCTCGGCTCGATGACAAGATGGGCGGGAGAATGGTCCTTCAGTATTCCCTCTATTGTAGAGATTAGATCGAACTTGAGCGTGCAGCAGACGCAGCCGCTCGGAAGTTCGATGGAATCGATTCCATCAGCCGAAAATATCTCACCGTCAATGCCGGCCCTGCCGAAGTCATTGACGAGCACGACGGTCTTTCCCACGGTGCCCTCAACAAAATTTCTAATGAAGGTGGTCTTCCCCGAACCGAGCAATCCGCATACTACTGTGGTCTTCATCGTGTTTTAGTATGTCTCACCGAACATCACCATTTCAATTTTACTTTACAAAGGGGCCAAAAAGTTCTTTAATATATTAATTTCGAAGTTAATTACTTTTTAGAGGAGGCGACGATGAAAAAGATGTTATTGTTTGTTCTGGCAGTATTCTTCGTGATGTCACCGGCAGTACATGCCCAGGAATACGGTGTATATGTAAAGGCCGTCGACAATGGCATCGTACGAGGCTTCCGTACCGAAGGACTGCGGGTTCAGGGCTTACAACATAGTTATAAACTCTCCGGAATATGCAAAACAGATTATATCCCACGGCCCCACGGCAGTCTTTGCCATACCTCTCAGGGTGGAACTTTATCAGGACGAAAAGGGCCTCAATGCAGCTTTCGTTAATCCGGCCTCCATAAACAGAACCGTACTCGGCGACAAGACGGAAGAAAGGCTGTCAGAAACCACTATGAACAAGTTGTCTACAATTCTTGCGTCGGCCGTGCAGGGAGACGCCGTGAACCGGCAGATAGGCGAGCTCAGAAGCGAAGGCAGGGTCGGCGGCATGGGTGGAGGGGATTTCGCGGATATGCCGGAAGTGATGTATAAGAAGGACGATGCCCCGGGCGTCTTTCAGGACATAGCGGCAAAAGTCAAAGACGGTATCATGTCTAACAAGGAGGGCTGGAAGCTCATCTATACACTGAAACCGGCCGAAGATATCGTCATGTATGGCATCAACAACCCCGCCACAGAAGCCAGGGCTTACGGCATAGCCGGAGAGAAGAGGGAATCCAAAGACTACCGTTGTCCCGGAATTGACCACGCCGCCGCCTTTCCGATCGAGGTAGCCATATACAAGGGGAGAGGCGTGGTCAAGGTCGTCACACTCGACGAGATGTACCGCATGAAGCTCTATTTTGAAGACGCCGGCAACTGGGCCTTTATAAAGAACATGAGAATGCCCGGCCAGATAAAGCGGGAGATAGTTAAAATCAGCACTTCAAAACTCGAAAAGTAAGGCCGGAACAGATCTGATTCTACCGACCCGAGAAATGTTTACCGGGCCTGCAACCGGATCAGGCCCGGTATATTCCTGACCGACCTTCTCTACTTGACTTCCAGAGTCGTTTTAACATCGACCGGCCTGGACAGGGTTATTCCCACGGGCGACGTTCCGACTACCTGTTCGTGCAATTCCTTCAGTGCCTTCTCGTCCGCATCCGCCTTGATACTGACTTTCGCGCTGATCGTCTTGAAGCCAGGCAGTTTGTCCATGTGCAGCTTCTCGGGGGGTTCAAGTCCCAGAAAGCCCGGCAGGTCAATTTCTCCTTCGAGCTCTACTGCTATGTCTTCGATTGTTATCCCCCTCACGGCGGCGTTCATTGCGTACCCTATTGTCAGACATGCTCCGTAAGCCTGCAATATCATCTCGACAGGGTTCGAGGCAGTGTTTGTGCCGCAAAGCATTTCAGGCTCGTCGGCCAGAAGGGTGAAGTCCCTGGAACATGTCTGGACTTTAAAGCCGCTCAGCCATTTTGTTGACGCCTTCCAGACTGTTCTTCCCTTCTCCCAGTTCTGTTTGACCTGCCCCACGACTTCCATCAATTTTTCGGTTTCCAGACCGTTTACCAATGCCATTGCAGATACCTCCTTTTTTACCATGTTAGCACAAAAAATACCGGCTGCATCATCCTGCCGGACGGCTGGACGCCTTCTCTTCATTTCTGCCGAATTTTTGCGACTGCAGGACAATTATCAGGTTGCATTGATCCCTGGCTGGAGATAAGATGAAGATTGAAGAACAGAGAAACAAGGAGGCGATTCAGATGAATGTCCAGGAAGAGATAAGGAAATTGGCATACGATTTCTACGAAAAGAACGGAAGGACGGGAGGCAGGGAGCTGGAACACTGGCTGAAAGCGGAGCAGATAGTGATGACCAAACTCGCCGCCCGGCGGACTGCCGGGTCAGCAGAACCGGAATCGGAAAAACCGCAGAAAACGGCGCCGCCTGCAGGAGGAGGCACTAAACCCAAACGGACTCAACCCGCCGCCCATGAAAGAGTCGAGACAGGGGAACCGGAGACTGAGAAACGGCAGAAAACGGCCCCATCGGCGGGCGGGAGCACCAAACCAAAACGTACCCAGAAAAAGAGGTCTGAAACTAAAGCGGGGGAAAAGAAGAAAAAGCCAAAGGGCTAAGTCACTCTTTTTTCAGACGGCAGCCATGTTGTCAACTTTAAAGACACATCTCGTCTGACCGGAGTCAGGGCTGTAGGAAAAGTCTTACAGAAAAATCATCCGCATTCCGATACAGCTTTTCCGCGGAAGTTTCTAGAATGACAGAATGAACGGGAAGCAAGGAAATTACGATCCCTCGATGAATGACTCGGGGGATCCTGGTCTGTTAATCGTACATTCCATCGATTTTAACACGGAGGAAACAGCAATGAATTCCGCTAAAGAATCTGACCGCGGATCGACTGACACAGGTCGGGACGCCACTGACTTTGAGGAATGGACTGAACGCTTCCGCAACAGCCTGAAGGAGAAACAGGAAAGCATGGAGAGGCTTTCAGCTGCATTGGAAGAAGAAGAAAAAACCGGAAACAAATATGATAAATCCCTTTTTTTCATAATGGCATTTGTCGGTGTCGTTGTTGCAGTCTTGTTCTTATTGAGGATACTCTAGGATACAAAGCCTGACTCCGGGGGGGCTGGGATCTCAGAGGCTGATTCCGGGCCAGGTTTCGACAGGGTCCGTGGAACGGACTACGTGCATTCCCGCATGGTCGAATTTTCGGAAGGCGGCATCGGCCTGCTCCGTGTAGTCCATCACTCCAGGGACTACGACTGGGGACGTACAGTCCTCCAGCAGGTATATTTTATCCACCAGCTTCCTGTCTTCGGCCAAAACATCCTGCAGCAGGTCGTCGATCGTCCAGGCTACGCAGTGGCTCTTCGCCTGTCCGGCGATCACAACGGCATCGAATTCGATGAGCTTCCTGAAGAATTTCTCGCTCTTCCGTCCTATTGGTTGCCCCTCAGGCCCCTCAAGCACTTCAGGTCCCAGGACGGAATAGTGTTCCGTCAACGGTCTGTCGCCTTTCACATGAAAATCAGTCTGGCTGTAACGGGCAACACAGTGAAAGAAGGCCGCTTCGTCGACGGACGCCACGAGTGCGTGGCCGATGCCTCCCAGCATGCCGTGGTAGGGCCATATCGTAAGGTCGTACTTGCCCCCCTCCCTGAGCCTCCTGGTGTAATGCAGCAGGTGCCTCTGCCCGTAATCCTCCGTGATCCGGAGGCTGTAACAGAGCGCCGGGTTGAACTTCCATATCCCGTCTTTTACGTCTTCTTCGGAAACCAGGGTGAAGGGCGGGGGATGTTCTCCCTCGTCGTTTATCAGGTAGAGGGGATGAAAGATCTGCATGGCGTAATGGGTATCCATAGTCGGGCATATCTGCGTAATCACGTCAAGATTCCTGTATATGAACTCGCAGAGTCTCCTGTTATCGTCGACCGCACCGGTGCCGGATCGTCCGGCAACGTAAAGTTCGTACCCCGGTATGCAGAAAGTGTTCTGCACATCCACTGCCACCAGGCACATCCTGAAGGTATCTTCCGCGGCAGGCCGTACGCCTTGCTTTTTGGCCCATTCACCCGAATCAACGGCCCTCTTCCGATAGTTCACCTCCCAGACTTCGCCGGTCCTGCCGGGATTGAAGTGCGGGGGGACGGGAAGTTCCTTATGCGCCATGAGATCACTCCTTAAAAATCGGGGATAAGACAGTCTGAAAGTGTTGACGACAACAAAGCCATGTACTCGCCTCGCTCCCAATTTATCACATGATCGACGAGCTGTCCAGCAGAAGGTTCACCAGTGCCCGTTAGTCTCTCACAACGGGGCGCACGGATGCTCCCTGGTCGATAAAAAAGTGGTGCTTGCTTTGCCTCCACCCATGAGTCCCGGCGACTCTTGCGTCCCAGACTTTAAAACCTAAGACTTGCATCTTACGGCTTTAATCTTGAACTCCGGGTGAGGGGAGCAAGACCACCACCTCTTTTTGTACCCATGCGATTAAACCGTATTGCCTTTCAGCCAACTTGTCAAGTTAATTCTTCAGTGAGCAGAATGCCGGGATGGATAGAACGTCGTGAACTCCGTTAATCACCAGCGCCGGTGAAATCATATATCGAAGTTCCCCTTGACAGCTCAGCCGTGTCAACTACAATATGAGCGAGGGGTTCTTACCCGTATCGCGGCATAGAATATGCCGGCCGGGATTGAAGACAGTCGTTGAGGAGGGCCATTCCCGGTTCTCCCACAAAGGAGGTGTTATGAAAAAAGGGACAAGAATATTACAGACGATATTTTTTGCGGTGATTTGTGGATCTTTTATGGCCACGGCATTCGCGGCCTCTCCGGTCTTCGACGTGGATCATGAATTCTATCCCTACTACCCTTCCCTTATCAAGTGGAACAAGTCCAGCGCGAAATTCACTGCGCCCGAAGTCTGTAAGGGATGCCATCCCAGGCAGTATGATGAATGGACCGGATCGGTCCACTCCCTGGCTTTTCAGGACCCCGTCTATCAGGGAGAGTTGAACAAGGCGGTCAAGGCGGTCGGTCATGAAATTTCCCGGCAGTGCGAGGGCTGTCATTCCCCCGAGGGTATGATCACCGGAGAAATCAGGAAGCCCGGCATAGCGGATCTGGGTCCCGTTGCCCTGGCCGGGGTGTCATGTGATATCTGTCACTCGGTCAGCGGAACAACGCACTGGCAAACCCCTTCGCACGAACCGGAAAACGGCTCCTTCATCCTCACGCCGGGGATAGATACCACTGAGGGCACAAAGTTGATAAAGCGCGGCCCTTTCACCCCTCCCGAAAACTGTGGGATGGGATTCCACGAGTGCGAAGAATCTTCGTTGCACCTGCGCGCCGACCTGTGCGCCGGTTGCCACCAGGTTTACCACTACGAAGACCACTTCCCTCTGGAGGCCACCTACCTGGAATGGAAACATGGGGCGTATGCGCAGAGGGGGATTCTCTGTCAGGACTGCCACATGGTAAACCTGGCCGTCTTCATGCACAGCGCAGACGACTTCAGAAAACCCGAGCGTGGAGAATACCGCCACTATTTCAACGGCGCCAACTACCTTATCTACTACCTCGCCCAGACGGCTGCCAAGAAAGCCGGCGATGACAGGAAGGCGGCCATTATTAAGGAAAAATACGAGATGGCCGTGAAGCGTCTCCAGCTGGCTGCGGACCTTGAGCTCTCCCCGCTTTACAGTAGCGGCAGGCTGGACGAGATAAAAGTCCGGGTAAGGAATATCCGGGCCGGTCATAACCTCCCCACCTCCCTGACCAATGTCAGGCAGATGTGGCTTGAAATGACGATAAAAGATGAAAAGGGCAAGGTCCTTATGACAAGCGGTACGATCGACGCGAAGGGACACCTTGCGCAAAACACCCGGCTCTTCAATTCAGAGGGAATGGGCAAGAATTTCCATTTCGCAATCGACCCCTGGGTGGTTACGTCTTTTTCCCGCCACGACACCATTCCTCCGAAGGGCTACAAGGACGTTTACTACGGGCTCTGCGTCCCGCAGGGGATAAAGAAGGTCGTGGTGGAAGCAAAGCTCCGCTATCGACAGGCCGACCAAGGTGTGGCTGAGGCACTGCTTGGAGCCGTGCCCGAAAGTATCGACCTTAAGAAGATCTATGGACTGACAAAAGTACCCACGCTGCCGGTGGTTGACATGGTGGTGAAGGAGGCCTCTTTCGACGCGATGAAATAGGGAACCGCTTCCAGGCCGGGAAAAGACGGGCGGTACTTAAAAAAGAAGGGGCGATGATTCCCTCATCGCCCCTTCCACGGAGTTTCATCACTAAGTTTTCTACATTTCCGACAATGTGACTGCCCCTGTCGAGCACACGCTGACGCAGGTCTCACAACCTTCGCACAGATCTGCCTGGTAGGGGTCAGCCTTGCCGTCGGTCATCTGAAACACCCCGACCGGACAGTTGTTGACGCACTCCTCGCACCCTTCGCATTTTCCAGAGTCTACTGTGACTAAGTACATGGAATTCCTCCTTTAATGTGATCACCAAAATGGTCTTTTTAATTATAAATAAAACTCTTTACAAAAAACCACCCGCCGCACCCGATTTCCCGGTCCGGCGAATATTCTTCTAAGTGGCAACCTCCTCCTTGACGCCGATTGCTATCTTGTAAAGAACGGTCAGCGTAAGCGCACCCGCCCCATAGACTCCCAGTGTTATGAGAAGTTCCGGCAGAGTCGGCGAATAGGTCGTAATGGTCTCAAACGGATTGGGGATAAAACCGCCAACCACCAGGCCTACACCTTTATCGATCCAGGTAGAGATGAAGACCGCAATGAGGGCCACCGGCAGGATGGCCTCGTTTTCCCGGAATTTGGGGATTACCAGCAGGACAAGGCTCGCAATCGCCAGTATCGCCAGAACCCACATGAAAGGAACAAACTCATAATGGCCGTCAAGACCGAAGAAGAGGTACCTCATGGAAGCTGTATGTGCCGGCACGCCGCTGTAAAAGGCGGTGAAGAACTCAAGCAGTATGAAGAAAACGTTAACGGACATGGCATATGCTACGATCTTTGCCACAGCCTGTATCGCCTCTCTCCCCGCATCAAATGTGCTCACCCTTCTGATGATAAAGGCAAGCAGTATGAGGAGCGCCGGGCCTGCAGCAAACGCCCCCGCCAGGAAGCGGGCGGCCATAATAGCCGACAACCAGAGGTGTCTCCCGGGAAGACCGGCATACAGAAACGCGGTAACGGTATGGATGCTGACCGCCCAGGGTACGGACAGGATAATAAGCGGTTTTACCCACGCAGGCGGCGGCACCTCCTTGCGCTCCGCCCCCAGCGTCGTCCATCCGATGACGACGTTAAGGGTGAGATAGCCGATCAGCACAATCATATCCCAGAACATGACCGAATTCGGCCTGGGGTGCAACGCCACGTTCAGCACCCTCATTGGCTGTCCGAGATCCACGAAGATAAAGAGGATGCACATTATGACAGAAGCGATCGCCAGGAATTCTCCCAGGATTACTATCCGTCTGAAGGTTTTGTAATGGTGCAGGTAATAAGGTATGACGAGCATGACCGCCGACGCAGCCACGCCGACGAGGAACGTGAACTGGGCGATATAGAAGCCCCAGGAAACGTCCCTGCTCATGCCGGTGAGTCCCAGGCCATAGTGGAACTGACGGAGGTAGTACACAACGCCCACTCCGATGACGACCAGCAAGATCCCGATCCATGTCCAGTATCGCTTACTTCCGACCAGCGCTTTTTCAAACATTCTTAATACCTCCTATTAGGTAGTACACACTGGGCTGGGTCCCAAGCTGGGGCTTGCGCCGTATGCTGAAATGTGTACGGAGGAGCTTCCTGACATCTGAATTCTTGTCGTCAAGATCTCCGAAGACCAGTCCCCCGTTGGACTTCTCGACGCATGCCGGTTTGAGCCCCTGTTCAAGCCGCTCGACGCAGAAGATACATTTCTCAACCACTCCGATGGCCCTCGTGGGATACTCCGGGTTCAGGTTTTCCTCCTTGATGAACGGCCTGGGGTCCCTCCAGTTGAAGCTTCTGGCTCCGAAGGGACAGGCTGCCATGCAGAACCTGCAGCCGATGCATCTGTGCTGGTCCATCATAACGATACCGTCAGACTCCCTCTTCCAGGTAGCCTTCGTCGGACATACCCTTGTGCAGGGGGGGTTGTCGCAATGGTTGCAGAGTAGAAGGAAACGCTTTTCTTTCAACTCTTCCGGGATGAACAGACCGAGTTCGTCGCCATCCTTCACCTCTTTGCGGTCCCTCGGGTTACTATCCGGGAAAGTATGTTCGAAGGTATCGGTCCATATCCACTTGACTTCATCCTTTTTCTCACCGAAATCCGGGATATTGTGGATCCGATTGCAGGCATCTATGCACTTCTGGTAGTCTTCCGGAGTCTGGAACTTCGAAAGATCGACAACCATCCCCCACCTCTTTGCCGTAAGGGGAGGCTTTGATTGACCAAAGATCTGCCCCGCTGCAGAAGCCGTCGCACGGGCACCCGAGGGAAGCTCCTGGGCGTTGGCCTTCACCTTGTCTATAGCCGTAATCCCCCCGACGCTCAGAACGGCGGAGAGTCCGGCCAGCTTTATGAATTGTCTCCTGTTTATACTCATGACTTGTTCTCCTTCGGTGCGAAATGACAATCCCAGCAATAGGGTTTCACGGCCATGTAATTATGGCACTTGTCGCAGAAATCTTTCTTGTTGGAATGGCACTTAAGACAGGTATTCTGCAGGTCGATAAGGTATCTTTTTCCTTCCGAGTTCACGTAGATCCTTTCACCCTTCCGGACAGCGTCGTTTCTCCACGTATCAAGCAGCTGCATGTGTTCGCGCCTCATGTAATCCTTGGACTCTACACATTTTTTTATCCCGTGCTGCTTGATAAACGGGGTTTCGATTTTCGGCTTCGGTATGGTATCGGCCGTCCCGAGGTTATACCAGAAGGGAAATGTCACAACAGCCAGAAATATAAGCAGTCCCAGCATTATCTTGCCGCCGTTATACATCTATTTCTCCTCCTTTCCCGGAAGGGGATCTCCGCGGAGATCGGTTTCTCTCTCCTTTTCGCCCTTCATTATCAATGCGTTTGCCACCATTTCGTGTACACCGGTGACCCTCACCCCGGGGACCCAGTAGTCCATCGACGCCGTGAGAGTGGCCCTGTCGATAGCGCAGATATTGGCCAGCATGTTCACCCCGTATTTTTCCTTGACATGCTTGACCGCGTTGGCCCTCGCAAACCCGCCTCTCATTCTCAGTTCGGTATTTTCGCCGGCATTGAGCCCGGTGCCGCTCCCGCAGCAGAAGGTCTGCTCCCTGATGGTGTTTTCAGGCATCTCATGGAAGTTGTTGCATACATTCTTGATAATGTAGCGTGGCTCCTCCATAATGCCCATACCTCTTGCGGTATTGCATGAGTCATGGTAGGTGACGACCAGATTATCGTTTCTGGAGGGATCGAGCTTCAGCTTGCCGTTTTTGATCAGGTCGGCGGTGAACTCCGCTACGTGCGTCATCTTCGTAGACCGGGCATTGTCGAATACGGTACCGGTTATAGGTGATTTAGGGACCTCGAGGAAGTCCGCCGGACCGTTCCAGGTATCCTGATACTGGTGAACGACCCTCCACATGTGGCCGCATTCCCCTCCCAGGATCCATTTGACGCCCAGCCTCCTGGCCTCGGCGTATATCTTTGAATTCAGCCTCTTTGCCATGTCGTTCGAGGTGAAGAAGCCGAAATTTCCGCCCTCCGAGGCATACGTGCTCCAGGTGTAATCAAGTCCCAGTTCGTGGAAGAGCATCAGGTAACCCATGCAGGTGAAGGTTCCGGGATCGGCGAAGAGGTCTCCCGAGGGAGTCACGAAAAGTATTTCAGCGCCTTTTCTGTTGAAGGTGGGCTCGACCTTTATCCCCGTTATGGTCTCGATATCGTCGAGCATATACTCGATATTGCTCACGATGGCATGGGGCTCAAGACCGAGGTGGTTGCCCTTCATGTAACAGTTTGCGACAGGGCCTGAAATCCAGTCGGTGTTCAGACCCAGCAGATTCAGGAGTTCACGCCCTATCATGGTAATCTCAGCCTGGTCGATACCGTAGGGACAGAACAGGGAGCAGCGGCGGCACTCGGTGCACTGGTAGTAGTAATACCATATCTCCTTAAGGACATCGAGGGTGAGTTCCCTGGCCCCTGCGCTCTTTCCGAATATCTTGCCGGAAGGCGTGAAATATTTTCTGTATATCGACCTCAACAGTTCAGCCCTGAGGACAGGCATGTTCTTGGGGTCGCCGCCGCCGATAAAGAAATGACATTTGTCGGCGCATGCGCCGCACCTTACACATATGTCCATGAACACATGGAAAGAGCGGTATTTGCTCAGGCGGTCTTTTATGCCCTCCAGCACGATCTCTTTCCAGTTCTCCGGAAGCTTCCAGTCCTCGTCTACGGGTGACCAGTCCCTGGCATTGGGGAATTCCACAGTCTCCAGGTTTTTCCCCTTCGCCCCCCAGCAGAACATGCCGGGCTTGAATTCCACCGGCAGCGTGTCCATCCAATCCTTCCTCGGCGGGCTGTATTTTATTTTTGAGAGCTGATCTGGTGATGGTGCTTTTGCCATGGCTACTCCTTTTCGACTGGTAAACCAGCCTTTTTCATTTTTTCCCTGAAATCGTCTTCATATTCTTCATAGGTGTGTACATGCACGGGGTGGTTCCACGGATTGATGTGCCTGATCATCCGGCTGTCGTTCGGCATGTTTCGCGTCGGACTGAGGAAGACGCCCCCCATATGCATCAATTTACTGAACGGGAAGTAAGCAAACAGCACGCAGATCAGGAACAGATGGATATAGAAAATCACGCCGATACCCTGCATGGTCTCCATGTTCACCGGGCTGAAGCTGACCAGCCCCATGGCCAATTCCTTAACCCCTACTACATACACTTTCGTGAAATACCTCATGATCATTCCCGAAGCCACGATACCGAATATCAGAAACAGAGGGAAATAGTCGGCCTGGAGAGAGATGTATTTGATAAGCGGCATTGAGACCCTTCTGAGGAAGAGGTAGGTGATCGCCAGTAAAATTACAACGTCCGTTATGTAGAGTATCGGAACCCCCATCTGAAGGAAGCTGTCCAGACTCGCGACCGCGCTGACCACGCCCGGAACATTCTGGGTAAAAAACCTCAGATGCCGTATCACGATGATGAGAAACGACCAATGGAAAGCGAGTCCGGCCATCCAAAGAAACTTTTCGGATCCGTAGGAGACTGTTGGTCCATCCCTTAACTCCGTCCTGGTATTTCTGAACAGCGAGCGGAAGGTCAGCACCTCCAGTGCCATCCTGCCTATGACGCCCAGAGTAGTGGATGGATTATCCAGCTTGCTCTGCTTGATCCAGGGAAGCGATTTCTGCTGACCCGCAGTGGTCGGGATTGAAAACGGAACGGCCGACTTCCCCCATTTTACTATCCTGTAGATAAACCCCAGAACGAAAACGGCAAGGGCCGCATAGGGGACGACAACCCCGAAGAGGTACTGCAAGTTAGCCACCTTCACTCCCACAAAGGCAAGCAAAACCAGTATGATCACTGCAATTAACGGAAGCACGGTTTTCATTTAGTTACCTCTTTTGTTTTACGCGTTATCATTGTTGCCCGATGAAGATTCGGGATTCCCGCCCTTGTCCTCATCCATTGCGTTGACCCTCTGCAGAAGCCGGAAGGTCATATTTTTTAATTCATTTGCTTTTATCTCATAAAGCTTCTCCCTGCAGATGACAAATATGTCGAAGGAAAAGAGGGCCAGCCTGTCGATTTTTGATTCAAATGCCAGCAGCTCTTCCAGGGAAACTTCGGCCCGATTCCGCGCCAACTCCTCTCTTATCAGGCTTTTCAATGAAAAGATGAAAGAAACCGCCTGGGAAGGGGTAAAATCCTGAACCGCCCTGACCCGGATAATCTCATCGAGGAAAGGGGACACCTTATCGTAGTCAAGTTCACCGAGGAGTTCGTCGAATACCCCTTCCAGACCCCGGCGTATGGTATGACCCACCGGGTTGGTAAAGGGGTCGCCCTTCTTTCCCATGAATCGTGAAGAGTCTTCCGGATAGGTCCTGAGTACCGAGTCAAACCATTTTTTGATTATTGCCGCCTTTTGTTGCGAGAGGAGCTCGTGAAGCTTCATGTCCGGTGTTTACCGCTCCCTGAGCAATCGGGAAACGCCCGCCCCTGCAACCAGATTCGCTGCAAGCGGCGACTCTCCGCCAAAGAGCGTTCTGTTCTCTGCTTCATCGTCTTATTTCCCACAGTAGAAAATTGTTGTTTCTCCCCTTGCCCATAAAGGCCTGCAGTTTGAAGACGGCACCCCGTTGCAGGGGTGCCGGAAGTTGAAACTGGATACTGAACGTCTTAAAGACTAAACGCAACCTGTCGGTTTCGGAAGACCGGCATATCTGCACGCCTGCTTCGCAGGTCCGCCCGGATAAAGCTCATAAAGATATTTCGTATTGCCCTTTTCAGGCCCCATGGCCTTACCGATTTCCTTTACCAGGATCTTAATCATCGGGGCGATTTGATACTGCTGATAATAGTCCCTCAGAAAATTGATAACTTCCCAGTGAGCGTCGGTAAGCTCCAGTCCGTCCTGTTTCGCAAGCTCTGCAGCGAGCTCCTTCGTCCAGTCGTCAAGATTCAAGAGATAGCCGTCGTCATCGACTTCAATCTGTTTTCCCTGAAACTCCATTGTAGGCATTTTCCTTCCCCCTTTCTTCTAAATGGTTTTTTGATTCTTGCAGGGATTGACTCCCAACAATACAATGCCGAGATTTCCTGTGTTTTTGGTCAGCTTTTCCTCTGCCAGAATTATTTTGAACTATAAAAGGCACCATCCTTTATTCATTTTCTTTTCCCTGTACGTCAGACACCTCTTTGTCTCCGTGAGATTCTTTCCTATTCAGCAGAAACAGGAAAACGGGGATGGTCCGGCCGCGTCCACCGCTGATTTCCCGAACAAACCTGTTCCTTCTCTTGTCGTAACTCAGCTCTATGATTTCATAATCTTCACCGGGGGTATAGCTCCATGCCTTGTCCAGGTCATCATTAAAGGCAAATGCCAGTGCGTCGACATAGGCATCGCCCACGTGATGACCCGACTCGTCATAGACGTATACCGCGCCGCAGTCGCACTTCCCGCCGCTGAAAGTAGAACCAAAGCGGGAAGTAATCTCCTGCGGCTCTTCGATCGGCCTTCTGCAAAAAGGGCATTCAAGCATCACACATTGTCCTCTTTCCTTTTTTTGTTTCGCAATAGTATAACAACTTCCGAGGCCTTCTCTCCTACGGTCGTCGCCACCAGGTCTCCTCCCTCGTACATGGTGACGGAAGAGTCGTCCTTTACCAGCTCTTCGACGGCGGGAAGAAGTTCCGCAAGACGTAAACGCCCCCCCAGCAATGCGGCATAAGCGCGCACGTCCGGATTGCCGTCTTTCAGATACATTTCAACCAGCGGCATCGACGTCATTACCAGGTCCGGTCTGACGCCGGCTATCCTTTCGAGTGCTCTCAGCACGCCCGGTCGCAGCATCTCCTCGTCATGAAAGGACGCGATTATGGGCGGCAAATCGGAAAGCAGGCTGGAGCTGTTCCTCACTATCTCGCCCAAAACTTCCGGGACGCCCCACGGATTGTTGCCCGATTCATCCCGCATCATCCAGAGGAGCCGCTGTGCCAGGTTTCGCACCGCCTCGGGGTCTCTGCCGGCCATTTCGCCCGCCAGGAGTCCTAGGGCCTCCACAGCCCTCCAACTGATGACGGACTGCTTATCGTACGTCAGGGAGATCAAGACGCGCAGGACGCCGCGTCCGTCCTTTGCCGCTTCATACAAAGGCGCGTAATCCTTTTTATCGAGAGCCCTTACGACCTCTTCCCTTTTCAGCATTTCACGGCTTTTCCTCCCTGTAACGTCTTGCCGCCTGAACAAGACCATCGGCCCATTGCGGTGCTCCATAGGCATGCAGATGGGTGTAAGTGGCAAGGACATTTTTATAACATATCCCGTCCCTGCCC
Source organism: Candidatus Sulfobium sp. (assembly GCA_037380845.1). Taxonomy (GTDB): domain Bacteria; phylum Nitrospirota; class Thermodesulfovibrionia; order Thermodesulfovibrionales; family UBA6898; genus JARRRD01. Next base: position 4,438 of record JARRRI010000051.1, on the reverse strand, counting down.
CTTATCAAGCCCTCTCCCCGCTTCATCCTGAACGAAAAAGTCACTCCCTTCGTATATCGATAATCGATTACCGCGGAATAATGGAACTCATGTCCCTTGAGGACAATGCCCCGCTCATAGAACGGGTTTCGCCTGCTTATTTCGACAACCGTATAGCCGTGCGCCTGCGGCCTTTTTTCGAGGCCGAACGCTACCGGAAAGATTCCCGTCATCGGATAAGACTTGTTGTCAACCCGGAGGGAGCTCCCGAGATACATTAAGCCGCCACACTCCGCGTACACGGGCAGCCCTTTCTCTACCGCCTCTTTCACCGCCCTTCTGAAAGCGGTATTGCGTGCAAGTGCCACCACATTTGTCTCCGGGAACCCGCCCCCGATGTAAAGGGCGTCGATGGCGGGCAGTTTCCGCTCCGCCAGGGCGCTTATTTCGAGCAGCCTGGCACCCCTTTTTTCAAGCTCCTCGAAATTTTCGGGATAATAGAACTGAAATGCCGAATCCCTTATAATACCGACTGTCACATCGGGCAAAGACGGGCTGTCAGGGAAGTGCGGTTTAGTATCCCGCCCCGTCATACGGCCTCCGATCAAACCAACAGCGGTCTTTGCCGATTTCCATATTCCTGTCAGATCCAGGTACCTGAAAGCAGTATCCGCCGAGACGGCAATCGCTTTTTCCACCTCCGGATGCTCCTGAAAAGGCGTCAGCCCCATATGTCTCTCGGACAAAAAATCCGTCCTCAGTTTCGGAATGGCCCCGAATACAGGCACTCCGCAGTATTCCTCTATCGACCTCCGTACCACCCTTTCATGCCTTACGCCCGCTATCCGGTTCAAAACGACTCCGCTCACCCTGACCCTCCGGTCGAATTTCTTCGCACCAAGGACCATGGCCGCCAGAGTCCTGGTGGACTTCGTACAGTCGATTACCAGGAGTACGGGAGACCGGAGGCTCTTAGCAAGCTCAGCCGTGCTGTAAGTGCCTTTCGGGTCCATTCCGTCGTAAAGTCCACGGTTTCCCTCTATGACGGCGCAATCGGCCTCCCGGAAATGATCCCTGAAGGAAGTGATCAACTTCTCCCTTCCGATCAGGAAAGGGTCCAGATTATAGCATGGCAGGCCCGCAGCCGCCGAAAGCCAGCCGGCATCTATATAGTCCGGTCCCTTCTTGTACACCGCAACCTTCAGGCCTTGTTTTCGCCAGGCTGCTGTCAGCCCAAGCGAAACAGTCGTTTTGCCTGACCCGCCCCTCAAGCCGGCTATTACCAGCCTTGGATAAGAAGTTTTCATAAGAATTCTCCCTCAAAGACACCGCAATTTCTGCAAGATATTATTCTGACCGACTTACAGGATATTATCAACATTACGCTGTTTGTATAGTCCGGAATAGAATTGGAACCAACGGGTCTTCCGTCTTCTCCAGTGGAGTATTTACAACACGGCTTTTGTATGTTTTGGAATTCTACATTGCCATTCCCAGCAGGTCGCTACGATTTTGTCGGCGCGACCGCTTCGAGTAGTAATCCAGTTGTTTACTTAACTACTCCGGGAATGACATCACCTGCACGTAACGACGTTTATGAGCCGATGCGCCGGGAAGGACCAAGGTGAAGGAAGGTTTAATTGCCGGACCGGATTCAGATTCAACAAGGCACGGAGAGGGATAACCCTCTCCGTCCAAGATACGGATAAAAGTCGACTCTTATTTTATAAGGCCTTTTTCTCTCAGGTATTCTTCGCTGGGAATTTCGACAGAGCTTGCACCGCCGCCATAGGAGTACATAAGCCTTCCCACGTCAATCATGGCCCTCATGGCCTTCTTCACTTCATCGGCCGGCAAATTCTCGGCCGCCGACACGCCCTTGATAATGTCTTTCTCTTTTAGCTTCTTCTTACCTTTTGCTGCTTCTACGAAGGCGAAAATCTTGTCCTGCAGTTCACTTGTTTCCATGGTACTTTACCCCCGCTATTGGATTAACATATTTCCACTCACCAGTTTATAGGAAGACAGCAGTTATTGCAACTGCCGTCTTCCTAGTCATTCTTACGACCACTTGAATGTCGAAGCGGTCCTCAAGGTGTCTCTCATAAAGGTAAAGTCGTCGATGCACTGGTAAGTGAAATCGATCCCCGTGAGCTTGAAGAACTGCTCCCAGCCGATCCTTTCGATCCACTCGCCAATTCTTTCATACTTCCGTGCATTCGCCGCGTAGACCTCAACGATGTGCTTTATCGCCGCAACGACTTTGGGCCATCTCGGCGGCTCATTTGAGATGTAAGGTATAACAAGTTTCGAGAACTTGGGGTTGGACCTGAGGCTGTTTATCTTTCCACCTACCACGATTGCTACGCCGTCGCGTTCCGGATCCTTGATGTCAATAGGCGGGCAGACGGTAAAACAGTTGCCGCAGTACATGCACTTGTCGGCATTGATCTTGATGCTCTTCTTGGCCGGATCAGGACTTATCGCGCGTGTAGGACAAGCCCCGATAACCGTCGGCAGTTCGCACATGTTCTTGAATTTATCATGATCTATGACAGGAACCTTGGTGTGGATAGCCACGACTGCGATGTCGGAGCAATGCACCGCGCCGCACATGTTCACGCAACAGGCAACCGCAAGCCTGACTTTATTCGGAAGGCTCTTGGATTCGAAGTATTCAAAGAGTTCGTCCATCATGGCCTTGACAAGACCAGACGCGTCGGTGGCCGCACTGTGGCAGTGGACCCAGCCCTGGGTATGAACGACGTTTGTGATTCCGTATCCAATACCGCCCATTTTAAATCCGCGGTCGGCCAGTTCTTTCTTGCACGGCTCTAACTTGCTCTCATCGGATATAAGGAACTCGACGTTGTTCCTGGTGGTGAAGCGAAGATGCCCGTCACAGTATTTCTCCGCGACGTCACATATCTCGCGGATCGTGTCGGTAGCCATGATCCTCGGCGATGCCACCCTGACGGTCCAAAGCTTGTCGCCGCTTTCGCCCACATGAACCATGGTGCTGTGCGAAAGTACTTCATGATACTTCCACTTGCCGTAATTTTTCTGAACAACGGGCGGCATGAACTGATGAAAATCTGGCGGACCTATGTCTGTTTTTCTCTCTGGTAAAGCCATCTTCTATCTCCTCCTTGAAAGATATATAATATTTATTTAGAATTTGTAGACGCCGGTCTTTTTCTCATCCGCTTCCTTGGCCTTGAATCCGGCTATGTCCTCTTCGGTGTAGAACATGAACGGGTCTTTTCTGGGCTCTCTGATCTGCTGCGGCTGCGGCTCGACGCCGATCGCCTCGAGGAACGACCTCATGCCTTTCATCTCGATAACCTCTCCGACTCTTTCCCTCGGCTTCGCATTGTCGTCCCACCAGTCCCAGATCTTCCGGATAAGGTCCTTCAGTTCAGTGTAAGGCGGTTCGATCTTGATAAACGGCACGATAACCCATGAAAGCAGAGAGCCGACAACGATCGGGGCCTTACTTCCCATACAGATGGTAGCTCCTCTCTCGCCGCTCGGCCTCAGGGCCTTGGTCATCTTGGATATGCAGTGCATGCACCTGTTGCAGTTGGAATTGTCTATCTTGAGTTCCTTCCCGTCATAGCTCATGCAGCTGGTCGGACACATATCCGTGATATTTGCCTTTATGTCCATACCGTTTTTGGCATAGTTTGCCACCTCGGCCTGGTCGATGAGGATGTCACCCTTCCAGGTGCCGATAATGGAGAAGTCGGACCGGGCAAGCGCCGCTACGCAGTCACATGCACAACCGGCGGCCTTGATCTTGAACTTGTACGCAAACATAGGCCTGTGGAGCTCATCCTGGAACTCGTGGGTAAGGTTGTTGATGACATCCAGAGTGTCGTAATTCGTCCACTCGCAGCGGCCTGGTCCTACGCAGCAACTCGGGGTCCTGAGGTCGGATCCTGAGCCGCCGAGGTCCCAGCCGCGCGAAGAGTATTCGGCGAAAAGGGTCTCGAGATGATCGGTTGTCGTCCCCAGAAGAACGATATCGCCTGTTGAACCGTGCATGTTGGTAATCCCGCTTCCATACTTGTCCCAGATGTCGCAGATCATGCGGAGCGCATCAGTCGTGTAAAAGAAACCGCTCGGCTGGTTCAGCCTTACCGTATGGAAATGGGCAACCTCCGGAAACTGCTCGGGCAGATCGGAGTATCTCCCGATAACTCCACCGCCGTATCCGAGAACTCCTACGATACCCCCATGCTTCCAATAGCCACGTTTTGTCTTAAAGGAATACTCGAGCTGTCCCAGCTCGTCGTTGGCCATAGGGCTCTTTTTCGCGGCCTTTTTGATCTCTGTGACAAAGCTCGGCCACGGCCCTTTTTCCAACTCGTCAAGCAACGGCGTGTCATACTTCTTCATAAAGTCCTCCCTTATTTAATGATTTTCAAGCCTGATATTGCAGAACGCGCAGTTATGC
>JARRRI010000050.1:14882-27757 GCA_037380845.1 Candidatus Sulfobium sp. | reverse complement strand
TTTTTCCGCTTCGAAAGGACATGGCAGCCTTCTTTATTATCAGCTGACCGGTTACTGTAAGAAACACCATAAGAAAAATATATAGATAGTCCTTCAACATTGCGACTTGCCTTCACCTGACCTGCTCATAACAAGCACTCCCATGACAATAAGAAAAGAGCCAATTATCTTAAGTGTCGTTATGGCCTCTCCAAAAAGGCGGTTTGATAACAGCAGAACAACAACCAGCGATATGCTTAAGAAAGGATATGCATATGAAAGTTCAAACTTCCTCAGAATAACCAACCAGACAATCCCTCTCAAAAACAGACAAATATACCCGATAAAAATATAAATATTTAAATGGTATAAAATCTCCATACGAGAGGCCCCGCTGTTTGCGAGCAGCAGCGCACCGTATTTTGAACTAGTCTGCCCGATCACCAGGAAAAAAATAGGGATCAAAAGAAATAAATAAGACGATCTTTTTTCCCCCTTCTCCAACCTCAGATTCTGACTATCCAATATTTTGAAATGCTCCTCGGCCATTCCCGAATTCCCTCAAAAAACCTTCTTGCTTACGGCTTTATACTGACGAGAACTTCGATAAGTTCGGCTCGTATGCCATAATACAAATTATCGATCACAAAAATCTTTGTAATTAATCCGGAAGATTCGTAAATAAGATCAACTATGTCATAACCATAATAAAAGGCGAAAAGTCCCGTGATAATCCGCCTCATGTAGAAATACACACTCCTTCTGACCTTCCCCCAAACACCAGGATCACGCCATTAAAGCTTCTCTTTTTTGTTGCTCATTCGATCTTCGCTTTATTAAATTGAAGACTGCTTTGACTTCTTAGGCCTTCTGGGATTTCCCGCAAGAGCGGTTCATGATGTTTAGTTGCCTCAAACCCGACGGCTCTCGGCCCAATAATGCCCTTGCCGGGGCTAGAGATTTCATAAAACCTCACAAAGAAACCAAGAGACCACAGATGACAAATCATCTCAAGCCCGAAAACAGTATACACGAGATTTGAGTCCACTTCTTTGCCGTGCCATTCGGGTGGCTTTAATCGAATCAGTTCACCATTGGCAAGCGCAGCACGCTGATCATCTAAAGGGTTGTTCATGTTTGAGGGGACCGTAAAAATATGAACCCCTCCCGGTTTCAAAATTCTGTATATCTCCCGGTGAGCTAAGTATGGTTCCGGAATGTGCTCCAAAACGTCGGCGGTCAAAACGATATCAAATTGATTGTCGAGGAATGATGTTGACAGAAGATCCTGATGGGGACAGCCATCTATCACATCACCGCTTTTGTGCGTAGGGCCCGAATAGCGACTCCACCTATAGCCCTTCAAGCGACGTAGAGTTTTGTGAAGAGCACCGAACCATTCGGCACCAAAGATTTGGAGAGTATCAGGCACCTCGAGCGATGAAACGTGTGTAAGACGAACGCCTGTTACCCGCTCAATGACATGCATTAATAGTACTGCCATCAAGCGCTGCCGGTTCCACGATCCGCAGTTGCAACAGATACCCGACTCCCGCACGTTATCAGTAAATGGCTGCATATCGGCCGTCGCTCCACACACGGGGCAGAAGAGCAACTTCATGCTGTCAATTATTTCTGTGGATGGTGGAGCGGCAAAGGTAAATGGGTAATGTGTTTTTTCGAACGAGGAAATTCCCGCTGAGTTGTCTGCCATCCACTACCTCCTTACTATCAGCACTTTCAGTCTTGAAGTCCTGGCTATTTCAGTTTCTTTTAGGTGATCCAGTGGTCTTTGTCACACGGTTTTCACAACGTGAACGTAAGACCTGACTTACCTTTAGGGGTTAGTCGAGACTCTTCCCCCTCGCCTTTAGCATTATATCGTATGTACGACGCAAAGGTCTGGTCACTCGCCAACTTGCGGAATCGAGAAGGTCACGAATACGGGCCTCCCTGTCTAAAATCCGGAACTCACATTTTTCCAGGAGCCGGTCTTTCTCGGCAAGCCTCACCTCCAGTCGGCCTATTCTCTCCCGCCGGTCTTTCAGCAATTTTTGAAGTTCAGGAAATAATTCCCGCCCGCCATCGTCAACGAAACGCGGGAGGGGCGAATCGTAAGCTGCCGTTATTGACGCCCCATCCAGCCCAAATGTCGCTCCTTCCAGCGCTCTGCGAGTCGCCTCCAGGTACGATTTCCCGAACTGCCGGTCGGGTTCCAGATGATTTCCTTCCGCCCATTCATTCCACGCGTTGACGAAAACAACATTCTCATCCCCTTTCAAGCGGTCCCTTGTAAAATCCATGGCCTGCCTGAGCCAGTTTTGATATTTCTCCGGACTGGAGCCGAGGAAAATATGCGCGCCTTCCAGCCTTCTCGCCGTATTGTCCCATGATGGCGTGACGCAGCGGAACCATGTATAATCCGGAGACTTCTTCTTCATCATATTATTCGCTAATTCGTCGTAATAGTGGACGTAGTTCTTTTCACATAAGTCGTCCGGAATCTCAACGTCACTAAGTCTTCCATTGAGTTTCTTATTGTTCGCCCGTACCCTGAATCCCTTATTGTTCCAGTCAGGCGCAAATTCAAGGGCGGCGTCGAAGCCGATGCTCCGCGGATCAGTTTTTCCAATACTCTCGACCCTTACCAGGTAAAGCTCACCAACACCGGCCTTCCGCGCCTCTTCCCGCCAGACCTCGGCTGTCCTTCGAGGGTCCGGGATGTTCTCCGTTCGGTAGACCAGGAAAAGAGGCTTACCGTTGATCCTGATGTAACGGCTATCCTCGAATATTGTCAAGAGCTCACGGATGTGTCTCCGGTCATCCTCCTCGCTGTACTCCACTTTCATCAAAATATGCCGGTCTTCACCGTCCCATCGTCTGGTCCAATTTTCGTTGGCCCAGCAGACACAAAAGGGGAAATCCGGTTTCCCTGACTTGAGCATATCGTTGAGGGGTCTTTCCAGGAGTCTCTTTCCGTTGAACCAGTAATGATAATAACAAAAACCGTATATGCCGTATTCCCGTGCGAGTTCCGCCTGGGCTATTCGCGTATCTTCCAGCCTCAGGTCATAGAAGCCCAGATCGGCGGGAATGTGCGGCTGGTAGTGCCCATTAAAGAGCGGCGTCGCCTTCGCGACGTTGCGCCACTCGGTAAAACCCTTTCCCCACCACTCGTCGTTCTCCGGGATCGGGTGGTACTGGGGGAGGTAGAAGGCAATCAGCCGGGGGGTCTCCTCTTTAACCCTCGCCGACGACGAAGCTGAGATCCTCGCGGCCACTTCCTTCCCGGCAGAAGAAAGGACGTCGCTCATCAGTTCGGCAGCCTTTTGCGATGTGAAATTCTCCGCGACGAAAGATACCCCTTGCTCGCTAATTTCCGCCAGCTTCTTCTCGTCTCCGTATAATGAAACGACCTGACCCGCGAATCCCGCCGGATCGTCCTTTGCGGCGCATATCTGGTCTATCCCCTTGATACCCTCCAGTCCTACGGAAGTCGAAACAACCGGCGCGCCGTAATACAGCGCCTCGACCGTCTTCCCCTTCACACCCGCGCCGAACCTCAGGGGAATCACCACAAGCCTGACGGTATCATAAAGTTCTTTGAGTTTCGCTTCGCTGACCCTGCCAAGAATCCTCACGTTTTTCGACCGCAGGGCCATAATATCTTTGGGGGGGTCCGCACCCACTACATTGAAAACGATCTTCGGGATCTCTCGCCTTATGAGGGGAAGCACCTCCGTAGAAAACCAGGAAACAGCATCCCGGTTGGGTGTATGAGCAAAGCCGCCCACAAACAACAGATCCTGACGTTTGCCGAAATCACGACAAGGTGCCGGCACATCCTCGTAAAAAAACAGGGGGACCGTGAAAACCTGTTTATCCGGGAATTTCTCCCTGATCATTTTCTCCTCCACCCCGCTGAACGTCAGGATAACGTCGCTGCTGGAAAATATGTAATCTTCTTTCTTTTCATAAAGGTCGGCTTTAGCAAGTATCAATTCGTCATTCTTCACCTGACCATTTCGCTGAAGCCTCAGGTAATGGAGATCGTGACACTGGTAGATGATTGCAGCCGAGGTATACCGCTTGACGGCGTCCAGAAATTTCATCGCGGGATCGGGCTTGTGAAAAAAGACATAGTCAATCTCCCGCCCGTTGTCCCGAAGCCAGCGTTCCCAGTTGTCGCGGTACCACTCGCCGTCCAGCGTTTCAATTCCCCTTTGATTCAGCTCGGACGAATACGGTTCCACCCGCCGGAAGTCGGCCGGCAACAATTTTACGTCCAGCCCCATCTTAAGCAGCAGGGTAAGATACATGAGGTTTGTCCGCGATCCGGCAAACATGTCGTAATGAGGGACTGCGTAATCCACAAAAAGAAGCGTCTGCCTTCTTTCTCCAGCGGTTAAGGCAGGTTTCAATCTCTCTACAGCTCCCTTTTTTTCATCGGAGTCGCTAACTGGCCCTCGTACAATCTCTTTGTGCTGCTCGCTCCCGCGAACTGACGTCATAGCAGCTTCGTCAACAGCCTTCCTTGCACCTGCTGGCCGCGCCCAAAGCATGAAGGCCTCTTGCGCCCAATTCTGTTTTCCGATTTCATTCAGATACGCACGAACTTCATCCGCGTTGACAAAGCGAGACAAGATATCGCTGGCGTTCATCTTCTTCATGCGGGTATGGAGCTCTACCGGTTGAGACAGCCCAAGAAACGGAAACACCCTCCTGAAAAGGCTCTCATTGATATAGTCCTCATAAGTCATGAACAGATAGTCCTGATTAGTCTCATTCAGAACATCGATCACGTGCGAATAGTGAGCTTGATAGGCCCGCCAGTAAAGCTCAAATTTTTCGCGATCAAAGGCCGCTTTAGCCTTGGTGCGTGACCCGTCTTTCGCTCCGGCGTCGATCCTGTCACGAGTCTTCTCCATAATCAGATAACGATTCTCGGCTGCCGCTATTTTGTCGGACGAATAGACTGCCAGAGGGTTTGAGCGGTAAAGGACAATTTTTTTAATGCGGCGGTCGCGCAGGACAGCTTGAAGCACATTGTCGTTATGCTCCATGAAAATCTTGAACCCGCAAGCCCGAGTGGGACTGGAATCGTAGAGTTCCTGAAGAAAGGCTAGCGGATCCTGGTTTCGTTTGCCGACAAGGTCCGTTCTTGTCCCTTCAAGCAGATATACGGCATCCCGGTGAAAAACCTCCCGATGACATGTCACGTGCGGGTGCGAGTTGAGCAGGTCGATCAAGTGGTTTGTACCCGTCCTCGGGTTAGCGATAATTACGAACCGGATTTTATCTGACATTACTACCTTTCCCCTCCTCTACCTTTATAACACACGATGTTTTTTCAAGATACGATTTCCCCCACCTCAAATCAGGCTCCAGATAGTTCGTCTCGGCCCACTCGTTCCAGGACTTGATAAAAACAACCCGCTGATCCGGAGCGCGGTCAGCTACGAGACCTACTGCTTCCCGGAGGTGTTCTGCATAAAGCTCAGGCGTAGCACCGTGAAGCACCAGGCCGTTGACTCCGGAGCGCGGTGTGTTGTCCCAGTTAGGTACCACACAGGGGTAGAACTCCGCCCGGCGTGTCTTGGTCGGGAAAGCATTTTGCACGAAAGCTTCGTAAGAGTAAATCTGGGGTAGCAACGGCTTTTCGTCCGTGAGTGTCCTGACGATCTGGTCGTTCATCGACTTGATCCCCTGGTAGGTGAGCATCGCCACCGGCGGATTCGTCGTGCACGCATCGTAGCCATCTCCCGGTGTCGTCCAGGGATAGTCCGTAATGGCGACGAAATAGAACCCCGGGACGCCTTCTCTCTCTGCCAGCTTCCGCCAGGTGTCCATAAAGAGCCGGGGCTCCCGGAGATCAAACGGGCGATAAACACAGAAGATGTTCCTGCCGTCGATCTTCATGTAACGCCTATCGCGAAAAGCCTCAAGCATGGCGTAGAAGTGGGCGGTAAAGTCCTCTACTCCGGGATAAGTCTGCTCAATCAGTATCCGGTCCGGGCAGCCGTGCCAGATGCCGGACCATGTGTGGTTGGCCCAGGCGAGACAGAAGGGAAAGTCAGGCTCGCCGGACTTGAGGACTTCATCAAACGGTCTTTCCAGAAGGCGTTTTCCGCCAAACCAGTAATGCCAGTAGCAGAACCCCTCGATGCCGTACCGGCCGGCAAGCTCCGCCTGGGCAATCCGTGACTCGGCCACCCGCAGGTCGTAAAAGCCGAGATCGGCCGGAAAGTTAGGCTGCTGATGACCCGCAAAAAGCGGCGTCGCCCTGACAACGTTGGTCCACTCGGTAAAGCCCGGGCCCCACCATTCGTCGTTTTCAGGAATGGGGTGGAACTGCGGGAGATAGAATGCTATCAACCGGGCCTTAAGTTCAGGATTCTCTGGTGTCATATGACTTCCATCAATGATGTCTCATTATCTTGCCGATAAACGGCTCTGCCAGACGTCTAAGGGGGGCCGTTATCTTCCAGCTCAAAGAATTCATCAAATCATGGACGCGCTGCTCTCTCTGGTCCAGCAGCCTCGCCTTTTCCGTCAAGCGCCGGTCTTTTTCGGACAACTGACGTTCCATCTCGACCAGCCGCCCGTCCAGCTCGGCCAACCGACGGGCCATCTCGCCCACTTGTCGCAACTGCCGATTTGCCTCGGCTACCTGCATCTCTCTCTCAGTCACCTGCAACTCCTTCTCGGTCAGCCGCAGTTCTTTCTGAATCATTTGCTGCCCTTTCTGAATGAACTCCTGCCCTTTCTCAATCAGCTCCTGCTCCCTTTCAGTCAGATCTTTCTCCTTTTGAGTTTGCTGCTCCTCCCTGCGGGCCAGTTCTTGCCCTTTCTGAATTAACACACGATCTCTTTCAGCCACCTCCTCCTCCCGCAAGGCCAGAGTCTCGTTGCGTTTCCAGACTTCGGTCATATCATACTGATAGAATCTCGCATAGGAAGAAAAAGCCTCCCACAGCCGTTCGGCAGTCGTCCAATTTGACGACGAACCAAGGGGCTCACCCGCCAGCAGACGCCGCAGAACCCCGTCAAGTTCCCTCACAGGATCAGGGGCTCCAATTTTCTTCAGGTCTTCTCCGGTTGATTCACTGTGCCTGAGGTCCGGCCTGATAAATGAAGCCATCTTTTCCCGAAGCCCTGCCGTGTCCTGCGGCCACTCAATGGCCAGGCAATCGGTAGTGCGTTTCAGTGTCTGCTCCCAGTCGTCGAGAAAGCCATCATATGAAATGAAGGCCACAGGTATGTCTTTTATTGACCTCAGAGCGGCAATATTATAACTGAACCAGATACCGAAGCCTTTATCGAGGGAGAATCCGTCCCGTCTCTGAAGAGAGCGCGCCACGACAAGAGGGTTTCTCACTGCAAAAACGACGGACAGCCCTATCCCGAGCTCATTCAGGACATCTTTCCACAGCTCTATGAATATCGTAGATCGCGGGTCTTTCCAGCCCCAGAGAGGAACGCCGGAAAAATTTGACTTGATAAGAGAGACCAACTCGTCCCTGAAAGGTTTGACTTCCGGCCCCTGCTGCCACCCGTCCGGCAGAGGCGTCCCGAAGTCCCAGGTCCTCTTCAGCTCAGCCAGCAGCCTCCCCTGAAGGTCATTGAAATCCCGCCTTTCCCAGAGCCCTTCCGGGTTATAATCCAGCGCAGGAAAAATATCTTTCTCCTCGCCGAGATATACCCCAAGCAGGTTTATCGCCCGCGTGATCGCGGACGTGCCGCTTCGGTGCATGCCAAGTATACAGATTGCTCTGGACTTTTCGTTTTGATCATTCATCGGTCATAACTCCTTCAGTCAATAATATACGTACGTTCGGGCTTTCTCCATCGACTGAAAAATCAACGGTACCGGTTGCGAGCCGACTTTGCTCCGGCTGAACTCTGAACATCAGGGCATCGACGATCCTGTGCAGATATACCTCCGATCCCTCCCGGGTCCCGACAAGACCGGCGTTCAGAAAATAGACGCCGGGCGCTACCAGACATTTGAACTTGAAACTCGCCTCGACAACGGCGTTCTTGTGCACGTACTCAATGGCGTCGGAGACGGTGTGCGAAACCATGCCGCCCAATTCGAGACCTCTCAACGTCTTTATCAGCATGCCGAATCTGACGTTGTATGCCTCCTCCTCAAAATTTACAGTGTACTGATAGATATACTCCTCTCCATGAATCAGCATGTTTACCCGGTCGCCATCGAGGGTCGTTATCCCGGGATTCAGAATACGGGCTCCCCGTGATTCGTATTGAACGGTGCTTTTCGGCACCAGTGCAGGATCGAAAGCAGGACTTCTCTCTTCCGCGTCGGCCGTATCTTTAGGCGACGCCACTTTCGATGTATCTTCATCTCCTCTTTTAATTTCAGTCCCCTTGACCTGCTCCCGCCGATATTCCTCACGCAGCGCCTCCATGCTTTCCGGAGGAGCATAAAGCAGCTTATGATATCTGGACACCACACGCTTCGGCTTTCCGGACAACAGAAGCTCACCGTGATCAAGGAGAATCGCGCTTTTGCACAACTCCACTACAGCCGATGCGTTATGAGAAACAAAAAGTATGGTGCTTCCCTGTTCCTGGATCATCTGAATGCGCGCATAACATTTGCGCTGGAACGCCTCGTCCCCAACCGACAGCGCCTCATCCACCACCAGGATGTCCGGGTCCACATTTATCGCAGCGGCGAAAGCCAGCCTCACATACATTCCACTTGAGTACGTCTTTACCGGCTGGTCCATGAAGCGGCCTATGTCCGCAAAACCGGCAATGGCATCGAACCTCTCGTCAATCTGCTCCCTCGTAAATCCCTTGATTGCCCCGTTCATGTATACGTTTTGCCTGCCGGTAAATTCAGGATTGAAGCCCGACCCGAGTTCGAGAAGCGCTGATATCGAACCCCTCACCCGGACGTCGCCCAACGAGGGCTGGAGCACGCCGCAGATGATCTGCAGAAGCGTCGATTTGCCGCACCCGTTCTTTCCCATGATGCCCATGTTCTCGCCCTTCTTCACCTCGAAAGAGACATCCTTTAAGGCCCAGAAATCCCGGTGATATTTCCTCCTGAAAGGATGAAGAGCCTCTCTAAGCCGGTGCTGGGGGCTGTCGTAAAGGGGATATTTCTTAGACAAATTGCGGACACTGATCGCAATTTCGGGACTCGTAACCGGGGACTGGGGACTGGTAATCCGGGACTCGGGACCCGGAACCTGTGACTCGTGACTCGTGGCTGATAATTTCTTGCTATTTTCCATATTCGTCGTTTCTTCTTTACCTGTCCCTGATCGCTAGTCCCGGTTCACTGCCTTCTTCTTGTAATGACGAATAAGTCCACTAAGCATCTTCATAACAGAACTCAGGTTATCAGTCAACACATCGATCTGATTCATATATTTTAGTCTCTTTGCAATGAGTAGCTGCGTTTCGAGCTCAGCAGCCGAGCCCAGTGCGACATGCAGAAACTGTACAAACTCCTTATCAGAGTTTCGCGCTGCTCCTTCGCTGATGTTGGACGGGATCGATACTGCCGCTCTTCGAATCTGGTTCGTAAGTCCATACAGCTCCTCTTTTGGAAACTCACGGGTAACCGAGTAGACCTGAGCAACCAAATCCATGCTGTTTTTCCATACATCAAGTTCTTTATGATCTTTCATTTAGAGACCGGCACTGGGGACTGGGCATGCGGCACTGGCTGTCTTTTCAAAAAAGGCCTGTCGTTCCCAGCCGCTGGTCCCCATTTCCCCTCTCTTTCCTGTCGTTATTATTTCCCAGTTCCGAGTAACAAGTTCCGAGTCCCGGTCTCACAATACATCCGCAAAATGTGGCCTGAGACGCAGGAAGATGATTCCTCCGATCGCGAAGATGAACAGGGCAACACCCCAGAAATAGACAGTCATCTGCCAGTGATGCCAGAAAGGTACGAAATCGATGAACGAATCGCGGTAGCCCTGGACGATGTAAAACATGGGGTTCAGTTTGAGAAAGAACTGCGCTTTCTTTGGCATTATACTGATGTCCCAGAATATCGGGGTCAGATAGAAACCGAAGAGCAGCATAAGCTGGACCACCTGTCCCGTATCCCTCGCAAAAACATTTATAGAGGAGGTGACCCAACCCAGACCGAGAGCCATAACACTCATTGCCGCGAAATAATACACAGCCTGGATCCAGTAAATACTGAACGGCATTTTGTAAGCAAGTGTAAGGCAGACAAGCAGAAGCAGGAAGACCATGTGGGTTACGAATGAGCTCACCAGCTTCACTACCGGAAGAATACTGAGAGGAAAAACTACCTTCTTCACCAGCGGTGCGTTCGCGATAATGATGCCGGTCGACCTGTTGATGATCTCGCTGAAGGTACTCCATATCGCCAGACCGGCAGTGAACCATACGACAAAAGGAACGTTATGTTTCGGCTTCATGCGAAACCCGACACTGAAGACGAGCCAGAAGATGAATATCGTAATCAGCGGATTGATAAAAGTCCAGAAGAAGCCCAGCATCGAACCCACGTGCTGGGTGGCAATGTCCCTCCTCGCCATCTCGAAAATGAGAAAACGACGCCGTACGAGCGTGGCCAGAAAGTCCACGAACCCCCGCACCAAATATGATAATTTTGATTTCAAATTGACTTGGTTAATATCAGACAAGAATGAGTGGTTGAATGATTAAGTGGTTAAGTAGTCGCTTGGGCAAGAGGTCAAGCAGTTGAGCAGCAAGTCATCAAGTACTTGACTACTCAACTGCCTCCACTAATTTACTTCTTGCATCAACTTTATTAGCACACCGAAGATTATTGCTACTTCGTCTATCTGGCGTTTAGTGAAGCAAAGCCGTTTTTCATCTTTACTTCTCTTTGCAGTTCAGCCACCTTTTCCTTAAGTTCAGCTATCATTCTTTGCTGTTCCTGTACAACCTTTGTGAGCACGGCAGTAACATCAAGTTCGCCGACGCTCTTTCTGTCCTTTGTTCCGACGAGATCAGGCACATCCTCCGCGATGAATCCCGCCCGTTCTTTATCGGGAGCAACCTTATAATTGTAAGTTACAGGGGTAAGTCCCATCAAAGTATTCACGGCATCCTGAACAGAAAGATCTTTGATATTTTCCTTATAGGCCCTGCTGCAGGCAGGATACCACCCCGTGCCGTCTGAATAGGCCCCGGCACCCACTTGTAGCAAGTGAGTCGGACTCGTCACACCTATGCCGACATTTCCCGTGGGAAATAAGACCGTATTTTCTCCTATAATTCTAATCATGTTAACGACACCTGACGTACTATAGTGCCGCAACCTGAATTCGGCAGAGGGTAAATCGAAAAGGTTTGAGCCATAGTCGAAAACAACCCAGCCAGGCGTGGCCGTATCCTGAGGACCAACCGCCTGAAAACGCGGGGCAAAGTCATTTGACGAGCTTGCTATTAGACTGATCCTGCTGTTGGTTTGATTCGTCGTAAGCTGTAAGTGAGACGCTCCGCCAGTGTGACCCGATACGAGGAACTGAAAAGCGTTGACTGCGTCTGTCCCGCCGGCAAAAATATCGCCTGTAGAATCCACTGTAAACACATCCGCTGATCCATCGCCGTTCTTCACAATCAGCTTAGGCGCACTGTAAGCCGTGGCTGCCAGGCACAAGCCAAATACAACTGCCCAGACTGCAAATACTGTCTTTTTATTCTTGCTTCCCCACCTTGTTCTTAAACCCCATATCTTCATAGCAATCCTCCTTTTTTCTCCTGCCTACAGCTGAGCTGTACTTCCCATATTATACCCTTATTTGGGAGAAGGGAAAAGGCCCTTTCTCCCTGACCCTTTTCGCAAAATGCATCGAAGTCCCGATCTCATGGAATCGCGACATTGTCAAATACCACAGTTCCGCCGCTGATTGTGAGGTTGCCGTGCACTGTAGTGGATCTAACAGTCTCCGTAAAGTCATAGTTGTATCTCCTGAAGCAGAACCGCTATACATCTATGTTATCAAAATTCAGATCTTCGCGAACTCAGATGTCTTAGGGGCAGCTGATCTTGTTGGCCAGAGTCACTCAATGGACAGGGGTTTTATCAGAAACTCGATTCCTTCTATTATTTCCTTTACTCTTGCCGCCGACAGGGTACCGATCTTCTCCGTAAGAAATGTCTTATCTATTGTCTCAATCTGGGATACGTTCACTACACTGTCCTTTGGAAGGCCTGCCTCTCCCTTTTTAATCAATACATTTCCCGGCGATCTCGCCCATTTGAGATTTGAGGTAAGCGCGCAAACCACAACTGTCCTAATCCTGCTGGCATTAAACACATTATTCTGAACAACCACGTGAGGATGTCTGTAACCCGTCCCCGATCCCGCTGGTTCCCCGAAATCTACCCAATATATGTCTCCCTGCCTTATGTCCAATTCACGGGCCTTAATATCGTTCTTTCAAGACCCTCTTCCTGTAATGTTCAACAGCCTTCTTCTTCAAAGCCTTATCTTCCGGGGTTTCGATGTCGGCATAAAGTTCGTTCAATGTATCCAGAAGCTGTCTCGATCTGATTCTCTCCATAAGCTCCTTCACTGCAATAACGAATACTTGACTTCTTGAACAGTGATGTTCTTTTGCAAATTCCTCGACTTCCTCAAAGATTTCGTCCGGTATCGATATAGCTGTTTTCATACGTTTAGTATAACACTGTTTATACCATTGTCAATAAAACTTTCTTCTCCGTTAACCGCAGCCCCTCACAGACTAACAAACACACACGCCGGCAAGCTCACAAGCCTACAAGCTGGCAAGCTGGCAGACAAAATCGAATGTATCAGCCTTAGCCATCAGTTTTCAGCTAAAAGCATTGCCAAATTATACTCATCTTTCCTCTGCCTGATCGTCTGCGTTTAAAATGGATT
>JARRRI010000050.1:0-14772 GCA_037380845.1 Candidatus Sulfobium sp. | reverse complement strand
ACCTGGATTCTCGATGCGAGTCCCGAAGCGGGTCTCCGCGCAGGGTCGCTACGACTTCGCTGAGAGTCGCTTCGCCTGACTAATGCCTCGGGAATGACGAATAAGACTTTTGGATACTCTCAAAACCATCATGCCGACGGCGAGCAGTTTATATGTTTCTGCCCTCTCAGCAGAAACATATAATTAAAACCCTCTGAGACCTCTGCGTCTCTGCGGTGAAACATTGTTTTTCTTATTCCCGTGGTCTGCCTGACCGTCTGTGCCCGTCCGCGGTTACAACTTCCTCCGTGCCTCAGTGTGTCCGTGGTGAATTTTCTTCTTTATCACTGCCTTCTCCACCAGGTAGGACACGATCCTCTCTACGCATTCTTCCAGGGGGACATTTCCGGTGTCGAAAACAAGCTCCGGATTTTCGGGCGGTTCATAAGGCGAAGATATGCCGGTGAAATTTTCGATTTCTCCCCTTCTCGCCCTGGCGTACATGCCCTTCACGTCCCTGCTTTCACAGACCTCGATGCTGCAGGCGCAGAATATCTCGATAAAATCACCCTCGTTCACAAGACTGCGGACCTTCTCCCTGTCCTCCCGGAAGGGTGAAATGAAGGCTGTCAGTGCGATAACGCCGGCCTCGACGAACAGCTTGCACATCTCGCCGATCCGCCTGATGTTCTCCTTCCGCTCTTCCGGTGAAAAGCCCAGGTTGCAGTTCAGGCCGTGGCGGACGTTGTCGCCGTCGAAAACGAATGTCCTGCAGCCCATCTGATGCAGCCTCTCCTCCACCGCATGGGCAAGAGTCGACTTCCCCGCCCCGGACAGCCCCGTAAACCAAAGAATAACGCTCCGGTGGCCGTTCTTCTCCTCCCGCCGCTTCCGGGTAACAGTGGCGTGGTGCCAGATGACGTTACCGTTGTCCATTTTCAATATTTCCTTTGGTCCTCAATTCGTAAGTCGGTGGGTAGCAAGCTTCTAAAAAGGTCCCTCACCGCAGAGACGCAGAGGTCACAGAGCTTTAAAATCCTCCATTCGCCTGCAACCGCAGGTGAATATCTTTTCTGTTTTCCGCTGAGACGCCGGAAAAAACAGAAATCCGGCACTCGGTGCTCCAACGTCTCGCCAAGAATCTTTTTCTGCGATCTCTGTATCTCTGCGGTGAACCATTTGCCTTGTCTTATGATCTCCGAGATAAGCCTGGTGTTATGCGGTCATTCACTTATCTCATTTACTATGCGAATGATACCATCCTTCATGACCGGCATATTGAAGTTCAAAAGAAGCCCCAAAGCAATGCCGGATAACCTGAGGTATGTCAACAGCTGTGCCTTGTGAATCGGCTCCACCTGTTCGCACGCTTTCAATTCAACTATTACTGCATTGTTAACAACAACGTCAACCCTATAACCGCAGTCCAATCTACAATCTTTATAAACTATCGGCAAAGCCTTTTGCCTTTCAAATGCTATTTTTCGGCGAGTTAACTCATGACACAGGCATTCTTCATACGCCGATTCAAGAAGACCGGGTCCTACAAATTTATGCACCTCTATAGCCGCACCGATAATCGAACTGCTTAATTCATTAAGATCCATCAAATCCCCCTTGGCAGTTTATATGTTTCTGTTATTGCGTAAACTGCTATATGAAACAAAAGACATATATTCACCGCAGAGACGCAGAGGGCGCTGAGAGATACTCCCTTTTTGTTTTCCGCTGAGAGGGCGGAAAATAAAAAAATATCCTGTACTTGCTCTCACGATCTTATCCCCGTTTACCGTCCAAATTATATCTTCCTCCATCAAGGTTATGCGGAAAGCCGGCAGTTTTATATATTTCTGCCCTCTCAGCAGAAATATATAACTAAACCTCTCTGCGCACTCTGCGTCTCTGCGGTGAATGTATTTCGGTTCCGGATTTGTAAGCCTGTTGGCTTGCAAGCCCGATCCCTTCGCAACATACGACGATGAAGTTGGGATTATGCAGGTCTTCTTTGTTATACCTCAGCCTGTTCCCCTGCAAATCCGTTACAAAGCCGCCGGCCTCTTCTACTACGCACTGGGCGGCTGCGGTGTCCCATTCCATCGTGGGACCCAGCCTTGGATAGAGGTGGGCCGATCCTTCGGCCACCAGGCAGAACTTCAGCGAACTCCCCATGCTCACCAGCTCGTGGGGACCGAGGCCTTCAAGGAACTTCTCAAGCGCCCCTACGCCGTGGGAACGGCTGCCGGCCACTTTCAGGACGCCCGCCGAGTCGCTGCTGACCCCGATCCTCTCCGGCTCTTTACCGGCCTCCTTCCTGAAGGCCCCTTCTCCCCTTGCAGCGTAATATGTACGTCCCAGGACCGGAGCATTCACGACTCCCATGACTGGTACCCCGCCCTCGATCAATGCAATATTGACCGTAAATTCCCCGTTCCTCTTTATGAATTCCTTTGTCCCGTCAAGAGGGTCTACAAGCCAGTAAGCTCTCCACGCTTTTCTTTCCTCGTAAGGCACCGTCTTCGACTCCTCCGACAATACCGGCAACTCCGGGGTCAGCTTCCGGAGAGCAGCCAGGATGACTTTCTGGGAAGCGGTGTCCGCCAGGGTCAGCGGAGAACAATCCTCCTTGTAGGTAGTGCCCGGGTCTTCCCTGGAATAGACATCCATGACCGCCTTACCGGCCAGTTCGGCGATTTCAATGATTTTCAGAATGTCGATTCTCATCCACAACAATTCTTCACTTATGCATAGACAAAAGATAAAAAAGACTTTCATCGCAGAGACGCAGAGGGCGCGGAGAAATATTCCCTCTTGTTTTCCGTTGAGAAGATGGAAAACAAAAAATATCATCGTATGTCCTCAAGATTTTATCCCGCTTGCCGTTCAAACTATATGTTCCTGCGTAACGATCATACTGGAATATTTGCGACTTGATAGCTTGTATGCTTGCCGGCTTGATAGCTTGTGCGCTTGATAGCTATTGAATTGACACTCCTTCCACCGTAAGTGTGCCCGAGGTTACCGCAAGAGATCCCGTGACTGTTGTCGCCGAGGGATTTGCCTGATAATCGCAACCGTATCCTCCATTCAGGGTCACCTCAACACCCTTGTCGAAGATGAGGTCTCCGGTGAAAGACACGGCTTGGGCCTCGATGACATCTCCCGCGACGACAGCGTCGCCGACAGCCGTAGCCAGATCCGCATAATCCACCGTCGAGGCCCCTGACATAAGCCGCACAGACGAGTTTGAGCATGTTGAGACCGTGATAAGTCCCGTTTTGGTTACCAGATCCGAACCACCATCGTTCGCCACGGTGAGCGAGACCGTGTAAGTACCAGCGGTCGTGTAAGTATATGACGGGTTCTCCAGGGTACTGATCCCCCCGTCACCGAAGTCCCAGGTCCACTGGGAAGGACTGTGCGTCGAGGTGTCGGTGAAGCTTACATACAGCGGGGCCTGGCCGGTTGTCGTCACGGCGCTGAAATCAGCGGTCGGCCGAATCATGTTGAAAGTCGCGGTGACAATCATATCGCCGGTCATCGTTACACCGCACGAGCCTGTCCCGCTGCAGCCCGCGCCTTGCCAGCCCGCAAAAGTTGAATCAGCTCCCGGCACTGCGCCGAGTGTCACGCCCGCTCCCTGGATATACGCTGCAGAGCAGGTCGGACCGCAGTCTATTCCCCCCGGCGTGCTCGTAACCGTGCCACTTCCGGTGCCGCCCCTGCTCACTGAAAGCGTATAGGTGGTCATAACTCCCGTTCCGCTCAGGCCCACTGTTGCCGGGTTCTGATCGGGGTCGTTAGATGGAATGTTGAGATTACCGCTGTATACCGTCGCCGCAGCGGGTTCAAATCTCAACGTAACCGCGCAGCTTCCAGTCGCAGGAGCTACAGTCTTCCCCGAACAGGAATCGCTCACGAGGCTGAAAGGCGCGGAAGGCCCGATAACAGTCCCTAAGACAAGATTTGCCGCTCCATTATTAGTCACCGTAATGTCCTGCTGCAAGGCATTTCCGACATCGACGCTTCCAAACGCTAAGGATGCCGGCGTTACCACTATATTGGGTGCCGGGTAGAGATATGAAATTCCGCTTATGTCGTCCGGATCGAGCGTCCTCTTCTTTGTCTCGCCCTTTGCAGCATATCCGTACATGGTCTTCTCCGCGTCGGAGGAGTTATACAAGTCCGCCAGGCAGAGCGTATGTCCCATCTCGTGAGTTACTACATTCTGTATATCGTAGTATCCCGCAGCCCCGGCGGCGCTCCATGAATAGCTGGTGTTGACCTGGATGTCGCTGTCCAGTATGCCGCCTCCGTTTGTGTACCAATAGGTATTTTGGGCCAGAATCCCGTCCCCCGTTCCCATAGGGCCAAAGGCAATCATATTTACCCCGTCGTTGGTGCCGCAGTCGGCCGCAGTCTTCGAAGTCGCACCACCATAAGAAAAGACAAAAATCGAGCTGCCCACATCTGTCCATGTCTGCATACCCGCCTGCAAAGCCGCAAGGCTCCCCCCCACAGGCCCGCCCGCCTCGTTGACCATGTAATTCACGTTAGGAGTGCTCCACTTTATGTCGAGCCCGCCACCCGTCTTACATGCCACATACCCGAGGGCATTCACGGGCATCAGACCGGCGAGCAGAACCGGAAAAAGGGCATATGCGAGAAGTGCAGTCTTTACCATCATTGCACCCTCTCTATCTTTTCTATCAACCTGTCGACCGGGATATTGTTATCGACCTTCTCAGCCCCCGCGGCAAGTGAAAACCCCTTCTTTCTCGCGATGCCGTCATCTCCCACCGTGTACTTCCCCTGGGCTTTCCCGACAAGGTGATATATACGTCCGTCCTTCACGGTTCTTCCCGCTTTCAGGAAGAGAATTACCTCTTCACCTTCCTGGAGAGGATCAACATCCGATACCTTCATGCCGATGCCGCCGACTTCTCCGCCGGGATATTCGATAATTATACGCCCCCGATCTGAAGCACCTCTAATCACCGATGGACCTGCTATCGTAACTCTTGTGACGATGCGCTTACCGTCTTCGTCCCATACACTCTTGACGCTCTCCACTTTCCCCTTGACAACCAGGTCCGCATTTTTCGTAAGTTCCTCGGTGCTCAGTCCCACCATCACAGCCCGGGCAGGAACTACAGTTGAAATCATTCCCAGTCCTACGACCATCAAAAGACAAACCATATTCCGATTAATCGTGAGGCTCGCGTTACGCAGACGGCGCAGCGCAGAGCGCAGAGAGTATAACCATGAAATTACTATTGATAGCGACCTGTCTCCAGAGGCGCTCCGGCTCCGCAGCACGCTTTCGCTGATTGTCATCGTTGTTTGGTCTTTCTTGGTCCTTGCGCCATGCTTCATCTTCCATTCTCCATTCAGTTCTTGTCTATATCGTTTACCGCTTTTTTTCTGCCAACAGCTGATAGCTTGAAGCCTTGCACGCTTGTCAGCTTGATAGCTTGGTGGCTTCCCGGCTTGTTTCTCATTGCATTATTATCCGGTCGACAGTTAGCGTCCCGTTGACTACCGTAAGGGAGCCCTGGATCGTGCTGTACCCCGAACTGGCGGCGAAACACTCATCATATCCGCCCCTGAGTGTTATTGTCTTGAGCCCGTCGAGGGACGGCGTGTCAGCGATGGTCGCGCCGTCATGTATCTCTATAGTATCTCCGGAATAGAACGCGGCGTTAAAAGCGTCTTGAACAATGGAAAAATAGAGTGATGCCTGCCTCGAGATCCGCACCGGCAGGACCGGACACGACACGATCACATAGTCGTTCCTCGTCATGGTATCCGAACCTCCCGGATTTGCAACCGTGAGAGATACTGAATAGGTGCCGGGATTGGTGTAAGTGTAAACCGGATTCTGTACCGAACTTTGTCCTCCGTCGCCGAAATTCCAGGACCAGGCAGATGTATTTGCCGAGGACGCGTCCGTAAACGTAACCGCCAGAGGCGCCATCCCCGACAGCGGAGAGCCGCTGAAGCCGGCGGTTGGCGGTATGGTCTCAAAGGTTGCGTAAACCGTTGTGTCGGCCGTAAGCGTTATATTGCATGGGTCGCTCGTACAGCCGCCCGACCAGCCGCTGAAGGTCGAGCCGGGGTCGGGCGTTGCATTCAATGTGACGGTGTCACCGTCAAAAAACCTTGCCGAGCATACACTTCCGCAGTCTATGCCCGCAGGAGTGCTCGAGACGACACCCGTGCCGCTGGCATAGGCAGTATTCTTGTCGATGGTAAGCGTACGCTTGAGACCGGCGGTTCCGCTTATTGAAGCGATGCTTACAGTCGGGCCTGCCGGAATCGACAGCAGAGCGCTTTTGACACCCTTTGGCGACACAGGGTTGAAGGTCACGTCCACCGTGCAGGTATCGGTCCCGCTGCCTGCCGCTCCCAGTGACTGTCCCGAGCAGTTGTCCGCACCGATCGCAAACTCGGCGGCATCCGGACCGGATATAGAAACACTTCCCAGCGAGACCGCGGCTCCGCTGATATTCGACACCGTAAAGGTCCGGGGGAAAGACGAGCTGCTCAGGGCCACTTCACCGAAGTCATATGCCTCCGGATCAACGGACACCAGGTTCCAGGGCGGGAAGAAGACATCGTCGAGCCAGACTGCGTCGCTACCATCCGATACGCTTCCATCCTTTGAATATATCCATTTAAATGTGTGAACGCCCGGAGTTACCTCGTACTCCGACCGGCCCAGCGTCCAGTCCGTATTTCCGGACCACCCGTAAAAAGGTCCTTCGTTGACACCGTCCACATAGAACTTGAGGTTATCGTAGGTCGGCTCGGTGTCCGTCTTAAGCCGGAAGTAAACATATCCCGGGGACGTCACATTCAGGGTGACCTGCAGATAGCTGGACTGGCTGTCTGAGATTGCCGGAGACTGTGCAGAGTAAGTACCCCGGAAGACGGTCGCGCTCTCCACAGACCATGTTCCGTCCCCTCCGGTCACCCATGGCAGCTTTGCCAGGTCGCCGGTTTCGAAATCCTCGCTGTAGGCCGGGTCCAGCACTTTGAGGGTAACCGGTATGTTTGCCGGCGAATCAAGTGCCGGATTGGCCGACGCATCCGTCGCCGATA
Organism: Candidatus Sulfobium sp.; assembly: GCA_037380845.1. GTDB lineage: Bacteria > Nitrospirota > Thermodesulfovibrionia > Thermodesulfovibrionales > UBA6898 > JARRRD01. The sequence goes on along the minus strand of JARRRI010000050.1, from coordinate 7,692 downwards.
TCGTAAGCTGGCCGTTGTATGTTCCGGGAGTGAGGCCCGTCGGGTCAATGTCCACCGAGACGTCTGTGGTACCCGTCCCCGACCCGGGCGCAGGCAGCAACCACGACGACCCGCCGTTGTCTGCAGTCCAGTTCATCGTACCCGTTCCGCCGTTAATTATCTTGAGTGTCTGGCCGGGGGGCGCAACATTGTCCGGCGACACAAATTCAAAATCCGCCGGGCTTGTCACCAGGATCGGGCTTGTTACAGAAACAGCGGAGTAAAGATCGATTCGGGGCTTGGTGATGTCGTTCTTCCCGTCGAGAACGGGCACGCCCGTGGCCTCCAGTCTGGCGACTTCCTCATCGACCGTCAGGGCGCTGTTCTGCTCCTTCAGCACCGCCGCGGAGCCCGCCACATGCGGGGCCGCCTGAGAAGTGCCGCTCATGGTGATCCCCGCAGCGGTAATGACCGAACCGGGGGCAAGCAGCGTCAGAAAAGATGAACTGTCCGAAAAACAGGCCACCTGGTCTGCCGCGGTTGAAGAATCGCTGCAGACCGACCAGGACTGCGGTCCATAATCATTCGCATATACGGCGCCGACAGAGACCGCATCCGGCGCGCAGGCCGGAGAAGCGAGCCCGCCGGCCCACCCGCTGTTGCCCGATGAAACCGTCGTAACCATACCGGCGCTCCTCAGGGTGCTTATTGCGGAAGCGAGGGGATCGTTCGGACAAGGGGCAGTATAAATGCCCGCGCCCATGCTCATGTTTGCCGCTACGATATTGTAAGTAGCCTGGTTTGCGACGACCCAGTTCAAGGCATCCAGGACATCGCTGTCATAGGCGTAGTCATAAGGGCCGAATACATCAAGGGAAAGCAGCTTCGTGCCGGGCGCTACCTGAAGGACGATCCCCTGGACGTTCGTACCATGCGAATTATCGGGATAGCAACTGGGAGTCGCCAGGGCCCCGCCCTCAGTCGCGAAGCATTGTTCGAAGGCAACGCTGCAACCGGGATCGCCCGGCGCCGAACATGTACCGAAGTCGCTCAGCAAATAATCTACGCCGCTGTCCAGCACGGCCACCGCAGTGCCGGCGCCCGTCTGTCCTCCTCCATATGTCCAGGCCGACGCCGCGCCTATGAGGTTCTGGTTGTCCGTGTAGAAAGGCCTCAGGGCCCTGTTTTCGCTGACAGCCTTTACTTCTTTCATTGCCTGCAAATGCGCCACGGCATGCTCATTGACCTGCAGATAAAGGACAGGGAAATTGTCATAATCGGCGAGGACCCTGTAATTCTGAAGCGACATCCTCGAAAGTACGCTGTCCTTCTCCCGTCTCAGGATAGGGACTTTCCCGGCCAGAATCGCCGCGTTGTCGTATCTGAGACCGTGTATCTTTCTCTGCCGGGCGGCAAAGGTCCATGCGTCGCTGTCATCCAGCACCACAAGCACATTCGCCAGGCCGCTCTTTTCCAACTGTTTCGCGATGCCCGGCGCAAGAGCCTTGATATCGAGCTGAGGGGTCTTGCCGGTTTCCGCGTAAGCCATCGAACTGAGGGAACAGAGGGCGACGAGCATAACGCAAAAAAACAACAACAGACGATAGGCAATAGGTGACAGGAAGAAACGCGTACCGTCCACTATCCGTAATCTCTTTTGTGATTGTCGATAGCCCATTGCCTCGAGCCTTCTTTTTGTCTTTTCCCTGATTTTGGACGGGCTACCGCCTTACAAGCTTACAAGCTATCAAGCTTACAAACCCAAAAGCTTACAAGCCATCAAGCCGGCAAGCTCTCAAGCTCACAAACCCAAAAGCTTACATGCGTTCAGCTCGGCTGCCGGCAATAGCTCGTCCAGAAAAACTAACCCGCTGGAGAGCTTTAAAACCAACCTAACAAGCTGCAGGCTTGATAGCTTCTTTTCGCTTGCCAGCTTGATAGCTTGTCAGCCTGCCAGCTTGGAGCGTCAGCTTGTTCCAAAAACCACTTTTATGTCTTCCTCAGCCACCTTGTAACGGAGGAGTTGATCGTAAATCTTCTCTCTTTTTAAATAGGACGCCACCACAACCTTGTCATATGCGAAGGACCTCACATCTTTCAGCGGCTTCACTTCCCATCCGAAGAATTTCTTTCCCGCCAGCTCCTCGTCTACGACACCCGAGAGCCCGAGTCCGATCTCCTGGAGGGTCAGGTAGGCTATCTCCGCCACCTCGTCGGCGCCCGCCAGAACAACGGTTCCGGCTCCCTCTGCCATCAGTCCGGCAAACAGCCTCTTGAAGCCGCCCCTTGCTTCACGATAAATCCTGGTATAGTCATGGAGCAGATCATAGGTAAGCCTTGTCTTTTCGGCAAACCCCTTGGGTGTAAGAAAATAGGCATACCTCCTGGGCGGTATTGACTTCACGGTAACATATCCTTTTGCTACAAGGTTCTTCAGATAGGAATTGACAAGACCCAGGGCGATGCCCAATCTACTGCTCAAATCCCTCTGCGTCAGTGATTCATCAGAGGACAGTTCATCCAGTATCTGCAGTGCCCTGTGCTGTTCAGCACCCGGGAAGCGCTCGTCGTTCATCTTTTGAACAATAACAATTCCCGCCCTTTTGTGTCAACAGGCAAAAAGAAGGCAATAGGCTATAGGCTATGGTAAAAATCAAAAAGAAGAAGACAATGGGCGTGAGGCTAGCTGATATTCTTTGTTCTCCGTCCTCTCAACGGAAAACAAAGAATCGTTTTATTTCGCCGGAGGCGGATAAATCTCTGTGCTCTCCGCGCCTCTGTGGTGAACTATTTTTTTAGCCGTTGTCCAGCGAGTGTCTGCGGTAAAAAAGGCTGTTTTTCAGCTGAAAACCGACAGCCGAGGGCTGATATACCGGACTTTGCCTCCTAGCTTGCTGGCCTGATAGCTTGTAGGCCTGATAGCTTGTAGGCTTGACAGCTTGTAGGCTTGATAGCTTGCTGGCTTGATAGCTTGTCGGCTTGGTGCTTGCTAGCGTGTGTGTTTGTTAGTCTGCGAGGGTCTGCGGCCGCGTTCAGTTAAAGTTTTTCCAGTTCCAGGAAAGCCGAGAGTCCGTCGAGAAACTTTTTGAAGTCGCCGAGCCTTTCACTCAAGATGTCGTAGACCTGCACATCATCGACTTCCCAGTATAAATGTGTCAGCCTGTTACGGAACTTCGCCATCTCTCGCAGTTCTCTTGTAAACACGCTATCGAAGGCCCCCTGCTCCCGCAAAACCTGAAAGGTGTCGGCATAATCTTCGGGTGCCCTGTACCCGTTTTGCGAAATAATATGATTGCAAATGTCGATGGCAGCTTCAATGGCGACTATAAAATGATATTTGGCACTGCCGACCTTGTCGGGATCACCGGCAAACTTCTCTTTACCAAGTTCCCGAAGAGTTTTCAGGTGACCCACGGCCTTCCGCATTTCAGAAACAAGTTTGGCGATCTTGTCGGGATTAAAGAGGGGCATTCACCATCTCCCTGAGATATTCCTTTCTCAGGTGCTGAAAGTCAAAATACTTCTTATAAATAAGTCCCTCGAAATCGGCCCTCGCCGTGCGGTCCCTGTCGACAACAACGACCTGCCTCCTCAAGATATTGTAAAGAAAGGACAATGGAGCATTGTTAATCACTCTCACATCAACCGGCATACGGAGCCTGTCCGCCAACTCTTCTTCGACCCTCAATTCAAGCTTTAGCGGAGAGCGGCGCTCTTCCAGGCGCACAAAGATACCCGCATCAATGTCTCCGAACCTTTCATCGGAAACGAAAGAGCCGAAAACATAAGCAAACAAAATATAATCCTTCTCATTGAGTGCATCCGAGATTTCTCTCAGTACAATCGCTTTCTCTGCTGCTGAACATTGTCGCCTCCGCATATGCACAATTATATCACAACCGCCTGTCAGGCCAATAACGACGATCAACCGCAGACGGGCACGGACGAAAGGATTAAGATTGAACTGCAAGTTTTTTCTTTCGGCCGACGTGGCCGAAAAAAAGAAATCGTCTTTGTCTGCGCAAGTCCGCGAGTGTCTGCGGTAAAAAAGGCTGTTTTTCAGCTGAAAACCGACAGCCGAGGGCTGATATACCGGACTTTGCCTCCTAGCTTGCTGGCCTGATAGCTTGTAGGCTTGACAGCTTGTAGGCTTGACAGCTTGTAGGCTTGATAGCTTGTAGGCTTGATAGCTTGTAGGCTTGATAGCTTGTAGGCTTGATAGCTTGTAGGCTTGATAGCTTGTAGGCTTGATAGCTTGTAAGCTTGGTGCTTGCCAGCGTGTGTGTTTGTTAGTCCCTGAGGGTCTGCGGTTTCCTTAAAGATTCACCCCTTGCCCACTATCTATGACTTCGGCAGGTTGATGGTGAAAGTCGTGCCCTGTTCGCCGCTTTCCACGTCCAGGCTGCCGCCGTGGGATACCACGATCTTATGGACGATCGAGAGTCCGAGGCCGGTGCCCCTCTCCTTTGTCGTGAAGAAAGGCATATAGATCTTGTCCCTGATGCTTTCAGGGATGCCATGGCCCGTGTCCGAGACGGCAACGCTGAGGGGGTCGCCGCCGGAGCCCGATATGCGGAGTTCCCCGCCATCAGGCATCGACTCTATCGCGTTCTGGACGAGGTTGGTCAGTGCCTGACGCAGCAGCACTTCGTCCCCCCGCACCTTTGACAGTCCGTCGGTCTTCCTGATAACCTTGATCCCCTCCTCTCCCCCCGGGATTCCGCCGAGACACCCGTCGATGAGCTCGTTCAGGTCCACCTCTGAGAAGGCGGGCTCAGTGGGCTTCGCGAATGAGAGGAAGTCCTTGATTATCCGGTCCATTACTTCCACCTCTTTGGCTATCGCCTCGACCGCCGCCAGAGAGCCGGGACCGGCCTTCTTCATCAGCATCTTCGTATAACCCGATATTACGCCGAGGGGGTTTCTCAGCTCGTGGGCTATACCGGCCGACATTTCGCCGAGATTGGAAAGCCTTTCCCTCAGTTCCATCTGGGACTGAAAGGCCTTCAGTTCAGTCAGGTCCGTAAAGACCAGTATCTGCCCTATGATGTTGTTTGCACTGTCCTTCAGGGGCGACATGTTGAGGCCCAGCCATATCCTCTTCCCGTCCCCGGTCACATAGGCAACTTCGGCCCTCTCCACCGTCTTTCTCTCCCCGATCACATCGGCTACCGGACCGCTCAACACCGAGTCATAGTCCTTTCCTATCACCTCATCTTCCGTCAGGTCCAGTATCTTTCCCGCAGAGGAATTCATCTTTGTGATAATCAATCCCTTATCGAAACTTATTACCCCGCTCGGCACGCTCTGCAGGATGTCTTCGTTGTATATCTCTATCGAAGATGCCCTGTCCTCGGCCCTTGTCTTAAGCCCCTCCAGTTCCCTCTCCTTCTCTTTCAACTTCGCCACAAGTTCATGAAAGGTGTCCACCACAAAACCGACCTGCGTGGTGTCATTTTCTTCCTTCTTCACCTTCTTCCTGTGAAAGTTCATAAGTGCCCTGAATGTGGACATAAGAATGAGAACGAGAAAAAGAGATGAAAGAATGATGACTGTGAAAATTACGTTTTCCATGGGTTACTCACATATGAGTATAGCTGGCAAGCCGGCAAGCTCACAAGCCGGCAATCCTTCAGCACTCAGCCCAGCTGTCAGCTACAAACTGCAACTCCCGAAGTTCAGGATCGCAAGGCCGACCAAAACCGGTTCACCGCAAAGACGCAGAGGGCGCAGAGGGATCATATTTACATATTTCTCCAGCGTTAGTCATCAGTGTAAATACCACAGTAGTATCTCCTGACCGAAAAACAGGCTTATTACCGCACCGACGGCCAGGAACGGGCCGAACGGTATCAGCGTCCCCCTGCCCTTGCCCCTGGCGACCATCAACGCTATCCCGCCTGCCGAGCCCAAAAGGCTGCCTGCAAACGTAGTCAGGATCACGCTCTTCCATCCCATGAACCCTCCTATCATGGCCATCAATTTGATGTCACCTCCGCCCATTCCCTCTTTTTTGAAAAGTCTGATGCTCAGCTCCGCCATGAGGAAATAGAAGATAAAGCCCCCTGCCGCCCCGATCAGCGATGCCTTATAACCCAGGAGATTAGCCCTCATGAAGGGATCGGGAAGTAGGAGGCAGCCCGCCGCAAGCCCCACCGGGATTCCGGGAAGGGTTATCCGGTCGGGAATTATGAGGAATTCCAGGTCTATGAAAGTAACCACTATGAGTGCTGAAAGGAGAAGACAGTATATGACGAAATCCCATCCCGGCCCGTACCTCCAGAGGGCCGCCGCGTAAAAGAAAGCGTTCAATGCCTCGACCAGCGGATACCTGAGAGATATCCTCTCTCCGCAGCTGCGGCATTTTCCGAGCAGAAAGATATAACTGAGGACCGGAATATTGTCCCATGGCTTTATGGGCGTGCCGCACGAGGGACATCTCGATGATGGAAACACAATTGACTGTTTTCTGGGTATCCTGTAAATGCAAACATTAAGGAAAGAGCCGATGACCGCCCCGAAGGCGATAACTATAATATACAGCGGCATCAGACGCCTACGCCGTGTATCTCGGAAACCCGCTCTTTAAGTTCCTCGATATTCTTTTCCATCTTCTCGATGTCCTCCATGGCCTCCACAATCACTTTGTCCCTGAAGACGTTCTTTTCGTGATTTCCCTTTACCTCATAAATCCGCTCCCCTATGGTCCTGAAAAGTTCCTGTCTTCTCTTTTCCATTTCGTCCGACCGGTACAACAGTTTGATGACAGCTATCTCGATCTTCACCCTTTCCGAAAAAACATGCGCAAACCATCTGATCCTCGACAGCCCGTCCCTGAAATTGCCTATAATTCTCTTCAGCATGCTTCCCTCCTCTCTCCAAAAGAACGGTTCAAACGGTTCAAACGGCTCAAACGTTTTAAACGGCTCAAACGTTTTAAACAGTTTAAACGGTTCAAACGGTTCGTGGTTACCCCGTCATCCGGAGGCCGGTGGTCCCTCTCCATGACTTCTCCACCGCCTTCTTCAGCAAAGGGTGCTCCATCAGTCCCGGGTCCGCCTCTATCAACCGGAAGGCTTCCCTCCTGGCTGTTTCCAGCACCCCCGCGTGTCTTATTATATCAGCAACCTTCAATTCCGGGACGCCGGCCTGTCTTGTCCCGAAAAACTCCCCCGGGCCCCTTATTGCAAGGTCCTCCTCTGCTATCCTGAAACCGTCGCTGCTTCTCACCAACGCGTCGAGCCTCCTCCCCGCATCGCCGTCGCCCCGCCCGTAGGAGACAAGCAGGCATCGTGAGTCTTCCTCTCCCCTTCCCACCCGACCCCGCAGCTGATGGAGCTGGGCAAGGCCGAACCTCTCCGCATGGACGACCACCATAACCGTCGCGTTAGGAACGTCGACGCCCACCTCAACTACCGTCGTCGTTACGAGGATGTCTATCTCCCCGTCTCTGAAAGCGGTCATCACTGCCTCCCTCCCGGCTGAGCCCATTCTGCCGTGAAGCAGCGCGATCCTGTAACCGGGAAATATCCTTTCAAATGCCTCCTTTCCCTCAGAGGCCGACTTCCAGTCGGTTTTCTCGGACCCCTCGATGACCGGATACACGACATAGGCCTGCCTGCCCCGCCCTATTTCCCTTTCCAGAATGGCGTATATGCGGGCTTTATCCGCCGGACGTACAATCTCGGTGACGACCGGCCGCCGCCCGGGCGG
>JARRRI010000049.1:0-13035 GCA_037380845.1 Candidatus Sulfobium sp. | reverse complement strand
GCAGGGGATGGAAAAGTGCTATGGCGAGCCTAAACGGGCACGAAGCTGGAAACGGCGGATACGGACAAGGCAACACCTACGGCAACTCGCCATTCCTTGACCCTACCATTTGTCCGCGCTCTTTAGCACTTACGGGATGAATCATTGAACTTATCTGTTGATTCGCCCTCCCGCATCTGACCACAAATTATCATCTGTGCTCTGCAGGGCAGGGGGAGGCAGGGATGTTGATGAATTAGTGAACTTGCTCATTTCCTCCTCATCTTTGAGACGGCTGCGGCCATCATGCTGCTCACACGTTCCCATGATTGCCTTCCTCACACACTCACACAAGTCAACTAAGTCATCGACGTCCCCAAAGTCTGTCCCCTGTTAATGATGTGTTAGGGATTACCATTCAAAAGCCATTTTCTGAGTGCATCCGTAACTTGCTGCGGCCTATCAAGTGTTGAAAGGTGTCCGCACTCCTCGATAATCGTAAGGCTGGAATTGGGGATTGCGCTATACAATTCCTGGTGTACCTCTACAGGCGTTATTACGTCATCGTGACCGCACAACACAAGTGTCGGGCAATGGATTTGGTCGAGAAACGGGCGGCTATCGATTCGCGCAATTATGGCACGTTGTTGACGCAAAAAAGTATCTTTGCCAACGCTTTCTGCCATCGCACGAATTGTTGCAAGGATCGAAGTATTCGTGAGGTGAGATGGATGCACGAGCCTCGGCAGCAACGTGTCAGTAACCGCGGGGAAATTCGTTTCGGCAAGTTGCATCAGATTTCTGCGAGCCTCTGTTGCTTGAGCCGTATCGGGCCGTGCACTGGTATCAAGCAACGCAAGAGCCGATACGCGTCCTGGCGCTTGCCGCATTATTTCGAGTGCGACATACCCGCCCATGGAAAGACCAGCCAGCGCAAAGCGTCCGTCCGGCGCTTGACTCAAGGCAATGGAGGCAAGCGTCGAAATCGAATCTGCACCCGTCAAATTGGCGACGGCGGCGCGAGCCACATCGGAAAGGCCTGAAATTTGGTATTGCCACAAACGAGCATCGTTCAGGAGCCCAGGCAACAGGAACAGGTTGGTATTTATCATAGTTGTAATTTGCTGATTCTCAGATCAAACCCTACATACATTAGACGGTTTCCACGATATTCAATATCATAGAATCTTTAATATTGTAACTGCTTAACTTAACATTACCAGGCCGGCTTATCTTCAGTGGCAAAGAGAGTTGGCAGGGAAAATGCCCGCCTTCCTCGACATCACGGGAATCCTCGTATCACGGTCTTCTGTGCATCAGCGCAGCTATCCTTTCTCTCCCTTTCCATCCCTTTCCGCGAACACGTCCCTTGCCGCGAACATCCCGTTAAGAGCAGCGGGGAACCCGGCATAGACTGCCATCTGAAGGATGACTTCCCTGATCTCCTCGCGGGTGCAGCCGACGTTCAGTGCCGCGTTAATGTGGACCTTCAACTCCGGAAGGGCATTGCCCAGGGCGGTAAGCGCAGCCACCGTGGCGATCTCCCTGGACCTGAGGTCCAGGCCCGGGCGACAGTAGACATCCCCGAAAGGAAATTCGATTGTGTATCGCGCCAGATCGGGTGAAACATCCTTAAGACTTTCGATGATCCTCTCGCCGGCTTCCCCGTCGATCTCCTTAAGCTTTTCCCAGCCTCTCTGATATCTTTCATCACTCATCTGAAGACCTCCGTTTCTTAACGGTAAGGCGCTGAATGCACGACGTTCATCAGCCCTTGTCCGGGGCTGTCCTGGCAGATAGTCATCTCTCGGGATCAGCCGCTATGTTTCTGCAGCCTTCAGGCAGGCCGGAGTGTCATAACCACTTCGGCCGTGTGAACGTCAGCGGAGCCCTGGACCTTGTAAGCGGTCGAGATGGTGCGACCAAGTTCCGATTCCCGGAACTCCTCCAAGTCAGCTTCCGATTCCCAGACATAAACCGCCCCATGTTCACCCGTCCCGGGGAATCTCAGGTAATACTTCTGTTTGAGACCCTTCAAGGCCCGATACCGGGGAGCCCGGGCTTCGTACGTCGTGACAACCTCTTCGTCTGACAGTCCCGACTTAAAGCGTACGATCTGTATAATCATGGTGTCGCCTCCTCGGCTTTTAACTCCTCCACCGGCAGGAGGGCTGCCGTGGCTATCGAAGCTTCTGCGACTTCTTCCTTTTTATGTCGCCGGTGAGGAGTCCGCAAATATAAGTGCTCATGTCCATATCCTTTTCCGACGCTTCTCCCTTGATCTGTTCCTTGAGGTCCTCCGGTATTTTAAGGTTGTACCTGATAACGTCGCATTCATTCATCCACCGGGCTCCGTATGGTGCTGCAGGGTCTTTTTTCTTTGGCATACCTGCCTCCCTTTGTCTTCTCTCAAGGCACCGGGTTCATAAAAAGATGCTGCCTCCCGGGACGCTAGTAATGAAATGATCTTCTCTCGGGGACGTAGGCATGCGGAATCCTGCCTTCATTCCAGTCTCTCGAGACGTAGAGACCGCAGTAACAGCTCCCGAACTCCGCCACATCGGGCGTCCGGTAGACACAGGGGCAAATGATATCCCTGTCTTTCCCATAATCGCCCGTGGCAAGCCTGCAGGGGCATGACATATAGCCATAGCGTCCCCTGTTCCTGATAAGGCCGCCGAGAAGATCCCGGACCATGTCGTTGTCTTTATTAAAATAATATCCCCTCGACTCCTGGGCTTTCTTAAGCATCTTATACAGTTCATCGACGTTGATCACAGGCCGAGTGCCTCCCTGATCACCTCTTCCCTGAACCCGACGATGATTTTATTGCCGATAATGATAGTGGGAAAGGTGCAGCGGGGATTAAATTTCTTCACCTCGTTGATGAGCTCGGGTTGTTCTTCTCCGGAAGCCAGATCGACATCCCTGAACTCGTACTCCACTCCGCAATTCTCCAGAAACTTCTTTGCAGCCCTGCAGTGTATACAGGTGCTGAGAGTATACATCTTGACCGGAGCCGTCATGCTGGTTCGTCCTGATTGGTTAGTATGTCGGTATAAGTCACTGCAAAAATGAGATTGATTTCTGCAATCCCCACTTCATAATACAGTCTAGCAGGGCTCCGGTATCTGTCAAGTGGACAGGGTTTATTCACACTAAGCAAAGGCCGTCCCCGCCTCTTCTTTATCCTTAATTACTACTTGCTTCTTATGCCTTATCCCTTCTCCTCAGGTAATAGAAAGAACCGGGTCCGGCGAGTACGTTTGTCCACTTCGCGGGGGGGCCAAGCCCGGTTGCCGTACCACATATAGAACTTAAGGCAGGCCGGCGCAATCACCGGCCATGGCATTGCGGTCTCATGCACCGCTGAGACCGGTTTTCATAACCGTTCAAACAGCTTCAGGCCCGGGAGTGCTGCCGGTCACGGCCGGCTTGAAATCCTCACACAAGCCGCCGGCCGAAAGGTACAAGTCCCTGAGGCTGCATATCCCGTCCTGCTTGCGGACCGAGGAGTAGGCCGAACTCAGAGTTGTCAGCCCCTTGAATACGGACTCTAGGTATTCCGGCGAATTATTGAAATGTGCGCACCTTAGACAGCACTCTTCATTGCTCTTGCGGCTCATGACCATTCTACTTTCGCGCGTATGCAGTCCTCTCCGGCCCGCTCCTGCGGGCCGGCCGGATGTGGTGTCAGTGGGCCAGGTTCGACCAGTAGCCGGCGAACACGATGACGGACAAAATGAAGCCTATGGCCACGTTGACGACCACCCCCGACGTAAAGGCCCAGAAGGGCTTTGCCCCCGTTTTGGCCAGCTCCCGGAAGCGGGTCGTAAGGCCGATGCTCAGGAAGCAAAATATGAAGGCCCATGTCCGGAGTGCCTTTACCGGGCCGACCAGGAGGGGCTTGACCACCTTGTTGTAGTCGGCGAAGCTGTAATGGCTCGCTATGACCGTCATCATGATGGACGCTGCCGCAAAACCTATAACGAACTTCGGGAAGCGCCACCATATCTCGGCCGCCTGGGGCTTGCCGCTTTCTCTTACTTCCCACTTTGTGGTGGCGACAAGCGCCAGCACGAATGCCCAGATGCCGATCCAGATGTCCCTGCCCACGACCTTCATCAGCGTGAAGCCCCATACGGCGGATTCGGGGCTTCCGGAAATGCCTTTTACCGAGCCGGCAAGGTTGCCGTAGGCCTGGGCTGCGGCGAAGCCGGCGGCGTCGGCGAACTCCGATGTCCCTATCCATGCCCCTGCCACGCCGGTTGCAAGATGCATGGCGCGGGAGATCAGCGGCAGGAAGAATATCATCACAATGGCCCAGAGTATGACCATAGTAATTGCAATCGGGGCGTCCTCTTTCCTGGCGCCCACCGCTCCGGCTATCGCTATGGAGCCCGATACGCCGCAGACCGCCCCTCCTGCTCCCAGAGTGGCGCAGAGTCTTCGGTCAAGGCCCATCTTCTTGCCGACGAAATAGATGACTAAAAACGTCGAAATCGATACGATCGATGCCTGGATTATGGCCACCGGACCGGCCCAGATAACCAGGGTGAACGGCAGTGTTGCGCCCAGCAGGACGATGCCCGTTTTAATGTAGTACTCGACACGGAAGCCGGCGTCCATCCATTTCGGCAGGCCGATGACGTTGGATATCAGCATCCCAAGTATGAGGGCCACAAGCGGCGGCTCCAGATTGTAGTGGTGGGCCTGGTCCCATGCGCCTATCATGAAGATGACGACGGAGATTACATAGATGAACACGAAAGACGGGAAGAATTCCGAGAGCCTGAACTTCAGAGCCTTAAGGCTTATGCCGAAGATCACTGTCCACATGACAAACTGAACTGTATACTGGCTTATGTGGGAGGTGAAGTCCGACCACAACTGCCCGAAATCGGACCATTTACCCGGCGTGACGGCTATCCATTTGATCGTCGACCCGCCCGCGAAGAACAGGCAGGCGACGACCACAATGCCCAGCCCCAGCCAGATGGCCCACCAATCCTCCTTCAGATAGAGCTCCTTCCATCCCATATGCAAGGGTTTCTGCGGGGCCTCGTCGGCGCATTCTTTAGTCTCGCAATAATCCGTAACATTTTTCGCCTCGTCCTCTGACATATTTCCCCCTTTCCGAAGGTTTATTACGACTCGCACCGGCTACACGTACCGCTGAGTCGAAAACAGCTTCCCCCGCATACAAGCCAGCCGGGAAGCGACGCCAGCTCACGAGTGAATCATGAGCATTCCTCTTTTTGTAAAAGTTATGGCCGTTATCCCGGCAGGAAATGAAAGAAACGGATTCTCTGTCGGCTATGAAAGGCCCGGAAGTGCGGCAGAAATTCGGAAGACTCCGGCGAGTATAGTCAGGCCTACGGTCGCAGGGCGGTCTCTTCTCAGCGGCAATTACATTCGGGTCGCAGTTACAGGTAAAAAACGCGGCGGTTGGCACTGAACTGTATGCTCCGATGGTTACCCCATCTCTCCCCCTCTTCAGCCTGCACCATTCTACAACAGATTTCGCCGCCTTTGCAACGGCAATTTGAGGCTCTCCATGGACGGCAGGCCGGCGGCAACGTCAAAGCCCAAAGGTGGACATTTATGAACAACGGAAAGGCAGCGGCCGTTCGGGAAGGAACAGTTTCTGCTGTTTTAAGTGCTGAATGCATGGCATATCGTTTGCTGCTTACAGATATACACGCTGGCGAAAAAGAAGAAAGTTCAGGGGGTCTTTGCGGATGAGGCATTCGGTTGTCGTCGCAGTTGCGATTGCTCAACTTGTGATCTTTTCTCTCTTGCCGGCCCCGGCAGCGTCTCACCATGCCGATCCCGGCGCATATTTTTTCAACCTCAGCTTCGGAGACCTGAAGGAAGAACTGGCTACGGCGCGCCAGAATGGGCAAATAGGCCTTTTCATCATGTTCGGTAACGACGATTGCCCGTGGTGTGAGAAAATGAAGTCGGCGGTGTTCAGCGTGCCCGAGGTGCAGAAATACTACCGGAAATATTTCCGCATACTGGAAGTGGATACCGAGGGAGATACGCCGGTCACCGATTTTTCAGGCCACGAGATGTCCGCCAAGGATTTTGCCTTCAAGGAATTGCATGTCCGGGCTACACCGGTATTTATTTTCTTCGATCTGGACGGCAAGCCCGTGATGCGCTACACAGGTGCCACCAGCGGAGTCAGGGAATTCATGCTGTTGGGCAGGTTCGTAGTCGAAGGCCATTACAAAAAGGAGACATTCATCGCTTATAAGCGCAAAGAGCTCGACATGAAAGGCGGTTCGGAATAGGGGACGCATGCCGGAGCGCCTTCGGGAAAGCGCCGCACGGCTGGTCGGCATGATCTGTTGCTCGCTGCTGACCGTGAGTCTTGCGGGTACCGTCAATATGGCATGGGCCGGCAACCGGCCCGGAGGCCGACCGCCACTGCCCGATCCTCTGACACTGACTGAAGCGTTGTCCTATGCCGATGCACCCAATCCCGGGCTGGATCTTGTCCGCGCCGACCTCGGGTCAGCCTTGGCCGGTGTCCTGGAGGCCGCATCCAACACCGGCCTGCGCAGTTACCTCTATATCACTCCCCAGTGGGTTGATTCTTCCACCGATTTTTCTGGCGGCATGGTCGATGACAGCAGCGCGCAGCTGATATTGACGAAAAGGCTCTATGATTTCGGGCAGACCCGCGCATTGACAGATTCCGCAAAGGCGGCGGTCAGCGCGCAGCGGCGACTGTACTTTGATGCACGGCAGGAGCGCCGTCTGGAGATCATAAAGCGGTTTTTCGATGTACTGCTTGCCGACGCCCGCTACGCGTTTGATAGCGAGGAAACAGCATATAATTATGTATCCTTCGACAAGGCGCGTTACAGGCACAGGCTCGGCCGGATCTCTGACGTCGATTTGCTTGCCTACGAGGACCGGTACCGGCAGGCGCTGGTAAGACGTACCAGGAGCCAGGCGGCGCAGCGCTTGACACGCGCCCAACTCGCCGTCGCCCTGAACCATCCCGGTGATCTGCCCGAAAACCTTGTCCGTCCGGACCTGCCACAGCTGGACCGTCCGGTACCCGATTACAGAAAAGTGTTGCAAATGGCATTCGAGGCCAACCCGGTGGTCCTGTCTCTGCGCGACCAGGTGCGGTCGGCAACTGAGAAATTAGCCGCTGCGGAGAGGCTGAGCCGCCCGTTCCTGGAGGGGGAGCTGGAAGCCGCCGTGTGGAAGCGCGAGTTCAACGGCCGCAATGACGCCCGTGCGACGCTGAACCTGTACGTTCCCATTTACCAGGGCGGCGTGGTAAGGGCGTCCGTTGCCCGTGCCCGGGCGGAAATTCTCAGGGCTGAGGCCAGGCTCGAAAACGCCAGGCAGGAACTGAGCACAACCTTGCTGGATCTGGTGGAGCAGGTGAACAGCCTTAAGGTGGCGCGCAAGGCCGCCCGGGTGCGCTCCGCCTATAGGGAGTTGTATGCCGACCGAAGCCGCTCGATGTATAACCTGGAAATCAGGACCGACCTGGGCGATGCCATGGCCAGGCTGACCGAGGCCCAGTGGCAGGCGGCAAAAGTCGACTACGAACTGGCGCTGACCTGGGCCAGGATCGACGCCCTTACCGGCAGGATTATCGCCGCCTCCCCGGAGAAGACGATAAGATGAAAAGGGTGGCGCTGGTTCTGCTTACGGTTCTTGAGTTCGTCGGGCATCCGGCAATGGCGGCCGGATTTGAAGCTACTATCCATTGGGCGCGCAGAGTGGAACTCAGCACGCCGGTCTCCGGGGTTATCAGGACCGTGACGGTAACGACCGGCTCATTCGTCAAAAAAGGCCAGGTCATGCTGGAACTCGACTCGACACCGTTTGAGTCGGAGCTGCAGCGTGCCCGGGCCGCCAGGGACCGGGCGGCGGTGGCCCGTGACGAAGCAAGGCGCGACGATGATCAGGCCAGGCAGCTTTACGCCGACACCGTCCTTTCCACCGTGGAACTTCAGAACGCCGACAACAAATACAAGCGGGCGCAGGCGGACTGGAGTGAAGCCGACGCTGAAGTCTCCCTGGCGGAATATCGCCTGGCCAACAGCGTCATCAGGGCGCCTTTCGATGGCTGGGTGCTCCGGAGAAATGCGGGGCCGGGCCAGACGGTATCGAGCCGGCTGTCCCCCCCGGCACTGCTTGTGTTCGCCGCAGCAGGCCGGTATGTTGCCCGCGCCCTCGTGCCGCAGTCGCAACTGGACCGGATCCCGGCCGGTAAGCGCGTGACGGTGGAGGTGGGTGGTGTGGTTTATTCCGGGACCGTCCGCAGTATCGGTCTGGAAGCAGTTCCCCCGGAGGAGGGGAAGAAGGGGAACTACTACGCCGTTGACGTGATATTCAGTGTCTCAGGGCGGTTGCTGCGGGCAGGCCGGAGGGCGGAAGTCGACCTGCCGTGAGGAAGCTCCCGGGAGAAGGTTTCCCGGGTGAGAGAAGGTGGTGCAGTATTGTTCCTGCACTGCGGGCGTCAGTGTGAAGATCCGGTTGACCCTCGAAAGCGGTCTTCTCAGCGACCCGCCCCGGTCGGCCGCTGAGAAGATGATCCGGGAAAGACGCTTCAGCGGGCAGCTATGCCTTGAGCAAAGATCGCCAGTCCGCCATCGGCCAGGCCCAGACCGATCAGACCGCCGCCGGGTTTGATCTGGAAAGTGTCTATGCCCCCGTTGGCAGGGTCGAGAGCATACAGAAAACGTCCGTCAACGGTTATTGTCATATCTATGGGAGTATTTCCGAACCCTGCGGTTTCATCAACCAGCGAAACCTGACCGTTCCCGGCCGCGAGACCATAGGCGGAGATGTTGTGGCTGCCGGTGTTGGCAGAATATACGTCTCCGCGCCGGTTTCCGGCAATCCAGCAGCTGGCATTCTGGCCGTTACCCACTGACGGGCTTATTGTCTCCAGTGCGCCGCTGGCCAGAATATTGTAGGAAGAAATCGCGTTTGATCCTACCTCGACCACCAGCAGATGTCCCCGCTCATCAAAGATAACTCCGAACGGGCCGGCACCGCTCGATGCAGATGATACCGGACTCAGGGCCGGCAGTCCATCCAGGCCGACTCCGAAGACCAAAATCTGGTTGTTTGCCCTGTCAGTTACTACCAGCCACGTTCCGGCCGGGCTGAATTTTACCTGGGAAAACCCTCCGTCCCCCAGCGAGCGGGTGGAGTCTTCCAGAGGGAGCAGTTGACCCGCATGGCTCAGGTAAAAGCCGGTGATATTGGGGGACGTCCCGGCGTTGAGGACATAGACCAGGTCGTGAAACACGGTCAAACTCACCGGCAGTAAGCCTCCCGAATCAACTTTGTCTACCAGGTCCAGCCCTTGGGGCAGAACGCGGAAAACCGAAACTTCATTGCTTCCCGCATTTACGACCAGCAACCATCTGTGGTCCTCACTGAGGACGACGGCTCCCTGGGAGGCCAACTGGTCCAGTCCGCCGCCGGAACCGGTGCCCTGTGTAGATATGGAGCGAGCGTTTGTCAGAATACCCTTTGAATCCCTGTCGAAGAATACCACTTCATTATTGGTGTCCGAATTGGTCATGGTATAGACTGCGCCGGCCACATCATTAGCCAGGGGGCTTTTTGCAAGGGCAGCGGCAGCCGATATCAGTGTGATCACCACGACCAGGACTGCTGTAAATATCTTTCTGCTCATTTTTTCTCTCCTTTTATGCCGATGTCCCTTTTGTTCGGGACCGGTCTCAAGTTTCCAGTTCAAGCTTCATTCTTCTCCTTCTGCCTTTCTTGACGGCATCATTGTTCAACACCGTTTTTTCCATCACCTCCTTTTTCCGATTCTTGCCTCGGTATCTGAAGCTCTTACGGATGCGGAACTGCACGAAGTAGAGAGCATTTCCTAACTCCATCCTAGTAGTAAATAATCACGAAATTCTCACGGAGAAATAAAAATTTGATTACGGCAATAAAAGTGGGGCGGTATATGGTGGATACCAAAGTTTTCAGTCGGGGCGACCACCGGAACTGATCCGGCGGGGCACACAGGCCCCGTCCCGGAAATCCTGCGCATTGACAAGGGGAGGAGTGGTGCTTCGGTCCGGACAGCGTGCAGTGACGGACCACTACCCTCTTTACCCGTCAGGATGGAACATGAAGGAAGGACCAGGGTGGCGAATATATCCGGTCAGGTTTTTTCGGATTCCGCCAAAGTGTCGTCGTTTCCCCTGATTAATGAAATGTCGAGAGGAGGGGACTTTCCTTCCTTATCCTTGCCGATATACAGCGTAATGTGGGGAAATGGTATTTCGATATTTTTTTCGTCGAATTTGATTTTCATCCTGCGGTTGAATTCCCTGCCGACGCCCCACTGTTTTACGGGCAGCGTCTTGGTCCGTGCCTTTATTATCACGGCCGAATCTCCGAACTTGTCGAGACCCAGGACCTCCAGTGGTTCGAGGATGTCGTCCCGGTATTGCGGGTCTCTTCTGAGTTCCTCGTCGACCTCCCTGACGACCTTGATAACCTCATCCACGTTCTCTCTGTAAGCAACGCCGATTTCAAAAACGTAAAAAGAATACTCCTTCGTCATGTTAGTAACAACGTCGATATGGCCGTTCCGTACATAATGGACATTCCCTGAGAGATCCCTGAGAATAGTCATCCGGAGATTGACCTTCTCCACGAGGCCGGCTTTCCCGGCTATTTCTACTACGTCCCCCACGCGTATCTGGTCTTCCAGGAGGATAAAAAATCCGCTGATCACATCTTTTACGAGGTTCTGCGCTCCAAAACCGACTGCGACGCCCACCACGCCGGCGGCAGCGATGACCGGTCCGATATCCACTCCGAATTCCTTGAGGGCCATCATTACGGCAACTATAAAAATTACAATGGTCAGGGCATGCCTGATGACCGAACCGAGGGTTTCGCTCCTCTTCAGCGCCTCGGAATCCGTCCTGCCGGCGCTGACCATCGCGACCACGCGGCGGGAAATAATCCTTGCAGCTTTCAAGGCTACGGCAGTGAGGACGAAGATCAGGACGAGCCTGAGCCCGCTGGTAAGGACCCAGTTTCCCACAAGCTTCAGGTATGCACTTACATTTATGATCGTCCTGCGCCCCCTTCGTTCGGCAACCAGGGATATGAATGATATCCGGCAGCCTCCGGTTTAGCCGGCCTCTTTCCTTTTATTAAATGTATCACAAAAGAGAGTGATTTGATACGGCGGCCGCACCATCCTTATCTAATGAGCAGCCCCCCCTCTCCCCTCAGGACTTCACGTATCTTTGCCAGTATCTTAACAGGGGGAGCGGCTTTTGATATAAAGCTCAGGCCTCTTTCAACGAATCCTCCACCGTCAATGATGTCGTCGGTATAACCGCTCATAAACAAAAAAGCTGTCCGGGAACCCGCGCTTCTGATAGCCTCGTAGACTTCCATCCCGTTCATTTTTGGCATTCTGACGTCAAGCAGGGCGAGGTCAACCCGGTCCGCGTTTTCCGAGTACATGCTTACAGCGTCTTCCCCGTTTCGGGCCTCCAGAACCGTGTATCCGGACAGTCTCAGTACCTCGCTCATGGTTCTTCTCGTGTCGAAGTCATCTTCCGCCAGGAGAATGGTTTCGGTCCCTTCCGGAGTCGGCGGGACGCAACTTTTTTTATCCCGAAGAGGCGCCGCATCCACTGCAGGCAGATAGATCCTGAAGGTGGTCCCAAGTTGAGGCGCACTTTCACAAAAGATATAGCCGTTATGCTGCTTGACTATCCCGTATGTTACTGCAAGTCCCAGTCCCGAACCCTTTCCCATTTCTTTCGTCGTAAAGAACGGTTCAAACATCTTCTCCTTTATTTCCTCTCCCATCCCCATGCCGGTATCGGAAATGCTCAGCAGGACATATTTTCCGGCAACACCAAATCCGTGTTTCTTTATAAATGCGTCATCCAGCGAGACGATATCCGTTTCTATGGTGAGCTTTCCCCTTTCGGACATCGCATGCCGGGCATTGGTTGCAAGATTCAGAAGAATCTGCTCCATCTGGTTGCTGTCGGCCAGAACGACCGTGCCGCCGGGAGCTAAAGACAGATGTAACTCTACGTGTTCACCCAGCACCTGGGCCAGGAGGTTCACCGTTTCCTCTATGATCCTGTTTAAGTCCCGCGGCTGAAGCAGGACGGTCTGTTTTCTGCTGAACGCGAGAAGGCTCTGGGCGAGACTGTTTGCCTTGTCCACAGAGGACTGTATTTGTCCCACATATTTCAAAAAGGGGCTGTCGCCTTCCAGGCGCTTCTCGATGATATATGTGGAACCTTTTATTGTAGTAAGTATGTTATTGAAGTCATGGGCAATCCCCCCTGCAAGAAGACCGACTGCCTCGAGTTTCTGAGACTGTCTCAGCTGATCATTCAGGGCTGACACTTCTTTCGTGCGCTCTTCGACCAGCTCCTGGAGGTTGTCCCGGTATTTCCTGAGTTCTTCCTCGGCCTGTTTGCGATGAGCGATATCGAGCCTGTGTTCGGAGATTTCCCGCGCAAGTTCGTCATTAGAGGATTTAAGCAGGTAGATCAAAAGAGCCGAAAGGAGCAATGAGCAGACAAAGGCGTCGATGACCCCTATTTCGATCAGCGCCTGCGACTGATATCCCCAGCGCAGGTGACTTTGCAGAGAATTCAGTGCGAATGTTAAGGACTCGGCCGCGAGGATGACGATCCATACATAATGCCACGGATTGACGGACCGCAGCTTTTTAAAAATTCGCCCGACCATGTCGGTATTACCGTCTCCTGTATTTTTTGCTGAGATCTTGCCAATTAGTGATGTTAATCCCCGGGTTTTTGAAGTATACCACAAAACCCCCCTACGGGAACGCGGCGCGGGCAGTGAACTTTCAAGAGGACTCCTGACCGGCATCCCGGCTGAACCTACCGGATTCGGCCTGCTTTTCTGAGTCTTGCCGCTTCCAGTATCTTCCGCCTGGCGGTATTGTCGGCGTCGGGCCACGAAATTATTTCATCAAGGCTGCGGTAGCATGCAGGACAGATCCTGTTGCGGTCAAGAGAGCATTTTTTA
>JARRRI010000048.1:0-13293 GCA_037380845.1 Candidatus Sulfobium sp. | reverse complement strand
TTTCTGTGCTTACCGGGGACGATTCGCTGCGCACACGGCCGATGGCCAGGGTCATACAGCCCCTGGGTCTTATGGGGGCTGCGATGATGGCAAGATCGGACAACCGTTATCCGCCCATCGCCATAAAGGGCGGCGAACTGAAGGCTGTTACTTATGCCATGCCCGTGGCGAGTGCGCAGGTGAAATCGTCCCTCCTGCTGGCCGGCCTGTATGCGGATGGTGAAACAGTGGTTGTCGAACCGGCCAGGTCCCGCGACCATACGGAGAGGATGCTGCCTTCCCACGGGGCGGACTTGAAAGTTGAAGGGCTTAGGGTTATAGTTAAGGGAGGCAGGGAATTGTCACCGATCGACGTTGAGGTGCCCGGCGATTTCTCTTCCGCTGCTTTCTTCATAACAGCTTCCCTGATCATTCCCGGCTCCGAGTTGATGGTGAGAAATGTCGGCATAAACCCGACCCGCACGGGCCTCCTGGAGGTTCTGAGAAAAATGGGAGCGACGATAGATATGACAAACGTGCACGAAGTTTCAGGCGAACCGGTCGCCGATATCTATTGCAGGGGAGCGTCCCGGCTGCGGTCGGTTGAGGTGACCGCGGAAAGCATACCCGCCCTGATAGACGAGTTTCCCATCCTTTGCGTGGCTGCGGCTTCCGCCGACGGTACGACAACTATAAGGGGCGCCGAAGAACTGCGCGTTAAAGAGTCCGACAGAATAAAGTCGATGGCGTCCGAACTGCGGAAGTTGGGCGTTGTGACAGAGGAATACCCGGACGGACTTTCCATAAAGGGCTCCGATGCCCTGAGGGCGGCCGAAGTGAGCAGCCACGGAGACCACAGGATAGCCATGTCTTTGGCCGTCGCCGCCCTGGCCGCCGAAGGGACCACGACCATACACGGTGCCGGGGCGGTGGACATTTCATTCCCGGGTTTCTTCGATATCATGAAAGGGCTGACGGCATGAAACGGGTCGTTGCGATAGACGGACCTTCGGGCGCCGGCAAAAGCACAGTTGCTAAGCTCATTTCGAAAGAAATGGGGTTCGAATACCTCGACACCGGTGCGCTTTACCGTGCCGTCGCGCTCCAGCTTCTGAGGTTCGGGGTCCGGGAGGACGCGTCCGATAAGGACATAGCCGATGCCCTCACTCGCATACATGTCGAGTTCAGCAAGGGGGCGGTGCTGCTGAACAGGGAAGAGGTCTCGGACGAAATACGCTCCAATGAGGTAAGTCATTATGCATCGGTATTCTCGGCGAAGGAACCTGTTCGCAGATATCTCCTGGATATTCAGAGAGACGCGGCGTTGCACGGAGACCTCGTGGCTGAAGGACGGGATATGACGACCGTGGTCTTCCCGGACGCCTACAGGAAATTCTATCTCGACGCCAGCGCGGAGGAGCGGGCCCGGCGGCGGACGCTCGAACTGAATTCCATGGGCGTTGCGGTGGATGAAGAGCAGGTCCGAATGGACATAACCGAGCGGGACACCAGGGATTCCCGCCGCGATATCGCCCCGCTCCGGAAGGCCGCCGACGCATATGTCCTGGACTCAAGCGGAATCCCCGTTGAAGAAGTCTTCAGGAAGATGATGGGAGTCATAAGGTCATGATAACATTGACGTTAACAGCCGGGCGGGGAGAGGATCTGCATTGGAGATAATCAAGGCCAAGAGAGCGGGTTTCTGTTTCGGCGTAAAGAGGGCGATCGACATCACCTTCAATATGGCCAGGAAGGAAAAGGCCGGGATATTCACACTCGGTCCGATCATCCACAACCCGCAGGTTATAGGAAAGCTCAGGGATGAGGGTATAATGCCAATCGATATAGAGGACATCGGTAAAAAGGACATCAAGGCGCTCATCATACGTACACATGGAATACCCGCCCAGGTATATGATAGTATATCGGCACATGGCTTTAAAATAATCGATGCGACCTGTCCCTTCGTCAAAAAGGCTCAGCGTTACACAAAGCATCTCGCCGAAAAGGGTTATCAGGTCGTGATCCTCGGCGACAGGGACCATCCGGAAGTAAAAGGACTTGTGAGCTTTGCAGGCGAGGACGTGCTGGTTGTGAACGAGGATATCCCGCTTCGGGGGTACAAGTCGAAAGTGGGGATAGTAGTTCAGACCACCCAGCCCATCGAGGCTCTGAAAAAAGTCCTCTCCCGCGTAGTGGAGCGGGCCAGGGAAGTCAAGGTTTACAATACGATCTGCAATTCCACTGCGCTGAGGCTGAAAGAAACGGGTGATATGGCGCGAAAGACCGACGTGATGGTCGTGGTAGGCGGAAAAAACAGTGCGAACACCACTCAGCTTGCAAACTTGTGCAGGTCTTTATCGGTAAAGACCTTCCATATAGAGACCGCCGGTGAAATAGAAGATGCCTGGTTCGACGGATCGCGGGCAGTCGGAATTACCGCCGGGGCGTCAACGCCCGACTGGCTTATAAGCGAAGTAGAAATAAGAATTAGAGATAGAGGAGGGAAATCCCGTAATGGACATTAAAAACAATGAAATGGAAAGGCTTTATGCCGAGACTTTCCGCAGCATCAAGGAAGGAGCGATACTCACAGGGAAAGTTCTCGCAATAAAGCCCGACGGAGTTATAGTCGACATCGGCTACAAATCGGAGGGGTTCGTCCGGATTGACGAATTCACGCCTGATGAACTGGAGGCACTGAAGCCGGGCGATCCGATAGAAGTCTATGTCGAAAATATAAGGGACGCGGAGGGGGCCGTCAAACTATCCAAAGACCGCGCGGCAAAAATAAAGACCTGGGAAGTCCTGGAAAAGGCTTTTCAGGAAGGAAGACCGGTGGAAGGGACGATAACGGAAAAAACAAAGGGCGGACTGACGGTCGATATCGCGGGGGTGAAGGCCTTCCTTCCCGGCTCGCAGGTGGACATCAAGATCACGAAAGACCTGGACGCCCTGATAGGCCAGAAGATCTCATTCAGGGTCTTGAAGATCAACAATAAGCGCTCTAATGTTATCGTCTCCAGAAGGGCCATACTGGAAGAAGAGAGGAACAAAAAGAAAGGCGAAATCATCGGCACCATCAAGGAAGGTGCTCTTCTGGAAGGGACTGTCAAGAACATAACCGATTACGGGGTATTTATCGACCTCGGAGGGATTGACGGCCTCCTGCATATATCCGACATCTCCTGGGGGAGAATAAACCATCCGTCCGAGTTCTTCGCGGTGGGGGACCAGGTAGAGGTGATGGTCCTGAAATTTGATGAAGAGAGCGAGAGGGTAACCCTGGGTTACAAGCAGAAGCGTCCTGACCCGTGGGCAGATGTCTACGAGAAATATCCCGTGGGTCAGAAGGTGAAAGGCAAAGTCGTAAGCATAACGGATTACGGCGCCTTCATCGAACTTGAAGAGGGGCTGGAGGGTCTTGTACATATTTCCGAAATAGACTGGGCACCGAGGCCCAAGCACCCTTCGAAATATCTTTCCATAGGCGAAACCGTGGAGGCCGTTGTCCTGAAGGTGGACAAGGAGGAAAGGAAACTGTCCCTCAGCATCAAGCAGACGAAGCCGAGTCCCTGGGAGGTCATCAGCGAGCGTTACCAGGTCGGGGAGAGGATCACGGGCAAAGTGAAGAGCCTTACGGACTTCGGTGCCTTCGTAGGACTCCCCGAAGGAGTTGACGGGCTGATCCACATATCCGACCTTTCATGGACGAAACATGTGCGCCACCCTTCCGAATTACTCAAGAGGGGACAGAAAGTCGAGGCGGTCATACTGAGCATCGACCCGGAGCATGAGAAAATGGCCCTCGGGCTCAAACAACTGGAAGAGGACCCGTGGATCCGGAAAATACCATCCATGTTCAAACTCGGAGACGAGGTGACCGGAAAGGTTCTCAGGATTACCGACTTCGGTATATTCGTGGAACTGGAAGGCGGTGTGGAAGGCCTCATCTATTCGTCTGAAATCGTCCAGCCTTCGGGAGAAGAGGAGCCTGTCAGGGAAGGAGACACAATACCCGCCAGGATCATAAAGATCGACCTGGAGGAAAGGAAGATCGGGTTGAGCATGAAGAACCTGCAAAAGGAATAAGGAATGAAGAAGGCGTGCGTGATCGCAACAATTGTTTTCCTGGTCCTCATCGTAGCAAGCCTGGTGCTGACCCTTTTCCAGAAGAGCATGCCCCTGGGCAGCAAAGTGGCCATCGTCAGACTTGAAGGACCGATAACGGGGTCCAAGAAACTGATCGACGAGATCAAGGGATATGCCGGGGACGCTTCAGTCAAGGCTATTGTCCTGAGGATCGACAGCCCCGGAGGGGCCGTGGCCCCCTCCCAGGAAATATATGAGGAAGTAAGGAGAACGGCCGCCAGGAAGAAGGTGGTTGTTTCCATGGGCTCAATTGCCGCATCGGGAGGGTATTACGTCGCCTCTCCTGCCACGCGAATAGTCGCCGACCCCGGGACCCTCACCGGCTCGATAGGCGTCATAATGGAAATACCGAATGTAGAAGGACTTATGGACAAGATCGGCGTTAAGACCGTGATCATAAAGAGCGGAAAGAACAAAGACATAGGAACGCCTTTCCGCAAGATGAAGCCAGAGGAAAGGAAGATACTGCAGGGAGTGATGGATAATGTCCATGACCAGTTCATCAGGGCCGTTGCCAAAGGCCGGAAGATGAAGGTGGAGGATGTCAGGAAAATCGCCGACGGACGGATATTCAGCGGCGAACAGGCCATGAAGATCGGCCTGGTCGATCAGCTGGGATCACTTGAAGACGCAGTCAGGACGGCCGCCAGACTTGCCGGCATCTCCGGAGAGCCGCAGGTGGTGGAAAAGACGGGCAGGTTTTCTTTTTTCGATCTCCTCAGCGGCAAATTTCCCAGGGAACTCAGCGATGTCCTTCCGACCGCAAAAATAAAATATCTCTATTCACCGTAAGGAGGATTCATGACAAAATCTGTTCTTATCGAAAAGGTCTCTGAGAGGGTGGAAGGTTTGACCAGGAACCAGACCGAGATCGTCGTCGATACCGTCTTCGACAGCATCAAGAAGGCTCTGATGAACGGAGAGAAGATAGAGATCAGGGGGTTCGGCAACTTCCGTCTTAAGTCCAGGAAGCCGAGGAAGGCCAGGAACCCCAAGACGGGTGAGTCTGTAGACGTACCGGGCAAAAAGGTCCTTTATTTCAAGGTCGGCAAGGCACTCAAGGAAGCGCTGAATCCCGAGTGAAACGGGACTTCACCCTATCTTCAAATACTACGCAGTGGGGAGGCGGATGCATTCTCCTCTCAGCTGCACCCGAACTCCTGCATCCTCATTTTCCACGGAAATGCTGATAAATGCCTGTTACGTGACAAACACCGGCAAGGTCAGAAGGAACAACGAGGACAGCCTCCTGATTAATGAGACGCTTGTCACGGGCAACATGAGGGAGGTCGAGACGGTGAGGTCCAAAGGCGACAGGCTGGTCTATATGGTAGCCGACGGGATGGGCGGACACGCAAAAGGTGAGGTCGCGAGCAGCGGGGTCCTCACCGTCTTTAAAGATGGATACAAGGACCTGCGGACGGCTGAACAGGTCGGGGACCTTGTCCTGCTGGCGAAAGAAAGCCTGGACCGTATGGTGATGAAAGACGGGAGCATATTCGGATTGGGGACCACGGTGGCCGGCATTTTTTTCTCCGACTCGAAGGCGTTCCTCCTTAACTGCGGTGACAGCAGGGTATATGAATCGAACGGCTCTGTCAGAAAGATTACAAGGGACGACTCTTTAGTACAGGAACTTGTCGACAGCGGGACAATTACCGAAGAGGAGATGAGGACCCACCCACAGAAGAATATTATCACTTCGGCTATTATCGGAGATTTAAAGACCGGTCCTCCCGGCTATTCTCTTGAAAAAATGACAACAGTAAAAGGTCAGAAGTTTCTTCTATGCAGCGACGGCCTGTGGGAAAGCCTGGGCTGCCGGGATATGGCGGAATGTCTCCACCATAAGGGGATCAGGGAAGGTGCAGAGTGCCTTTTCAGGAAAACACTGGAGGCCGGGGCCGCCGACAATGTAAGCCTCATCCTCCTTGAGGTGGCAGAAGTTTAGTTTTCATGATGTCGGAGCAGAGCTCGGATTACCTCATTTCCATCACAAACGTCGACGTGTCAAGGGAAGGCTGGAAGGTCCTTCGCTCCATTTCCTGGCAGTTGCGACCGGGTGAAAAGTGGGCCGTCATCGGAGCCAACGGCGCCGGCAAGTCGACATTTTTAAAACTCATACGCGGCGATCTCTGGCCTGACCCGAAAAAAACTGCAAGGAGGATTTATTGTCTGGAAGGCGAACGCCAGGACACCCCTCTGGGAATGAGGAAGCTCATCGGCCTTGTCGACCCCGAACTTCAGGACAGATACGTAAGAAACGGCATTGACATTCCCGGGGAAGAGGTGGTTCTCACGGGCTTCTTTGACAGCGTCTGGCTGCAGGAAAGGCCATCTCCTTCCATGGTCAGGGCTGCGCGCCGCCTCATCTCGTTCCTTGGCCTGGATGATCTGAGGAAGAGGAGCATTCTTGCAATGTCCCGCGGCGAGGCGCGGAAGGTCCTTATCGCAAGGGCGCTCGTCTTCAATCCAAGAGTACTTTTGATGGATGAGGTCTTCAGCGGACTCGACCCACATGCAAGGAAACAACTCTCGGGCCTGCTGGAGAAGACGGTGCAGGGGGGTGTGCCTTATGTCCTCGCTACACACAGGATATCCGGTCTCGACAGTTTTATTACCCACGCCGCGCTTCTGAAAGAAGGCGGAATTTTCCTGCAGGGGAGGAGAGAACAGGTCCTTGCGCCGGACAACCTGAGGTATGTCCTCGGCCTTCGCGAAACAGTAAAAGCCGGACGGAAAGACAGAGTGGTACGCCAGGAGGCGGAAACCGGACCTTTGGAAAACAGGCGCTCCGTGATAAAGATGAGAGGCGTGAATGTTTACATGGGCCAGAAGATTGTCCTGGGGAGCATAGACTGGGAGCTGAAGGCCGGCGAAAACTGGGCGGTGGTGGGGAAAAACGGTGCCGGGAAATCGACATTCCTGAGGCTTGTTGCCGGCGACTGCCGTCCCGCGTCCGGCGGGAACATCAGGAGGTTCGGCGTAGGAGGCTCCGGCAGCATATGGGACCTGAAAAAGAAGATCGGATACATTTCGCCGGAACTGCAGGCTGAATACGATGAAAACATGACCGGAGAAGACGTGGTCGTGTCCGGTTTTTTCTCAAGCATAGGACTCTACAGGCGGGTGACCCCGAAACAGAGAAGGCTCTCGGGAGAATTGATGAGACGCCTCGGCATCGAAAAACTGGGGCCCAGGCAGGTGGACAGGATGTCCTACGGTGAATTCAGAAAGATACTTATTGCGAGGGCGCTTGTAAAGGCCCCCGCCTTACTCCTGCTCGATGAACCGTTCAGCGGTCTCGACTCCAGGTCAAAAAGTGACTTTGCGAAGTTTCTGAACAGGATATCGCAGGACCCGGTGGGGATGATACTCGTCACCCATCACAGGGACGAGATCATACCCTCCATCAGTCACGTCCTGGTCCTCGACCACGGTAAAATCGCCGCTCAGGGCCCAAAAGAAGAGATCCTGAAAGAAGACCTTTTTGTAATGGGAGAGGAGCCTCTGTCCCGCCGACGTTCATGAATAATCCCGGCTAAAGCAGCATCTCCCGGCCTTTGACCTCGCTCTTGTCGCGAACTCGCCCAAGGCCCTTATCTTTCCGTACTCACCATCGAAACCGGGCGAGACAGATATATCTCCCCTCCTGATCTTTCCAATGGCATCGGCGACGCCCGGAAACCCGGCGGCAGCTATCTCCCCGGTCGGAAGGTCCATGAGTATGCCGAATTCGTTCCCGAGTGATTCAAGCAAGTTGAGGTAATCTCTTCCGACCGCCTTGCTGTTCGCCCCCATCTTGCGTACCTCCGCGACAATCTCGATCAGAGGTATAAGAGACCGGTAGTCCGGGTCCATAAGCCCGGAGCAGCCATCCCTGTCCGCAAGCTTCCATACCCTGTGCATTACTCCCACCGTAAGTTTCTTTCCGCATACGGGACAGAGATAGTTGCGCCGCAAAGTCTCCCGGGGTGACAGGCAGACGCCGCACGACCTGTGCCCGTCGTAATGATACTTGCCCTCTTCGGGGAAAAATTCTATCGTGCCCGTCAGGCCTTCCCCGGTCGCGATACCCTTCATGAGTGAGTCGCACGAAACTTCCGTATCAAAGATATTGGCCTCCCTCCCCATCCTGGCGGGGGAATGGGCATCAGAATTGGATATCAAATTTATCCCGTCCAGGGCTGACAGTCGCCGGTTCATCGGCGGATCTGATGAGAGACCCGTTTCTATGGCTCGGACATGCGGCGTCAGTTCCTCGAAACATTCTTCGAGAGAATCAAAACCGGATGCGGCGCCGAAGACGGAGAAATGCGGAGTCCATGCGTGCGCGGGCACAAACAGTGCTCCGGGAGCGGAATCGAGGACGATTTTCAGAAGATCCTTCGAGTCCAGCCCGAGGATAGGCCTTCCGTCGGAATTGAGATTTCCCACGCGGTCAAGGGCCCTGCTTATGTGTGTCGCGGTTTCAAGGTCCGGGGCAAAGACAAGGTTATGCACCTTCCTGGTCCTTCCGCCTTTCTTGTAAATACAGCTAATCTCGACGGAGGGAACGAAGAAGACCCCGGCCCTGCATGACCGCGGGACACCGCCGGGTTCATACTCCTTTTTCAGCACAAGAAGGCCATTGTCCGCCGGCTCCAGCTTTTCTTCAAGCTCTCTTATCCAGCCCGGATGTGTAAAATCACCCGTGCCTGCCACGGTGATCCCCTTTAGCTGGGCCCACTTCCAGATGCTCTCGGGAGACATGTCACTGCTTGTGGCGCGCGAATATCTTGAATGGATGTGGAGGTCGGCGATAAAGCGCATGACAAATTATAACACGGGGGCAGGATGCGGTCCCGTTACCGATCGGAAATGACGGCGGATAGATTGAGCCGCCCCGTCGGAGGAACCGGACTTTTTATCACGCAGCGCCCGGCAATGGCCGGAAAGGCCCAAAAATACTTCCTCGGCACCCTGCCGGCGACCGACTGTAGCGGAACCCCATCCTTTCTTAGCCGCTACCCTTCTTCCTGCCTCCCTTAGGGAACTTTTCAGCGTACGTCTCCGGACTCACTTTTTTCAGACATTCCGGACATATGCCATGGGTAAACGTGGCGTCTGAGTGTTCTCTCAGGTAGTCCTCCACCTTTTTCCAGTATCCCTTGTCGTCGCGAATCTTTTTGCACCAGGCACACATCGGTAGCAGTCCTCTCAATGTCTTGATCTTCTCCAGAGCGTCCTGGAGTTTGACAATAAGCTTTTCTCTCTCTTCTTCCGCAAACTTTCGTGCGGTGATGTCCCTGTCAAAGGCAAGGACGAATTTACGGTCGCCGAGTTCCATCAGACCCGCGTTGATCTCCACCGGAAACATTGTACCGTCCTTCTTCATATGTGTCATTTCCGCTTTTAGCCATTCGCCTTTCAACATCCGGCGGAGCCTGGCCGGGACCTTTCGGGCTTCATCGGGAGAATCCAGGTCACTGATGCGCAGGGACAGCAATTCTTCAACCGAATACCCGTGCATTTCGGCAGCGGCCTTGTTGGCTGCCACAATCCTGCCTGCCTCTCCACCCTCCGCCCCCAGGATAAAAATGGCGTCCCGGGCACTCTCAAAAAGCGTACGGTAGCGCTTCTCGCTCTCCGACAACGCCTTTTCAGCCCTCCTGCGTCTGGCGATATCTCTCCGGAGCTGTTCGTTTGTCTCTTTCAATGCGGTTGTGCGCTCGGCGACCAACTCCTCCAGATGCTCGCGGTAGTTCTTCAGTTCCTCCTCGTCCCTCTTACGCTCGGTTATATCCTGCCAGATTGTCTGAAATACCTTCCGGCCCGACAACTCCGTCACCTTCGTGATCACATAGACGTCTCTTATATTTCCCGTCTTCGCCCTGTGCCTTACCTCGAATTCCGCCTTTCCTTCCCTTAGCACCTTCCGGACACTGGCCCTGATCTGTCCGACGCTCTGAGACGCGTCAATGTCTGTCAGACGCAACTCGGCAAATTCCTCCCTCGAGTATCCGAGGTCCCGGTGGGCAGCCTCATTGAATTCAATGATCGCGCCGTCCGTATCTATAAGCAGGATTCCGTAAGGAGACTGTTCGAAGATGGCATGATACAAAAGGGTGGCCTCGCCGGTCGATTTCCTTCCGTGGCTTGGCGCCCCCCTGGATTTGCTTTTCTTCGGTCCGTCTTTTTTCTTCATTCGTTATGCACCATCCCCCGCGCCGACAGGGCCCGACCGGCCCGTTCGCTACCGGTTCTCAAAAAACTTCTTAAAAACATCTTATCAAAATGTCCCGCCCCTTTCTTCCTTCATCATATTTCCCGAAGAGCTTTATACAACCCCTCCACCAGTGCGGACATCTTTTCGTAATCGAGAGTTTCGGCGGTATCGCCGGGAGCGTGATAGTTCGGGTTCCTGTAAAAAGCGGTATCGGTCACCATAAAGGCCGGATAGCCGAATTTCCAGAAGCTCCGGTGGTCGGAGAAATCTACTCCCGGAATGAGTGAAATGCCGCTCAGGGATTCCACAGCCAGAGAAGATACGGCCCTGAATGAATCTCTCACCTCACGAGTAAACCTGCGTGACGATATATTTCCGACAAACGCTATGTAATCGCCCTTTTTCGGGTAAAAAAGCCTGAACAGCGATGAAGGATAATATTGGCATCCGTCGTCCTGGCAGTAATATCCGAGCATTTCCAGAGATATCATCCCGTGAACCCTCGTCCCCTCTACAAACACTCTCTGGGCGTATAGGTGGCTCCCCATCCGGCTCGTCATGAAGGCAGGCGGTTCCTCCAGACAGAAGGCGACGAAACGGGCGGTCCTCCGGAAAGGCGTCAGCGAAGCAAGTCTTGCCAGTTCAAGGAGTCCGGCGACACCGCTGGCATTGTCGTCGGCGCCGGGCGTGTCCGGGACCGTGTCATAATGCGCACCGACAATGAGGATGCCCTCGTCCCGGCCCCCGCTTCCCGGCACCTCCACATCCAGGTTGTAGTAAGTGTTGTTACTGTAAGCAAACGGCTGCCTCGCAACGGGACAACCAAAGGAGCGGAACTTCCCGTCGATATAATCGGCCGCTTCGCCGAGCTTGCCGATATCGAGATAGCTTCTCCTGCCTATTTCCCCTGAGAGATGGGACACAGTCTCAATGAGATTGGATTTTATGTGAATCATAGATCGCCTTTTCCGTCGGGCACCTCTTTCCCAAAAATATCAGGCAGACGAGAACTCACTTCAAAGTATAATGCAATTTCATGCCGCTCTCAAGAAGGCGGCAAATAGCCTGCTGGATTACAGACTGACCCGCTGCCGGAAAGAGACTTCAGGCATTTTCCCTGCCCTTCGAATCAGATATCGTGAAGAGGGTTCTGGTATAATGACGATACTCTCCCCGGAAAGGAGGTCGGCGTTATGGTTATCGCTCTTGCCGGAGATAATCTGACAAAGTACCCGGTTACACCGATATGCTGAGGATTCAGAGCCTCACGGGCCTCTTTGCCCTGGCCGGTCTGGCGTGGCTCTTTAGCGAAAAGAGAAGGGAAGTGGCTGGAAGGGCGCGCTTCACTGCGGGCGCGTTGATGGGTACCAAGACTGTCCTGAACGAATTTATCGCCTATGTCGACCCTGCTCATCTTCCTTCGGGGGCACTGAGCGAAAGGAGCCGCCTCATAATGACCTATGCGATGTGCGGTTTCGCAAATTTTGGCAGCCTGGGCATAATGATCGGCGGGCTCGGGGGAATGGCTCCTGAAAGGGAGAGCGAAATCATCTCGCTTGGGCTGAGGTCCATAGTGGCCGGCACCCTGGCCACATGCATGACCGGAGCGGCAGTAGGCATCCTTTGATGGTACAATTTACTTATGGAAGGCCTTCGGATCGCTCCGGATGACAGGGTACTCATACTTGGCGCAACAGGGTTCATAGGCAGAAAACTGATCCCCGAGCTTTACGGGAAGGGAGTCAGAATGAGGATCTTCGCGCGTAACCGGTCTCGTACTTCCGGGCTCATTCCCAGAGGGGCGGACTGCGAAGTCGCACAGGGAGACCTCATAAGCGGCGAAGGGCTGGAAGACGCTCTTCAGCATATCCACACGGCCTTTTATCTCGTCCACTCCATGAGTGGCAGGACAGTGTTCAGAAATGCGGAGTACGCCGAGAAGGACAAGAAAGCCGCGCGGAATTTCACGGAGACCGCTGGCCGGACCGGGCTCAGGAGAGTTATCTATCTGGGGGCACTGGGGGAGACCCACGAGGACCTCTCAGAACATCTGAAGAGCCGCGCGGAGGTTGCCGGAATACTCTCCTCGGGAAAACCCCTTGCAACCGTCCTCCGGGCCGCCATCATTATCGGGGCGGGCGGCTCCTCCTTCGAGATGCTCAGATATCTGGTGGAAAGGCTGCCGGTCATGGGATGCCCGAGGTGGATAGACACGAGGATCCAGCCCATAGCGCTCAGGGATGTCCTTGCATATCTGACGGGATGCCTTCTTGACCCGGAGACAGCCGGAAAATCCTTCGATATAGGGGGACCTGATATACTCACTTACCGTGAGATGATGCAGCAGTACGCAGAGGCACGAGGACTGGCGAAGCGGATCATTTTCCGGGTGCCCTTCTTGACTCCCATCCTCTCTGCATACTGGGTCGACCTCGTAACTCCTGTACCCTCCGGCGTAGCCCATCCCCTCATAGAAGGTTTGAAGAGCGAAGTGATTTGCAGGGAAAACAAGATAGATGATTTTGTTAAAGTCGACAAGACACCCTTCAGAGAAGCAGTCAGGATAGCCTGCTCGGAAGAGAAGACAGGTCCTGGAATTACGGGATTTTGAGCGGCCATAACTTCGTTCGCTGGCGCGGTTCCTTCGTGGCCGCCCCCCCACCTGCATGTGGCCATCCGGGAGAGGAAATCTGCCCGATTGTCTTCCGTTGCAAACAAAGCGCCTCTGGTTGGCTGTTTTTTCATTAACCCTCCCGAGACCGATGATAAACAATAAATTATTAGATGCCCTCATCATTCGAACTTCAACTTGACAGGAACGTCTTCTGCGGCAATAATAAGATCGAATAAAGGCTCTCTCGACAAAGCCAAACCCTCCGCGAGGATGGGGCGGAAAGCGGCGGGTCTTCAGTAGAGTTATACTTGCAGGAGACGGCCGAGCTGCCAGAGGACGA
>JARRRI010000047.1:0-40724 GCA_037380845.1 Candidatus Sulfobium sp. | reverse complement strand
GAAGGAATATACGAATGGGCAGGAAAATACCGACAGGTAAACATTAGTAAGGGTAATTTCCCTTTTGCGGCGTCTCTACATATTCCTTCGCTTATGACACAGTTCGAAAATGATGTTCTTACTCCCAACACACCTTGCAATTTCAAGGATCGACACGAGGTCATTCGCGCACTCGCTGAAACTCATACGGAGCTAGTGCTTATCCATCCGTTTAGGGAAGGGAACGGCAGGGTAGCGAGAATTCTCTCAACTCTAATGGCACTTCAGGCCGGGTTGCCTTTACTCGATTTCCAATTGATAAGCGGGGATAAGAAAAAAGACTATTTCGAAGCAATTCAGGCAGGAATGGACCAAGACTACCAGCCTATGGAGAGACTGTTTTCGCTGATTATCGGGAAGAGCGCTGAGGAGATTTGAGATTGTGTACCTTATCAGTCTTTGCCAGTTTGTGTGCTATGGATTCAATTGATGCCCCGGTCTCGATGGCTGTTGAGCTGGCGACGTTGGCAATGAGCGCTTTGCGATATTTCCCGGGCACCTTCAGGTAAGGATTGGTTTCGAGTAATGACTTTTTTGACATATTATATTATACCATTTAACGCGATGCCCCGGAGGCATAGGGAACGAAAAAGGGGCAGGCTACTTTAAGGCAAGAGGGCATTAAATAAAAGAGGCCGAGGGGTCCGCCATTGACATATGACATTTCCCTGGGAATATCCCATGAATATTGAAGAAAATCCGCAAAAGACTTGCTAAATTCGAAGAGGCCCGTAACTGTTCAAAGAAAGGCCGAGGCGTCCGCCCTTGACATGTGACAGTTACTTAAAGACATACAATGAACATTGAAGAAATCCGCCAACGGCTGACCAAATTCGCGGAGGCCCGCAACTGGACCCGGTTCTACAGTCCCAAAAACCTCTCCATAGCCCTCGCCGCCGAGGGCGGCCGTACCGCTCCCCGGCATGGCCGGGCTGACAGGGACCGAACTGCTTCGCTGGAATTTTAAGGAAGGAATCTACGGGGTTGGCTTATTCATTTCCCGGGCGCGTGACCGACCTGACCGTGTAGACGCCTCCCAACAAAAACACCACCTCTCCGGTGATGACACTGCGATCGACGAGCTCGATCCGCCTCGATCCCGGCCGTCAGGCCCTCCCCTTCAGCGGTAGTATCCGGTGCCGACGATCCACCCGAACGGCTTGAACGGGAGAACATACGATCTCTTGAGGTGGGTCGTGGTCTGTCCCTTCTTCATATAGAAGTATTCCGCATACCCGCCACCGGCCTTCGCCTTCGCCAGCATCTCCTTTATGTAGTACGTACCGTTTGTGTCCCTGTTTTGCAGTATGCTCTTTCCCTCTATATCCTTCCTCCCGTACATCACCACACTGACTCCTTCGGTAGTATCGGCAAAGAAATATCCCTCGGTCCCGTACTTCATCTCCCGCAGAAGATCGGCGCCAAGCTTCTTCGCCTGTTCGAGGGTCATCTCCCCCTTCAGATGTTTATCATAAATCGCCTGGAGCATGCTGACCGCCGTCTGCGCCTCGCTCTTGATCAGCAGGTCGAGACCGGCGTTGTTGACGAGGATGTCTGCCTGAGCAGGGGCGGATACGCACAATATTGACGCACATAGAAAACACATTGCCATTGTTATCAATGCCTTCTTCATCATTTCCTCCCTATATACCTGAACCGGTTGATATGATCGAGACCACTTTCTGTAAATAAAATAGCAGCTGCCGGAAGGGACTGCAATTAAGAACTTTTGAAAGAACGGAACGGCCGGGGGGCAGCCCTTGATATGGCGAAAATTCCCCGGGGTCGGACCAAGATAACTATCTGAAATTACGTAAGAACATAAGGGGAAAAGGGCTTGTTTTGGACTTAAACACCTCTTTTTGACTACAAAAATGTCCCTCTAAGCAGCATTGATCTTCACCTTCCTTGTGTCCTGAATATCCTTCCGGTCGACTTTTTTGGCTGGAATGTAAGTTGGGGCGATGTGAACTCGTCCAAACACATGTGAGACTAAGATAAAACAAGAGGACGAGGGGTCCGCCCTTGAACTGTGACAGAGTACTGTTTGAGGACATCCCATGAATATTGAAGACATCCTCCTTTGCTATCATCAGCCTCTCCGGGCCAACAAACGGCTGCATATAGCTGAACTGCTCACCCTGGAAAAAATAGCGGATACCTTCGGCATCGAGGAGGTATTTTATCGTCGAGATTATCGAAAGGGTTGAATGTGGGGCCTTCCGCAGCCTTGACTTCTTGCAGGCGCTCTGTTAGCTTATTGAAAAATAATCAGGGAGGCCATGGGCCATGATGAAAAGATATGTTTCTGTTCTGATATCCGCTTTTGCTCTGCTTGTCACAGTCGGGGTCGGCCATGCCGCGAATGTTCTTACCATCACGGGGCCGCAGCCCTTCGGCTTCTATAACCAGATCGTGATGGTCGAGGGCTGGAGCCAGACGGTAACGTACTCGAATGTAAGCATAACCATGCCGTTGGTCGACCAAAGCGTGGAAGGCCCGATCGGGGGAGTTGAAGGCACAGTCTACCTGGTGAATCAGATCGGACCCGGCACCACCTCTGCCAACGAAGTGGCGCCTCCGGTTTCGGTTTCGGGCCTCACCGACACGTTTGCGCTGCGCACGCTCTTCTCGGGGCTCACGCTCCCGCCGGGGCATTATTACGTGGTGCTGGCCTCCACAAACTCGTCGCCCTTGTCCATGTCGCCGGAAGGATCAGGCAGCCCTTCGGGCACCCCGGGGGTCGGAGTCACGGAACTCGGCTCGGAAGCGGAATCGTTTTCCCCGGCGCCCTACCCGCCGGCCACCGATATTACACCGTCTGCGCCGGGGAACCTCTTCATC
Organism: Candidatus Sulfobium sp.; assembly: GCA_037380845.1. GTDB lineage: Bacteria > Nitrospirota > Thermodesulfovibrionia > Thermodesulfovibrionales > UBA6898 > JARRRD01. The sequence goes on along the minus strand of JARRRI010000047.1, from coordinate 37,841 downwards.
AACGTCACTGGCGATCTCGTCGCTGCCGGAGCCGTCGCAGTGCCCGCTCTCGACACAGTCGGCATCGCCGTAATGGTGCTCTGTCTGGCCGGGGCGGCGCTCTATGTCCTCCGCCGCCGACGGGCATAGGAAGAGGCCTTCCGGACCGGGAGATCGGTCCTTTATTCGATAACCCTCGAAATCTTCCAGTGGCTCACCGACGAGCAGTCACGGGAGATCGTCAATGACAAAAAGGAGATGGCGCTTATCAGGCGGGAGATCGCCGATGTGATGATCTACCTCGTCCGCCTGTCCGACAAGCTCGGCGTAGACATCGAAAAGGCGATCATGGAAAAGATCGAAGTAAACGAGAAGAAATATCCCGTAGAATTGTCGAAGAACAACGCCACGAAATATAATAAGAGATGACGAGAACTGCTGTGGGAAAAAACGTTACTCAACTGAAAGAGGAGACCGAAGATAAGTGATAATCAAGAAACGCGACTCGAAAGAAGCAGACATTAAAGAACTCACCTCACTGCTTTCATCGCCCCTCTCCGAAAAGAACAGATTCCTGATCGAGCGTGAACTGAAGTTTATGAAGTCCGGTGACAAAGGCGAAAAAGGTTCGGCTTACTACATCGACTTCATTTACAGTTCGTCCAGGAACTGGGCCGTTATCCATGATTTAAGGCTGGAATTTGACGGAAGGGTCGCCCAGATCGATCATCTCATGATTGACAGGTTTTTCGATTTCTATGTTCTGGAGACCAAGAATTATTCATATGCGGTAAAGATCACCGAGGTCGGGGAATTCCTGGTCGACTACAAGAACAGGTATTATTCGATCGAGTCCCCCATCGAACAGAATAATCGCCATATATATCTGCTGAGGAAGATACTGGTTGATAGAAGAATTATGCCGACGCGACTTGGCCTCCGCATCTCTCCGACGTTCAGGAACTACGTCCTTGTGTCTCCAAAATCAAGAGTAATCAGGCCGGCCCGGAAAAAGTTCGACACAAGCATGGTAATCAAGGCGGATACCCTCGAAACTACTATAATGGATAATGCGGAGCGCGTTTCGTATCTCTCCGCCCTGGCATCGGTGGGCAAAACCGTGACGACGGATACCATGTTCGGCGTGGCGGAAAAGATCGCCGCACTGCACACACCGGCTAAGATCGACTATCGAAAGCGCTTTGGGATTAAACACTCAACTCCGGTCCCTCTTCCATCTTCACAGTCGGGGGGCCGGTCTCCCGGAACCTCCTCAAAAGAGAAGACCTGCCCTCAGTGTGGTGCGCCGATGGTTGTGCGCGTCGCAAAAAAGGGTGCTCACGCCAATAAGCCTTTTTGGGGCTGCACTAATTATCCCAAGTGCCATGCCATAGTGGGTTACGACAGCTGAAGTGCGAAGAAAGGTCAAGGAAGGCCAAGAAGGATTCCCTTGAATGTCGTCGAAACCATCCTGCAAAATCCTCAGCAGATTGCTGATGAATATGGAAACAAGAAGGCATTTCAGTCCATAATGGATATAGGAACGGGAAAGGCTTATCTTGTCAGGGTTATCGTAAACGATACGCATGATCCTCCCAGGGTGGTCACAGTTTTTAGAACAAGCAAGATCAGCAAGTATTGGAGGCAACCATGAAAATCACCTATGACGCCGATGTCGATGTTATGCGCATTGTTTTCAGCAGCGCGCCGATTGAGGAGAGCGACGAGGAGAAGCCAGGCGTGATCCTTGACTTCGATAAAGACGGAAACGTCGTGGGCATGGAAATACTGGACGCCTCCAAGCGAATGGAAAACCCCCGAACGGTCGAATACGCAGTGGCAAACTGATTGAAACCGGGACCAGTTCCACAGTCGCAAAAACCTCTTCATGCCCCTCGCAGCCGAGGCGGCCGAACTCCTCGAAATCTTCCAGTGGCACATTGACAAACAGTCGCGTGAGAGATATCCATCTGCAAAAAAGAGATAGAAAACGCTATTTGATATAGATAAACTTGAAAAGGAGGGGGATGGGCTCGCGTCTTGAATCTTGCATTAAGGCGATATGAGAAAGAAAGACCGCTATAGTACTTCCAACTTTGTGGAAGACCAATTCGAGCCGGGTTCAAACGGCAAAGTGCTCAAGAACAAGCTCGGCATCAGGTCGCCTGAAGCAATGGAGGATGCGGAAGCTATTGCATTGCAAGAGGCAACAGACAAGCTGGTGCGGAAGTTTGGCGCGGACCATCGTTTCACTGCAGCGGATATCTGCGAATTTCACAAAATCTGGCTGGAAGGAATATACGAATGGGCAGGAAAATACCGACAGGTAAACGTGAGCAAGGGTGATTTTCCTTTTGCGGCGTCTCTGCATATTCCTTCGCTTATGACACAGTTCGAAAATGATGTTCTTACTCCCAACACACCTTGCAATTTCAAGGATCGACACGAGGTCATTCGCGCACTCGCTGAAACTCATACGGAGCTGGTGCTTATCCATCCATTCCGGGAAGGGATTGATGCCCCGGTCTCGATGGCTGTTGAGCTGGCGACGTTGGCAATGAGCGCTTTGCGATATTTCCCAGGCACCTTCAGGTAAGGATTGGTTTCGAGCAACGATTTTTTCCGCATAATCTATTCTATCATAACATACTGAATTTTATGGAGATTTAATGCCGACGCGTAGGGGGCGTTGCCAATTTAAGCAACATGGGAGTTGAGGAGACGATGATGAATTAGTTGACTTATTTTGCCCCTCTTTATGGCGACTGAAAACAGGGCATACTGCAAGAAAATCCCATGAACATTGAAAGCATCCGCCAACGACTTGCCAAATTCGCTGAGGCCCGCAACTGGGAATGTTGCGCTTACCTTTCCTTCTTCCCGTCTATGCTGCCTTAATCTTTTTGATTTCCTTCTCAACGTTGTCAAGCAACGCGGGGAGAGTCAGTGTATCCACAAAAAGCGATGAAAGTGAACGCTCCGCCGCCGACATTTTCCGAAAGGCTGTTCTCAGGTCATTCATGCTCTTTCTTATTTCCTTTTCACTGCATTTCCGGCAAATCCAGGTGCTTCCCACCTCCATCCAGTCAGTGACTTCACCGCATTCACATCTTCCGGGCATACTCCGCCTCCTTGAGATAAATTAAGCCTTCGTCACGAACAGCGTTGTTTATATTTTCTTTCGGATCCTTTAACAATGCAATATCAGGGCGGCCCGAATCCGGTTTTCCCTTCAGGCCGAACCTCTTTGACCTCCTCCGTCAGGCGGTCCATTTCCAAACAGTGCCTGAGACCCGTTTCGTCCCCGGGGCTGTCTATCCCTGCCTTAATCCTGTATAATCTCATGATGAAGTGGGATCTTGCACCCGATGTTGTGAATGGCGGTATCATTAAACAGATATGGACACCGCAACAATCATAGGATTAGCGGCAGGGGTTTTCACTACCATTTCCTTTTTGCCCCAGGTCATCAAAGCATGGAAATCAAAATCAACGCGAGATATCTCTATAGGCATGTACATCGTCCTTGGCATCGGTCTGCTGCTGTGGACTATCTACGGCTTTGCAATAGAATCCACGCCAATAATTATTACCAATGCTGTAGGCTTGACCTTGACGCTTCTGGTTTTGCTTTTGAAGATAAAGTATGGCTGAAAAAATACTTCTTGACAACCGTCCGCAACAGAGCTATAAATGAATTAAAGGCAACGCGACCAGGCAAGTGGTGGTTTTGCTCTTCTCAGGTTCAGGATGTCGGACAAGATGAGTAAGTTAAGACCTTGAAAAAGTCTGAACCAAATTCTTATCCAGAAATCCTGATAATGAGGGAGCAAACACCACTTTTTTTATTTCAGGAGGAACCCGAGGGCGGAAAAATAATAATTCATGGTCTGGCCGGTTAACCTCCACAGCCCGCATAAATATCATGGCCTCGCCGTCGAGGCGGACAGACCTCTCTAAATCTTCCATCGGCAGATAGGCAGGGCGGCACCTCAGACCGCCCAGTCAAAGTCGTTTCTCATCCGACATTCGTATAATTTCCGGAGGCAGGCCTTTTTCCGCTTTATTAACGCCTCCAGTGCCCGTGCCTTCTTCCATAGCCTCTGTGGCCCCAATCGCCTCTCCAGCCTCTGTGGCCCCAGTCACCCCTCCAGCCTCTGTGGTCCCGATGACGGTACCGGAAATACGGCCCATAGCCATAATACGGCGAATAGTAGGCGCGCCTATAGACCGGATAGGGCGGCTCCACGTAAACAGGAGCAGCATAGTAGTAGGGAGCGGGTGCACCTATCGAAACGCCGAAAGGCGGTACCACCAGCGAAAAACCGACGACCGGCCCTCTATCCCAGGCATCCGCCCTGCCCGGGCTGAACACCAGCAGGACACCGAGGGCCAGAGCTCCAATCAATACTGTCGAAAACAACGTCTTCATTTTTCTCCTCCTCCGCCTTGCCAGACGTATCCTTGTCTTCTTGATCAAAGGGTAACAATATAATATGAACCTGCAATGAAGGCTTCATGAAGAATTGTGAATTTGCTACCCGGGACACATCCCATATTCTCAAGGCGATCTCAGCCAGCCAGGGAAATTAGAGGAGGCAAACGTCAGCCTTCAGGGGAAAGATGGGTGAGGATACTCGTAAGGAGCAGCACAACCATGGCTGTAACGACCTCGGCGGTGATGACCCTGCGCAGCCATGACCGGTAAGTTGCCGTTTCCGTCCACTGTTCCGCACCGGACCTGTCGAGGCGCGGAAGAAGGATAAATTTATTGATCCCGCCGAGGGAAATAAGAACGCCGACAATCAGCGCTTTCAGCAGGAGGACCCGGCCGTAAGGGGCATTAATGAGATAGGATAATCGCTTGACATTGATGAAGCCCAGACCCACCCCGGCTGACGCCCCTATAAAGACGCAGGCCGTAGCCATACGCGAGAACCTCGCCATGAGGTTCCTGAAAATGGCAAAAAACTCGACGCCTGCCTGCCTCATAAAAAAGGTATAACAGAAACGGATGTAGAAGAGTCCACCGATCCACAGGGAGACTGCGCCGATATGAAATACATCGATGAAAAGCGGGACAGGGCTTCCCCTCCTGGTCCCCTGGTGGCCGGACATACTCAGGCTCAGGAGGATCAGAAAGGAAAGAGCCGCGCCTGCGAATGAAATCCGCCTGCCTGCCCTCTTTGCCGCACTGTACGACATAACAAGCACTGCAGCAAGAAGACATGTCCTGATTACGGAGAACTTTCCGTACCTCGTTTCCAGGAGAAAAGGGATAATTACCGAATAAACCCCTTTGAGCGGAGTGTCCGATATTACAGATGCCTGGAGTATGAGATAAAGGGCGTCTGCGATCAGGGCGAGGATGGAAACAAGAAAAATCGTGTGGGCCGAGGTCTCGCCGAGGCACTGCCGTTTCCCCGGCAGATAACACACATCCGCGCCTGAAGGATCGGTGACAAGTACTCTCGATGCATACGAGCCGGCTATAAAAAAGATGCAGGACAGGAAGATCCAGTAAAAAAGGATCATGGCTGCGTAAGTGAGGTCCATCTACTTAACGGTGAAAGTATATGACCCGTTCTCTTTGTGCCCGTCCTCGCTCACGCATTTCCACTTTACGGTATACTTGCCCGGTGCCAGGTTTTTCGTCAGCCCCGTTTCCATGACAGTATTGTCCTTAAAAAACTCTGTTTTTCCGGAAACCGTCGCGCCCGAACCGTCAATAACCGTCAACCCGGAAAAGATCGGCTCAACGGAATCGGAAAAGGTCACGCTCACCCTCGCGGGCGGAACTGTCACAACGGCGCCCTTCTTCGGACTGTATTCACGTACGTGAACATGGGCGGAAACAGCGGCCGGAAAAATGAACAATAAAGCGATAAAAACAACAAGCGGCTTCATACGACTGTCCTCCTTTCTTCTCCTCCCTGTCTAAATTATATCAGAATATCAAATCCGTTGTTCTCAACAAAGACCGCCCTTCCGAGTAAGGGTGTTAACGGCATCGGCTTTTCCGCTTCCTTTTCAGCAATGTTGATATAATGACCTTGCGCTTAATATAAAAACAGAGTAGGGTAAACAGGACACACATCCGAATGGCGCTAATTTAAGCATCTTCGTCATGCCCGAGGACTTCGGTCGGGCATCCAAGGGGCCTTGTCTCCTGCTGGATTCCAGCCTAAAAAATGCGGGAATGACAAGGCAGAAAGTTCTTTGTTCTTAATGAAAAATTCCTTAAGTCAGCGCCATTCGACACACATCCCATTTTTCTACCGTGGAAGTTGAGGGGGATGTTGTGTCAGGGAAAGAAAAAAGGGCGGGAAATCCCCCGCCCCCCTCGCTTGACCGCCGTTTTTGAAACTACTCGACCTTCTGCATTTCCATGCCGCATGGGCACTTGCCCGGGTTCTGGCTGACGGTTCCGCACTTGCAGTCAGGTCCGCATGCGCAGGCATACTTGCCCGTTGTTTTGAAGGTACGCGCCTTCTCCCACGAATCTGCCTTCAGCATTACAGTGCCGTCTTCGACCTTCATCACCTTTGCCTTCACCATTTCGCTGCCACAGGCGCCTTTGCCGGGCATCATCGACATGGTCTGGCATCCACAGCTCTCCCCGCAGTTGCAGGCATAGACCTCGTCGCCAACCTTCAGGTTCATCTTGCCGGACATATCGGCGAAAGCCAAAGCAGAACCTAACAGCACAACGACCGCAAAGAAAATGGTCTTCCTCACGTTTTTCACCTCCTTTCATCTTCCTGTTTCGCACACAAGGGCAGTCCCATCAAAAAGGGTCCGCCGGAAGTCCACGGCTTCTTCGAAAAACCGCCTGACCTTCTTTTTAAGCGGGTCCTAAAAACAGTCTACGCCACAGTTGTCACGAAATTATCACGGAAGCATCAAATATTGCGGGCTCTGACTCTGCGGGGCTCCGAGTGGTCGGACCGAGGCAAGCATTTGACATATTGCTCTAATTGCGGCGGGACTACTTCTTTCACGTGCGCCTGCTCCACATGCCCGACCCGCAAGTCCCACAATGTTCCATCCTGAGAGCATCGTGTTGTAATCCTCTTCAAACTCTGTCGCCCGGCTAATAATTCAATCTATCCTGAAGATGATATGATGTCATCATAATGTGACGTCCTTCCCTTCGTTGCGTGAGCGTGAGAGATGGTCTATAAAATTCTTGCAGACGCTGTGGTAATGGTCCACTTTTTCTGGATCCTCTTTCTGATTTTTGGGGCCGTCCCCGGCGTCAGGTGGAAGGCCGTGAAGATCATCCACGTCTCCGGCCTCGCCTTTGCGGTGGTCATTCAGGCATTCGGCTGGTATTGCCCGTTGACCGACCTGGAGGTGTGGCTGCGCTCAAAACAGAACCCCTCCGCAACCTATACAGGTTCGTTCATTGTCCATTACGCCGAGAAGCTGGTCTACATCGAGCTTCCCCCCACCGTCATTCTGGCCGGCACAGTTCTGGTAGTCTGCTTCAGCGCATGGATGTATCTGAGGAGCAGGCGAACTGCTCGTTAAACCTATCGGGAGGGATTCTTATTGATATCCTGAGAACGATACTTCTCCAGGAGCTTCGTGAACTCCGGACTGCTCATAAGGGCACCGATATCTCCTGCCTGCACCGCCTTCATGATTTCCGGGTCCTGGACCAACTTCTGCAAGTCTGGATCGTTCTGAAGGGCGTTCATGAAGGCCTGGATCTCGGCGCCATCAGGCATACTGTTCTGAAGGGCCCTCTCCTGCTCCCGGACGTCATCCCGGACGGTGGAATTCTTCATACGGATGACCTGGATATCGGATTCTTTGATCCGGAGCGTCCCGAGCGTGGCCGATCTGACCGTGTAGATCCCGCCGGACAAAGACACGACCTCCCCGATGATGACACTGCCGTCCACAAGCTCGATCTCCCGCGTCCCGGCCGCATTTGCCGCTGCAGCAGCCGCAGCCAGAGCCAGGAATACCAGAATAACCGATATGATATAAACCCTGATTGAAGCCATACTGCCATCAGAATGGCAGGGAACATATTTGAAAAAACCGGCAGGCCTTTGCTCCTTAGTCATGCCTTACTGTAATTACAAGATGCACAAGTTGTCAAGGCGGCTTCGTCTCCTTAAGCCCACGGGGAAATAGAGGCTTTTTGGCGGGACGCATCCGATATATAAAGCCGCCTGAGACCTTATTTTCCTTTTTTGTCCGTTTTGTCCTTCCGGGCGGTGGCGGTGATGATGAAATTCTCCGGCTGGAGGTCCGGGTTCTTCTCAAGCTCCTCTACAAAAAAGCTGATCGCTTTTCGCATGAAGGCCGAAAAACGCACGTGCCCCGGTAATGCAAGGATCCGCTGCCGTGTACCTTCGTCGATTGTTGCCGTATACTTTGCCATGACCTTTTTCTCCGTTCGTTTCTATAGATTATACAGGAAAGGATCTCCTTGACCGCAGACGGACGCAGACGGTCGGGCAGACAACCGCAAATCCAACTACCGGGTTATTTTCTTCGGCTGATGATTCCCGCCTCCGCGGGAATGACAAAAAAATACCCGATAATGACAAAATCAATTTTTTGAGCAGGTTCCGGTCTTTTGTCTGCGCCTGTCCGCGAATCTCTGCGGTTAGGATGTCTGTAGAAATGAAAGGGCGGGCCGGGTCCTCGCCCTTTTTCTCTTTTCAGGCTGTCCGGGTCGGGCTAATATTCTTCCAGATGATACCACTCGGGGTTTTCCAGCCAGGTGTTGGGCTTGTTCACGAAGTTAATGATGTTTTCGACGATGAAATAGTGCCTCTTTTCCTCATCCGCTATCTTCAGGAATATTTCCTTCCTGTCGGCGCCGACTTCATCGGCCTTTTCAATATAGAAGTCCCGGCTCTTTTTCTCTATATCCCGGGCTTCCTTATAAAGGTCTATCTCCGAGACGTTGACCTCGAACTGTTTTTCTTCTTTTATCTTTTCGAAGACATTCTTTACGTCGTCCAGGATGGTGGTGTCGGTCATCGTAACCTTTTCGTTGTTCTTCATGTTCTGAAAGAGCTTGTAATGCTTCACCTCCGCGTCTGCCAGCATGCCGAGGATAGACGTCAGCCCCTTATTACCGGACTTCGACGCAAGCTCCCGGTAAAGGTTCTCCCCGTCCTTTTCCATCTTCATGGCGTACTCGTAAATGTCCATCTTTACCTCCTCTTTTTTTGGTCGCCTTTTCAGGCTTATTTACATGATAGTGCTAATCGCTCCCGATGACAAGGGAGACCTTTGTCAATTCCGTCCCTTCCGGTTAAACTACAGTCATGGACTCTCCCGGCGAAAGGACAAGAAGGGCGGCCAGGGCCGAAGCGGAGGAGCTGTGGGCATTGTTGAGGGACCCGCATCCCGAAGTCCTGACGAGGGCGGTGCACAACAGGAATTTTTCCGAGGACATGGCGCTCTTCCTCGCCAAACGCAGGGATGTGCACTTCGAAATACTTGCTTTTCTCGCCGCCGATACAAGATTCAGAGGCAGCTATAAGCTGAAGTCCGCATTGTGCAGGAACCCCGGAACTCCCCAGAAAGTCGTCCTTTCTCTTTTGAAGTTCCTTCGGGTCTTCGATCTTGCGGACCTGGCAAAGGACCAGCAGGTCAACATCAACGTGCGCCGGAAGATAGAATACATGATGGCCGAGAGGATGTCTTCCATGCCTTCCGGAATCAGGAAGGCCCTCGCCAGAAGGGCCAATGGCAACATCCTGGCCCTCCTGCTGGAAAGCGGCGATGCAGGAGTCGTCGCGGCCTGTCTTGACAGCCCCTTTCTGACGGAAGGGATGCTCTATAAACTGCTCAACAGGGCATCCGCAAAGCCAGTTTTCATACGGATGACAGCGGAACACAAGAAGTGGTCTTCGAGGTACTTTATCAGGTTCGGGCTTATACGCAACTTCCATACGCCCATGACATACGTGGCGAAGTTCATCAAGGGAATGAAGAGCCCCGACCTGAGAGACCTCTATTCGGACCCGAAGCTGCCTTCCTCGACGAGACCTTTCATATACCGGGAGCTGGGCGACAGGGGCCAGGCCGTCCGGGATGAAGAAGAGGACACCTTTATCCTGCCGGAGAATGAGGACCCGGACATTCAGCGTCTTGACGAGGGTTAAAGGAATGACTTTCTGTACTGCTGTTGAGTGCAGGCAAAGAGAGTATCCCTCAAACCCTTTTATGTCGAAAAGGCCTGCACTTCACATTCGTCATTCCCGAGGTAGTAATCGGGAATCCAGGTTCTTCAGGCAGATTGGATGCCCGACTGAAGTCCTCGGGCATGACGGAAGAAGGGACTATGACCTGGAAGGCAAGATTCCGCGTTAATCCGTGGCTGAAACATTTTAAAACATCCCCGAAGCCCGTCAGGGGGCGGTGAAAAATGTCTTGCAGCCGCACTTACTGTCCCAAAAGGGGCCAGACAGCCATTTTTTGCAAGTCACAGGGTTACGCCGGCATTCATGTAAAAGATAAGATCATGTCGTCATTACGAGACTTTTTCGGCTTTCCTGCCGGGCTGTTTTGCAACGGGGCTATCTGCCGAGGGAATGTACTATCCACTCTTCGAGCTGGCCTTTTCGCACTTCTCCATTGAGTTCGTTCAGCTTCTTGCCGTAACGATAGAGTATCAGCCTGGGTACGGACATCACCTCAAACCGCCTCGCAAGAGCGGGTTCCTTTTCGCTGTTTATCATCCCGACTTTTATCATCCCTGCCTTCTCCCGGGCAACCTCTTCCATCAGCGGGATCATTGCGCGGCAGTGGGCGCACCAGGGCGCCCAGAAAAAAATCAGGGCCGCCCCGGGATGGTCCAGGACCTCCCGGTCGAAATTGGACGCAGTAACTTCGACCGGTTTCACCGGAAAATCCAGGACAGACCTGCACTTCCCGCATTTCGGCTGCGCCCCGAGCTTCGAAACGGGTATGCGGTTTACCGTCCCGCAGCTATGGCATCTGAGAAGCACTGTACCTTCGGCCATCAATCCCCATCTCCCTCAAATATCATTATATTCGATACGGCCCGAAAGGGTGATCCGTCATCGATTTTGATAACTCCCCTCCCCTGAGGTAAAATGTAGCCTGAAGTCTATCAGGCAAGCTGACAAGCTGATAAGCTAACAAGCTGGCAAGCTAACAGGCTGACAAACTAACAAGCTGGCAGGCTGGCAAGCTGACAAGCTGGCAAGCTGACAAGCAAAGTGCAGGAAAGAACTTCTCAAGGAGGTCGAAATGAATCCTGTCATTGAAGCGATAGCGAAGAGAAGGTCGGTGAGGTCCTATGAAACGAAGCCGGTCCCGAGGGACGTTTTACAGACAATCATAGAGGCGGGGAATCAGGCCCCCTCGGCTATGAACAGCCAGCCCTGGCGGTTCGTCGTCGTCGAGGACCAGGACGTGAAGCGGAAGCTGCTGAACGCCGCCCGGCCGAAGGCGATGGGCATACTCGAAAATGTGAAGGAAATCGACCCGGAAAGGTACGCCCAGATCAAGAAGCGCTATGAAGAAATGGAAGACCCTGTTTACTATTCCGCGCCCACCGTCCTTTTCGTGATAGGTTCCGGCAGGTATGCGGACAATTCCTGCCCTCTGGCCTGCGAAAATATCATGCTGGCCGCATATTCTCTCGGGATAGGAAGCTGCTGGGTGGGCTTCGGATCGATGGTAACGGAAGATGCCGGGGTAGTGAAGGCCCTTGAGCTGAAGGACGACGAAAAAATTTACGGACCTATAATCCTGGGATATCCCAAGGTGTACCCGGAGCCGCCTGCCAAGAAAGGGCCGGTGGTCAAATTCATTTAAAGGCGTGTAAGCTGCAATACCCCGGTCCCGGTAAGCACGAAGCTTGTTTTTTTAAAAGGGGAGCTCGGGCAGTCGCTCTGACGCCTGCCCGAGCCCCCTGGCCCAGTGTCCCTGTTCTCTGGTAAGAACCCGGCCAAGGGTATTGCAAACTCCGTCTTTAATTCCACTATATGCCCGCGCCCGGGCTTTGTCAATATGTATGTAAATTATTGCAGTCATGCCTCACATATGAACTATTGAAAATCCATGACAGGCTTCTTCTGCTTTTTTCGTCATGCCCGAAGTCCGTAGTCGGGCATCCATTCTGGACCCGCTTTGCCTTTTGTTTTCGAAGACAATGGATTCCCGACTGCTGACTCGGGAATGACAACGGTGGTTTCTTCTTGAGAGAGGGTCTATGCAAAAAGGGCTCCAGCTTCCAGGCGGCGAGGTGTTTGAGGTATTTCCACCTCCTCTTCGTGTTCTCCTCCGCCTGCTTCATGAGCGCCGCCGCCAGTTCGGGATTGCTCTGTCTAAGCGCACGGTACCGGTTCTCCTTGTAGGCATATTCCTCGAAGGAAATCGTCGGTTCCTTGCTGTCGATGGTGAGAGGGCTCTTGCCCTGTGCCTCGAGATCCGGGTTATAGCGGAAGAGCGGCCAGTGGCCGCAGGCCACCGCCTTCTTCTGTTCGTCAACGCCCTTGCCCATGTTTATGCCCTGTGCGATGCAGGTCGCATAGCAGATCACCAGCGAAGGGCCGTTGTATGCCTCGGCCTCCGCTATCGCCTTGACCGCCTGGGCCTGGTTGGCGCCGAAGGCGATCTGGGCGACATAGACGTTCCCATAGGTGGTCATGATCGCGCCCATGCTCTTCTTAGGGGTCCGCTTCCCTCCCGCTGCGAACTGGGCCATCGCCGCAAGGGGGGTGGATTTGGACATCTGTCCTCCCGTGTTTGAGTAAACTTCCGTATCGAGCACCATTATATTGACGTTTTCACCGGAGGCCAGGACATGGTCGAGCCCGCCGTATCCTATGTCATAGGCCCAGCCGTCACCGCCGATGCACCATACGGATTTTTTGACCAGGTAGTCGGCGAGCGAAAGAAGGCTCTTCGCCTCGAATGAGCTGTCTTCTGCGATGAGCTTCTTCAGTTCTTCAACCCGCCCCCTCTGCTCTTCGACCCCCTTCTGGGTCGACTGGTCGGCGTTCTTTATGTTAGCGAGAAGCCCCCTGGAACCCGAATATGCCGGCATCGACGCGAGTTTGTCGAGCAGTTCCAGCGCCTGGGCATTGAACTTGTCCACCGTCTGCCTCATGCCGAAACCGAACTCGGCGTTGTCCTCGAACAGGGAGTTGGACCATGAGGGTCCTCTGCCGTCTGCACGGGTCGTATAGGGCGTAGTGGGCAGGTTGCCGCCGTAGATGGAGCTGCAGCCCGTTGCATTTGCAACCATCAGGCGGTCGCCGAAGAGCTGGCTGAGCAGCTTGATGTAAGGCGTCTCACCGCATCCGGCGCACGCGCCGCTGTACTCGAACAGGGGCTTCACAAGCTGGCTCCCCTTTATCGTCATCACGTTGAACCGGGAAGGGTCCGTCTCCGGCAGCGACTGGAAGAACCTGTAGTTCTCGACCTCCGCCTCCCTCAACGGCTCCTGCAGGTGCATGTTAATTGCCTTGAAGCCCGGTATCTTGTTGCCGTCAGCGTCCTTTTTGGAGCCGGGGCATACGTAGACGCAGGAGCCGCAGCCCGTGCAGTCTTCCGGTGCCACCTGGACGGTAAATTTGAGGCCCTCCAGGTCCTTCCCCTTGGCATCTGTCGATTTGAAGGTCTTCGGGGCCTTGCCCAGGCGGGAAGGATCATAGGCCTTCAGCCTGATAGTCGCATGCGGACAGACAAAGGAACACTGCCCGCACTGGATGCAGACGTCAGGCTCCCATACCGGGATATGGATGCCGATGTTCCTCTTTTCATACTGGGTCGTACCGGTAGGCCAGGTGCCGTCTTCGGGCATTGCCGAAACCGGCAGGGAATCCCCATTCCCGGCTATCATCTTCGCCGTCACACTCTTGACGAACTCCGGGGCTTCGTCGGGGACCGCGGGCCTCATCCTGTGCGTGCTTGTGACCTTGCCGGGGACAGGCACTTCGACTATGTTCTGAAGGGCCTTGTCCACCGCAGCGTAGTTCATCTGGACGATCTGCTCGCCCTTTTTCATATAGGTCTTCTTGATCTGCTCCTTGATCGACTTGATCGCTTCTTCTTTCGGAATTATTCCGGCGATCACGAAAAAGGCTGTCTGCATGATCATGTTTATTCTCGTCCCCAGCCCGATCTCCTCGGCAAGGGAGACCGCATCAATGATGTAGAACTTCATCTTCTTCGAGATAAGCTGCTCCTGCACCTCTGCCGGCAGAGTGTCCCACACCTCGTCCTTGTTGTGCAGAGTAGTCAGAAGGAAAGTGCCCCCCTGCTCCGCCTTGGAAAGCATGTCGTATTTTTCGAGGAACGAGGTATTGTGGCAGGCGATGAAGTTGGCCTGCGGCACCAGATAGGGGTTATGGATCTTCTCCTTACCGAACCTGAGGTGGGATATGGTAATCGCGCCCGACTTCTTCGAATCATACACGAAGTATCCCTGCGCGTAGTTGTCGGTTTCGGTGCCGATTATCTTTATGGTGTTCTTGTTCGCTCCGACGGTACCGTCCGATCCGAGGCCGTAGAACAGGGCGCGGAATACACCCTTGCCTTCGATACGGAATGAATCGTCGTACTTCAGGCTGGTGCCGGCGATATCGTCGTCGATCCCGATCGTAAAATGGTTTTTAGGCGACGGCTCTGAAAGGTTGTCAAACACCGCCTTTGCCATCGCGGGGGTGAAGTCCTTCGACCCGAGCCCGTAGCGACCTCCCACGATCTTCGGGTACTCCTTGAAGGCCGCCGTCTTCTTTTCCATCGCCTCGCCCACGGCGGTCCTCACGTCGAGATAGAGAGGTTCGCCTATAGAGCCGGGCTCCTTCGTGCGGTCAAGCACCGCTATGCCCTTGACCGTGGCAGGCAGGGCCTTTACGAAGTCGTCGATGGAGAACGGCCTGAAGAGCCTCACTGTCACGAGTCCCAGCTTTTCTCCCTTTGCGTTAAGGGCATCGACTGTGCTTTCGACCGTCTCGGCCGCCGACCCCATGACCACGATGACCCGGTCTGCGTCGGGTGCCCCGTAATAATCAAAGAGATGGTAGTGGCGTCCTACGATACCCGCGAACTTGTCCATCGCCTTCTGTACTATCGCCGGCGTCGCATTATAGTAGCGGTTGACCGTCTCTCTGCCCTGGAAATAGACGTCCGGGTTCTGCGCCGTGCCGCGGATCGAGGGACGGTCGGGAGTGAGTCCCCTCTTCCTGTGGGCTATGACGAGATCGTTGTCCAGCATGGCCTTCATATCGTCGTAAGTAAGCTCCTCTATCTTCTGTATCTCATGGGACGTCCTGAAGCCGTCGAAGAAGTGGACGAAGGGTATCCTGGACTCAAGCGCGGCGGTCTGGGAGATAAGAGCAAAGTCCATCGCCTGCTGGACGTTTTCGGAGCAGAGCAGTGCAAATCCCGTTGACCTCACCGCCATTACGTCCGAATGGTCTCCGAATATCGACAGGCCCTGGCATGCCAGCGACCTGGCTGTCACGTGGAAGACGGTGGGTGTAAGCTCACCGGCGATCTTGTACATGTTCGGCACGATCAGGAGGAGCCCCTGGGAAGCGGAAACGGTGGTGGCTACTGCGCCTGCGGTAAGAGAGCCGTGGACGGCACCGGCCACTCCGGCCTCCGACTGCATCTGGCTTATCTTCGGCACCGACCCCCAGATGTTTTCCTTCCCCGCAGCCGACTTGGCGTCGCAGATCTCGGCGATCGGCGATGAAGGTGTGATAGGATAGATCGTGATGATCTCGTTGGTCGCATGCACCACGTGGGCGCATGCCGTACAACCGTCGACGGTTATCATCTTTCTGCTCATAACGTCCCCCTTCTGACAAATAGATTATATAGATTGTAATCGACTCTCATCCGGCCGTCTTTAATTCCGGAAAAAAGATAGAATTCCAGAATAAGACTGATATTATAATATAAACGTGATGACTGTTTCACGTTTTCCGGAGGAGAAGACTGCAATCATTCACCGCTCTGCAGTGAAAATACTTTGTTTGTCATGAGGGCTTTGTCCGTGTCGGGAGGCAGCAATGAAAGTCCGTAAAGAAATTGTCTCCGGCATCACCGGTCCCTGTGCCGTCCTGATCATCATCTTCTTCCTCCCGCTCCTGTTTTTAGCTGCAGTATATGCCCGGGAGAATGTGACTGCCGGCCGGGACGGAGCGCAGATGGTCCCGGTGCCGGGAGGAGATTTCATAATGGGCCTTCCACCGGGAGAGCCCGGAAGCGGCAGGAACCCTCTCAGGAAGGTCCACCTCAAGGCCTTCTATATCGACCGGTGCGAGGTGACCAACGCCCTCTACCATAAGTGCGTCGCCGGCGGGGCCTGCAAGGACCCTTCGCTGATAACCGATTATGCAAAGACGATACACGAAGAAGGCAAGCAGTGGTACACCGACAAAGCAATGGCAGACTACCCGGTCGTGGGCATAACCTGGCGGCAGGCGGGCATTTACTGCGAATGGGCGGGCAAGAGACTGCCCCTGGCCTCAGAGTGGGAAAAGGCGGCAAGGGGCACGGACGGAAGGAAATATCCCTGGGGCAATGAGTGGGACGGAACGCGGGCCAACTGGGACGAGGGAGGAAGAGCAGACGGATACCGTAAACTTGCGCCTTCGTGCAGCTTCCCCCGGGGCGCCTCGCCATACGGAGCAGAGGATATGGCCGGCAACGTGAGGGAATGGGTGGACAACGCAACGCTGAAGGGCGGGTCCTGGTACAGTGATCCTGTACGCTTGCGTGCCGGCGACCCCGGCCATGAGTATATGGTCTGGAAGGACGACGATATGGGCTTCAGGTGCGCCATGGATGCGGGAGCTGCTGCCGGCGGGAAGCATGGTCGCTGATCTTCCGTCTGCGGCGGGAAAGATCAAGAAACGGCAGAAAGACATAACCCCTCCTGACCTCCCCTTACCTTAAGGGGAGGAACATAACCCCCTCTTGGGTTAAGAGGGGGCAAGGGGGAGTTACTTAAAAGAGACACTCACCGCCAATGACGATGCTATATCATTATTGTTAAAATGTCAGTAAGAGCCGCTAATCATATGAGGCCTCTTTGAATGAAATGGACTGAAGACCTTTCTGTCGGCATCGAAGAGATCGACGAGCAGCACAAAGAGCTGATCAGCAGGATAAACGACCTGGTCGATTCCGTCAGGCAGAAGGCCTGCAAGTACAAGATAGGAGACGTGATAAAGTTCCTGGAAGAGTACATCGTCGTCCACTTCGGCGAAGAAGAGGAACTGATGCGGAAACACGACTATCCGGAATATAAGAGTCACAAGGCCCGGCATGAATACTTTATGAGGGAGTTTGCAGAACTCAGGAAGGAACTGGAGAAACTCGAAGGCGGGAAGAAACGCGGTTCTTACGACCTATCCGTGGAAACAAACCGCATCGTGGTGGACTGGATACTAGACCATATCGCGAAGGTGGACAAGAGGCTGGGTGCTCATCTGAAGGCAAAAATGTAACTGCAGGCTGGCCGGCTTACAGGCTTTCAAGCTTCAAGCCGTTTGAAGTCATCGCGGGCCTGCCCGCTTGAAAGCTTGCTGCAGAAGGAGGCTGAAAATGAACAGACTCAACGTCAAGGCACTCATGGTCGCTGGCGGAGTACTTTGGGGCCTGTATATGTTGTTTATCGGTTGGGCGTCGTGGCTGATCGGATGGGGGTCGGGCTTCGTGGCGGCAATGTCTTCCGTCTACATCGGGTTCCGGCCGACTTTTTTCGGCGGCATTATCGGCTCGCTATGGGGGTTTCTGGACGGAGCCGTCGCCGGGGCCGTCATCGCGTGGGTCTATAACGGCGTTGCCAGGCAGAAATAAGGTATTGCCGGAATCGGGATAACCGCAGCACATACAGGCGTCAAGAGCCCCGTCTTACCAGGGCCCCCAAATAATAACGCCCTCTTGATAGCTTCATATCAATAATGCATACTTAATGCATGTGTTGATGCGTGCAGCCGGCGCGACGTAAGCCGGGTTTCCCGGCCCTTTAATTCGCGACTGACAAGCGGAGATTTTTCAGGCGTCTGACATGACAGAAACAAGCGATGAAGCCGGTCGTAATG
This sequence comes from Candidatus Sulfobium sp., assembly GCA_037380845.1. Lineage (GTDB taxonomy): Bacteria > Nitrospirota > Thermodesulfovibrionia > Thermodesulfovibrionales > UBA6898 > JARRRD01. The sequence goes on along the minus strand of JARRRI010000047.1, from coordinate 19,791 downwards.
ATCCCTTTGACTTGAGCCGTTTCACAAAGGCGCAGGAAGGCGTTTACAACGCTGTCCTGAGGGAGTTGGGAAGCGGCCGGAAGCGGACTCACTGGATGTGGTATATCTTCCCGCAGATTGACGGACTGGGCCACAGCCCGACGTCGCAATATTATGCCATCAAGAGCATGGCGGAAGCCCGTCAATACCTGAAACACCCCGTTCTCGGAAAAAGACTGCTGGAATGCACTGAATCCGTTCTGGCCGTCGAGGGACGATCGGTCTCGGAAATCTTCGGTTACCCCGATGACCTGAAGCTCAAATCCTCCATGACCCTTTTCGCGTCCGTAGCAGACCCGCCCTCGGTATTTGACCGTGTCATCGACAAGTATTTCCATGGCGAACGGGATGCGAGGACCCTGGACCTTCTGGAGGAGACAGGCAAAGAATGAATAAATTGTTAATTGCATGAGAGGAGGAAACCATGGGTAAATTTTCCGGCACTTGGTCTCTGATGGGCGCTTCGTGGCAGGTGCTCCGGAAGGACAGGGAGATATTGATTTTTCCGCTCATCTCGGGTATCTGCTGCCTGGTCGTGCTGGCATCGTTTGCCGTACCTTTAATCGTCAGCGGCAGCTGGCGGCCCCCGGGTGAGCATGCTTCCACCGGTTCGCACGTCGTGTATTACGCCACGCTCTTTCTGTTTTATTTCTGCAATTATTTCGTGATAGTGTTTTTCAACTCGGCGATCGTTGCCTGTGCCGTGATGCGCATGGAAGGAGGCCGACAGTGGGACTGGTCCTTCGCGTGATCGAAGACCGCTCGCAAAGGCTGGGACAATTCGTTGCCGCCCTGTTCGGAGTGGCCTGGACGGTGGCAAGCTTTCTGGTGGTCCCCTTTTTGATCATCGAAAAAAAGGAACCCCTGACGGCGTTAAAAGAATCCACGGCCCTTCTGAAGAAGACCTGGGGCGAGCAGCTGATCGGCAATTTCAGCTTCGGCCTGGTCTTCTTTCTCCTTGGGATTCCGGCATTCCTCTTTATAGTATTGGGGATTGCGACCGGCAGCGGGGCGGCGACGGTCTTTGTGATTTGCCTGGCGGCGGTTTATCTCATCGGCCTTGCACTGGTCCAGTCCGCACTGCAGGCGATATTTCAGGCCGCACTTTACATGTATGCGCGCAGCGGCGAGGTACCGCAGGGATTCAGTGCCGGGTTGTTGAATAACGCGATGGTCCAAAGGCACTCCTGATACCGGGAAAGGCAGCCGGCAGGGAAAGAAGAGGCCTGCAGTATTAAAGCCACTTCTTTTTTCTGAAAAAAATAAGCATTGAGCCGGCGATAATAACGTTGACGACCCAGAAGCAGAGGTAGGCGTAACGCCATGAAAGTTCCGGCATATACCTGAAGTTCATGCCGTACACGCCGGCAATGAAGGTAAGCGGCATGAATATCGTGGCTATGATGGTAAGTACTTTCATGATGGAGTTCATCCGGTTGCTCATGCTGGAAAGATAGATATCCAGCATGCCTGAGATCATGTCACGGAAGGTCTCGATGGTGTCGATGACGTGGATGGTATGATCATAGATGTCTCTGAGATAAATCCGGGTCGTTTCGCCTATCAGCGGGGAGTCGCCCCTTACCATGCTGCCGACCACCTCTCTCAGGGGCCATACAGACTTTCTCAGAAAGATAAGCTCTCTTTTCATATACTGGATGTCCCTCAGTGTTTCGTCGGTCGGGGCCGAAACCAGCTTTTCTTCGAGCACCTCCACTTTTTCTCCCATAGCTTCAAGGACCGTAAAATAGTTGTCCACTATTGCATCCATCAGCGTATAGACAAGATAGTCCGCCCCCATTTTTCTGAGCTTGGCGCCGTTCTTCCTTATCCGCTCCCTGGTCGGGCCGAAGATATCGCCTGCCATGCCCTCCTGGAACGAAAGCACGTAGCTGGGGCCGAGAATGAAACTTATCTGCTCCGAGGCTATGCCGTTTGCCGACCCGTTCGCTGACAGCCTTTTAAGGACAATGAACAGATAACCCGTATAATCTTCCATCTTGGGCCGCTGGTCGGTGTTGAGTATGTCTTCCAGGACAAGGGGATGAAAACCGTAGCAGTCGCCAAGTCGTTGCAGAACCCGGGTGTCGTGAATCCCCTCCACATCGATCCATGTGACGGCCGGGCTGTCCCTGAACAGGAGACATTCCTCGACGTCTCCTGTTTCTTTTTCCCTCACTTCCCGATCGTCGTAATCCATCACGGCAATCTTCGTCCTGTCGGTCTTCTTTTCCCCGATGTGGATAAGGCTCCCGGGCGGCAGCCCGCTTTTCCCGGACCTCTTCTTTATGAACCTGAGCATGGTACATATTTTACCCCAATACGGACGGTTTGTCCGGTCTTTTCCCCTCTTCCATCGACGAAAGAGTTCAACTTCAGCCTTCATCTGCGTATAATGTTGTTTCCGGCTGTGGAATCAGTAAAAAGAGGTGAAAGTCCTCCACACAGAAAGTTTTCCGGATTATGCGGCGTGTCGATCAAAAGCTGTAAACGGGAGGGATAAAGAATGAAAAAGCTGGTCTTCGCAATCTGTTTTGTATTGATATTGTCAAGCAATGTCCCGGCGGGCCATATGGACTCGGTGCGGGTCGATACGCTGGCAAAGACGACTTCAAGCTGGGACGGCAGCCGCCTGCCGGACTATCCGGAGGGCACTCCGGAGATAACCATCCTAAGAATCAAAATACCACCCGGGGTGAAACTGCCGCTGCATAAACATCCGGTGATAAATGCCGGCGTGCTGCTGAGCGGGGAACTGACCGTAGTAACCGAAGATAACAAAACATTACATCTCAAGGCAGGAGACCCGATAGTCGAGGTCGTGAACAAGTGGCATTATGGTAAAAATGAAGGCGGCAAGACGGCGGAAATTCTGGTCTTCTACGCCGGGACACCGGACACGCCCATAACCATAAAAAAATAAACCGCTCCACCCGGCGAATCAATTCATGCAGGCTCCGGTTTCCGTCCTTCTTATTCCCTCCCTATGACATGCAGTTTCATCAGCCGGGTCGTGCCCTGTACGTTGGGGGTGCCTGCGGTGATGACTATTGTATCGCCTTTCCTGGCCAGTTTTTCGGACAACAGGGCTTTTTCTACCTCCCTGAACTGTGCGTCCATGCTCTTGAGCTTCCGTATCCTCCTCGCCAATACGCCCCAGTAGAGAGCCATCCGGCGCATTACCCGCCGGGAAGGGCTGAAGGCGATTATTTCCACTTCGGGCCTGAGCATGGAGATCAACTTCGCGGTGGAGCCCGACTGGGTGAAGGCTATAATGTACCTGGCCTTCACGCTCTGTGCCGCATCGGTCGCGGCACGAGCCACGGCCTCCGAAAAGGTCCCCTTCTGCCGGTAACGGCTGTGAATCGGCAGTGAGAGCTCGGTCTCCTCCACAATCCTACCCATCATGTCCAGAGCCTCCAGCGGATAATTCCCGACCGATGTCTCCTGAGAGAGCATGACTGCGTCGGCCCCGTCGAGTATGGCATTGGAGACGTCGGTGGTCTCGGCCCTCGTCGGCCGCGGACGCAGCGTCATGGACTCCAGCATCTCGGTAGCCACTATAACTAATTTTCCGGCTATGTTGGCCTTTTCGATAAGGGATTTCTGCACCATCGGCAGGTTCTCGGGCGGGATCTCCACCCCCAGGTCCCCCCTTGCCACCATGATGCCGTCCACCAGGGGCAGTATTTCATCCAGGTTCTTTATCCCCTGCGGGGTCTCTATCTTGGCTATGACCGGCAGGCTTTCAGCCTTTTCCCGTGACAGGAAATCCCTGAGAGCGAGCACGTCATTTTTGGTGCGCACGAACGAGAGTGCCACGTAATCAACTCCCATCCTCATGCCCAATCGCAGGTCAGCCTCGTCCTTCTTCGTGAAGGAGACATCGACAGGCCTGAGTCCCGGCAGATTCACGCCCTTCTTTTCTCTTAAAATGCCGCCGGTCTTTACAACCGCCCTCAAATAATCCTTCCCCTTTTCTGTTATGTGCAGTTCTATCAGGCCGTCGCTCAGCAATATGCGATGCCCTTCTCCGGAGGCTTCTATAAGGCGGGGGTATTTTATATAGATAGTGCCCTGGTCGCCCGGCCCCCCTCCATGCCTTATCGTCACCATCTGCCCCCTCTTAAGCTCCACCCGGGAGCCTTTCAGCGTGCCTACCCGAATCTTGATGCCCTGCAGGTCCAGCATGACGGCCACCGTTTTCCTGTGCCTCTCTGCCTCCTCTCTTATCGTCCTTATCGCAGATTCGTGGAAGGCGTGTGTGCCGTGGGAGAAATTCAGGCGAGCAACATCCATGCCCCTCTTTATAAGTCCCCCAACGACTTTCTTTTCAACCGAGGCAGGACCGATTGTGCAAATTATCTTTGCCCTTCTTCTCATGTGACTAAATTAGCACATCGGTATACCGTTGACAAACAGGTTATGCCCCGGACCTTTTGAAGACGTCGTTTTTCGCGGCGATCCAGAAGAGGCTTCTCAGGCCCTTGAGGGCGACGGCAAAATCGTGGGGGGTGCGCAGCTGCAGCAGGCTCTTCAACATGAATGAAGGCCTGCCGTAGAACCGGCGGAAGGCGATCTGCCTGAGCTTCAGGATCTCTTCCCTGGTCATGGTGTGGGGGATGAACGCCGCTCCCTGGTAAGTAAAATCGCTCAGTTCCTCCGATATCGTCCCGAACTTGTCCAGGTTATCGTAAAGATATGTCCCGGGAAAAGGGGTTATAGCGTGGAAGTTGGCGATGTCGGGGTCCAGGTCCACGGCGAAATCGATCGTCTGAAGCCCTTCCTCAAAGGTCTCGCCGGGTATGCCGAACATGAACGGCGTGCTAACCTTCAGCCCCACTTCCTGCGCGGCCTTCACCGCCTTTCTGATCTGCTCCGGCGTCGTCCCCTTCCTGATCGCCGCCAGGTTCTTCTGGACACCGCTTTCGGCCCCGAAGAGTATGGCCCAGCAGCCGGCGTCTTTGAAAGCGCGGAGGAGCGGCCTGTCCACCTGGTTGACGCAGGCGGAGGCAAACCAGGTAAAATCGAGACGCCTCGCCTTTATTTCCCCGGCGATCTCCATCGCCCTGCCGTAATCCGCCGCAAGCGTATCATCGATAAACTTTATCTCACGGTAACCCTGTCCGAGACAGTGTTCTATCTCGCTCAGGACGCTCTCTACACCGCGGTACCTGATCCCGGTTTTCCGGTCCTTGTCGATCTGGAAACAGTAGATACACCTCCTGTTGCAACCCCTGGAGGTCATCAGGACGGCAACCGGCTTCCTCCGGTAAGTAGCGGGTGGAGGTATGTAGAGGTTTGCGTCGCCAAGGAGTTCCCTGGCCGGAAAGGGAAGGGAATCGAGGTCGGAGATCAGAGGTCTCGGCGGATTCTTGACGGTCCTGCCCCCTTTCCGAAAGGCGATACCCGGCACCCCGTCGAAGGACTTCCCTGCCTCGATGCGCTCCACCATCTCGAGGACGGTAAATTCGCCTTCCCCGGTCACCACCGCATCGATGCAGTCCCCCGCATCTTCGAGGCAACGTTCCTGAACCGCGATGGGATACGGACCGCCGGCGCAAACGAAGGTCTCTCCGCCGAGCGACCTCCTGAGATCGGCGGCGGTCTTTTTAGCCTTCCGCCAGCCGAAGGTGGTCGAATAAATCCCGACAAACCCCGGTTCGAAGCTGCTTACGCCTGAGAGCACCGCCTCGTGGGTCATGAACGCCCCATTGAAGAATTTCACTTTGTGCCCCGCCCTCTGAAGGACGGCGGCCACGTAAAGAGTGCCGAGCGGCTGCCAGTAGTTAATCTGGGAACTTGCCGTCTTTGAAGAGAAAATGTCCTCCGGCACCCAGGAGGGAATGACTAACGCGCAGCGCATGGTTCGTCACCGGCCAGAACGGTCTCCATTGCAGTTCCTCCTTCTGGGCGCGTGGCACCGCTAATGACGGCTTCGGCGGCCTTGATCCCCGATTCTATGGCATGGTCCATGTTGTAATACTTAAACATCCCGCACCTTCCGGCCATATAAAGGTTCTCAAAGCCGCGCAGGTAGTCATGTATTTCGTCACAGTGGCTTCCATACCCGACATCAAACAGGGGGTAAGCGTTGGGGACCCTGACCACCCTGCTGCCGATGACCTCCGGACCATCTATAAAACCGAGACGTCCGAGGTTGTCCACTGCCATGCCGGCAAGGGTCTCGTCGTCGGCACTCCAGACCTCGTCTCCCTTGAAACTGAAGAATTCCGTCACCAGAAGAGTCTTGCCGGCCGGAGCCATGTCCTCGCTCCAGTTGGTCGGCTCGTGGACCCTCCCGAAGGGTATTTTCTGCTCCGGAATGTATATCCACGTCTGGTCCGTGGCCCGTTTCCCGTCCAGCATTACCGCCACAACCACGAGGTCTCTGAACCTTAGCCTCGCCGCAGCTTCCAGAACGGCCTCAGGCGGGGCCGGATCGAGACTCCTGGCCAGCGCGGTCAGGGGCATGCTGGATACAAAATGCCTGCCCGGCACGGTCTCCGTCCGGTCACCCCTCCGGACGACTATGCTCTCGATGTTATATCCGCTGTGGTTGATGCGCTCCACCGTGCTTCCGGTATAAACGCGATTCACCTTGTCTATCTCCTCTTTCATCCTGTCCGAAAGACGGCCTATTCCCAGCCTCGGATACATGAACCTGTCCACAAGACTCGGCACGTCCTTCCCGCTGAATTTAAAAAAGGCGTTCTTGACCGCCTTCGCCAGTGAAAGACCCCTGATGCGCTGAGCGACCCACTCGGCGCTTATCCTGTCGCACCCGATGCCCCAGACCTTCTCGCTGTATCCCTTGAAATAAATGTTGAACATGGTGCGGCCGAACTGGTTAACCACCCAGTCCTCGAGTGACACGGCTTCACTCTTGTTTACCAGACCCTTTGCCTTTTCCAGACCGTAGTCGGCGAATATGCGAAGCGTAACGGGTATCCCCAGACCGAACATTGCGTTCAGGGGCTTCAGAGGATAATCGAAGTACCTGCCCCTCATGAATATCTTGCTGGTGCGGGACACGGTGATAAGCTCTTCACCCATCAGTTCCCGTACAAAATCGTTGATCCTCTCATCCGTGGTAAAGAACCTGTGACCGCCGAGATCGAAACGAAACCCGCCGCTTTCAATGGTCCTGGAGAGGCCCCCCACGGTCGGACCGCTTTCAAAGACCTTCACTGCCATACCGGCGTCAGACAGCACATACCCTGCCGAAAGCCCCGTGAGCCCTCCGCCCAATATGACAGCCGTATTATCCTGATCAATGGATTTGTGCATGAAAGTATCTGCCTCTGCTGCTCCTGATTCTCCTCATCCGCAACAGATGCTGCCGGTTATACGCACAAGGTAGCAACCATCTCTCTCGAGCGTTTCCGTCTGGCACCCCGACATGGCGGCAAAGGTCGCGACCTTCTTCGAGTCCCGAAAATTTCCTACGATAACGTCGACGCTGACCTCGAGCCCGCATTGAGCAGCGAATATGTCCTTCAGCTGCAGAAAGAGATCCAGCAATTCAATCTCCCGCGCGTCAATCGTCGTCATCGTTTTAGTTTATAAATAACACGGGTCTTTTTTCCAGAAGGGCGAATCAGAAGGGCGAATGCAGCGCTTATTGCCCTTGCACCCCAAACCGGCGCAGGCTAGTTCAATCAATTTTGTCTTCCGGTAAGAGCCGGAAAACACCCCCAAAAAAACTGAGGGACGCTACGCATCCCCCAGGCCATGAACATTTATTTGAAGAAGCGGTGCTACATTTCGTTCATCGGTTTGATGAACTTGAAATAAACCATCGTCCAGTTGCCCAGAATAATGAAAACGCTGGCCACGATACTTCCGATCGAAAGGGTGGAAAATCCAGTAAGCGCCTGCCCTATATTACATCCGCCGCCCGTCACGGCGCCGAATCCCATCATGAGACTTCCGCCCAGGACGGTGAGAAGCTCCCTGGCAGGGGCGACCTTCCATATGAACTCCTTGAGTATCTTGGCGCTTATAAAAGAGCCGACCGGCACGGCAACTATATATAATGCCGCCCACGTCGTCAGGAAAGGGCCTATGCTGTATTTCGGAAAGAAAACCGGAGACTGGGCATCGCGGGTTAAAAGAGTAAAGAAAAGTTCTCCCGTGGGGGTGGTGAAATTAAGGCCTCTGGCGAAACCCGGAGAACCCCAGTGTTCCGAAGCCCAAAAGGCGATCACGCCGACCAGGCCGGCCAGAATGCCGGTCACCGACCAGTAGAAGCCTTTCTGTTTCCTCAGGGCGAAGGGCTTGCTCTTGAGCGTGAAAAGGAAGAATATCGTGCACAATACAAAGATAACGACCCACCTGATGATTTCGCCCCCTCCTATGAGTCCGGGCAGCGTCATACCGGACTGCCCTATCTTGACGCTTCGCAGCAGAACGTAGACCGGATGCAGAACGCCGTGCGTGGTTGCTCCGATTCCGAGGAAGAAACCCAGGACCGCAAACCAGGAGGCCAGCTGACCTTCACCCACCCTGTAAACGATGCCGCTTCCGCAGCCTCCCGCCATCACCATGCCCAGTCCGAACAGAAAGCCGCCGATGATATTGGCCAGAGGGAAAAAGGATTGGGCCCTCAGGTGGATGATACCGACGTCATTCAGTATATTGGAACCGATGATCATAACCGACAGCGCGATCAGATAGGACCGGAACATCGTGAAGTCCTTGATGAATATGGTATCCCTGAAGGCGGTGTTCATGCAGAACCTTCCTCTTTGGAGGATGAATCCGAATGCGCCTCCGACCAACAAAGCGGAAACGATAAACCCCAATGATACGCTTTCCATAACTCTCCCTCCCGACTCTTTATTTTATTGTTTTCTTAAAAGTTGTTTAAAATATCACAGCAGGCCTGATTTGTCAACGGCGGCCGGGCGTTCGGGACCTGCCTATTTTGCGCTTTCCGGCGCCGCCTTCCCGCCCCTGTTGAATCTGTTCATCGCCTTTTCTACTCCCTCCGCGATGATCACATGCACCGATTCCGCCGCTTCTGTTACCGCAGCTCTGACGGACGGCAATTCCCCCTCGGTGAACTTCGAAAGTACATACTTTTCGGGCGGGATGACCCCGGACCTGCCTATACCTATCTTGACCCTGACAAATTCCCTCGTTCCCAGGCCCTGTATGACGGACTCCACCCCCTTGTGCCCACCTGAAGACCCGTTTCGCCTTATCTTCAGCACCCCGGTTTCAAGGTCAAGGTCGTCGTGGACTACGATAATGTGTTCGGGAGGGGCATAAAACCTGCCCACAACCTTCCTCACGGCGGCCCCGCTCCTGTTCATAAACGTCAACGGCTCCACGAGGACGATCTCATCGCCCTCCATGGAGCCGCTGCATATGCGGTAATCTGTCCTGTCCCTGAATTCGAGCCCGCGTCTCCTGGCGAGCTCATTCAGGACCTGGAACCCGATATTATGTCGTGTCCGTGAATACCTGTTGCCGGGATTTCCAAGCCCCACGATAATCCACAAGAATTATTTCTCCTTCTTTTCGGCTTCCTCTTCTTCCTTCTTTCCCTTCTTTGCGACTTCAGGCTCGGCGGCTTCGGCCGGCGCTGCGGCGGCCTCTTCCTCCGCAGGCGCCGCTTCAACGGCCGGCGCGGTGACAGTAACGATAACGTCGCCGGGGTCGGTCAGCACCTTTATCCCCTCTTCGAATTGCAGGTCCGAGACATGGACAGCCTGGCCTATCTCCAGCGGGGTTATATCGATCTCCATCCTCCCCGGGATCTTGTTGGGAAGGCACTCGATTTCGACTTCTCTCAGAACGTGCTGGAGAATACCCTGGTCTCTCTTGACCCCCAAGGGTTCACCCGCCGTTGCAACATGCACGGTCACGCGGACCTCTTCGGTAAGCGACACCTCGAAGAAGTCGGTATGGAGAAGTTCACCCTTTATCGGGTCCACCTGATAGTCTTTCAGAAGAGCAAGCTTCTGTTCTCCTCCGGCAAACTCCAGGTTCACCATCACCTGTTCACCCTTTATGGTGTTGATGAGTTTCGCGAGTTCCTTCCCGGAAAGTTTGATCGACTGCGACCTTCCCTCTCTATACAGAACGGCCGGGACCATCCCTTCCCTCCGGAGTGAACGGGCGGCGCCTTTCCCCTGTACTTCCCTCTTTTCCACAATTATGTTGAATCTTTCCATTTCTTCCTCCTCTTCTATATAAACAAAGAACTTATGGACGATTCCTCATGAATCCTCCGTATCGCCTCTCCCAGAAGAGAGGCAATGCTCAAAACCTTCAACTTTCCGCACTGCTGCTGCTTGCTGTCAAGCGGGATCGTATTGGTGACGATCATCTCCTCGATGGCGGAACCGTTAATCCTCTCTACTGCAGAACCCGAGAGGACAGAGTGGGTGCAGGCGGCTGAGACCCTCCTGGCCCCTTTTTCTTTAAGGGCGGCGGCAGCCTGGGTGATCGTTCCGGCAGTGTCGACCATGTCGTCCAGGAGAAGTGCGTCGACTCCTTCAACATCCCCTATAACGTTCATCACTTCGCACTCGTTCACTTTTTCGCGTCTCTTGTCCACGATGGCGATGGAACATTTCAGCATTTTGGCAAAAGACCTGGCGCGCTCCACGCCCCCCGCATCCGGCGATACCACGACCAGTTTGTCGGCATCATATTCTTTACGTACGTATTCGAGCAGGACCGGCGCGGCGTAAAGATTATCGACCGGGATATTGAAGAACCCCTGTATCTGGCCTGCATGGAGGTCAACCGTGAGGACCCTGCTGGTTCCTACGGCGGTGATCAGGTCGGCCACCGCCTTGGCCGATATCGGGACCCTGGGCTGGACCTTTCTGTCCTGTCTCGCATATCCATAATAAGGGATGACCGCCGTAATCCGCGCGGCGGAAGCCCTTTTAAGCGCATCTACAATAAGCAGCAGCTCCATGATGTTGTCGTTTACAGGGGTGGATGTCGGCTGTATTACAAAGACGTCGGAGCCCCTTACGTTTTCATTGACGCGGATCAGTATCTCGCCGTCACTGAATGTCGAGACCGTGGCGTCGGCTACACCGATGTTAAGGTAAGATGCAACATCCTTCGCAAGTTCGGCATGCGCCGTACCGGTAAAAAGCTTCAGGCCCTGTGGCATTATACCCCCTGTACCTTATTTAATGATGAGAAGCAACGGACGACCCGTTCTTCCTTTTTCCTCAATAACGACGCAGTGGCTGGGGCGGGAGGATTCGAACCTCCACATGGGAGATCCAAAATCTCCTGACTTGCCGTTTGTCGACGCCCCAACAGTAACCGGGATAATCGAACTCCGAATCACACCAGAGTCCTCACAACCCTGCACATCTTTTCTCCCATATTCAGTGAAGCTCTCCCGGCCTCATCGACGGAACCGAATACCCCGAACACTGTTGGACCGCTTCCACTCATACAGGATAGCACGGCTCCGTTTTCGACCAGCTTCTTCTTGATCTCCTCGACTACGGGGTACACTTCAACCACCGCTTTCTCCAGGTCGTTAAATACCATTTCCCGCAGCCGGGCAAAGTCCATCCTGTCCAGAGCTTGACAGAAAAGTTTAATATCAATGCTTCTTTTTGTCAACTCGACCCCGCAATTGCGGTATGCCCATTCCGATGAAATCTCTATATCCGGCTTGACGAGCAGCATGGGCACCGCGCTTTCGGCCTTCAGGGGACGCACCCTTTCACCCCGCCCCTCAATCAGGGAGAAACGGCCCCCTATGAAAAAAGGCACATCGGACCCGATCAGTGCGGCGACCTCCATCAGTCGGTCATTATTGTAACCCAGCGCCCAGAGGCGGTTCAGCCCGATAAGTGTGGAAGCGGCATCACTGCTCCCGCCGCCGAGCCCGGCCGCCAGGGGAATGCTCTTTCTCAGCGTTATTTTTGCACCCTTCCGGAAGCCGGAAATTTCTTTCAGCATCCGGGCGGCCCTGTAAACCAGGTTTTCTTCCGCGGGCGTTTCCATCCCCGATATAAGTTCTATGTTTTCGGCATCTTCGAAAGACAGGTCGTCGAAGAGACTTATGCACTGCGTCGGACTCATTATATCGTGGTATCCGTCGGACCTTTGTCCCAGGATGGCGAGGAACCAGTTGATCTTCGCGGGGGCGCTGAGTTTCAGCTTCATTTCAGATTCGGCTTCGGACTGACCGGCGACTCATCCGTCACCCGTCTTGCCCCTCAGTTCCCTGATCTTCTTTTCTATTCTCTCTTTAAGGCCTTTATCTTTTTCCCGGCCGGCCAGGGCTTTTTCCCACGACCCGATCGCCTTTTCCGGCATGTGGAGGGCGCTGTACACATCGCCCAGGTGTTCCATTATTACAGGATCGTCCTTCGTAAGGCCTGCGGCCTTCCGTATAGCATCAAGCGCCATCTCATATCTGCCCTGCCGGTAATATACCCATCCCAGACTGTCGAGCATGTAGCCGTTGTCGGGCTTGATCTCCAGGGCTCTTTTTATCAGCGATTCGGCCTCGCCGAGATTGATATTCCTGTCGGCGAAGGAGTACCCGAGATAATTCAGCGCGTCAGAGTTCTTCGGGTTAAGTTCGATTGCCTTCCTCAGTTCAGCCACCATTTCATCAAACCGGCCCGTTTTGTCCAGTACTATGGCGAGTGTGTAATGCAACTCGTCGTTGTCTCCGAAACCATCGATGCCTTCTCGCAGCACCTGTTCCGCCTTCTGAAATCTGTCTTCGTGAATATAGGCGTCTGCAAGATACAGATAGACCTCCGGGCTTTTCTTGTTGAAAGTAAGTATCTCCTGATACATTTTTATCGCCTCATCGACTTTTTCCTGCATCGTATAAATATATGCAAGATTCAGGAAGGCGTTCACGTTCTTCGGTTCGAGGGCAATGATCTTCTTCAGTTCCGATGCCGCATCGTCGAACCGCCCCATCTCCTTGAGAACCAGGGACTTGTAAAACATGAGAGAAGTATTCCTGGGCTTGGCCTTCAGAGCGACCCTGAACTCGTCCAGTGCGCGCTCATAATCCTCCTGTTCGTAATAGAGTATGCCAAGCCTCACGTTAATATCGACATTTTCGGGCTCCTGCCGGCTCAGGGTCTGGAGTTCCCCTATCGCCTTTTCGACTTTTTTCTCTTTTACATAAACCTGTGCGAGCCTCTCCCGGGCCTGTTCATTAAGGGGATTGTATTTCAGCGCCGTCCTGTAATTTTCCTCCGCCTTCTTCCACTCCTCCCGCATTTCACCGATGACTCCAAGCTTGAAGTAAATGCTGTCGAGATCGGGGCTGACATCGAGCGCCTTCTTCAGATACTTTTCCGCCATGTCGTACTTCTTCTTCTCGATGCAGATGGACCCCAGGTAATCCAGGACAGCCACATCCGACGGGTGGTTCTTCAGAATCCCCTCAAGGGTATGCACCGCTTCATCGAACTGGCCGTTCCCGTAATAGAGTTTTCCGAGGGAGAAGGCGGCGGCGCGGTTGTCAGGATTGATTTTCAGAACCTTCCTGTAAATGCCTATGGCATCTTCGACCCTCTTCTGGTCGTAATAGATCTCGGCCAGGAGCGTCAGCGCGGGCACGTAGTCAGGCCTTTTGCTGACAACCCCCTCGGCAAGGGGCAGCGCCTCCGACACCTTTCCCGTCCGATAGAGCACATTACTTATCTGGGTTATCAGATAAGGTGAGCCGGGGTCGTATTGCAGCGCCTTTTTGTAATATTTAACGGCGTCATCCCATTGATGGTTTATATAAGACTGGTAGCCGAGGATATAGTAGTAGTCAGCCTCGTATGAATGGACGTCCGCAGTCCCCCCGACCCTGGATTGCGCCGTCGAGCACGATGTAGCCAAAAAGACGAGAGTTACAACAAAGAAAAGCTTAAATCTCACTGGTTTTCCTCTGAATGGCGGTCCCCGGTGCGGGGCGCACCCCGACAGACACGCTGCTGCATTCGTCGTTAATTATGACATAAAGAAGGAATTTCCACAAACGAAAGGCCGTCCCCAGACTCCCCGGAGCAGGTGGAGCGAACCCCGGGCAGGCTCTGCGCCGGCCCGCCGGCCTCCGCTTTGCCAGGCAGTTAACCTTTAATCAGCTTCAGTCCGGCGAGGACCTTCCTGAGCTTATCCTTATTGGCGGCCGCCATTTCACAGAGCGGAAGTCTGAACTCTTCCTGTATCTTGCCCATCATGGCCAGGGCCGTCTTGACCGGGATGGGGTTTGTCTCCAGGAACATGGCCGCATTAAGGGGTTCAAGTTGATAGTGCAGCGCCCTGGCCCCTTCAAGGTCGCCTTTTTCCCACAAGGCACACATCCCGGAGACGGCCCCGGGCATGACGTTTGCCGACACCGAGATGACGCCCTTCCCTCCCAGCGCGAGAAGGGGAAAAGTGGTGAAATCGTCTCCCGAGAGGACGGTAATCCTGTCCCCGCAGAGCCTGATTACCTCGCTGACCTGTTTCATATCGGCAGTCGCCTCTTTTATCGCCACAATATTCTTGATTTCGGCAAGTCTTGCGACCGTGGCGGGGAGGATGTTCACGGCCGTTCTGCCCGGAACGTTGTAAAGTACAATCGGCACGTCTACAGCCTCGGCAACGGTCTTGTAGTGTCTGTAAAGCCCTTCCTGGGTGGGCTTGTTATAGTAAGGGGCCACCAGCAGGACGCCGTCGACCTTCGCCTTCTTCGCCCCTTTTGTGATCATTATCGTTTCATCCGTAGAGTTGGCACCCGTTCCGGCAATGACCGGCACTCTTTTACTGACCGCCTTGACCGTAAATTCGATTACCCTGTGATGCTCTTTATAATCAAGAGTAGCGGACTCTCCGGTCGTGCCGCAGGGCACGATGGCGCTGGTCCCCTCTTTTATGTGCCAGTCGATAAGGTCTCCGAGCGCCTTCTCGTCCACCCGCCCTTTCCTGAACGGCGTCACTATTGCAACTATGGAACCCTTAAACATACGTCCTCCTTCGGTCAGAACTTGCTATTTATAGAAAAGCACCCCGATGCGGAACCTTCCGTCAAGCTCTGCGGCCCATCTCACGACCGCATTCCGCTGCGACCCTTCTACCTTTCTCAACCTTATGACATCTCCCGGCTGAAGCCGGTAGTCGGTATAAAGCCCCATGCCTTCCTCGCTGATATCGAAACCCATGCCGGCCAGGTCGAGCTTCCTGAGGTGGCCGAATTCCTGCACGGACAGCGTATACTCGACCGGCATGTCATAGCCGACCCTCTGATGTTTTCTCCTCTCTTTCCGGGCATCACTGTCGCCAGTCTTCACAGATCGACCCATCCTTCAAAGACTTCCACTGCCTCACCGGTCATATAGACGTGATTGTCTTCCTTCCATTCTACCACCAGTTCCCCTCCGAGCAGAGCCACATTTACCCGCCTGCCGGTCAGTCCGTTGATGACGGCCGCCACGACCGCTGCCGAGGCGCCCGTACCGCAGGCCATGGTCTCGCCCGAGCCACGTTCCCACACCCGCATTCTGAGACTGTCCCTGCCCCTCACCTCTATAAATTCTGCGTTCACACGCTTCGGAAACATTTTATGATGTTCAATAACAGGTCCATATCTTCCAATATCGAAATCCCCGACGCTGTCCACCACGATCACCGCATGGGGATTGCCCATGGAGACGCAGGTAATCCGGAACTCCCGGTCCTCTATCTTTAAGGGATAATCCACAACCCGTGAAGCGTGAGGCGCGAGGCGTGAAATGTCGCCCTGCACCCCGGCCCCTGAGCCGGGGGGAATCTTTACCGGTATCTTTTCCGGTTCAAGAACGGGTTCTCCCATATCTACCCTCACCATATCCCCGGCCCTCTCGGGGCGTATGGTCCCGGCCAGGGTCTCGACATCCAGGCATTCCTTCTCCGACAGCCCCCTGTCCCAGATGTATTTGGCGAAACACCGGATGCCGTTTCCGCACATCTCGACCTCGCCCCCGTCGGCGTTATAAATGCGCATCGTGAAGTCGGCCCTGTTTGAATCATGCAGGAGAATGAGCTGGTCGGCCCCTATCCCGAAACGCCGGCGGCAGAGCCTGCGTGCAAGACCGGGGAGGTCGTCGGGAACGAATCTCCGGCAGTCGATGAGAATGAAGTCATTGCCGATGCCGTGCATCTTTGTAAAGTAAAGTTTCATTTCAGATAAGCCGGGACCACCTCGTCCCTCACCAGATCTTCCCAGGAACCCCGTCTTCTTATCAGGGAGTGCGTCCTGCCCCGGACGAGGACTTCGGCCACCGTGGGACGACTGTTATAATTGGAACTCATCGACATGCCGTAGGCGCCTGCGCTCATTATCGCCAGGTATTCACCCGGTCTCACCTTCTCCATGCGCCTGCCCCTGGCCATGAAATCACCCGTTTCGCAGATTGGGCCGACAACGTCCGCGGTTATTTCGGACCGCCTGGTCTTCACCACCGGGACGATGTGATGATATGCTCCATAAAGCGACGGTCGCATCAGGTCGTTCATCCCGGCGTCGACTATTACAAACTCCTTGCCCGTGCCCTTCTTCAGATAAAGCGTCCGGGTAACCAGTATGCCCGCATTTCCGGCTATCGACCTGCCGGGTTCCATGATCAGGGTTATCTTTCTGCCGTCCACCAGGGGCAGCAGTTCCCTTGCGAGGTCACGCGGCTCCGGGGGTTCTTCGTCCAGATAGGGGATCCCCAGTCCTCCGCCTATGTCGAGGTACCTGATCCCGAACTTCCTCCTGTTTAGCTCGTCCACGAGCAAAAGGATCCTCTTCATCGCGTCCACAAAGGGGGCGATCTTCGTTATCTGTGAGCCGATGTGCTTCTGCACGCCCACCACCTCAACATTTTTCAGCCTGGCCGCGGTGCGGTAGTGTTCCAGTGCGTTATCCACGGCGATGCCGAATTTGTGATCCCTCATCCCGGTTGATATATAAGGATGTGTCTGGGGGTCGATATCGGGGTTTATTCTCAGTGCCACAGGTGCCTTCATCTTCAAGGCCCCCGCGACACCGTCGATAGCCTTCAGTTCCTCTACCGATTCGACGTTGAACATCAGTATCTTCGATTTCAGCGCAAATTCTATTTCCCTTTCGGTTTTGCCTACGCCGGCGTAGACGATCCTGTCGGCCTTGATCCCGGCCCGGAGCGCCCTGAAGAGTTCGCCTCCGGAGACAATGTCGGCGCCGCATCCGTTTCGCGCCAGAACGCGCAGGATGGCCCCGTTGGAATTCGCTTTCAGGGCGAAGCAGATTATATGGGGGTAAGAACTGTAAGCCTCGTCATAGGCCCTGAAGTGTCTTGCCAGCGTCTTATGGCTGTAAATGTAAAGGGGAGAGCCGTACTTTTCGACGAGGGACCTGACCTGTACGTCCTCGGCGTATAACTCCCTGCCTCTGTAATTGAAAAAATTCATTTCCTCTCCGGAGTCGCTTCGCCCTGGAAGATAAACCCCTTTCCCATGGTGCAAAAACCGTCAAATGACGCGGAAAAGGGGCGATTTCGTTATTATAACCGGTCATTATACTATATACAAGACTCGCGGGATGAAAATTGACTTTTGATGTCGGTTTGCAGAAAAATAGGAGGATTTTATCAGACAGTCGAGGTAGATATGGGCAAAAACCTGGTACAGAAGATATTCGAAGCGCATCTCTCATACGGAGAAATAAAGGAAGGCTCAACGGTCGGCCTCAGGGTAGACCAGGTCTACACGCAGGACGCGACGGGCACGATGGCCTGGCTGCAGTTCGAGGCGCTGGGACTCGACAGGGTGAGGGTGCCGCTGGCGGTATCCTACGTGGACCACAATATGCTCCAGTCGAACTACATGAACCCCGACGACCACATATTCCTTCAGACCATCGCTGCGAGATACGGGGCCTACTTCTCAAGACCGGGAAACGGGATCTGCCACCAGGTCCATCTCGAACAGTTCGCGGCGCCCGGCAGGATAGCTCTCGGTACCGACAGCCACACCCCGACAGGCGGCGGGATGGGCATGATCGCCATAGGTGTCGGCGGGCTTGATGCCGCGACAGTGATGGGGGGAGCGCACTTCGAATTGACCATGCCGAAGGTCGTAAAGATAAACCTGACCGGAAGCCTTCGGCGGCCGTGGGTAACCGCCATGGACGTCATCCTGGAAATCCTGAAGAGGCTCAGCGTTAAGGGGGGCGTCGGGAAGATCATGGAATACGGCGGTCCGGGCGTAAAGGACCTGAATGTCACCGAAAGGGCCACTATCACAAACATGGGCGCAGAGCTCGGGGCCACGACTTCGATATTTCCCAGTGACGAGAGGACCAGGTTTTATCTGACAGCGGTCGGCAGAGAAAAAGATTGGGTCGAACTCCTGCCGGATGAAGACGCCGAATATGCAGAGACGATAGAGCTGGACCTCGGCTCCGTCGAGCCGATGATCGCGCAGCCCCACAGCCCCGACAACGTGGTGAAGGTAAAGAGTCTTACCGGGACGAAGGTGAATCAGGTCTGCATCGGAAGCTGCACGAATTCTTCCTATCAATCGATGAAGGCCGTTGCCTCTCTGCTGAAAGACCGTATTGTTTCCGAGAAAATGAACCTCCTGATTAACCCGGGATCAAAGCAGGTTTATGAGATGATCGCGAGGGAGGGCCTAACCTCAGATATGATAGCTGCGGGTGCCCGTATGCTCGAATCCTCCTGCGGCCCGTGCATCGGCATGGGAGGCGCACCCGGCAGCGGACAGGTCTCGGTCCGTTCGTACAACAGGAATTTCAAGGGCCGGAGCGGCACCGGAGATGCCTTCGTCTATCTGGCAAGCCCCGTATCCTGCGCAGCCTTCGCCGTAAAGGGGGAAATGGTCGACCCCAGGGAATCCGGGCTTGATGCCGGGTCGTTCGAAGAGCCGGCTAATTATCTCATCAACAGGGGTTTCATCATCCCGCCGAAGGAGGACACCTCCGGCGTAAAAGTTGTAAAGGGACCGAACATAAAAGAGGTCTCCGTAAAGGACCCCTTGCAGGACAGGATGGAGGCCGGAGTGCTCCTCAAACTGGGGGACAATATCACAACGGACGACATCATGCCGGCAGGCTCGGCCGTCCTTCCCTTCCGCTCGAACATACCCGCCATATCGGACTTCGTATTCCGTAACATCGATGCCACTTTCAGTGCCAGGGCGAAGGAGGCAAAGGCAAAGGGGGGAGGGATAATCGTGGGAGGAGAAAACTACGGACAAGGCTCTTCGAGGGAGCACGCGGCCATCGCGCCCATGTTCCTCGGCATTCAGGCTGTCATCGCCAAATCGTTCGCCAGGATACACCGCTCCAACCTGATAAACTTCGGCATTCTCCCGCTTGTTTTCGAGGATGAAGCTGATTACGACCGTATCGAGCAGGGAGACAAGCTGTCGATCAGCGACCTCTTTCTCACAGTTGACGGGTTGCAGGAGTACCGTGTAGAGAACACCACCAAAGGGTATTCCTTCAATGTTAAGTCGGTTTTCAACGAACGTGAGAGGGAGCTTATAAAGACGGGGGGGCTGTTGCCTTACACCAGAGTACGCGCTTCTGCCTGATGTCCACTTTTCCCTCGAAAGTGGGATAACATCCGGAGACCGATTGACAAGAAAAGACTATAAAGTGTATTTTTATAGTCTATTGTTTTCGGGCCGCTAGCTCAGCTGGTAGAGCAACGCCCTTTTAAGGCGTGGGTCGTTGGTTCGAATCCAACGCGGCTCACCAAGACGTCCCCATCGTCTAGCCCGGCCCAGGAC
>JARRRI010000046.1:0-28224 GCA_037380845.1 Candidatus Sulfobium sp. | reverse complement strand
CCTGCCTTGAGGCTTGCCTGTGCGAGGACCACGCTTACAGTGTTGGCAAGGTTGTAATTTCGGACCTTCCCTGGCATGGGAACATAGACCGTTCGTTCAGGCCATCGATCGAACCAATCCTGAGGCAGACCGAGTGTCTCGCTGCCGAACAGGAGAAGGTCTTCATCCCGGTATTCAGTTCTGTCGTAGCGAATCCGCCCTCGGCTGGTAATAACCCACGGTTGCCGCGCTCCCAGCCACTTCATAAACTCACCGCCGCTCTCATGCACTGTAAGGTCCACGTCACCCCAATAGTCCAGACCGGCCCGTCGGGCAGCCTGTCTGCTCAGGTCGAATCCCACGGGTTTCACGATATGAAGCCCGGCTGCCATTCCAACGCACTGGCGGGCGATATTACCCGTATTTGGAGGAATCTGTGGGCGGTATAAAACAACATGAAGCATCACGATTATTGTACTCGAAGTGTCCTCAAAAAAAGTCAGCCCGCCGGCCGAGTTGCACTCCCGCCCGGATTTTCATAAGATATTGAGGTG
Source organism: Candidatus Sulfobium sp. (assembly GCA_037380845.1). Classification (GTDB taxonomy): domain Bacteria; phylum Nitrospirota; class Thermodesulfovibrionia; order Thermodesulfovibrionales; family UBA6898; genus JARRRD01. Next base: position 27,691 of record JARRRI010000046.1, on the reverse strand, counting down.
GCCGGTTCGTGCAGTAGACTCTTTCTTGAATTTTACGGGCTTCAGCGGAAGAAGGGTTCAGGCAGCACTGAGGAATTCGCGCGCAACAGACCGCCACAAGAAAAATCCGGAAGGAGGACCGAATGGCCAAAGTTTCTAAAATCAAACAGCTGATTGAGGCGCTAAACAGGGACCTGGGACTCGAGTATACCGCCATCGTACAGTATACTCAGCATCAGGGAGCACTGAAGGGCGCCATGTATCAGAGCATCCAGAAGGAGTTGATCGTACATGCCCAGGAGGAGCTTCAGCACGCCACCATCCTTGCCGCGCAGATCGATTATCTGGGCGGGGTACCGACAGTCGATACGCCGCCCGCAAAGATTGCCAAAGACAGCGTAAAAATGCTCAAACAGGACCTTGACGGCGAGAATGACGCAATAGCCAGATACATTGCAAGAATAAGGCAGGCAGAGGAACTGAACCTCTATCATCTGGCTCAGCAGTTAAGGAATATCCTGGCCATGGAACAGGAGCACGCCATGGACCTCGAACAGGCGCTCGGGAAATAACAGCCGTTATTGCGGTGACGGCGGTACGGAGAGAAGGCCGCCTCGCCCGGCCGGCTTTTATTTCTTTTTTTACCAGAAAGACAGATCGCTGACAGCTACTTTGAGGAGTTGCGATATCGACTTCTGCGAAACTTCCTTGCATCTGCAGCTTTCTTCATCGTGCTGGCCGGGGGCTTCCGGTGCAGGTCCTTCCCTGTGCCGCGGTTTCCCGGCAGGGCCATCCTCTTTCTTTCGGTCAGTTTTCATATGGAGCGGCCTCCTCGGCCGATAATTATATGTTTCATCACCTTTCTCCTTCAGTCATTTGACTCATGATTCATTCTACATCGAAATCACGCCGAATTGAATCGCTGCTTCTTCCGGGCGTTCGCACCATTTTTTATTTCTCCGTCATTGCTCCCTAAAATCCCTCCCTCTTTCAACCTTCTCCCAAGTGGTTCGCGGCTTTCGCCGGAATGAAGGAAAAATGGGGGAACTCAAAGCGCGCTGTCTCGTTTGACATATAGTCCCGAAAAAGGCCATAATATCAGTTGCAAAAATAATTCAGATCTGCCATAAAACATTCCGGCGTACCAATTTTCCCCTTTAGCCTTAAACCGCCCGAGCAGTTGTTCCAGAAATTGGTGTCCCTTGTGCAGATCTTTTGGAGGAAGTCAGAATGAAAGATACGATGAGTGACAGCGCAGCCCGTTTCAGGCGGGGGTTGCTCAGCGGGGCCCTCTTTCTGTGCCTGGTCGCGACAATCAGTTTTGCGCTGGTCTACAGGTCAAAGGCATCGATACCGCCGCCTGGCATCGACAATTCCGCGGCTGGCAGCCCGAAAGGTGCAGATCTGCGGGAAGCAGGCAGACAGGCTGTGCTTCATTGGATGGCGGAGAACTCCGCGATGTCCGATAACGTCCTTTCCGATATATACGGCACGGCGGCAAATACCGCCCACAGGGACCTCATCCTGGCCGTCTGTCTTGTAGAATCCAATTACAACCCGCGAGCCGTCAGCGACAAGGGTGCGATGGGACTCATGGGAATAATGCCCGGCATCTGGCTTGATGAACTGCAGACCCAGGGGATCGTCAGAAAAAGAGAGGACCTTTATAAGATTGCCAACAACATAGCGGCGGGCACCTACGTCCTGGAGAGGTACATCTCAAGAACCGGCAATCTCAGAAAGGCGCTCATCCGGTACGAGGGAGGCGACGCCTGGTATGCAACGAGGGTCCTGAAAGCCATGAATAAGATCTCTCTGGTAAGGCATACACAGCACAAAATTTATCTTGCGAGCATCAGTGATTGAGAAATGGTATTGCCCCCTCTTTTGTAAACCCGTCGGGACATATTGAAAAGTCCTTTTTGCCCGGACTTCACTGTAAACGTAAGGAAGCTTCGGCCCGGACAGCCAGACCGCTCGGTAGAATCCGGGGGTCGGATCTTCGCCAAAACGTTGAGTGTGCGTGATGAAGATCCGGCCCTCGAAACGTTTGTGAAAAAGAGCGTCGTTTTAAGTTGCGAAGCGATGCTACTCGCTCTCGCAGCACAGGCGTCTCATTCTTTTTTTCCCCGTCGGGGAAACCGACATCACGACATCGATCTTCCTGCCGCAGCATCTGCAGATCTGTGCGTTGCTCTTCAATGCTGCACGAGCTGAAACGTCGGTCTTCGATTTAGCCTTCTCAGCCATGGCACTACCTCCTTTCTTTCTTCAGTCCCAAAATTAACGGCGCAAATTTCCCGGTTGCGCTCCAATGGACGCACGTCTTCCGTAATCTGTCTCCGAGTGAAAAATACCGGCCTGCGGGCAGAACGCCCCGGCAAAGGAAAACTTCGCGAAAGCCTCGTAATATATCAAAGGCCATATAACTTTGTCAAGGGGTGTGAAGCGGCGATATATGATCGTTCTCGAATTCGCGTCACGCTCCGGCCCGGGTCGCTCTCGGGGCCGCAGGGGGCGGGTAAACGCGCCTTTGGTTTGGCCGGTAAACTTGACCGGAGTATCGAAACAGGGGCACAGTGGATTCCACGACCGAGCCAGGGAATGACGATCATCTTGATCTCTTCTTTTTGAGAACCGATCTGTTGCCGGAACTCCATACTTACCCGTTATACTTTCCTTCGGCTCTTGTCGGTATTTCGATTCGTATAGCCTCACCGCACGTTAAAGGCAAATCGGCCCTCCTGTCACAAGGGGCTCCGGTTACTTTCGCCGTGATTCGTCTTTCCGTTGCATTCTGCAATCGCTATAAGAAATGTGAAACATTCCAGAAAAACAAGCCTGACGGCGGGACTTCCCTGTGTCTCCTCAGCCATACGTTGCATCCTGCAACGACTCATTCGTGACATCCCCGGAGAAACAAAGGCCCGTTTTTCTGATTTTTCAAGGCATTACATCCATAAAGCAGATCTGGTACGAAGCTTGAAATGGTCACATACATCCTGGCAGAAAGAGAAAAGAGAATGAGAACGCTTTTCAGAGGATTCGAGAACTTTATGCAAACCGTTACTTTTGCTGAAGCTGGTATCAGGAGCATTTTGGTGCCATGAAGATACCGGGAAAATTCAGGATCTACAGAACCGCCTTAACAAACTCCCGTCCGGCCGGAAGGCGTATCCGTGAATAACTTCGGCAAGTGGTTTGAAACTCTAATGTCGGCCGTAACGTTCGCCGAGGCGGATTGCCCCGACGACGCCCGCAAGGAGATGGAGGGCCAAACGGTCCTGCTTGTGCTCACCGGAAGAGAAGGAGATTCAAGGTCCTTCAAATATGCGCTTAACAGCTCCAGGAGGGTCGGAGCTGCCCTTGAGATCCTGCTCTTCAGGCAGGAGGCCGACAAAGGCGAAATCGACCGGGAGGCCGCCAGACTCTCGGGAGTCGTCAACGCAAAGGTAAATCTCCTCAGCAGGAGCGGCTGTACGGGAAGACAGGTTGTGGATTATATCCGGAAAAGGAAAGACGTCCTGTACGTGGTAGCAGACTCACGGCACATCCTGAACGCCGGCTGCACGGAGGACGGCACGCCAAAAGGTCTCTGGAAAAAACTCAAATGCCCGCTGGTTCTGGTATCGGAACCGGGAGGCTGAAAAAGGAGGTGAAACAAATGACGCAATCGAGAAAGAAAAAACCATACATGAAGGCTGTCGTATTCGGTATTTTTTCCATAGCTTCGTACGTCCTCTTGTTCAGCAGGCTGGAGTGGGTGACCGAAGTCTACACCAAGGGCGGCATCTACACCGTCCTTCCGGTCACTACCGCCCTGTACTTCTCTTTCCTGCACGGAGCGTTCGCCAGCAACGTTCTGGACATCCTGGGGATTGAGGCGGCCAAGAGCAAGTCAAGGCACTAAGTTGAATATATATTTGCAAAAGGAGAATGTGTACAATGAATAAGTCAATCTCACTAATTCTGGTCCTGTTTCTGTCCCTGGCTATTGTTTCACCCGCTCTGGCCGGAGGAGGCGGCCCGCCCAAAGATTTCAAGAAAGGCATTTTTACCGCCGTCAATCCCGTTGAAAGGACGGCGGAGTTCAGGGAGTCCGGGTCTGAAAAGACGGTCACCCTGTTGCTGGGGCAGGCGCTTCAGCCTGACGACATAAAGGTCGACAGAAAGGTCATGATCAGCCTCGCGGAAAAGGACGGGCACCAGTTTGTAAAAGACGTATCAATAATGTTCATGGGCCTCACTCTTCAGAAGATCATCGCCCTCCTGCTCATCGGCCTGATCGGAGGACTCCTGAGCGGGTTTATCGGCTCCGGAGGGGCCTTTGTGCTCACCCCGGCAATGATGTCTCTCGGTGCCCCGGGGGCAGTCGCCGTCGCCAGCAACATGTGCCACAAGTTCCCGAAGGCCATGGTAGGAGCCTATAAGCGTTTCAAGTATGGTCAGGCCGATATAAAGCTGGGACTGGTCATGGCCGCCTCGGCCATTGCAGGCGTCCAGATAGGCATAAAGATACAGAAGTTTATCCTCGATGCCTGGGGCAATGCCGGCTCCAATCTGTACGTGAGTGTCGTCTTCGTCATAGTCCTCGTCGTTGTCGGCGGCTACGTCTTCAGAGATTCTCTTAAGCTTTCCAAAGGCGGCAGCGACGTGGAAACGACAAAACTCGCCCTTTACCTTCAGAAGGTAAAGATTCCTCCGATGATGCACTTCAAGACGGCAGGCGTTACTCTTTCGGCCTGGGTAACAATCCCGGTGGGCCTTGCAACCGGCATGCTTGCGGCCACCATAGCCGTTGGCGGCTTCATCGGTGTGCCCGGAATGATATATGTCGTGGGGGCTTCCGCCATCGTTGCCAGCGCTACGGAGCTTATAGTCGCCTTCATAATGGGGCTGTGGGGCTCGGTCCAATGGGGCCTGAGCGGGTTGATAGATATACGGCTTACCCTTCTGATTCTGGCCGGCTCTCTCTTCGGCGTGCAGCTTGGAGCTCTCGGGACGACATATGTAAAGGATTACGTGGTCAAGGTGGTCATGGGCGCTGTCATGCTTATCGTTGCCGTCAGCAGGGGGGCCAAGGTGCCCGTATATCTGCGCGACCTCGGATGGATGAATCTCGACGCAACCGCCGAGCGCATGCTCAACCACGTGAGCTTCTGGGCGCTTATAGCGGCCCTTCTTACCGCCGGCCTTATCATAACCGGAGCGATGGTAAAGGGGATGATCCGGGTCAGGAGCGAGGAAAGGCAGGCGGCCGCGGAGGAAATAGCGACCAATGGGTAGGTTCAGAAAGATGCTGGTCGCCTTCGACGGTTCTCCGTCAAGCGCAAATGCCCTCCGGCAGGCGATAAGCCTCTCCCGTACTGAAGGCGGCTGGATAAAAGTGTTATCGGTGGTCCCCTCCTACGAAGGGGACCTCGAACTGGTCGGCATAAGGGACTTGAAAAAGACCATCAGCGGCCCGGCCGAGTCACTCTTGAACTCCGCGCGCGATATAGCCCGGTCAGAGTCTGCCATCATATTGACGGGCAGCGGGCAGGGCGAGGTTTACAAAAGGATCGTTGAGACGGCAGATGACGAGGACTGCGATCTCGTGGTCATGGGACGGCGGGGCATGAACAGACTTGAAAGGATGCTCGTGGGCAGCGTCACAGCAAGAGTCATCGGCCACAGCAGCCAGGATACGCTCGTTGTCCCCGCCGACACCGGGCTCGCATGGGAAACAATACTCGTGGCAACAGACGGCTCCAGCTGCAGCATCGCAGCCGTCGAAAAGGCCGTAAACTTCGCAAGATCCTATGCCGGAAAATTGACGGCGGTCTCGGTCGTCGATGTCCTTCCGGAGATGTATGCCGAGGCACCGGTCCTTATCGACGAACTGGTGAATAAGGCTAAAGGATATGTCGAGGAAGTGAGACAGAAGGCCGGGGCTTCAGGCGTAGAGGCGGAGACATATGTGCGCGAAGGAGAGAGCTACCGGACAATAATAGATATTGCAGAACAGAAAAATGCCGGTCTCATCGTCATGGGAAGCCACGGCAGGACAGGTCTAAAAAGACTCCTCATGGGAAGCGTGACCGAAAAAGTCATCGGCCTCGCACCGTGCCCTGTTCTCGTAGCGAAGTCCTGGATAACTCGCGCCTCTTTTTAATTCAATAGCGGGAGAATAACTTACTCCTTCATTGCCGTCAGGAATTTTCTGATCCTCTCGGCGTTCTTCCCGAGGTCGCTGACTCCCACACGTGATTCAGAGCGGATGTCGACCCGGCTGCCCGCATCCTCAGGCCTGACCCTTACCACGATATCGTCCCTGAACCCGAACCAGAAGGTCGTCGCAACCGCTTCAATGCGACCCGCGCTTTTATCGTCGTCTATAATCTGCCACCCCAAGCTCCTTGCGGTCGAGAGTGCCCTGTCGAAAGCCTGACCGGGGGGAATCCGGAGAATAAGGGGGACGATTTCCGGGTATGACCTTTTTTGCTGTGCCGCCACCTTCTTTCCTCCATAAACCGGAGAATTATCGGCACTCTTCAGAAGACGGAGGATCTCGTCAAACTTTGGCGGGTCCTGTGTATCAGTGGTTATATCGTGAATGGGCGGAACGCTGTCCGCCACGTGTCTCCAGTACAGAGCAGTCGCTCCGACGGTGCCCCCGATCAGAAGTCCGAGAAAGGCCAGAAAGAAGCCGCGCTGTATCACTATCCGCAGGGACGCGACAAGCCCGATCAGTGAGAGGGCCGATCCCGCAACAGCCGCGTAGGCCGCACACCGGAAAACAGTAATTCCTGTCGTGAATTTCCAGAGACCATAGCGAGTACAGAAGGCTGCAACAAGAGCCGACAGGACAGCCGCCAGCGCAATAATGAAACCCGCCCTTGCGAGGAAAAATGATTTGTCCGTTTTACTCTTCTTTTTCATATTGCTCCCTTATCAAGGCGTCCAAACTCTTCAGCCGGACCACCGCAACTGCCGCATGATCTGATCTCATACGGGCGGATAATGACAAATATTATACCTGACATAACACTCCCGCCGGGTAAACGCTTTCGGGATAAGCCGATATTGGATAAGATATTTTAATAAAGAGACGTTCGGGAGGGAAGGTGCAGAAAGACATGGCCGGAGCCGCTGAAATCATGATGGAATTTGCCCGCCTCACCGGGCTTTCGCCTGCATTGAAAGTTCCGCGGCGCTACCTGTGGACCGACGCTTTCGCCGTGTGCAACTTTCTGGAACTCTTCCGGCAGTTAAAGGATGAAAAATACCGGGACCTCGCCCTGCGTCTCGTCGATCAGGTCCATAACATACTTGGCCGCCATCGCGAAGACGTCAGAGACCTTCGACGAAACATTGGAATGGGACCGGGACGGGCAGTACTACCATTACCTGACGAAATGGATGCATGCCCTCAACCGTGTGAGCCGGGCCACCCGGGACCCGGCATATAACAGGTGGGCGGCTGAACTGGCGAAAACGGCTCATTCCCGGTTTACCTATGCCCTGTCTCCCGGCAGCCAAAAGCGAATGTACTGTAAAATGATCATAGACCTCTCCCGCCCTCTCGTGCCATCCATGGGACATCTCGACCCTCTGGATGGTCTTATCACTTACAGTCAGCTTCAGGAGATCTCAGCCAAACACCCCGGGATATCGGGAAGTCCGGATCTGACAGCCGAAATTGCCGATATGGCCCTTATCTGTGAAGGAAAGGACTGGACTACGGATGATCCACTCGGCATGGGCGACCTTCTGTGTGACGCCCTCAAGGCAACACTAATGGCGGCCGGAACAGGCTTTAAACCGGCCGGCCTCCCTGCGACAATCCTGGATGCAGCCATGAAAGGGCTTAAATATTATGTCGCAACAGAGCCTTTAAGATTACCGGCTGTCTACCGTCTGGCGTTCCGGGAACTGGGATTGGCTATAGGATTAAGCGCCGCTGAAAAGCTGCAGAAACTGGCAAGACATTCGCCGGAACTGCGGAGCAGAACTCCGGGATTGCATCAGCGGACTGAAGGGGTCATGCGGTACGTGCAGCTGGGAGAAGACATCCGGGCCTTTTGGCTCAACCCGGAAAACAGGCAGGCCGGAAGCTGGACAGACCATCGCGATATCAATATGGTAATGCTGGCAACCAGCCTCGCTCCTGATGGATATCTCGGGGGTTAACCAGTCTATTAAATCGCTTTATTCACAAATTTTCCTGCATGCCGAAGGGACATAGTGTTTGAGCGGTTTTACTTGCCCGATATTCAGACATTGTGTATCCTGTTTGAGCGGTTTTACTTGCCCGATATTCAGACATTGTGTATCCTGAAATAAAGAGGGCAAGTTCCTCGGAGGTCGTAACGACCGAGAATGAGCGAAAATACTGTGTCCTTTCGCGTCTACCACATTTCATGAATAATCTGGGCTAATAGTCAACGTCGCCGTCTTTCCGTGGTGCGTTAAGCGGGAATCTAAGGTCTTAAAACCCTGATTGGATGCCCGATTAAAAACTTCGGGCATGACGGAATAGAACTGGGCCATTAAAATCTGTATATATGAGTCCCCTCATAAACCCTTTCTTCACATTCTCAAACCTTTATTTGCATCATCGGCAGCTTAAGCCTCTGCCTTTTGTTTTCACCCTTTACAAGGTTCCTTGTCCTCTCCGGGACATCGCCCCTTTCACCCTCATGAAGGGCCTGCAGTTTCGTCGGCAGGCTTGAGGCATGGTGGACGGCGTATTTTCCGTACTTTTCGGATATAGTGTCGACGGCGTTGTAGACCCTGCCAAGCTTCTCTATCCTCGCGGTGTCATCAAAAAGCGTGTACTGGACCCTCGTGTCCGGCACCAGGCCGGCAAGGACAACCCCTGTCTGGCGGTAGAAGCTCCGGGGCTTATAGAGGTAATCGAACCCCTCATGCAGGGGACCTAAGAGGTGGGCCGGATAGGCGGTGGGGACGCTTAGTCTCATCTCTACCCCGATGTCCCTGAACTCCCGCGTCCTGAGGAAAACCAGGAGGCGGGTAGCCGCGAGTTTGTAGCGCCTGGCCTTGATGCAGGCGTTCTCCAGGTTTTTGGAAAGCTGGGCAAAGACAAAGGTCTCGTCGTCCGAAGGAGGGGTAAAGGTCTTTGTCTTGCTGATCGACTGATAGCTGCTCTTGGATTCGGTGACGACGGGATAGACGCTCCTCCCGTTCAGTTCGTTCCACACCTCCCTGTAAGGCTTGGAGAGGTATTTCTCTATAAACGCCTCGTCCTTTCCCGCGAACTGCAGGGCAGTGGTGATGCCGAACTTCCTCATGAAAGCCGCCGTGTTCGGCCCTATCCCCCACACTTTTTCAAGAGGCAGCCTCTCAAGATAATGGTGTATGTCCCTCCCCGGAATCAGGGTGAGCCCGTGGGGCTTGTTGTGCTTAGACCCTATCTTGGCCAGGACCTTCGAGAGGCTCACCCCGATCGATACCGTGATCCCCAGCTCGGCCTCGACCGCTTCCTGCATCTTCCGGGCGATCCTCCCGTAGGGTCCGTGAAAGCTCCTCCTCAGGCCTGTCAGGTCCACAAACGCCTCGTCGATGGAGTACTCCTCGACGTCCGGCGAGAACCGCCTGAGTATCTCGAACATCCGGACTGAAAAGAGGCTGTAGGTCTCGTAATCCGAAGGCACGATGATCACGTCAGGGCAGGCCCTCTTTATCTCCGGAAGACTCATCCCCCTATCTATCCCCCTGGCCTTCGCCTCGTAACTCGCAGCAGCCACAATCCCCCTCTCCTTCCCCGTGATCACAGGTTTCCCCCTGAGTTCGGGATGGACCGCCTGTTCGCAGGACGCAAAAAAAGCGTCGGCGTCCAGATGAACTATCGCCCTCGGCCAGGAACGTATGGTTAGCGGCTGGGTAGACATGGGGTATTTGCATGAACATTGCGTGTAGGGGCATGGCATGCCATGCCCCTACCGTTGGAATTGATCACAATAATTCCGTGTATGTGGTTCGGCATTACAACAAATTCGTCTATATCCACATGTGGAAAATGTTCTGGCATTTTCAGCCATATGCCCAGGACCATCCGGCCCGCATCATTCAATCGCATTTCTCCATCACCAATATCCCCGAACAGACATTCCTTGTCCTGCGTGCATACGGTCACAAAATAAGCCCCTGCCTGTGAATAATCATGTCCCCCCAGGCGGATAGAACGGCGATGTGTAAGTCGGGATTGTATTGCATAATGTTTTTTGTAAGGGCAACCATGTGTGGTTGCCCTCTGATCGCAATTTCTCTCTTATATCTGCCGGGTCCGGCTCTCTATCATCTTCTGTAGCTCATATGCGGTGATATGGGCCTTAACAGCCGCTGAATTTATCGCCCTGTGTGCGCGGAAAAGACCCCGCAGGCTATAAAGTGCAAAGAGTGCAACGATCAGGTAAAAAAGGTCTCCAAAAAATTTAAGCAGAAATCCGTCAGTCATGTTTTCTCCTCCTTCAGACTTACTTGTACTTCCTCACCACCGCCGTTACCACGCCGGCGATTTTGAGCTCGTTTTTCGGTTTTATAGGTTTATAATTCGGGTTTGCGGGTATTAGGGCCACGCTTTCCCCCCTCTTCCTCAGATACTTCATGGTCCATTCGCCGTCTACTTCCGCAATAACTATGTCCCCGCTCTTCGGGGTCTGTCCCTTGTCGATCAACACCATGTCCCCCGGGAGTATTCCGGCCCCGGACATGGAATCGCCTGACACCTTGAGCAGAAAGGTGGCCTCGCGGTTCTGTATGAGGAGGTCGTCGAGTGAGAGAGTGTCCACCAGCTCTTCCTCGGCCGGACTCGGGAAACCGGCCTCCACGGTACCCAGTATCTTTACGGAAGACGCTATCGAGCCGGGTACGAGCCTGCCCTTCGCGTCTCTTGCCCGGACCCCGCGGTCTTCAAGCTTGCTAACAAGCTTGAAGACCGCGTTTTTGGAACGGAAACCCGCCATCTCCCCGATCTCCGAAAAGCTCGGCATCCTGCCGCTCAGCCTGTAGAAACGGGTGATGTCAGTTATCTTGGACCGCAGCTTTTCCTCTTTCAGGTCTTGCCTCATCATAATTTATTATAGGTGAACGGTCGTTCACTGTCAAATGATTTTTTTCCTCCTTTGGATAACGCCACCGCCTCCGGCACCCCCCTCTTAAGAAAGAGGGGGGAAGGGGGAGTTATGATCCCGGAGAGGGGCCAGGGAGGATTTTCTAATGAATCTAATGGCCATTTTCGGGTCAATGACAAATTTCCATCACATTGAGTGATCTTGACGAGACAGACCCCTGAACTTGAACTTCCCCCCTGTTCTGGTAGAATTTGAATAAGTCATCCTACAGAAAGGAAAATTCCATGAAATCTGACAAAGTCCTTCGCGAACAACTGCTCGCCCTCTTGCGCGGCGGCAACGCCCACATGGGTTTCGACGAGGCAATCGCCTCTTTTCCCGCAAAACACATAAACACAAGGCCGTCGAACTTCAACTATACCTTCTGGCACCTCCTTGAACATATGCGGAGGGCCCAGAGGGATATCCTCGAATTCGTCAGGGACCCGGATTATGTCTCACCCGACTATGCGGAATTCTGGCCTGATCCGGATGAAAAAACGGTTGAAGCTCAATGGAAAAAGACCGTCAGGGATTTCCGGGCCGATCTCAAGGCAGTGGAGGACCTTGTCAAAAACCCCCATACGGATTTTTTCAGCCCGATCCCTCACGCAAAGGATTACACTATTTTCCGGGAGGTCCTGCTTGTGGCGGACCACAACGCCTATCATACAAGCGAGATAATCACGCTGCGACAGATGCTGGGCATCAACCCGCCGGCCAAGTGGTAAATAAAATTAAACCTTACAGTTGCAAAAGGTGTTGCATTTCAAATTCGTCATTGAACCGAAAATGGGCTCAAGCCCCGTATTCCTCAATCATCAGGCGGGAATCCGCTTTCAGACATGGATGTACGATTACAGCCGTGGGCATGGACGGAAAAAGGGACAATGGCCTATGGCTGTTTAACTTGCAGTAAGGCATAACAAGCCTTCAGTGTCTGGTGGTCCGCAGGAGGTCTTTAAGCTCCCTGATGAGCCTTTCCGTTTCCGCCTCGACACGCTTCCGTTCGGCGATTTCACGTCTGAGCTGTTCATTTGAAAAAGAAATCTCGGCGGTCCGCTGTTTCACAAGCCACTCTATGTGGTGGCGGTGTATCTCAAGTTCTTCCTCCACCTGTTTCCGTCTGGTGATGTCTCTGACGATGTGGACCAGCCCTATAAGCCGGTTATCGCTGCCATAGCGGGGAATCGCCCTTATCTCTACGTACATCTTAAGGTGGGGCTCATAGACTTCGAAAGTCGCCGGCTTACCGGTGCTGAGACAGCGGCAGCTGGGGCATCCTTCGGGAGGGTGTTCACTGCCGTGGTAATACTGGTAGCATTTTGCATTAGCCGTAAGAGAAGGAAGACCCAGGACTCTCTCGGCAGCGGCATTAGCGCCGATGATCCTGAAATTGTTGTCATGCACAGTGACCATATCGGTGAGGGTGTCGAAGATGTCTTTCCAGTCCTCCCCGGACCGGGAAATATTTCCTGCCCCTTCTCCTGGTTCCGCCGCCGAAGCCGGGAGTCCGCAAAGACAGTCACCCGTATCTTTCTTGAAGAGTGTTTTATTCTCGCTTATATGGACTTTCATCGCGGAACAATCTTTCTCCCTGCCGGTTTCCAAAAGCTGAAAAAGGAGGCCTGAATCTTTCTTTAGGATATACCCGCGGCAGGCCGAATGCCAGTTAAGTTTTCTTAATAGAACGCCCCCCACTGTCCGGGGTTCAGTGGCTTAACCCTTCAGTTAAGATTCAAGTGAAGAATGACGGCTTCCCGGGGTGCAGCTGTATACCTTCTTTCTTCCTGTAGAATTTCTGCAGGTGTAAGTTATAATAATATTTTGATTTCCTTTAAGGGAGTGCGAAAAATGATGCGAACAGGTTTCATTGGATGGCGCGGCATGGTGGGCTCGGTGCTCATGGGTCGCATGCGCGAGGAAAATGACTTCGACCATATTGAACCGGTATTTTTTACCACCTCGAACGTGGGAGGTGACGCCCCGGAGATGGGCAGAAGCGTTCCCGCCCTCAAAGACGCCGGGAATATCGGCGAACTGAAGGCAATGGAGACTATAGTCTCCTGCCAGGGGGGCGATTATACAAAGGAAATATTCCCTAAACTCCGCGCGTCAGGCTGGAACGGCTATTGGATTGACGCGGCATCCGCCCTCCGCATGGAGAAGGACGCTATCATCGTCCTGGACCCGGTCAATATGGACGCAATCAGAGAAGGCGTCGCAAGAGGAATCAGGAACTATATCGGCGGCAATTGCACCGTCTCCCTCATGCTGATAGCCCTGGGCGGGCTGTATGAGCAAGGACTGGTCGAATGGATGAGTGTCATGACTTACCAGGCCGCCTCGGGCGCAGGCGCCAAGAACATGCGCGAGCTGATCAGGCAGATGGGGTCCGCACACGATTCTGTGAAAGGCCAGCTCTCCGACCCCTCCAGCGCGATCCTGGAAATCGACCGTACGCTTGCAGAACATGTCCGGTCCGACGTCTATCCCCGGGAGTTCTTCGGTGTTCCCCTGGCCTGTTCTCTGATCCCGTGGATAGACGCCCAGCTCGAAAACGGCCAGAGCCGCGAGGAATGGAAAGGCCAGGCTGAAACCAACAAAATACTCGGACGGGAAGACGACCCTGTTCCCATAGACGGCATATGCGTGCGCGTCGGCGCCATGCGTTGTCACAGCCAGGCCCTTACCGTAAAGCTGACGAGGGACGTTCCCCTCGACGAAATCCACGGAATGCTGGCAGGCCATAACCGGTGGGTGAAGGTTGTACCGAACGAGCGTGAAGTCACGGTCCGGGAACTCACCCCCGCCGCAGTAACGGGCACTCTTGCCGTGCCCGTCGGGCGCCTGCGCAAGATGAATATGGGATCACGATATCTTGCCGCTTTTACATGCGGCGACCAGCTCCTTTGGGGTGCTGCAGAACCCTTGAGGCGGATGCTGCGCATACTCGTGGAAAAGTGGGCATAGAGCACAGATGGGTCTTCGCCGAGAGTCGCTGCGACAGGCCGGAATGACAGAGGATTGCCCAATGTGGCTCCACTAACCCTTAACTTGGTATCTTCATGATTGAAGCAGACCTCATAATCAGGGCCGATCATGTACTGAAAATGGACGCTGATCTCACCGTGGTCGAAGACGGAGCGGTGGCGGTGGTGGAGGGAAAGGTGGCTGCTGCCGGTCCCGCTCGTGACGTTCTGAAAAAATATACTTCGGGAAACTTGCTCGGTGGTCCGGGCACCGTCGTCTTTCCGGGCCTCGTGAACACCCATACCCATTCCCCCATGGTCTATTTCAGGGGTCTTGCAGACGATATCCCCCTCAAGCAGTGGCTTGAGAAGTATATCTGGCCCGCTGAACAGAAGTGGCTCAGCCCGGAGTTCGTCACGGACGCCGTTGAACTCGCCTGCCTTGAGATGCTGAAGGCGGGGATAACCGCCTTTAATGACATGTATTTCTACGGGAACGAGATCGCAGCTGCTTCCAGGAAGATGGGAATGAGGGCTTCCGTGGGAGCGGGCATAGTAGATTTTGCTACCCGTACCGGGGCAGGCCCCGAAGATTATTTCTCTAACGCCGAGTCCCTGATAAGATCATGGAAAGATGACGAATTGATCATGCCTTGCATTGCTCCCCACTCACTTTATGCCTGCGGGCCCGATACCTTGAAGAGGGCAAAGAAGATGTCTGAGCATTTCGGCGTTCCACTCCATATACATCTTTCAGAAACACAATGGGAGGTCGAGCAGGTCAAGGCTCTGCACGATAAAAAGCCGGTTGAATATCTGGCTTCAGTCGGCTTTCTGGACGAGGCGGTGCTCGCCGCCCACTGCGTATGGGTCGAAGATGAAGAGATCGAAATCCTTGGAAAGAAGAAGGTGAATGTCTCGCATTGCATGGAAAGCAATCTGAAGCTGGCATCCGGTTTTGCTCCCGTGGCGACCATGCTCGCTGAGGGCATAAAGGTGACCTTCGGCACGGACGGTGCGGCAAGCAACAACGATATCAATTTACTGGGCGAGATGTCGACCACCGCCAAGGTCCACAAGGCCCTGGCATCCGATCCCACAGTCCTCGATGCCCGGACCGTTTTGCTTATGGCGACAAGGTGGGGGGCCGAGGCCCTAGGACTGGGAAAGACCTCCGGCAGCATCGAGGAAGGAAAAGAAGCTGACAGCGTTATTGCGGACCTGAAGAAACCCCACCTGACACCTATGTACGACGTTTACTCCCACATCGTGTACTCCATGAACCCGGCGGACGTAGAGACGGTAATAATCAAGGGCCGTGTGGTCCTCCTGAATCGTAATTTGACCACTGCTGACGAATCGGAGATAATCGGCAAGGGGGTTGAATGGGGGGAGAGGATCAAAGGACACAACCGCAGTTGAAGGAGTCTAATGAGTGCCTTGTATAAAACTCTAACGTTGCAAAAAACCTTGCATTTGAGGCGGTCATTCCCGAGGTAGTAATCGGGAATCCAGGTTTTCAGGCAGAGTGGATGCCCGACTAGGGACATCGGGCATGACGGCAAGAGGTGTAACCTGGAGTCAACAAACCGTGAACTCCCGCATTATTGGTACCTGCCGCCAATCAAGCCTTTGCGGATATTTACATGCGCTTTTTCTGCAACGTTAGTGTAAAGTATTCCCCCGGCCCTTTGTGGCGGGCCGGGGGAATAAACCAGGGGACTTGCAGACAGTCCGGGCTTTACAACTCTTGTCTACTTCCACCCTTTTTTCACTATTTCCTGTGATTTCTCATAGGGATATTTCTTTATCAGGTCCCCGATCGGCAGTTTCTGGTCACCGTCCCGCATGAAATGGAGAAGGACGACGGATGCCCAGTAGTCGCTATAGTACTTCGTGCCGCTAAGCTGTACGGGAATTCCTCTGAGGTTTACCGTATGACACGCGCTGCACGTAACGGGACCGGCATATTTGCCGTCGGGACTGAACTGAAGGGCCTGTTCGTGCGTGGTAAGATCGACAGTCTTCTTCGTTCCTTCGTATCTCACCGGATAAAGCTCGTGGATCGATTGATGGCAGGACTGACAGGCGATAACGCCGTGGGCCTTCGAATACCTGTAGAGTGAGTACTTGTTGGGCTGATCGATAGGGAAGTAAGCGCCCCCTTCACTTTCAACCATGGGAGCGATGTGACAGTCGGCACAATGCGGCTCGGCAGGCGCCAGCCACCAGTCCTTGCCCGCGGCAGCCGCGTCATAAGGCACGGCGTCGCCTTTCCCGGAGTTCCATGGGAGAAGGTGAAGCTTGCCTTCCTTGTCTTTCTCGGCCTTTACCAGTGTCACGCCTTTGTGGTCAGCTTCGTAAGTATATAAGGGGTCTCCCTCGGCACCGACAATGGGATCGGCAAAATACGTGTCGAATTTCTTTCGGTCGCCCTTCGCCGTGGCCTTGATTATCTCCTCCATGGATTTGTCACGCAGGGTCTTCCCCTTCTGGGAGGTGGTATCCTCCAGGTTATCGTACCGGTAAAGCGCCTGTGCGAGGTGGTTATGGCAGTTGGTGCAATAGAGTCCCCTCATGCGGGTCACAGGTTGTCTGTTTTCGTCCTTCATGCTCACTTCACGCAGATACCATTTCCCGACCTCGTTCAGGAAGAAAGGCGGTTTGACGTCGGGGTTGGCGTGTGCGTCTCTCCTGAGGTAACATCCTCCGCCTGCAGTCCGCAAGTCCTTGTCGGTAAACCTGGGTCTTCCCTCCTCGTCTACAATCTGGTAGGGGTTCTTCGCGAAGTCGTTCATCGCCTCGGGCTGCCAGTGGGTCGGATGGCAGGCCTGGCAACTCTGGGTCCGGCCCGCCTTGTCCGGCATCGGGATGGCCTTGGCATGGACGGAATGTATGGCCTCGGTGAGAGCTTGCGCCTTCACCGCCTTATATCCCGTAGCGCTCGGCCGGGGAGACTGCAGGTTGCCCGAAATATTGTCGCCGTGGCAGTCGGCACAATAGACGGATCCCGTGGCGCCGAGCCTGTTGGAAGGCGCATTGGCATTATAGTCTTTCAGGAGCGTCGTCCCGCTAAGCTTGTCGTGCAGTTCAAGGATATTTATAGAAGCCGCCGATAGTCTCGCCATATAGTCCGTCATGTCGGAATAATTTTTCTTCCAGTATGAGTACTCCTTGTCGAATAACGTAAGCCCCTCTTTTCTGGCAAGCTCCGCTGCCGGCCCCTTCCCCGAATGGCACAGGTAGCAGTTGGGGATGTCGACCGGGTTGGTGCCGAAAAAAGAGACCTTTTTACCTTTTGCGGTCTTTACCGGCTTCCCCTGGGTGTCGTGCAGCTCGACCGTTGAATACTGATAGGGCTGAAAGCTCAGGTTTGTTATGGTCCTTATGGACCCCTTCCTCCTGCTGTCGTCGAAAGCGGTGAGCGGAAGCCCCAGCGCGTCCCATATGTAGGATGCCGTCAGTTTCAGGGGCACGTTCTTTACCGCGGGAATCATTGAGTCGGTAAATACGATATTGCCGCCCTTGTCCGGCGCATAATCCATATACTGGCCCGAGACGATCTTGCCCGTCGGCCCGCAATCTATATTTACGGGAATCTCCTTTCCGACGTATAACCTCTTCTCCTTCTGCCAGTCGGCTGGAATCGTACCTTCGAGGTCCTTGTAAATGAACAGGTGGTCCCAGACGTAGTTGGGCATGTTGTCTCCCGGGTCGCTCATTTTTCCGTTGCCGTTTACGTCCTTGACGACAGACCAGTATTTCATTTTGTTGCCCTGGCTGTAACTGTTGTCTTTGATGTAATAAAAAAGCTTCACCCCGTCGGCGGGTGACAACAGTTTCGGTTTCCTGCCTTCGGCTCCGGCCATGACAGGCTGGGCCTGTACGCTGTTATAGGGCGGGATAACGCAGCAGTAGGAAATGTCAAAGCCCACACAGTGCATCCCGAGTTCGTAATTGATGAAAATGTCGTAGGGATTTTTGGGATTATAGGCCCACATCTTCTTCGCTGGCATGCCGGCCTTGATCTCCACCTTCTTGAGGAGTCCGAGTTTAAAGGGCGGGCTTGTATTGTACGATTCGGCAGAGGGCGGACTCACCATCAGAACCGCCGCCGCGAAGACAACCAGACAAAAGACTGGCAGAAGAGAATTCTTCTTCATGACTTCACCTCATAAAATATAACGGTTATTAAAGGCGAGACTGCTTTCCCCGCTGTTAAAGGTCTGTTATTACTCACAGCTTACCACTTCGCGAGATGTTGTCAAGTCCGTGAGGCAACAAAGGCGTGAAAGGAAGGGCAAACCCCGGAAGATTATTGAAACGTCAGACCGCTTCGGACCTGTTCAGGTTACAGTGATTTATCGGAAGCGACGAGTATTATTACTGCGGGGAGTAAGAACCATAAAATCGTCATTCCCGCGAGTGAACCGGGCCTGTCTGCCGGCAGGCAGGTCGGTGATCTTGTAGCGAATCTTCGCCGGAGTCGCTTCGACCTTCCAAGAAATAAAAAAAGATTCCCCTGAAGGGCGGGGCAGGCCGGACAAGCCTGAATGACAGCGGCTCTGGGCTTTCATCTATTTAATTTGCCGCAGTATCAACCTCCCGAATAATAACAAAGTCTTGATATCCTGCGTCCTGTTTCAACTACAATCACGGCCTGTCCACTTTTTCTCCCAGGCCAATGCCCTTTCATAATCCGCAAACAGCATCTCCCTTTCACGGAATGACCTCGAGTGGACGATCCTCCGTCCACCCTTCTTCTCCGTGCCGACGTCGGCGTGCAGCATTTCGTGATAGAGGACAAACTCGACGAAATATCTCGGGACGGACTTTGAGTCAAGCACAGGATTTATCCTTATCGTGTGTGTATGCCTGCTGTAGCTGCCGAGTGTTCTGAGCCTCACTGCCGCCCGCCCTCTCTTTCTTGTACCCCAGGTAATTCTGGCGCTGATCCCTCCGCCGAAATAGTCGTCATTCAGACGTGAAAAAATCTCCGACAGGTCGTGATGCCGGCCTTGCGTCTTCACACTCACAGTCCTCGGCGGACGGGCCTTCAGGAGGCCGCTGTTTTCTTTTATATATCTGCGTATCAGAGGTGTTTTGCAACGGCTGTTGCGCAGGAATTTCACTATTTCATCGATGACATGAACGTCTGCTGTGAGGAACATCCCGTGAAGGCGTACGAACAGGACGCCTTTCTTGCGGCATGATGATATCATGCTCGTAGAGTTGTCTGTCACCGTAAGGGAAATCCTTTCTCCGAGGGCGTGCTGCAGATGGTGCTGCAAGGCCTTCTCATCCCGCTCAAAAGGCAGGGCTACCTGTTCAGGGGCCTTTATCGTAGACGATACTGACATACATAAATTTACACCAAACCGGAAGGTTTTGGGAATAATCCTCAGGCCGGGAGTATGTTACTCTTGCAGTTTCGAAAAAATCGCGAAAGCTGTTTTGCGAGGTCGGGATCACGTCTTTCCGGCCAGCCTTTTCAACCTCCTGAATTCGCCCAGCGACCTGGAAACGCAGTCCTCGATGGCCAGGCCGATAAAATAATTCCCGGTAAGGAAAAGACACTTGTTCGCCAGGAGGTCGTCGACCTGCCTGACCAGCCCGCCGTGACCGACTCTCAGGGCAGGGACCAGGTTCTCTCTGAACGCCACCTGGTCCAGTCTGCCGCGGTCAATCCCGAGGACTCCGGCAATCTTCTCCATTTTAGCATCGCGGTCGGTGAGACCCGGCTTGAAGTGAAAAGCAAATCCTCTGTAGAGGTCGTGACTGACGCTGTCCCTCGACACCGCAGAAAAGAAGGCGTCGTTTCTTGGGATTATCCCTGCTACAGATCCTAAAGAAAGAGAGTCCCTTCTGACCGCCACTCCGACCGATTCCACGGAGAACACCTCAATCCGCGACAGCAGACCGGCGACATCCGGGAATAAAGGACGAAGCAAACGGGCTGCAACAGTGGCAGGAGCAGCGACTGCGAGAAACGGAGACTGAAAACTCCGCCCGTCGGAAAGAGCCGCTTCAAAAAGACCATCCCTGAAATCCAGTCCCGTAACCTCCTGTCCCCGTACCATGTCGAAATCACTTCCGTTGCTGATGGCATCCGTCACCGTCTGGACTCCGCCGGTAAGAGTGAATTTCTTTATTACGTCCTTCCTGCGGCCCCTCTTTTTGAACAGCATGTCCGCGGGAAAATCACGGGCATCCTGAGACACCACGGCATTGAAGGCGGGAGAGAAAACCTTGTCGAAGTTCCCCAGTCCGACTATTTTCGAATAATAGGACTCTACACTGCGTCCTTCTTTTTTGAGGGTCAGAACACGGGGTGCCGAAAGGAGCAGTTCCGGGAAGCTCAACTGAGAAACAATAGACTTTACTTCGTGGTCGACCAGCATCTTGAAAGACACTCTCTCCCGCGGGATGATGCGGTCCATGATGCCGCGGTCTTCGAGAATCCCTATGAAATTGCCGTAGGAGTTATAGCAGGTATGAGCCCCCATTTCCAGCCAGAAATCCTCCGCCTCGCCTTCGAACCTGTGGGAACAAAAGGCACCGCCCGTGCGCTCGCGCTTTTCGATCACAACAGTCTTAAACCCGGCACGGGCACAGTAATGCGCCAGGCTCAGGCCGCTTATCCCGGCCCCCACCACTAAAACGTCATACTTTTCCATAACTCTTCGCCCGGACCTCCTCACCCCCGGCTTCAGTCACGGACCGTCGCCTGTCCGAAATGATGAATCCTGCTGATCTTCCTCGCGTCTACGCCCCGATACCTGCCGGCTTGCAGTAAAAAAACAAAATTATCGTAAGTGGGCCGGTCTTCGAATTCAGTAAAGCAAGAACCGACTTCCCCGGGAAAATGCGCGTCCGAGCCTCCCGTAAAAGGCAAATTGAGTGCGGCTGCCAATGCAACCGCCTGTTCATTGAAGCAGTTCATGTTACAGCCGTTATATCCCTCGACGGCACAGATTCCGCCAATGCCCCGGATCATATCGCCCGCACCGCTGCCCTTTCTGTATGGATGCGACGGAATAACAACACCGCCCCATTCATTCACCGCCTTTACCAGTTCTTCGACGTGTGCGTGTCTTGCCACTGACAGCCTGTCGGTATCTACGCCAAAAACCAGGCAATGACCTTCTTCAGAAGAGAACTCTACCCCCCTGAAAATTGCAATGGCATTGCCATATTTCTGCCTCAGTGCCTCCACCGGTGCCGAAGCGTCATAGGAATAATGTTCCGTAAATGCTAAGCCTGTCAACCCAAGCCCGATCGCCCGGATGATCGAATCTTCCGGATCGGAATCATTATCACCGCTGAATCTTGAATGTACATGCAGATCGACCCTATATTTCATGTCTCTTAATAATACCTGAAAAGAGCGCTCAGGGACAGACTCTTTATTACGCCGGGGTTATATAGTTGAAACATATCATGCTCCCGCTTGATCGGAGCATCCGGTTCATTATGGATCCCCCGGTCAAGTTTACCCGCCAGCCACAAGGCGGGCTTACCCGCCACGGCGGCGCCAAAGGCGACTGGACCGTGGAATGACGACTCTAAGATATTTAATTGCCGGAGCAAAAAAATACGGTATGCCCCGGCGGCCCTTTCACGAAACCTGGTCTCCCTCCGTCTTCGGAAAGGCCATGCGCCGCGCCACATGCCCAGTCCCCAGGAGATGAACACCGCCGGCATTTCAAAAATGCCGTGCGGTATCAATTTCCACATTGCATGTCCGAAGTTCCCGTTAGCCGCCGACAGGACCACGCCGAGCAGGATGCCGTTAGTCGCAGCCGCAGCCAGCGGCACCAGTCCAAGAAGCGCACCTGCCCACATTGAGACAAAGGAGGCAAAAAGGTTCTGGAGGAAGATCATGACAATGAGGACGGGTAAGCTGCGTCCCGCGAACTTCTCGGCGAGTTTCCTGAAAGAATCCAGGAATATCTCGAAGCGGCCGGGGAAGGCAAGGCCGACCAGAAGAGCGGCCATATATACAGCCACCGCAAAATATACGTAGCTGCGGGCCCCGCGCAGATCATCCACTGTCGCGGCATAAAAGTTCCCGATCTTCTCTTTAAAAAGCATGACGTTTATTACCTCTGAAAGTATAGCAGATCGCTGCATGGCCCCGAATCCTCGCAGCACGGCAGAACCTCCGGACGCTGCCTCAAAAAAGCGCAAGGCATTCAAAGACTGTCATTAATGTAGTATTTTCTCATGTATTTTTTTGCATTATGTGGCTATGTCAGGTATTAAAGCAGTGGCCCAAAGGTTGATATAATGAAAATGGAACCAATTCGAAAGGAGATCCCGTCCAGTGAAAAAATACAGGTCCGGGAAAAACCGCATTAATATTTTCGCCTTAATGATTACGCTCTGCGTGAGCCTCTTCGGAATGCACTTCATTGTCGCCCCTGCAGATGCCCACGAAGAAGGTACCGGAGCAAGCGGTGCCGCCGGCATCATCGCTCAGGCTGAAATGGAAATCGATCCTGCAACTCCGGCAGCCGGCATGCCGGAAGTCCTTTCCTTTCACATTACCGACTCGCAGGGCAGGCCGGCGCAGTTGTCGGTCATGCATGACCGCCTGCTACATGTGGTAGTAGTCAGCAGGGATTTCAGTATCTTTGCCCATATCCATCCCGAAGATTCAGGACCGATAACGGACCAAATGAAGAAGAGCGCCACCTTTCCAGTTCACTATACCTTCCCGGAGGCAGGAAAGTATCTCGTCGCCGTGGACTATGTGGTGAGAGGTCGCCACTTTTCAAGGCACTTTATCGTCAACGTTACAGGCCGGCCCCACATGGGACACCCGGAGAAAGACCTGTCGAAAGAAAAAGACTTCGGGAAATACCATGTGACTTTCAGCACATCTCCGGTTCACATCAGGGCCGGGGAGGCGACCACCCTGAAATATTTCGTCGAAAATGGAGGCCGGCCCGTTGCCGACCTCGAACTCTATCTCTCCGCCCCCATGCATATCGCCGTCGTCCACGCCGATCTGAACGACTTTATCCATGCTCACGGCATGGTGCCGGGCACGGAGAACCATCATATGGACCAACCGGTCGGCCATATACACGGAACGGTCCATGGAAATTTCGGCCCCTATATCGAGGCCCGCGTGGTCTTTCCCGTAAAGGGTCTCTACAAGATATTCGGCCAGATAAAACACCACGGCAGGATCGTTCTCACACAATTCATGGTGGACGTCGAGTAAGAATAAAAAAACAATAAGCCACAAACAGCACAAATAACACATAAGAAAAGGCTTCTGTCAATATTTGAATATTTTGGGATTTTGTGCTTTTTGTGGCTATATTAAGCGATCTGGAACAATCTGCCCACCACAAAAGGGATAACCGTCTCGACGGTGAGAATGCGGCTACCTAGACTTACTGCCGAAAACCCGCACTCAGTCAACTTTTCAATTTCGTAGTCGATGAATCCGCCTTCCGGTCCGATTGCCAGGGTCACCCTTCCGCCAGACTGCCGCGGACATTCCCGGGTGGCAGAGGGATGAGCGACAAGCGGGACCGTCCCCTCCACAATTTCCGGCAACTCGTCCTCCACAAACGGTCTGAACAGGGGACGGATAAGGACTTCGGGCATAACTGTATCGCGGGCCTGTTCAAGTCCACGCACGAGCTCACTGTTCACCTTGTCCGCTTCCAGCAGAGGGCTCTGCCAGAAACTTTTTTCGACCCGCCAGGAGTTGGTAAGAGCAATCTTCTTGACTCCCATAGAGGTCACGGAAGACAGTACCCTTCTGAGCACCTTGGGCCTTGGCAGGGCGAGGACAAGGGTCACCGGCAGGGGGGCCGGTGGTTCTTCGAAGAGATCAACATCCATCTCGATCAACCCGTCGCGGAGTTCGATCACCCTTCCCCTCCCCGCGAGACTGCCGGCCAGCCCGACATGCAGTTCGTCGCCTACCGAGGCGCGATGTATCTCCTTCACATGTCTGAAGCGCCGTCCCTCAAGGCGAACGCGACCCTCCCCGACAAAATCACGGGGAAACAGGAGAATAAGGTTCATTGCCTGTCTGTCATACTTTCCCGATTTGCTCCTGAATCACTTTTAAGTCAATATTATTCGGCACAACTAATAATTTCTGCAACGGCTTTTCACTTTTTTGACCCTGCAGAAGGGGAGGCTCGGCGCCGTATGCGTTGACTTTCCCCCTCAATGTGATAAACTTGGATCAGGTTTATTCAGAATTTCTTCCTATTTAGAAAACCTCAGCAAAACAACAGGAGGCCGCCATGCCGGACATTCTCTCCCGGGAAGAACTCGATGCCATGAACGCCTATTGGCGCGCGGCGAACTATCTTTCGGTGGGACAGATATACCTGCTCGATAACCCCCTGCTAAGGGAGCCCTTGAAGCTGGAACATATTAAGCCCAGACTTCTGGGGCACTGGGGGACTACACCCGGAGTGAATTTCATTTACCTGCATCTGAACCGCGTAATCAAGATCAGAGACCTCAATGTCATCTTCATTCTGGGCCCCGGCCACGGCGCGCCCGGACTGGTCGCAAACACTTACCTGGAAGGGACCTATAGCGAGGTATATCAGAATATTACCAGGGACGAGGAGGGCCTCAAGAAGCTCTTCAAACAGTTCTCTTTCCCGGGCGGCATCCCCAGCCATGCTGCCCCCGAGACACCGGGGTCCATCCATGAAGGGGGAGAACTGGGCTATTCGATTGCACACGCGTACGGGGCAGCCTTCGACAACCCCGATCTCATCGTGGCCTGTGTGGTCGGTGACGGCGAATCCGAGACGGGCCCTCTGGCCACGGCGTGGCATTCAAACAAGTTCATCAATCCGGTCACCGACGGCGCCGTCCTCCCTATTCTTCACCTTAACGGTTACAAGATAGCCAACCCGACCGTCCCGGCCCGTATTAGCAGGGAAGAGCTGGAGGCCCTTTTCATAGGCTATGGCTACAGGCCACATTTGGTCGAAGGGTCGGATCCGGAGTCGATGCACCAGCTCATGGCCGCCACCCTTGAGACGGTATTCAGCGAGATAAAGACGATTCAGGACACCGCCCGCGGCAAGGGTGCAACAGAACGTCCCCGCTGGCCGATGATAGTGCTCCGGACTCCTAAAGGGTGGACAGGTCCAAAAGAGGTAGACGGCCTGAAAACAGAAGGCTTCTGGCGTTCCCACCAAGTGCCGATAACGGACATGGCGACGAAACCTGAGCATGTCAAACTGCTGGAAAGCTGGATGAAGAGCTACAGGCCTGAAGAACTTTTCGACAGTGGAGGAACGCTCATTCCGGAACTGGCTGAACTGCCTCCCAAAGGAGTGATACGCATGAGTGCAAACCCTCACGCCAACGGCGGGCTTCTCCTGAAAGACCTCAGGATGCCGGACTTCCGGGACTATGCGGTCGATGTTCCCAAACCGGGCGGAACGGTTGCGGAAGCAACGAGGGTAATGGGGTCCTTTCTGCGTGACATCATGAAGCTCAACATGGACCAGAAGAATTTTCGGGTAATGGGACCCGACGAAACTGCTTCCAACCGGCTCAGCGCACTGTTCGATGTCACCGACCGGAGATGGATGGCGGAAATGCTGCCCGAGGATGAGCAACTTTCCCGCGACGGAAGGGTAATGGAAATACTGAGTGAACATACGTGTCAGGGGTGGCTTGAAGGCTACCTTCTCACAGGCCGCCACGGTTTCTTCTCCTGCTACGAGGCGTTTATCCACATAGTCGACTCGATGTTCAACCAGCATGCGAAATGGCTCAAGACCACGCGGGGCGAAATCCCCTGGCGCCGGCCGATCGCCTCTCTCAACTATCTGCTCACTTCGCATGTATGGCGCCAGGACCACAACGGCTTCAGCCATCAGGACCCGGGATTCATAGACCACGTGGTCAATAAGAAGGCTGATGTCGTAAGGGTCTATTTCCCCCCCGACGCAAACACCCTTCTGTCGGTGACGGACCATTGCCTTCGCAGCCGTAATTATGTGAACGTCATAGTAGCGGGAAAGCAGCCACAGCCACAGTGGCTCAGTATGGAAGAGGCCGTCAGACATTGCACTTCAGGCATCGGCATCTGGGAGTGGGCGAGTAACGACAGAGGTGGCGAGCCCGATGTGGTAATGGCCTGCGCCGGGGACGTACCTACTATCGAAACCCTTGCAGCAGTGGAACTGCTGCGTGAACATGCCCCCGACCTGAAGATGCGGGTAATCAATGTGGTCGACCTTATGACACTCCAGCCAAAAGAGGAACACCCCCACGGCCTCTCCGGCCGGGACTTTGACACCATCTTTACCACGGAGAAGCCGATAATCTTCGCCTACCACGGCTATCCCTGGCTGATCCACCGCCTCACCTATCGCAGGACGAACCATAAGAACCTCCATGTCCGCGGGTACAAGGAGGAAGGGACCACCACCACCCCCTTCGACATGGTTGTCAGGAACGACCTTGACCGTTTCCATCTCGTGTCGGACGTGATCGACCGTGTTCCAAAGCTGGGATACATCGCTGCCTATACCAAACAGACCATACGCGACAAACTGATAGAGCACAAGGAATACATATCGAAATATGGTCAGGACATGCCGGAGATCAGGGAATGGACCTGGAAGCGCAATGATTGATGAAGATAAAGATTTCTCTGTCTGGTCTTTCTTGACAAAAAAGACCCTCACGGGCTATTGTTATTCATGGAACGGAGAAATCCTCTTTTACCTGAACGACTTAGTGGGACAGCATGGCAACAGCCGTGGCTGGTGAGGATGATTTCAGACTTTTAGTTTAAATTCTGCATAAGATAACCAGAAGGCCACGGTGTAGAACCGTGGCCTTTTTTATTTCAAAGGAGGAAACAACCATGAAGATGCCGGTTCACAAATACAGACCCTGCCCGCCGGTGGATCTGCCCGACCGCAAATGGCCGTCCGCAGCGATCACCCATGCCCCGAAATGGTGCAGCGTCGATCTGAGAGACGGAAATCAGGCCCTGATCGTCCCGATGGGACTGGGAGAGAAGAGAGAGATGTTTGAACTGCTTGTTGAAACCGGCTTCAGGGAAATAGAAGCTGGATTTCCTTCCGCTTCTCAGACTGAGTACGATTTCCTGAGACTTCTGATAGAAGAGGATTTGATACCGGGGAATGTGGCCGTACAGGTGCTGACACAGTCACGAGACCATCTCATCAGGAGGACTTTCGAATCTCTTCAGGGTGTAAAACAGGCGATTGTTCACCTCTACAACTCGACATCCGAACTGCAGCGCCGCGTAGTCTTCCGCATGGGGAAAGAACAAATCCTGGAACTCGCGGTCCGGGGGGCCGAACTGATACGGAATGAGGCGGAAAAGATGACCGGCAGCCGGATTATGTACGAGTATTCCCCGGAAAGCTTCACTGGCACCGAGCCGGATTATGCCCTCGAGATATGCGAGGCCGTCATGGAAGTGTGGGAGCCGTCGCCGCAGAGGAAGGTCATCTTGAACCTCCCTGCGACTGTAGAGATGGCGACGCCCAACGTTTACGCCGACCGGATCGAGTGGTTCTGCCGACATATCAGAAACCGGGAGAGCGTAATTATCAGCGCCCACGCACACAATGACAGGGG
>JARRRI010000045.1:0-13878 GCA_037380845.1 Candidatus Sulfobium sp. | reverse complement strand
GCATAGCGCACGGGCATAGGCACTGGAGAGGCCCCACGCCGTCTCAGTGTGCTTCGGCCCAGTTCTTGCCGTGTCCGATCTCGACCTTCAGGGGAACAGCAAGCTTAAAAGCCCCCTCCATCTCACCTGTCACAATGCCGGTGACTGCATCCAGTTCCTCCTCAGGAAGCTCGACCAGGAGTTCGTCATGCACCTGGAGTATCATTTTCGCCCGGAGGGTTTCCCGCCTGAATCTTTCGGCTATTTTGATCATCGCGATCTTGATGATGTCTGCTGCAGTCCCCTGGATGGGAGAATTTACAGCCAGCCTCTGGCCCTGTTGACGTGTATTTCTGTTGGCGCTATGCAATTCCGGTACCGGCCTTCTTCTCCCCAGGAGCGTAGTGACATGTCCCTTCTGCGTCGCTTCAGCGATAGTCCTCTCTATGTATTCCCGGACGCCCGGGTGACGTTTAAAGTACCGGTCAATGTATTGTTTCGCATCTTCTCTGCCGATGCCAAGCGCCTCTGACAATCCAAAAGGAGATATGCCGTATAACACCCCGAAATTGACTGTTTTGGCCGTCCTTCTCATTTCCGGCGTCACCTCTTCGAGTGACACGCCGTATAATTCCGATGCGGTCCGGTTATGGATGTCGAGGCCCTCCGCGAACGCGTCTATGAGCCCCCTGTCGCCGCTGGTGTGCGCCAGTATCCTGAGTTCGACCTGGGAGTAGTCCGATGACAGGAGCAAGTCCCCTTCTCCGGATGTGAACGCCTCCCTGATCCTTTGCCCCCACTCTCCCCTGACCGGTATGTTCTGGAGGTTCGGGTCGCTGCTGCTCAACCGTCCCGTTGCCGTCACGGTCTGGTTAAATGACGTATGTACCCGGCCTGTCCGGGGGTTTATGAGAGTAGGCAGCACGTCCAGGTATGTTGTTTTTAGCTTGGTCAGGCTCCTGAAGTGGAGGACCTCCCTCGGCAGTTCGTGGATCCGGGAAAGTTCCTCCAAAACGTCCACACTTGTCGAATATCCGGTTTTGGTCCTTTTCGAGGGATTGAGTCCCAGGCTATGAAACAGGACCTTGCCAAGCTGCTTCGGCGAGTTGATATTGAATTCTTCCCCTGCGATGAAAAAAATCCTCCTCTGCACGCTTTCTATCTCGACCTCTATTTCTCTCGACATCTTCTTCAGCAGGGACGCTTCTATCCTGATGCCGGTCTTTTCCATATCGCTGAGTACCCTGATAAGCGGCATCTCGATATCGAAATAGACACCTTCGAGACCGGCCGCACCTATTTTTTCGAAAAGCACGGACTTCAGTTCATAGCTGAGCGCGGCGTCTTCCGCCGCATAAGGGGCTGCTTCTTCAACGGCGACCTCCGCAAAAGTGGCCCTTTTTTTCAGGATCTCGGCAAACGACTTCTTCCTCTTCGAAAGATACTCGAAAGAGACCTCGCCCAGACTGTGGTTGGACTTATTGGGGTTGAGAAGGTAGGCGGCGATCATGGTATCGAAGAGTTTCCCGGCCAGGTCGATCCCCTCACGTTCAAGCACTGTGATATCGAATTTCAGGTTGTGTCCGATCTTCGATAACTCTTCGTTCTCCAGCACCGGCTTGAGGATTCCCAGGACGCTTCTCTTGTCGGGCTGTCCCGCCGGCGGCACGGTGGAATGCCCTACAGGAATATAGAAGGCCTTCTCGTTTTTCATGCAAAGAGATATGCCGACCAGGCTTTCCGTCAGAGGGTTCCTGCCGGTCGTTTCGGTGTCGAAGGCCAGCTCGTCTTCGAGGCCCGCTACGATCTCTTCCAGCCTGCCGGCCGAGGTGACCGTCTCGTATTCCCGGGAGGAATATGCGGCCGACGGGATAAGCTTCATGAGACTCAGAAATTCGAACCTCCTGAAAAGGGGCAGCAGCGAAACCCAGTCGGGTTCCCCGAGAAGAAAATCCTTTTCACGGAATTCCACCGGGACGGAAGTATCGATAGTTGCCAGTTCCCGGCTCAGACGGACAATTTCACTGTTCTCCGAAACCATCTTCTTCAGTCTCTCCTTCGGAATTCTTTCCGGGTGACCGAGGAGTTCGTCGATGCTCCCGAATAAAGAGAGAAGTTCCTTTGCGGTCTTTTCCCCCACTCCCCTTATACCCGGTATGTTGTCGGAGGCATCACCCATCAGGGCTATGAATTCGGTCACCCTTTCGGGGCCGACACCGAATTTTTCCCTGACGTAATTCTCATCCAGAACTCTGTCTTTCATCGGGTCGTATATCTTTACACGTTCGTTGACAAGCTGGAGCATGTCCTTATCCGCAGTAACTATAAACACACTGTCTCCGGCGCCTCCGGCCTTTCTTGCGACCGTCCCTATGAGATCGTCCGCCTCATATCCCGGGATCTCAAAGACGGGAATGCCGAAAGCGGCCACTACCTGTCTGATGTAAGGAAGCTGCCTTACCAGGTCTGCCGGTGCTTCAGGCCTGTGCGCCTTATACTCCTTATACATCCTGTGGCGTGCGGTAGGTTCGGGCCTGTCGAAAAAAACCGCGACGCCGTCGGGTCGCTTTTCCCTGATGATCTTGAGCAGCATGTTCGTAAAGCCGTAGATTGCATTTGTAGGGAAGCCCTCCGAGTTGGTAAGCCCCCTGATTGCGTAAAACGCACGGTAGACATATGAATTTCCATCGACAAGAAAAAGGTTCATGGCTGATTATACCTGTATGCCGGGAATGGAGTAAACGAACCCCTGCAGGGGAATGCAGGACTCCTCCCCTTAACGCGGAGATCGTAAGGGCCGTCGACGTCAGAGGTCAGGCTGTCCATATCGCGGAAGGGATGAAGGACTTCACCAGGACTGTCTGGACAGAATAATCCCTGTCATTCCTTTTCCGTTAGCTCTCGAGGTGAGCGGGCCATCTTTCAGGCCGCAAGTTCCCGTGCGAGTCCATGGTATTTTTCATGGACCCCCTCGCCTATTTCTTCCTCTTCCACCTTCTCGAAGGCCCCGGCCATCTTCTCCTGCTCCTCCGCAGAAAACATGCGGTCGGCCATGGGGTAGAGAACGTTGTCTTCCTTGTCAATATGGGCTCTGAGACGGCGGGCATAATCAGCCAGATTATCTTTTACCTTTGCCACTGCAGTCCCTTCTCCCTCCACTGCCTTCGGCAGCGCCTCCGCCACAGCGGCAACGTTTTTCCTGTTTTCTTCGTGTTCTCCCAGCATCACAAATATGGGGCCGCTGTCGGCCGGCATCCCTTTTTCCTGCAATAGCATGAAGAGGATATTTTCTTCCTTTGCGTGATGGCAATGGTCCGCGAAATTGCGCAGGAAATCAAGTATCTTCTTCACCCTGCCGCTGTCGACCCTGCCGGTCCTGCCGATCTTTTCCACTTCCCGTTCCACGGCCCCGATGACCAGTAGGATCGTCTGATGTTCTTCTTTCAGCAACTCGGTCGGTTTCATATCATCTTACCCTTCTTTTGACTGTGATCGCTATCATTTGTCCGGTCATTTCACGACTTTTTAGCGTCCGTTTTGCGCCTTCCGAAACTCCAGAGTTTACTTGCCGGACCCTTTTCTGAATATCCGATGGAAGAACTTCTCAAGCGCATCCCATGACTCCCTGTCTGCCTTCGCATCGTAAGCAATGGGCAGATTGAATTCCCTTGCGTACCGGTCTGCCTCCGGGTTGGTAAAGCTGTGAGTGGCGCCGGGATAAAGGATAATGCGGAAATCCGCCCCGGCTTTTTTCATTTCCCGCCTGAACGCCTCCACTTTTTCGGGGCCGACGAATTTGTCGTCCCTGCCCTGGAAGACGAGGACCCTAGCCTTGACAGCACCGGGTGCGACATTGTTGACTGCCCCGAGACTGCCGTGAAAACTGGCCACCCCCTTCAGGTCAACGCCGTGGGCCGCCATGTTCAGCACTACGCCTCCTCCGAAGCAGTAACCTATTGCGGCGACCCTCGAACCGTCCACAACGGGCTGTTTCCTGAGGAAAGTCAGGGCGGCCATGAACCGTGTTTTTTCCAGTTCGAAGTTTTTCGTGACTTCTGATGAAAGCCGGGATGCCTCGTCGGGGTCCTTCGCCTGTTCGCCGCCTCCGTACATATCGACCGCCAGAGCGACGTAACCCAGTCGCGCCAGCATGCGGGCACGCCTCTGTTCATAGCCGGTAAGTCCCCACCACTCAGGGACAACAAGCACCCCCGGTCTCTTGCCCTCGATATTACGATCAAAGGCGAGATAACCTTGCATCTTTACCCCGCCTGCCGTGTATACCACTTCGCGCCCGGCGACTTCAGCCCGGGCCCTGCCTGCTTCTCCGGAGAGGATTAATACAGAAACAATGAATAATACGATCAAAGTCCGCTTCACGAAAGCCTCCATAAGGTTTATGTTAGCCCACTTTATTCACAAATTACCTGCATGGCGAAAGAACATAGTGTTTGAGCGGTTTTACTTGCCCCATATTCAGACATTGTGTATCCTGAAATAAAGAGGGCAAGTTCCTCGGAGGTCGTAACGACCGAGAATGAGCGAAAATGCTGTGTCCTTTCGCTTCTGCCACATTCCATGAATAATCCGGGCTAGAGCTATCAACAGCCCGGACACATGACAGCTCCGCTGCCGGTTCGACCTTAGCCCCCTTCCGCCGGTTTCCGAAAACTGAGGCGATATATGACGCCTGTCTTGTCATCAGAAACAAATATGGTCCCGTCGGTCCGGATTAAGATATCCACCGGCCTCCCGAGTGCACTGCCGTCCTTTGTAAGCCAGCCCGAGACAAAATCTTCCACGCCGAGATACTTTCCACTGCTGTCCAGCCGGTATCTTACGATCTTGTACCCCGTGGGAACGCTCCGGTTCCATGACCCGTGATATGCAACCAGGAGGTCGTCTCTGAACCGCTCCGGCCAGCCCCTTGCGGGAAAAAAGGCCAGTCCCAGGGGGGCCGAGTGTGCCGGGATATCGATATGGGAGGGCCAGCTATCCGGTATTCTGCATTGTACGGCATTGTCCGGATCAAAACGAGAATCGTGGACATTCTGCCCGAAACAGAAAGGCCAACCGTAATTCCTCCCTTCCTCAATGATGTCGATTTCATCGGGAGGAAGGTTGTCTCCCAGGAAGTCGCGACCCATCTCCGTAGCCCAGACCTTTTTCGTCTCCGGGTGAACAGCCATAAAGACAGCGTTTCTCAGGCCTGAGGCGAAGGGATCGAGCTTCCCGCCGCCGGCAGGTATAACCAGAATCTTTGCCCTCCGCCAGTCCTCCTCGTTGCAGACATTGCAGGATGATCCCACGGAGACCAAGAGCCTGTCTTCATCGGTGCCGGGCATGAAAAGGAGAGTGCGTGTCACATGACCCCCTCCGTCCGGAAGATCGGCGATCTTCTTTATTTTGACGGCCTTCATGTTCTTCAGATCATAGGAATAGACACTCACCTCGTCTTCTTCCGCAATGTAGAGACGGCAGGCCGGGGTTCATCTGAAGGCGAGACCATGGGGCAGGCTAAGTCCATCGGCCACCGTAACAACGCGGTCGGCTGTTCCGTCCCCGTTTTCATCAGGCAGGGCGACCACTCTCCCGCGGGAAGGGATGCTAACCAGGAGCGTACCCCCCGGGTCCCGGACCATCACCCTCGGCCCTCCCAGACCCCTGGCGAAGACCGATATCGAAAATCCGGGGGGAAGCTTAAGAGGCATGCCCGGGGCGCCGCCTTCCGCGCCGTCGGGACCGATAAGCTTCACGATGTCACGGGAAGGGCTTTCAATAGCCGGACCGATCCCGCGCAGGTTCTTCCAGGAAAAGACCGCCAGCCAGAGTAATGAGGCAACCCCGCAGGCAAGAAGTATTGTGAGTACCGCTCTTTTCATATTTAGATCTTATCACGTAACCCGCCTCTCCGAAACGCCTGTAAGTCCGGTAAAACAGCTAACCACGGATGAACACTTATAGACACGGATTACGGACACGACCCTGAACCGGAAGACCTCACTTTCGGACTGGTCGAGGAGAAATTCAAAGTATTCAGGAATCAGCGTTCATCCGTGTTTATCTGCGGCAAAAATGCCTCTTAACTTATCAAAAAGAATACTGCATTCCCAGCAGCCACTGGACATCGGTCTTCTGGACCCCGGAGGGCGGATTGCTGTCCCTGTCGATTATGTTCTCAAGCTTGAGAGCCCAGCCCGAGCCCACCGGTGCTGAGAGCGCGGCATCATTCCGGAGGATATATTCACCCACGTAATCGAGCCTCGGATAGAGGATCAGCCTGTCCGAAAAGGCAAGGAATTCCGCAATCTTATATTGGAAATCAGTTCCGAGCCGGACCGTGAGATAGTCCTTATCCTCGCCCTCCTTACGGCTTTCATTTACATATGACACGCCCGCTTCTACCGACAAGGACTTTCTTGCATCATCCAGGAGCTGGTAACCGGCGCCCGGACCGACAGCCACCCTGAGACTCAGATCGCGAAATGTATCACTAAACAGTTCGGTACTTATGTAGCCGTAAAATTTTTTCGAGAAGAAATAATCATACTTCAGAAGGCCGTAATGGTCCCTCTCCGTCATGACGCCATTTTCTCTGGAGTAGTTGAACTGATAAAGCAGGGTGAATTTGTCTGTCGCCGTCTTCTTGGAGGCCGACAGGGACACGGATGCTCCGCTGGTATGAACATTTCCCGTCTGTAAATTACCGGCGACCGTTATGCTCCCGGTCCATCGTGGCGGCGGAGGATTGATCGATGTCACCTGTTTCCATTCGAATGAAGTCGCCTCCCTCCCGGCTCTCCTCTCGGCGATGATCCTGTTATCCTCCGTGGTGCTCAGCTGTCCCTTCAACACCTCACCGTCTGCGAGGTGAACATCCACCGGCTCCGAGGTTGATATCTTCCTTATCTTGGTTACATCAATTTCAACCTTCCCCGCATATTCGGTCCGCAGGGTCAGTTTCCCCCCCACAGCCCTTTCGATCTTACCGCTCAGGGAATCACCGTTGGCAAGGATGACACGGTCGGCCCCGGCCCGGCCGGCCGACAGAAGGAAAAACAGGACGGCGACAAGAGGTAACAGACGGTATGTGCCTCTGATAAGCATTGGTCCCCCTTTTATTCTTTTCCCTAATGCTTATCAGAAGAGGCGTGGGTTGTCAATAGAAGCTGCCGCTTCCGGCAGAGGGACGAAAAATGTGGAGCAGAGGCAATCTCCGCGCGCGGAGCAAGAGCCGGAAAATACTTTTTCAGCCTCCTGCTAAAGGGTCCCGCAGTAAAAAGTGCCTTCTATGTCTATGGTGAAGCCGTCACCGGATTTGAGACCCATGCCTGAGAATTTCCCCTTGGCCGCAGGCAGATTGTATTTGTCTGTTCCGGCTTTTTCAAGGACGATAGTGCCCTTTCCGTAAAAGCGGTGGTCAGCGCTGTTCATTTTTCTCAGGTTCTTAAGCTCCTCCGGAGGGGCGATCATGAATTTGGCCTGGTGGGGGCCGACGCCCTTTCCAACGGCATCTATGGTTATCACCCATTTGCCTATGGAATGGATCTGAAACTCCTTCGAGGGGTTCTTGCAGAGAATCAGTTTGTCATCCCGCCGCTGATCTTTTGCGTTTCCGCTGACACTATATTTTATGTAGTAACCCGGATTTGTCTGGGCCGCGGCTTCGACCCCGGCAAGACCGGCAATGAAAAGACCTATTACGACTACAAGCACGACCTTCTTCATCCTGACCTCCGAAATTTTTCGGACAGTATACCACAACCGGGAAAAAGAGGGGATGTCCTGCCCCGGACCATATCTTCAAATGACGTGTACAATATAAAGTAAACGGGCCTCCGGGCAGAAAGGAGCCGAGACAGTGCCTTACCGCAGCAGGTGGGAGTTTTTCCCCAGAATAACGCCGGCGGTCAAATACCTCATAGTGGCCTGTTCCGCCATCTTTGTATTTCAGCTGCTTTTCCGTCCACAGTGGTTCACCCTCCTGGGCCTTACCCCTTTTTTCTTCTGGAGAGGCTCCATATGGCAGCCGGTAACTTATATGTTCCTCCACGGCGGGATATTCCATCTCCTCTTGAATATGTTCGTCCTCTGGATGTTCGGGACCGCCCTCGAATCGACATGGGGTTCGAAAAGGTTCCTTAAATTCTATTTCATCTGCGGGATCGGGGCGGGTATCCTGAATGCAGCGGTTACTCCCGCCAGTCCTGTCCCGACAATCGGCGCGTCCGGCGCCATTTATGGCCTCCTTATGGCCTTCGGCATCCTCTTTCCGGAACAGCCCATCTACATCTGGGGCATCGTCCCTGTGAGGGCGAAGTACTTCGTCATCGGGATAGGCGTCATCGAATTCCTGACCGCCGTGGGCACCTCCCGGAGCGGAATCGCCCATTTCGCACATCTTGGGGGTATGCTCTTCGGTCTGGTTTATATGAAATGGAACGACTGGCGCAGATCCTTTTCCGCCCGGCGGAATGAAAAGAGGGAAGAGCACGCTCTCAGAACTGCCCTGGAGCGTCACAGGGAAGAGCAGAGGCTGAGGGAAGAGATTGACAGGCTTCTGGACAAGGCGGCAAGGGAAGGCATCCACTCGCTGACAGCAGAAGAGCATGAACATCTCAGGCAATTAAGCGCCAAGGTATCAGAACTGGAAAAACGGGAGTAGGCAGAACACCGAAAAGAAACGGGAGGAGATTCACAGGAATGACACCTCCGGCACGTCCTCCGGGATTTGTTGACTTTATTTTGGCAGATGCTAATCTGGAAACAGGAAGGGATAATTAAAACTGTTTTCGCTCAATCGGAGGTAATCATGAAAAAGTCTGCACTCTCCCTGATGGCCGTCGTCTTCTTTCTTGCCCCGGCGGCTTTTGTTTACGCCATCCACATGGAATTGCCGTCTGAAACATCCGTAGCATTTCCCGGGCCGGACGCCGGCCGGTTGTATGAGTACATTACCAGGTATAAACCCTACCATGAATGGCATTTGTGGCCGGGGAAGGGAAGATTCTACAAGGGTACTGAGCCGCACGGCGCACTTCTCACCACTTATGTGAACAAGGATGCTTATTTTTCCATTAAAGGAAAAGAAGGCAAGATGGCGGATAATTCGATCATTGTCAAGGAGAATTATACTCCGCAGAAGGAACTGGCAGCCCTCACCGTCATTCTCAAGGTTAAAGGGTACAATCCGGCTGCGGGGGACTGGTTCTGGGCAAAGTACGGCCCCGGCGGCAAGGTGCTCTCATCGGGGAAGGTGGACTCCTGCATAGGCTGCCACGGAACACACAAAGACAATGACTATATTATGACGCAGAAATTGGGCAAATGACCGCTGTGGGCCGGTGTCGGATTATTGACGCGGCGGTTGACGGCGACAGCACAAAGAAGGAGGGGCCCCGGTTCGCCTGAACCTGGGCCCCATGGTTAAGTTCCGCAACCGAGGGCCAGGCCCTCTACACCTGAAATTACTATACTCCCGAGAGAAAGTCAATGCCGACGGCTGCTATCTCCCGAAACCGTGACGCCATCCTCTGTCATTGCGGTCCCATCCTCTATGGCGGTACCGGTCACGATCCGGGAAGCAATCGCGATGGCCAGGTCTTACGTAAATCACCCTTGTCCTCGCAGGACGGTAAACTTCGCGGTAATACGTTACCGACGGGCGCGACTCCACGTATACCGGCCTGTGATGGTCTGCGTCGAGGGCCGCTGCATAAACGACAGCCCCTCCGATAACGGCAACCGTTCCCGCAAGCAATGCGGCGGACCCGCTGTCCATAGCCTCGGCCCTCTCAGTCTGCGCAGCCGTAAAACCCACAACCATGACTCCTGCCAATAAAAGATACATCAACCGTTTCATGACGCTTCCTCCTTTCCGTTTGTCAGGTTCGTCTTCATGATGAGAGGATAACAAAGGAATGTGAACCGGGAACGAATGCACTGTGAAAGATTGTGAAGGCCGGCATGGAAAGGCTGGATCTGTACAACGTGGAAGGATTGCGGCCGGAGACTTTGTCTTATACAATGGTAACAGGAACGGCGTGCCGCCGCGGGAAAGCGGGTTTAGTCGATGCATATTGATGAAATCGGAAGGTGGGAGAAATGAATAAAGCAAAACTGCCTGAGGAAAACATAAATATAGTTAAGCAGGAACTGATATCGGTAACAAAGAAACTCGATGAACTGTGCCGCATGGAAAAAGATCTTCGGGACCTGAAGCTCGAGATAAAGGGCCTGAAGCTCTTTTTGGAAAGGGTATACCCGGAGTTCGGGAGCGAGTTCCCGGCCATCATGGGAAAGATGAGTAAAAAGACATAGGCCGGGACCTTTCAGGTGGAATTTGTCTCATTCCCGGGTTGCAGACCCCGGCATCCCTTTGATCTTTTCGCAGAACTCCATGTTGATTTCTATCATCTCTTTCTGGATCTTGCCGTAGTCGAGGCCGTATGCTCCCTGAAGCCCCGCCGCTATGTCGGAATATCTTGCGAAGACCGCTCCGATGTCCGAGGCCCGGTATTGATGTATGAAGCCTTTACATAATTCGTGTGCCACATCGGAGTCGAGATAAGGGGTACTCGTCAGGGCCCGGTCCACCTGGAGGGCTATCTCATTCCTGATCTCTTCGGTCTCTTCGCCGCTTGCACGCCGCCTGAAGAGCTCTCCCACGGTCAGGTTTTCAAGGTCAAGGCACCTGCCGAAATTCTTACAGTTCGGACAGTTGAACCTCAGCTCGTCTTTTATTG
The DNA here is from genome assembly GCA_037380845.1 of Candidatus Sulfobium sp. Taxonomy (GTDB): domain Bacteria; phylum Nitrospirota; class Thermodesulfovibrionia; order Thermodesulfovibrionales; family UBA6898; genus JARRRD01. Next base: position 3,154 of record JARRRI010000045.1, on the reverse strand, counting down.
TCTCGATCAGATAAGTTTCCGTCACCTCCCTGAATGCCTGATCGGCCCCCGGGTTTACCATAGAAAGCAGCTTTCCCACAAACTGACGGCTGTCTTCAACAACTGCTTCAGGCGTCTCGTCCACCCTTTTTGCATTTTCCGAACCTATAATGCTGTTTGCGAGAATGACGTAATAACGCATTTCCTCGGGGAAAAGACCGAGTTTCCTCCTGAATTCCCTCCTGTTGAGTTCGTAGGAAACGGCAAAAAAAGAATATGTTTTCGTCTCCGGCACTCCCTGTCCTTTTCATATGAATACTTTTCGGTGCGTTCCGGATTATAACCTTTCAGTGGACATTCAGTCACGCCTGCCCTGCCTCGTACAGCCTGAAGGAGACGATGTATTTTCTTTCGGGCGCTCCGGCCGATGGTCGGTAGGCCCCAAATCAGGCCACAGTTACTATCTCCTCCGCAAGACCGTGCAGCATCTTTATCTTGCGGTCGGCGATATTTGCAAGTTCAGAGCTGTGGGTAACGAGAATAAACGTAATGTTATTCTCCCGGTTTATCTTCCTGAACAGGTTCATGACCTCGCCTTCTGTTTCCTCGTCCAGGTCCCCCGTGGGCTCGTCCGCAAGTATCGCCGACGGGTCGTTCATAAGAGCCCTTGCTATGGCGACCCTGCGTTGCTGGCCGCCGCTGAGCTGGCCGGGATAGGCGTTTACTTTGTCCTTAAGGCCCACCAGTTCCAGGTAGTCAGTGGCCTTTTTCTCCGCCGAACTGCTGCCGTTGCCGTTCATCCCACTAAACAGCGTCGGCAGCAACAGGTTCTCCTTGGCCGTGAGTGCCGGCAGGAGACTCGCAAACTGAAACACATAGCCGACCTTTCTTGCCCTGTACTCCGAGAGGGCCTCCTCCCCTAAGCTGTAGACGTCCGTGCCCTCGAAGAAAACCTTGCCTGATGAGGGCTTCAGAATGCAACCGACCATGGAAAGCAGGGTCGTTTTGCCCGAACCCGAATGGCCTACAATGCAGATGAAGTCCCCTTTTCTTATCTCAAGTGATACCTCCTGAACCGCCGTTATGCGGGAACCCTCCAGGATGTAATCCTTAGCAAGCTCCTGTAACACTATCTGTTCCACTTATACCTCCTTCAAGACCGAAAGCGGCTCAAGCTTCTTTATCCTGATTATGGAAGAAAGGGCACCCACTATGCATATCCCCACACCCACAACGAGGCCAAGCACGCAGATATCCACGCGCTGCGCGAGAGTAAGAGTGGCGGACAGGTTGCGCAGCAGCACGAACGACTTCGAAAGCAACGCCGACAGATACATCCCGAAGGCGGTGCCTGCCAGACTTCCGATGAGGCCGAGGAGCAGCACCTCCATGACGAACAGCTTGACGATATGAGAACCCTTGGCGCCGATCGCCTTCATGATGCCTATCTCCCTGAAGCGTTCGTTGACTATAGCTGAAAATATGGTCCAGGTCAGGAAAATGGAAAGCACGGAGGCCATGACAATCGTGATCAGGAAGATCTTGTTTATGTCACCCAGGGTGGAGAGCATCCTCTTTCCGATGTTGGCCCTCTGGATTACGTCCACCTGCATGATGTCGTTCATTATGTCCCTGGCCACTATTTTGGGGTCATAACCCTTCCTGACCTTCACGAATATGGCGGAGATCTGGTTCGGTTTGACCTTCGCCATGCTGCTGCTGGTTATTATATTCTTGAGGTCTTTGTCGCTTATGAATATGGCGTTGTCGAGACCTGTACCGGTTTTTTCGAGGACTCCCACGAACTTGAATTTGATGTTAAACATCGTGCTGTCCACGTTGAGGAGACCGAGGTTCTTGTTCGATGTATACCCGATCAGGGCCTCGTTTCTCTTGAGCTTTCGGTGGAGTGACTTTCTCAGCCACGGCGTGACGATAAAATCAGTTTTCTGGTTAAAGGCCACTATCTCCGCAGGCGGTATGGAGCAGCACTGGCCCGGTGCACTCGCCAGATAGGTCTCCCAGGTAAGTTTGCCTACGCCCTTCACCTTTTCCACCTTCTGAATAATGTCCTTGTCCATATAAAAGACCTTTATTTTCGAAGCCAGCAGCACATCCGAGGCCACGTCCACCGCCCCCGACGGGACTACCAGCAAGTCGGCCCCCAGCCGGTTCGAAGCTTTCTCAATGCTGGACCCGACGCTGAGTATGAACGATGCCCCGAAAACCAGTATGGATACGAGGAGACCGATGGAAACGATGAGGACCGCTGTTCTGAATGACTTTCTTTTAAGGTTCTTTACCGCAACGCTGAAAAGGCTGAACTTCACTTTTCTCCTTTCGGTTGAAAGGCGGGCATCCCCTCAGTCCAGGACAAGGGTGCCCGCCTTTTCAGTTTCCCGCTCTGGAAAACCGGCAGCCGTGCTGCCGGGCGGCCAAACCGGTTGGTTTACTTATTCCAGTTTGCGTCTATCCCACAGAGCGCCGCGCTGAAGTGCATACCCATCTTGCTGTGACAGGCGTTGCAGATGGAAACCGGCTTGCCGATTATCTTGTGCGCACTGATATCGTAAAGCTGCAGTTCGCCGTCCTGGTACTTGCCGGGCGACCTGAGTGTCATCACTGCATACTTGCTGTCAGGCGTGCCGATGTCGTCGTGGTTTTCGCCGTCCTTCATCATTCTCCTGTCGAGGAGCTTCAGGGTGTGGGCATCAAAGAGGTACATCCTGTCGGCGCCGGACTGCAGGATATAGTTGCCGTCAGGAGTAAAGTACTGCCTGAAGGTAAATGTCCCCGAACCTGTCGGCCCCGTGCCGCCCGGACTTGCCGAAACCGTATTCCTTGCCAGCACCTTCACCTTGCCCTTGAGGAGTGAAGGCAGGTCCAGGAGAAGCATATCGACCTTGCCGCTACGGTCACCGAAATTAATGGTAGAGGGATTTACCCACTCCTTGGATCTGTTGATGGTGACGACGAAGGTCTTGTAGTCCGGGGAGTTCGTCCCGTGGAAAAACTGATAGTTGTTATTGTACCCAAGCTGTTTCAGGAACACACGGTGCTTGAGCTTAAGGGTCTTCTTGTCCCGGACATCGATGTAGGCCGGGTTTGTCATGGTCACTTCGATGTAGTCGTTCTTGGACTGTCCGGAAGCGCAATAGACGGCCCCGTCCCACTT
>JARRRI010000044.1:23505-64342 GCA_037380845.1 Candidatus Sulfobium sp. | reverse complement strand
TATCCGGGCTTGGTTGCCCTGTACTGGTCGAAACGGGTTCGAAGACAGTATTTCTCCCTGGACGATGTCTTGTAGTCGTCAAAGGTGAAGTTCCTGGAACTGTCGGCCATGTCCGTGTTGATATCCTTCAGGACGCCTTGGGCCTTGCTATAACTGTCGAGGGGTTCACCTTTTTTGTCGCTGTATATCGTAAGCTCCCCCTCCTGACAGACACCCCATAAGTAGAGCTTTCTGGCAAAATAAGTCAGATGTCGAACTACGAGAAAAAATTCTGCTACCACTGGAAGGACTATAATGTCTATCCCCTTACCCCTTCTCTTCATTCATCCCTTCCCTGAGTTCCTTCCCGACCTTGAAAAACAAGACCTTCTTTGCCGGAACCTCAACCTGCTCCCCCGTCTTAGGGTTCCTCGCCTGTCTCGGCTCCCGTGTCTTCAGCCGGACTCTCCCTTGTACTACCCAACATTATATCAGGACAAAGAAATGAAAACTTCAGGAAGGAGTCGAGAAAAATCTTACCGCAAAGGTCTTCCTAAATAAAGCACAATTTGCGTGACTACGTGGTCACTTTTTCAGCCTGTAAGTCATGCTTTTGGGGACGTTTTGGGGACGGTCCAAATTATTTTTTTATTTCAGTAGGTTAGCTAGAGAATGGCCTATTTAAGCCATTTGATAAGTCCTTGAAAATAAAGGCAAAATGGTGGGCGATACTGGTTTCGAACCAGTGACCTCTGCCGTGTGAAGGCAGCGCTCTCCCGCTGAGCTAATCGCCCAATTTTTCCCTTCCGACGCTGAAGTAATTGAACCCCAGCTTCTTCATATTCGCCGACTCGTAGATATTCCTCAGATCGAAGAAGAAAGGCGTTTTCATAAGCTTCCTGATTCTCGCCATCTCCAGTTTCCTGAATTCATTCCACTCGGTGACTATCACAACCGCATCCGCGCCTTTGACGCAGTCATACGCGTCGTCTGCGTACAGAACCTTCTTGTCAAGCAGTTTCTTCGCATCGGCGACGGCTACAGGGTCGAATGCCTTTACGGCCGCCCCTTCCTCCAGCAGCTTCTCTATTATATACAAAGAAGGGGCCTCGCGCATATCATTTGTATTGGGCTTGAACGAAAGGCCGAGCACCGATATCTTTTTACCCTTAAGCTTGCCCAGCCCCTTCCTGATCTTTTCTATCATCAGCTTTTTCTGTTCTTCATTTGCCCCCACCGCGGCCTTTACAATCCCGAGTTCCACTCCGCTGCCCTCCGCAATAGCAAGGAGGGCCCGAGTGTCCTTGGGGAAGCACGACCCTCCGTAGCCCGGACCGCTGTGAAGAAACTTCGGGCCTATTCTCCTGTCCAGACCCATGCCCTTGGCCACCATCTGGACGTCGGCCCCCACGTTCTCGCAGAGATTCGCCATCTCGTTTATGAAGGATATCTTGACTGCCAGGAAGGCATTGGAAGCATACTTGATTAATTCGGCAGTCTCGATATTCGTCGTGACGAAGGGCGTCTCTATAAGATAAAGAGGCCTGTACAAGTCTTTCATGATCGCCGTTGCCTGCTGGCTGGCAGCACCGATGACCACCCTGTTGGGCCTCATAAAATCCTCGATAGCCGACCCCTCCCGCAGAAATTCCGGGTTGGACACGATGTCGAAGTCGACTTTTTCCTTCAACTTCCTGGAAATGATCTTCCGCACCCTGGAACACGTCCCGATTGGCACCGTGCTTTTCATCACGATGACCTTATACCCGTCAATGTTCCGGGCTATTTCATCGACCACCTCTTCAATGTATCTCATGTCGGCCGATCCGTCGCCGCGGGGAGGCGTACCCACTGCAACAAATATGACGAGGGATGAATCAACGGCGTCGCGGACCCTGGTTGAAAACCTGAGGTGGCCATTCTTTATATTTCTTTTGACGAGATCCTCGAGGCCGGGCTCGTAGAACTGTATCTGGCCCTTTCTCAGCGCACGCACCTTTGCGGCATCCTTGTCAACGCAGGTAACAAAGATCCCGAATTCCGCGAAGCATGCGCCGGTGACAAGCCCGACGTAGCCGGTGCCTATTATTCCAATATGCATTCTTTCTCCCTCTATATCCCTCTAATGGGATAATTGAAACGGCTCAAATGACGATCAAACACGCTGATACTGGTCAGAGTCTATGTATAAATTGCCTTTTATCGTCATAGCGGACTTGATCCGGTATCCAGAGGCATTGAAAACACCGGATTCCCGCTTAACACACTGCCGGAATAACAATCAGAATAACGACTTTATACACAGACACTAATTATGCCAAAAAAGGAACTTATTGTAAACTCACTCAAGCCGCCGGGCCAACGAGCTGAAAAGCCGAAATAACGGGGAGTGCAGGACTATTTCGCCAGACCGATATATACCTCCTCGGTCTCCTTCACCATCCTTTCTCTGCCGAATCGCCGCCGCACCTTCTCCATCCCGTTGGCGATAAATTTTTTTCTTGTCACGACGTCATCACAGGCTATACGGATCTTCAGCCCGAGATCTCCGCTGTCACCCGGCCTCACGAGAAACCCGTCCACACCGTCTTCGATAATTTCCCTCAGACCCCCTCCGTCCGCCCCGATGCACGGTATGCCGGAGGCCATCGCCTCTATCACGGCAAGTCCCAGCCCTTCATCAGGCGAGGGCAGGACATTGAGGTCAAGCGTTTTATAGAAAGGGCCCATATCTTTCTGAAAGCCGCAAAAAGTTACCCTTGCGGGGTCGAGCCCCTGATATTCGGCGATCAGCCTCAACTTCTCCTTGTCCTCTTCCTTCTCGGGCCCGAACAAAAGCAGGGTAAAATCCCTGTCGAACCCCGCGAGAGCCCTGAAGACAATATCGTGCCCTTTCAATGTGGGCTTCTCCGGGCTGAAGATTTTCCCGTGCTGAAGCCGCGCCACCATTCCTATGGTGACTGCGCCGGGCCGCGTGTATAGACTTCGCAGGCGTTCTGCTTCTGCGGGATCCGCATTTTCAAACCTTCCTTCATCCACCCCGCCGTATACGGTAACCGCCTTGCCGGGCAGAACGCCGCTCCGGATGAGGCTGTCGCGCACCACTCCGCTTACCGCTATGTGCATGTCCGCCAGAAAGTTGTGAGCGAACGCCCCGAGGTACGGAACCGTCCTGAGTATACAGTGCCTGGTCGATACGACCCTCGCCCTTAGCCCCCTGAGCCTGGCCAGACTGATCAGATGCCTTATGCGGGAATCATGGCCATCGACAATATCGACGTTTTCATTTCGGCAGAAGCGCACAAATTCTGTCGGCCAGGACGCTGTCCGGCCGGCTAAATCAAGGTTGTAGATCTCAAGCCCGGCCTCTTCGGCGTCCGTGGCAAGACAACAACCAGGGGGGCTGCCCCAAATTACCCGGTGCCCAAGCTCCTTCAGACCTGTGGAGATATCCAGGGCAATCCGGTCTGCCCCGCCCTTCCCGTCGCCGGAAACCAGGCTCATTATGGTCAGCGACCTATCCGGAGTAGACCTTTTTCCAGAGATCAAAATACTCCCCCATTGAATATCGCATGAAAGCCTCGGCAAACAGGCCCGCCCCCGATGTCACCCCCCGGAACCTGTTCAGTGAAACAGCGGCCTCGACCCAGTCATGCGCCGGGAGCTGACTTCCGTATCCGGACAGGGCCTCCTTCTTTTTGTCGATGGTCCCGGTGATGTCGACGACAAGGTTCGGTATGATGGCTGTCCAGACCTCATAAGCATAGACGGTGAACGTGTAACCGTGCCCGACATGCAGCCTTGCCAGACAGTGGTTTACGGCGAGGTGATCATTGTGTCTGTCCAGGAAAGAAGGCAGGTAGACTATTTCGGGTTTATAGCCCGATATGATCGATGAAATCCTTTCCTCCACACCGCTGTTGCCGTCCAGGGTTTTCCCCTCGTAAGGGAAGAAATCCAGGATACTGAATCCGATGGCGCCGGCCGCTTCCTCCGCCTCTCTGATCCGCTCCGCAGTGCAGTCCGCGAAATAAACGGCCGCCACATCGTTTCCGAGTTCCACATGCTTCCTCAGGCAGCCGCCGGCACCGATTACGTCATCGTCTATGTGAGGTGCCAGCACAAGTACCCGTCCGCTGTCCGGACAGGCAAGCTTGACCGGCGAGGCCTTCAGAAGGGGCTCGGCCCCTTCATAAAAACGCCTGACATGCCGCCATCTTATCCTCGCTGCCAGTTTCACTGTCTTTTTCCCGGATCGTGAGGTTAAGGCAATTCTTACTGGAAAGGACCTCCCTGACTATAATATCATAATAGAATACAATTGCCCGATGAGGTCCTGGTTGCCGACGACGGCTCCCGAAGGGACACCCAATACCTTATTGAGGAATTTGCGAAGAGGGCTCCGTTTCCCGTAATCCACGTCTGGCACGAAGACAGGGGATTCAGGCTCGCCAAAATCAGGAACAAGGCGATAGAAAGGTCTTCGGGAGACTATATTATCGTAATAGACGGTGACTGCGTGATTAACAGATATTTCATTTCCGATCACGAGTTTTTGGCGGAAAGAGGCTGTTTTATCCAGGGGAAAAGGGTACTCGTAAAGGAAAGGGCGGTCACATCTTTCGACTGTCAACATGCCAACTCTTTTCCCAGTCTGTTAAAGATGGCCCTGACCGGCTCCCTGTCAAATGTCCATCATTTAATACGGATACCCCTCAATCTGACCCTGAAAGACAAGAAACTCAAGGGCATAAAGGGATGTAACATGAGCTTTTTCCGCGAAGATATCGATGCGGTAAACGGCTACAACGAAAACTTTGTGGGATGGGGCAACGAGGATTCGGAGCTAGCCTGCAGGTTCTTCAAATATGGTCTGACAAAGAAAGTCCACCCCTTCATGGCCGTATGTTTTCATCTCTGGCACATTACAAACAAGCAGGTGAGCAACAGTAACAGACAGTTGTTACTGGAGACGGCCGCATCGACGGGATATTGTTGCAGGAATGGCCTTATTGAGAAAGATTAACGCTGACAGTCTGCTCTGGGCCGGCTTTTGCGGGATGTTCTTCTTTCTGCCGGTAATGACGCCGCCTACGGCATACTGTGCCGTTCTTGTGGCGGTCGTCTGGATTCTTTCCGGCAAATTCCTGCGGGATATCCCCTCTTTTTGGAACACCGGCATAGCGCTTCCCGTGACGGTTTTTGTCCTTCTCCCGTGGGTCGGACTTTTTTATGCGCCCCATTTCTCCGAAGGGTTCCGTGTGGCCTGGAAGACCCGATACTGGATCCTGCCCATTGCGATGCTGCCGGTCCTTTCCCTCCGGAAGAGGCCGGACATCCTTCTGAAGATGTTTCTCGCCGGGCTTTCTCTCAACAGTGTAATAGCCATGTTGCAGTATGCAGGCGTACTCAAAGGAGAAGGCTTCGCAACAGGCCTGGTGGGCGGGGCATCACCCTGGATATCCTTTTCACTGCTTCTCACAACCGGCATACTGGTCGCCTCCTATTATGCGGCGAGGGCAGGGTCGGTCAAAGACCGGGCGACTTACGTCGCCGCCGTCGTTCTGTTCTTTATCACGCTGGGCTGTGTCGGCGGTCGCAGCGGTTATCTCGCCCTGATAATCCTCTTCCCCCTTATGGTATACAATATATTGGGACAAAAACACCTGCTCAAAATTGTCCTGGTAAGCGCAGTCGGCATTACGCTCCTTTTCGCCTTTCCGCTGGTAAGGGCAAGGGTGTCCAGGGCCGTCCAGGACATAGAGATGTACAGACAGGGTAAGATAGACACGTCCCTGGGACTCAGGTTTCGCATGTGGGGGATCGCACTGGAAGAGATAAAAAGCCATCCGGTTATCGGAATGGGGACGGCAGGATTCAGGGAAGCATGGCACAAGAATAAGGGCGACCCTTCTCTCCCCTTTTACGACCATCCGCACAACAGTTTCATCTATATGATGGTGAGTTTCGGTTTGCCGGGCCTCTTTTCCTTCTGCTGGCTCCTTTTCGTGATGCTGAAAAGAGGATGGAGGGGCCGGAATTCTCCAGTGGGGTTCGCCGTTTTTGTCTTCACGGTGGTCTTCATTATCGGCAGCATGACGGACACGGAGCTGTATCCGTTTTCAATGGCAACCGCCCTTCCCCTCTTTCTGGGCATGTCCGAGGCAGCACGCGATGGCTCCTGAGAAGCTTTCTCTTTCGGTGGCGGTTATCACTAAAGATGAAGAAAAGAACCTTCCGGCCTGTCTCGCCGGCGTCTCCTTCGCGGACGACATCGTCGTCGTTGATTCGGGGAGCGCTGACGGAACCCTCAGTATCGCCCGGGAATTCGGCTGCCGGGTCTTCGTCGAGGACTGGAAAGGGTACGGTCCCCAGAAAAACAGCGCGGTGTCGAAGTGCAGGCACCCGTGGGTACTCGTCCTGGACGCCGATGAAAGGGTTCCCCGGGACACCAGGGACGAAATCATACGCACTCTTCAAGCTGGTCCGGATGCGGACGCCTTTCGGGTGAAGAGGAAGAACTTCCTGCACGGCAGGTGGCTGAGACACTCGGGCTACTGGCCCGACCGGCAGATAAGGCTGGTCAACAGGGAAAAGGGTTCGTTTCAGAATGTAATACATGAAAGATGGGTCACCTCCGGTCCGGTCCGCGACCTCGACGGATATATCGAACATTACGCCTTCGACGGCTATTCCGATATGTTGAAAACCCTCGACGACTATTCCACCGTCATCGCCTCGGAGCTCCATGCCTCGGGAAGAAGGGCGAATGCTCTGTCACCCTCTTACCACGGGATCGGTATGTTTTTAAAGATCTATTTCCTGGAGAGGGGATTTCTCGACGGCCTTGACGGCCTGGTGACAGCTCTCTTGAAAGCGGGCGGTTCATTCTTCAAATATGCAAAGCTCCTTGAACTCCAGAGGGACGGCGACCACACCGGCGGCGGGAACAAAGTCCTGTGAGAGTAGCTGTCATCAAGAGTAATTACACGCCTTACGGAGGCGCGGAAAAGTATGCTTACCATCTCGTCAATGCCTTTGCCGACAGGGGGTATGCCACGGACGTCCTTACCGCATCGAAGGAAAGGTGGGTGGAAGGGAAAGGCATAAACAGGGTGTTCATTCCCATTAACCGGTTCAATAATCTCTCTCGTCTCTATACGTTCAACAGGGGTGTAGTCGCATATCTGCGGAAATGTATGGACGATTACGACTGCGTTCTGGATATGGACAGAACAGTCCTCCACACGCACATCAGAGCCGGGGGAGGAAGCCACAGGGCGTGGCTGGAAAGGAGAAGGAAGGTCTCGCCTTTTCTGAAGAATATCAGTTTTTCACTGAACCCTTTTCACAACTATATGCTCACCATAGAAAAACTCGGCCTCGAAAATCCCCGTCTGAAAAAACTTATCTGCATTTCGCAGATGGTAAAAGAGGATTTTCTGGACTGCTATGACTTTGATCCGCAGAAGATCGAGGTCATGCACAACGGTGTCGAATGGGAGGGCCTGCGTGGGCCCTTCGAGGAGGCAACGCAACGGAGGAACGAGATCAGGAGCGCCCTGATGCTTCGGGCCGACCGGTATTATTACCTGTATGTAGGAAGCGGCTACGAGAGAAAAGGCGTCCACTTCATTATCCGGGCCCTTGAGCTGCTCCCACGGGACTGCAGTCTCATAGTAATCGGCAAGGACAGAAACGAAGGCCGTTACAGGAGGCTCGCACGGGAGAGAGACGTAGCCGACAGGATACTCTTTCTGGGGCCGAGAAAGAAGGACGAGGTGATCAGATATCTCCAGGTGGCCGACTGTTTCGTCCTCCCGTCGGTTTACGAGCCTTTCGGAAGTGCTGCCATCGAGGCGCTGGCAATGGGACTCTTCACAGTGGTCAGCGCCTCGACAGGCTGCGGCGAAATAATAAGGGAGGGTTGCGGTGCGGTGGTCCGCGCCCCCTGGGAGCCGGAAGAGCTTGCTGGCCCTCTGGGTGCTGCTGGTCATGTGGCTCCGACCCTGGCGGGGTGACCTTTACCACGACCCCCTGACCTATGCGTGTATATCGAAAGACATGCTCGAGCACGGCCACTGGTTCTCACCCATGCTGAACGGGGCCCCGTACTTGAACAAGCCCCCTCTATATTTCTGGCTGACTGCCATATCTTTCAAGGTATTCGGCATATCCTATTACACCGCCAAACTGCCGTCTCTTCTGTTCGCCACGGTCGATGTCTTTTTCCTTTACTGGATAGTCTATCGCTGGTTCGATGACCGCGATCTGGCTTTCTTCTCGGCTTTCGCTTTTGCAACGACACGCTGGATCGTCAGGAACTTCGCCTCCAACAGACCCGAAAGCCTTCTTGTATTTTCGGTGCTCCTGGGGTGCTACGCCCTCACGCTGATGAATGAGAAGAACGGGAAGGGGCCTTATTTATTGGGCCTTTCCTTTGCAACAGGCATTATGGCGAAGCTTTTCTTTGCCCTGTTCCTGCCGGCTGCCGTCCTCGTCTACGGCTTTACGCGGAGGCGCATAAAACACTGGATGAAATGGTCTCATTTTTACTATGGTTGTCTCGGAGGACTTCTGATGTCATCTGTCTGGTTTGTATACTTCGAATCCAGGTTCCCAGGGTTTTTGCATTATATCACGGATTATCAGACACTGCAAAGAGTGACACAGGGTATGGACGTAAAGGCCGATCAACTCGAATATATCAGGGAGCTTGCGACCTTTTATTATCCTTGGCTGGTGTTCCTTGTCCCCGGCATTCCCCTGCTCTGGAGGAGAATGAGAGAAAGCGACTACCTCTGGTTTGTTTTTGTGGCGCTTGTCGTCATGCTTGTCCCGCTGCAGATATCGGAAGGGAAAGCTTCACGCTACCTGACCGTTGTCACCCCTTTTCTTTCCGTTGTCACCGGCCTCGGGGTAATACGGTTTGAAAGGTCAAAAAAATTCATGAGAGGTTTCGCGACATATACCGTGGTCCCTCTCCTCATCTTTTTCTGGATTATACCTGTGAATGTCAATCCGGAAAAATTTCACGTCCTCCACACTGCGGAAGACATCAGTAGAGCCGGAAAGACAGACTACCGTGATTTTTTTGCCTTCCTGGGACAGGGGAACGATGATAGGCGCGAGAACCTGAGGTTCGTGGAATGGACCCCCGAAGATCCGGGGGCCGAGTATCGGCTTGCATCCTATTTTTATCTCTCTGGATCTTTTATCAGCTGGGGCCGTGATCGACTCGCGGAATGGGAAAGACAGGGGACTTCGCCCGTGCTCATGGTCACTCAACCCGGCGCCGGAACAAAGCTGATGCGAGACGGCGCAATCTGGATCGAAATCGACCGCGACCGGTACAACTCGCTCCTGGTAGGCATTCCCAGACGCTGATCCGCGGCATTTGGACAGCAGCTGTTTGAAAGATTGCAGAGGTTGTTGTTTCAATTGACGGTTCAGGATTTTTGATGTTAAAGTTGAAGACAATGCGCCTCTCTTCCCCCGTCGAAACCACAAATTCCAACGGGGAAGGATGTGTAACGCGGGGCGGCAGCAATAAACGCTTTGATACGGGAGAGTTTGGACAAGAGTAATCTCATGCCTGACAAAAAACCGAAGAGTGCTTTTCTCGTCCCCTTTTTCGGCGAACTGCCGCCCTATTTCAGGTTCTGGGCAAAGTCGTGCGAGCCCAACCATGACCATTTTCACTGGTTCGTATACAGTGATCACGTCACTCGCCGATACGATCTGAACAGGGCCGTCACCATGATACCCTACCAGTTCGACGAGATGATCAGCGATTTCCGGAAACTCCTCGGGATAAAGATCCCCGGCCATTATCTGAGAAACGTCTGCGATTACCGCATCATGTTTTATTTTCTGAGGCGGGGCAGAGAACCACTGGACGAGTATGATTTCATAGGCTATACGGATATTGACCTGATATACGGCAAACTCATTGAGCATCTGCCGTCCGACATGGGCCGCTATGCACTGGTCAGCGGCGACGACGGCAAGCCGTGCGGCCCCCTGACCTTAATGGCCCGTTCCCGCATGGACCGCCTGCCTGATTCCGATGAAATAACAGCCATTCTGGAGGATCCCAGGCACCGCACTTTTAACGAATCCCCTGACCTCACGAATATAGTTGCCGGGGGTAAAGCCGTTTTTTGCAGAACCGATCCGGTGCAGCCGGCGCGCACGGCCGGTTTCGACTACAGGAGGTCCTTTGCCGTCTGGAACGACGGCGCTGTTACTGTTTGGGACATCCGGGGTAACAGGAAGGAAGGGGGGTTCTATCATTTCTCGCGCTATAAAAGGAGAAGAAGATTCAGGGTCGGGGAGCATTCCGAAGAAAACGGACAGTGGGGAATCTATAAATACGGGATCATAGACATCCGGTCGAAAACGACTTTTCACCGGCTGAAACTTGCTTCTTTATTGTAACTGAAAGGATCGCTGGTGGATCTGAATCTCTTCAGGAGGCTGAAGCACCGGAACAGAAACGCCGGTCGAAACGGCGAGAAAGAAACCCCGTCATCCGGGACCTGGTCCATAGGAATATACACAGGCACATCACCCTTTGACCTGGCGCCGGCTGAAAATGCCGCAAACCCCGTCCTGACTGCACGGGATGTCACCGATGTCCCTGCGGAATTTGTTGCGGACCCTTTTATGGTCCATCGCGACGGTACATGGTACATGTTTTTCGAGGTCCTGAATTCGCAAAAAAACCTGGGGGATATCGCCCTTGCCACCAGCACCGACGGGTTCCGGTGGAACTACGGAAAAGTTGTCCTTTCAGAGCGTTTTTCCCTATCGTATCCTTACGTTTTCAAATGGGAGGACAATTATTACATGGTGCCGGAGTGCAATCAGATCAAGGGAGTCCGGTTGTACAGGGCGATTGATTTTCCGGAGAAGTGGGTGGTTGCCGGGACGCTGCTCAGGGGACAGCGTTACTCGGACTCCTCTCTTTTCAGATATGACGGACTATGGTGGATGTTTACCGCTACCCGCTCGCGTCCCCGTAATAACGGCAGGCTGAGGCTTTATTATGCCGGCAGGCTGGAAGGGCCATGGACCGAACACCCGGCGAGTCCGGTCGTGAAAAATAACCCTAAGACAGCCAGGCCGGGCGGGAGGGTTGTCGTCGTCGGAGGATCGATCGTACGGTATGCCCAGGACGATTATCCTGTTTATGGAAGGCAGGTGCGGGCATTCAGGGTAACGGAACTCTCCCTTGCAAGTTACAGGGAAGAGCCTCTCGGCAGCGCCCCGGTCATAGCCGGGAGCGGCAGCGGCTGGAACGCCGGAAGGATGCACACTGTCGATCCGCACCGGCTGGGGCCGGACAGCTGGATCGCCGCTGTCGACGGCTTCGGAGAGCCGCACATGGAGCGGACGACTCATGAACCCTGATGTCAAAGAACCCAGGGCGGTGGTCTTGCATTCAGAGGTCCATACCGACTGGTCCGGCGAGCCGATCAGGGTCCTGGAAGAGGCACGGGGGATGACGGAACGCGGATACAGGGTGATTATCGCCGCACCCCGCCGGAGCGAATTGATCAAAAGGGCCTCCGCTGCAGGCCTGCCGGTCGAACCGGTCTTCATGAAAAAATGGGTCTCCTACCCCTGGTCCCTGCAGAAAGCAGTCGGGATCCTCATCCGGAATAAAGTAGACATAGTGAACACCCACGCCTCGTACGACTCCTGGATTTTTTCGATAGCCGCCAGAATTCTGAACAGGAAACTCATCAGGACACGCCATATGTCGTTTCTGGGAAAGGGCCTGGGCAGCGCGTTCATTTACCGTTTGCCGGACTGCATCATCACGACCTCGGGAGAGTCCGGCCTGAAGGCCATTCGGGACCGCTTCGGGCTTAAGCGGGGAAGGATAGTAGTCTCCATCCCTTCCGGCCCGAACGTTGAACAATTCGATCCCGACAGGGTGAGCAGACCCGCCCAGGATTTCGGCGTCGGCCCCGGGGACAAGGTTGCAGGAATGGTGGCCGCCTTCAGGCGGGGCAAGGGTCACGCAGACCTTATCACGGCAATACCAAGAATTCTGGAGAAGTTCGGAAACGTCAGGTTCCTCTTCGTCGGCGGGGGGAATCCCCAGTCGAGAGAACGGCTGGCGGGTCTGGCTTCCTCGCTCGGGGTAGCGGACAAGTGCGTATTCACCGGCCACAGGCATGACATCCCTCAAAGACACGGAAGGCGGAGAGTTCCGGGTTACCCCGCACGGCGTCCTCGTCCCGCCGGACAACCCGCCCGTCCTTGCGGATGCGGTTTTGCACCTGCTGGGGCGACCGCAGCTCTGCAAAGAAATGGGGGCGAGGAACCGCACCCGCGTAATAGAGAGGTATTGCAGCGATGTCATGCTGGACAAGACAGAGGCGTTATATGAAGAACTCTTAGGAAAGGCTTAGGTTTGCGGAAGCCTCAGACGCCGCTCACTTCCTGGGTGCTGAACTGCAAATCGTAAAGTTTCCTGTATATCCCCTCCCTTTCGTACAGCTCTCTGTGAGACCCCGATTCTACAATAGACCCCTTGTCCAGGACGATTATCCTGTGCGCCCTCTTTATGGTCGAAAGCCTGTGGGCGATCACAAAGGTTGTCCTGTTCCTCATAAGGTTTTCCAGCGCCTTCTGCACCATCATCTCGGATGCGGTGTCCAGGGCCGATGTCGCCTCATCGAGAATAAGGACCGGCGGGTTTCTGAGTATGGCCCTGGCTATGGAGATACGCTGCCGCTGCCCTCCCGAAAGCCTCATTCCTTTTTCACCTATCACGGTCTCATAGCCTTTGGGAAGTTCCATGATGAAATCATGGGCGTATGCGGCCCTGGATGCGGTGAGTATTTCCTCCTCACTCGCCCCGGGCTTACCATATGCGATGTTGGCCGATATCGTATCGTTAAAGAGTATGACTTCCTGGCTTACAATCCCGAACTGACTTCTCAGGGACTTCAGCGTGGCCGTTGAAATGTCGGTGTCGTCGAAACAGATCCGGCCCTCAGTCGGAGTATAAAACCGCGGCAGGAGATTGATCAGAGTGGTCTTGCCGCCTCCGCTCTTTCCCACCAAAGCGACAATCTCTCCCTTTTCCACCCTCAGATTTACGTCGTCCAAAGCCTTGCGGTCTCCCGGAGAATAGGAAAAGGATACGCCCTCAAATCTTATCTCCTTCTCGATCGGTGGAAGTTCCTTCGTGCCGCCTGCCTCCTTAGGCTCGGACATCAACTGCCGGCGGCCAGGTGATCGTGTCGACCGCGCTGACCGACGACCATGAAGTGGCGTTTCGGGTGCGCGATACCGGCGCCGGCATGAGCGAAAAGAAGTCCTTGTTCTTCCTCTTTAACAGGTCCGCCTCGTCCTCCTGCCGGCCGAACGCCTTGATAATCTTGACGCCGGTGAAACTCTCGCTCAAAAATTCGGTGATCAGCGAAATTTTCTCCTGCGCCCGTTTGCTTATCTGCCGCATCCTCTTTCCCAGCCGTCCGATACCGTAAAAAGCTGTCGGCAGGACGACAAGGGCTATAAGGGTAAGATCCCAGCGGCGCCACAGTGCAACCCCCGTCAGTGCGATGACTGTTGAACTCTCCACGAAGAGGTCCTTGATAGTCAGCGAAACCAGTCCTTCAAGGACGACGGTATCATTTATGATCCGGGAGATGAGTTCTCCGCTCGAATTCTTCCCGAAATATTTCACGGGCAGGTCGATAGCATGAGAATAAAGGCTGTTTCTGAGGTTCATCACCATTTTCTGGCCCGCTGATTTCATAAGGTATTCGTCAAAAAAGGAGAAGACCCCGCGGGCGACGAAAATAAGAAAGATAGCCAGCGGCAACAACAGCAGCAGGGCGGCGTTCTTCTTGATGAAAACATCGTCGATCGCCGGTTTCACAAGCCAGGCCAGCAAGGCGTTCAGCCCCGAAACGATAAGGCTTATTATGCCGGCAAGTGCTACCCGGCGCCAATAGGGCCTTACCACAAGTGCGTCCCACGGTTTGCAGTCCTGCCGGCTGAAACCGAGCATTTCCGCATGCCGGTATGCCGTCTCGACGTCTGTGCTCTCTATTTCGAGAAATTCCGGGATATACTCGTATGAGTTGTGATATTTGTCAAACTCGAAATGCGTCCCGCCCAGTTGCCAGGTAGTCCTGTGCTTGCTCATTTCAAGCCAGGCGGAAAGACCTATCGCTTCGAGTATGAAGTTCATCGTACCAAAGTCGGACACTTCCACCTCTTCTTCCTCCCTGATCTTTGCACTCCTGTCCCTGACATCTTTCTTGAAAGTGAGCACGGTCCTGCCGCCCTCCCTCCTCAACCTCAGAGTGCCCCCGCTTTTGTGTATGGAACTGTCTCCGAAATCGAAGTAGACGGCATGGATCCGACCGTCGAATATCTTTTCCGCCCCTGCGGCAATAAGCATATTTTCGGCCTTGCCCCTGTCAATTTCCAGTATCTTTATCTCGACTTCATTCAAGACCGGTACACCCCTTTTCCACTGGTTGCCCTGACTGAACCAGATTTGATTATATCCCATCCGCCGTTTCTAATGAAATCCCGGAAAGCGGATAAGTCGGAATCAACCTCCCCGGGGAGTCGCTGCGACTCTCTTTCATCGTCTGCCATCCTTCACCAGGGCTGCCAACGGCGCTCTTTTTGGGCTTGACAAGATAAATGGTTCCTGATATTGTTTATCCAGTCTATTATTTGGATAATAATGACTTTATGAAAGGAGGGAATATGACCAAGACGGAGCTCATCGACAAAATAGCTTCCGGCGCCAGCCTCAGCAAGGCAGACGCAACCAGGGCGTTCGATTCGACGCTCGATGCAGTCAAAGCGGCGTTGAAGAAGGGGCAGAAGGTCACCATCGTGGGGTTCGGGACCTTTTCGGTAACGAAGAGAAAAGCGAGAAAAGGACGCAATCCCCGGACGGGACAGACGATCAGCATACCGGCCGCCAAGACACCGAAATTTACTGCGGGCAAGGCGCTGAAGGATGCTGTAAAAAAATAGCAGCCCATTCTTTCTTTAAATTAAAGGGACAAGAAAGATCTTGTCCCTTTAATTTTTGCCTTTTTTCTGATAACCTGTTTTTATATGTTGTGAACCAAAATAGCTAGCCGACAGGAGGCATGTCATGCTCGCAGAATTCAGTATAGTACCGGTTGGTTCAGGCAGCAGCATAGGCGACAGGCTTGCGGAGATTTTGGAGATAGTCGACGCCAGCGGGCTTCCTTACAAGGTCAATCCCATGGGCACAGTCGTGGAAGGGGAATGGAACGAACTGTTCAGCCTGATCAGGAAATGTCACAAGGCCGCCATGAAAAAGGAGGAGAGGGTTGTCACCACAATCTCGCTGGACGACCGGAAGGGAAGACCGGCCCGGATCGACCAGAAGGTGAAATCTGTTGAAAAAAGACTGGGCAAAACCCTCAAAAAGTGACCGGTTCTGACTGGATCGTCGCCGGTATCGACCTCGGCCCCTACACCGAAAATGTGGTTTCCCATGCCGTCTGTTTTGCAACTGCAGCCAAAGCGCGCATAAGACTTCTCTACGTCATAGATTACCTCCTGACCCCTCCGCCCTACCTCGCCTCTTACATTGAGGAAGAAAAGGCCAGGGAAGAATCGCAGATGCAGGAATGGAAGAGCCGCCTGGAAACCACCGGCACAAAAAGCGAATACCGGATCGTATTGGGCCGCCTGCATGAATCATTCCGGGAAATTATCGAAGAAACGTCTCCCGAACTACTGGTCATAGGATACAATTCGCACGCCCTCAGACCGAGCAGTTCGGAAAGGTTGATAAAGACCTTGCATGTCCCGATGCTGGTGGTCAGAGGCAAGACCGCGGAACGCGCCGCACTCGGTTCGGTCACGGTCCGGCGCATACTCTGTCCTGTTGATTTTTCTGAAAATTCCGAAAAGGCTGTTTCGGCAGCAAAAAAATTCGCTTCGCTGTTCCGGGCCGAACTGCATATAGTCCATATAATCCCTTCCTTTCTGATCAAGGAAAAGTGGGGGGTATGGAAAAAACTGGGAGAGGAAGAAAGGGAGAAATTCGATGAGGTCGTGCACGGGGAGGCCGCATCGAGACTGGCGTCCTTCTGCAAGGACCGGGGCATAGAAGCGGGGGCGGAAATCCACGAGGGGTCTCCCGCAAAACTGATATCTTCTATCGCCGAAGAAAAGCGGTGTGATCTGATCGTCATGGGAGCGAGAGGTCTTTCCTACCTTCAGAGCATCCTCGTCGGCAGCACGACGGAGGCCGTTCTGAAGTCTTCCCCCTGTCCCGTCCTCATTGTGCATTAATGCCGGCACAGGTATTTTTTCTTCTGGTCGGGCTTGTTCTGATTCTCCTGGCGGCCGAATTCTTCACTAACGGCATAGAAGCCCTCGGACGGCATTTTTCCTTTTCACAGGCCGTAGTCGGGAGTATTCTGGCGGCTGTGGGCACGGCCCTCCCGGAGACGATCCTCCCTGTCGTGGCCATTTTTTTCTATGCGGGCAAATCGGCATCCGAGATAGGTGTGGGGGCCATCCTCGGAGCCCCCTTCATGCTCTCGACCCTCGCCTTCTTCCTCGTGGGGCTCACAGCCCTCGTCTCCGCTTTCGGCAAGAGAAGGAAGCTTCAATTAAATGTGGAAGTCGCTTCAACAAAAAGAGACCTGACCTTCTTCCTTGTGATGTATTCTTCTGCCGTCCTGCTGCCGCCTCTTCTCGGCAAGAAGTCCCTTGCTCCGCTCGCCGTATTCCTGGTTTGCGGCTATATCTTTTACGCATATCTGACTTTCCGGAGTGAAAGCGGGGAACTGGAACATACCGAGAAGATGTATCTATGGAGGCTCATAAGGAAAGTGAAACCATCCGTCCGGTCGGAAATGCCGCCTCTCCCCCTGGTCCTGCTGCAGGTGGCGGCATCCCTGGCGGTCATGATACAGGGTGCACACACCTTTGTCGCGAGCCTTGAACATGTGGCTCTGAAGTTGGGGATGAACCCCCTCCTGTTTTCACTGCTCCTGGCCCCCGTAGCTACGGAGCTTCCGGAGAAATTCAACAGCGTAACATGGACCTGGAAAGGCAGAGACAGTCTCGCTGTGGGAAACATCACCGGCGCTATGGTCTTCCAGTCGGTGTTCCCCGTCTCCGTCGGATTGCTCTTCACCGAATGGCATATAACAGGTCTGGCGCTTTTTTCGGCTTTGATCGCTCTCACATCTTCTCTGGTCATGTACGGAGTACTCCTTGCCGGCAAAAAAATTTCTCCTTTTCTAATGATCTTCCCGGGATGCCTTTATCTGGTGTATGCCCTGGCGGTTATACTGCGGTAGAATGCCGGACGGAAAAACTCCGCAGTACCCATCAGCGCCGGGAGACGAGGAAAGATTCTCGATGCGAGCCCCGAAGCGGGTCTCCGCGTAGGGTCGCTACGACTTCGCTGAGAGTCGCTGCAACCGGGCACACCGGAATGACAAGCCTCTGGCATCAAGCCTTTTCCTGTTATTCTCTCGAGTGCAGCGGGTCGGGGATCCTTCTTCCGGAACACACTTCCACGCTCCACTGAGAGGTTGCGTCTTGATCCCCCTGCGTATTGACAGCGGGAACGGATCGTGGTATTTTGAAAAAAATCGAAAAAGGAGGTCAGCCATGGCCTGCAAATCCAAAGGCGGAAAATGCGGTACCACAAAGAAGACCGCAACAAAGGCTACCAAGAAACAGACAAAAAAATAAGTTGATTATTTCATAGTACATGTTGGAAGGGATGGCTGCAAGCCATCCCTTTTTTGTG
This sequence comes from Candidatus Sulfobium sp., assembly GCA_037380845.1. Taxonomy (GTDB): domain Bacteria; phylum Nitrospirota; class Thermodesulfovibrionia; order Thermodesulfovibrionales; family UBA6898; genus JARRRD01. Next base: position 46,563 of record JARRRI010000044.1, on the reverse strand, counting down.
CCGCAAGAAGGAGAAATAAACCTGAACTGGCAAGGCCGGAGACAGATACTTTCCGCCACAAAAGGCACAAAATACGTTCTGACGTCGATTAAAAGGTCTGATTTCAAGTCGTCATTCCCGAAGTAGTAATCGGGAATCCCTGGTCTCAGGCAGATTAGATGCCCGACTAAGAACCTCGCGCATGACGAAAGAGGACTTAAGCTGGGGACCGGGCTTGTGAACAGTATTAAAATAGTATGCACCTAATCGCGTCTTTGTCTGTCATGCCGGAGGTTCTCAATCCGGCATCCAGTGTTTTCTTAAAGCCAAAGGAACTGGATTCCGGCTCAACGCACTGCCGGAATGACGAATCCTCAAACGTATAGGCTATTATGAGGTGAACTGCCTTCTTTCAGGTATGCCTGCCTGGTGCCATCCGTTGTGCCATTCCTCAAAGAGGGTTTATGATAATATTTAGACGTGTTCGAACAGGAACTGGAAGACCTTAAGAAGGGCAACCTCATTCGCCGGTTAATTTCGCGGACATCCGCGCAGGGCCCGGTTGTATGCATCGAGGGAAGGGAATACGTGAACTTCGCCTCGAACGACTACCTCGGGTTCGCAGGCCGTCCCGAGATCTCGGAGTCACTCAAGAGAGCGACCGGGAGATATGGTTTCGGTTCAGGCGCCTCGCGACTTCTCGCCGGCGGCACCGACCTCCACAGGAAACTAGAAACGGCGATTGCAGAATTCAAATCTGCCGAATCCTCCCTCGTGTTCAACTCGGGCTATGCGGCCAATACGGGGATAATCCCTGCCCTGGCATCAGCGGGCGATGCCATATTCAGCGACGAACTGAATCATGCAAGCATCATCGACGGCTGCAGGCTGAGCAGGGCAAAAACCGTCGTTTTCCGGCACAAGGACGTTGACCACCTGGAGACACTGATGAACAGAGAGCCGGCAAGAAGAAGGTTCGTCGTCATTGATTCGGTCTTCAGCATGGACGGCGACATAGCCCCGCTCCGGGAGATACACGAAGTCTGCCGGAAACATGACGCCGTCCTGTACGTCGACGATGCTCATGGCACCGGGGTGCTCGGACGGGGCAAGGGTGCGCTCTCGCACTTCAATATCGAGCCGGACCCCGGAGTGATACAAATGGGAACGTTCTCGAAAGCACTGGGCTCGTTCGGGGCCTTCGCAGCGGGCAGTGCCGCTGTCACCGACTGGTTGACAAATTCAGCCAGAAGCTTCATCTTCTCTACAGCCCTGCCGGCATGTGTTATCTCAGCATCGCTTGCCGCCCTCGAGCTGCTGAAAAGTGATGAGAAGCCGCTGAAGACGCTCTGGTCCAACAGAGAACTTCTTGTCGGGAGACTAAAGAGCATGGGCTATGACATGACGGGCAGCCAGACGCCGATCATTCCCCTTAGAATCGGCGATATTACTGAAACACTGAGACTGGCGGATTTCCTCTCACAAAACGGGATATACGCGCCGGCCATCAGGCCCCCTTCTGTCCGACAGCCGAGAATAAGGCTGGCAGTCAGCGCGGGCCACACGGAAGATCACATAGGCAAGCTCATCGATCTGATGAAAAGATTTCGGAGCCGAAGAAATCACACCGCAGGTATGACGTAAAGGCAGGCAGGTGCGCCTTCTGATACCGACTGTTCCCTTATGACGTTCTTGCCGAACAGCTCCCTGTAAAGCCGGAGTTCATGTTTACAGACGTCGCCGAACTCCCGTGCAACCTTGCCGATAGGACAATGATACTGCTTGAGGTGATAATGGCCGTTGTTCCTGCTAAGGTCGACAAGATGCCCGTCGGCTTCCAGCAGCTGCCTGAACCGGTTCAGGGTCTCCTCGACACTCTCTCCGCCGGCCAGCGCTTCCTTTTTCAACTCCAGCATTCTGTCCCTTCGCCAGCCGAAGATCTGGTCGATCTTGTCAGGCCCCTCATACCTGGTAATATCACGGAGAATTCCCAGTGCAAATTCATCGTATGTCTTTGGAAACAACTCGTTTGCTGCTTCAGTGAGCATATATATGAAGCCGGGACGTCCTATCCCCCGCTTCCTCACCGTGTAAGTCACCACGTCCTTTTTTTCGAGGGCAAGAAGGTGCTGGCGTATGCCCATAGGCGTGATATCGACGCTTTTGCTGAGTTCGTCTATCGACATGCCCCCGTTTTTCTTCAATAAAAGGATAATACTATTACGGGTTGAATTCTCATCCACGACAATATTCATACTAGCCAAAATAGCATAAATAAGAATTTTTGTAAATATTTAATTTAAAAAACCCTCACGCGTGATGCCTGATTCCCAGTACGTGATGCGCAATCGTACCCCGGGATCCGACCACTTGCCCACTACCCATTGCCTTGATAAGAAATGCTATTTTAGGCAGAACATTGTATGATATTAATATCTTTTAAATCACGAGGTGAGTACCTCATAGACGGAAAGGAGTACTGGTTATGGTGACGGGAAAGGAAGATCTGCTTCAGTCTCTTATGGAGGCTCTGCTCATGGAAAAAGGTACGCATGATTTCTATTCCGAGGCGGCCGAAAAAGCTATGGACCCGGTGGCGAGACAGACCTTCAGTGACCTTTCCGAATGGGAGGAACAGCACCTGGAATACATACAGTCCCTCTACCTCGCCATCCAGGACGACAGAGACATTGAGAGGTTCGAAGAGTTCAGGAAGAAGGCCCCGGCCCCTGTTACTGAGGGTGGTATCCCGTTGGAGGACCTTGAATCGAAACTGGAGGAACACAATTTCATCGACGACCTCGGCGCATTGACCTGGGCACTGGAAATAGAGGGCAAGGCTTACAACCTTTACCGCAGGTTTTCCGCAGACGCCCAGGACAGCAACGCCAGAGTCGTATTCAAGGAAATGATGGAACAGGAGCTGAAGCATATCGATTACCTCAAGGAAATGAGGATGAAACTTGCTGAAACTTCGTGACGGTGTCGTCGAACTTTACAGAAAAGTTGCCACCTCCCTGCCTCCCGATGTAGAAGAGGGGCTGAAGGCCGCCCTGTCGCGGGAAAAGGAAGGTTCGGCTGCCGTCTCCTGCCTTACTGTCATGCTGGAAAACATCAAATTGTCGCGCGAGACGGTAAGGCCGGTATGTCAGGACACGGGGGTGCCGGTCTTTTACGTGAAGGTGCCGGTGGGTCTGAGCCAGGCCGACCTGAGGGAAACAATCATCGAGGCCACTCGAATCGCCACAGTAAAGGTCCCTTTGAGGCCGAACGCAGTCGATGTGCTCACCGACGAGAATTCCGGGGATAACACCGGGGCGGGTTTTCCGATCATTTATCTTGAAGAGACGGCCGGCAATGCTCTCGTCATAGACCTCATGCTGAAAGGCGGGGGCTGTGAAAATGTAGGGCAGATGTACAAATTGCCCGTCGAGGACCTGAACGCACAACGGAATCTCGACGGTGTCCGGAAGTGTCTGCTCGACGCCGTGCAGAAGGCCCAGGGCAAGGGTTGTCCGCCTTACATCGTAGGGGTCGGCATCGGCGCTGCAAAGGATCAGGTCACGGCACTTGCAAAAAAACAGCTCATGAGAAAACTCAATGACAGAAATGGGATGGACGAACTGGCCGCACTTGAGGAGAGATCGCTGAAGGAGTTAAACGAACTTGGCATAGGTCCCCAGGGACTCGGGGGAGCAACTACGGCGCTGGGTGTGAAGATAGGCGTCAACCACCGTCATCCTGCATCCTACTTTATTGACGTGTCGGTTGGCTGCTGGGCAACCAGGCGCGGCAGGCTGATATGGTGAAAGCCCTTTCTCTTCCCCTGTCGAGAGAGGATGTAAGCGGCCTGAAAACAGGGGATATCGTATCGATCACCGGACGCGTGATAACCGGGAGAGACAGGATTCACAGGTACCTCTTCGAAAAAAGGCCCCCTGGTGAGGACATCCCTTTTGATCTCTCCGGTGCCGTTATCTACCACTGCGGACCGGTCATGAAGAAAACCGACAGCGAATTCCTGGCCGTGGCCGCCGGACCCACAACAAGCATGCGGGTTGAGATGTTTACGCCCGAAATCATCAGGGCATACGGTCTTGCGGGGATTATGGGGAAAGGCGGCATGGGTGACCGCACCTTGCGAGCGCTCCGGGAACATTCCTGCGTATATTTCCATACGATTGGCGGCGCCGCAGCTTTTCTTGCCGACCGCATCGCCCGGACGCAGGGCGCCTGGAAACTTGAGGAGTTCGGACCGACCGAAGCGATGTGGCTTTTTGAGGTAAAAGATTTTCCGGCGATAGTTACCATGGACGCCCACGGCAACAATATGCACAAGGAGATCGAAGAGGCGTCTTACGGGAAGTTTTTGAAACTGACAAGGTAGAGCGTCGAGGCCGTTCTGAAGTATGTTCGAGCGTCTTTGATTGTCATTCCGGCGGAGGCGGGAATCCAGTTGTTCTCAGGTTGTTCTCTGGAACAATGGATTTCCGATTAGTACACCGGGCATGACGACATCAGGTCTTCAGTTGTGAAGGGCGACAAAACATAACATATCTCTGAAAACCGGTAATGAACAAAGGGAGGGGACATCATGATATTTATAGCGGGAGCAACGGGTTTCATAGGCAGCCACCTTATCGACGATCTTTCGGCAAAGGGCCACCGGCTGAAATGCCTGGTCCGTTCCGGGAAAGCAAAAGAACGCCTCACAGCCATGGGGATCGAAACAGTCACCGGTGACATAAGAGAGCCTGATACACTCAAAGGGGTCCTTGGCTCCGGCGACGTGGTAATCCACCTCGTAGGGATAATCGAAGAAAAGGGAAGGTCGACATTCCGTAGCGTCCACGTCGAGGGAACTTCGAACCTCGTCGATGAGGCGAAGCGCGCAGGCGCCGGACATTTCTTCTATCAGTCGGCCCTGGGTGCCGACAAAAACTCATGGTCTGCTTATCTGAAAACCAAGGCGGAGGCGGAAGACATAGTCAAAAAAAGCGGCCTGGCTTCTACTGTTTTCAGGCCGTCGCTGATAATAGGCCCCTGGGACGGTTTCACCAGTAAGGTGGTCGACATGATCAAACTCGCGCCCGTCCTCCCCATCCCGGGGAAGGGGAGTGCAAAATTTCAGCCGCTCTATGTCAAGGACTGGGTAAGATGCATCGGCGCCGTGATTGACGCCCCGCAAAAATATCTTTCAACTTATGAAATCGGGGGTCCCGAGCAGCTCACTTACAGCAGGATGCTGGAAATAATGTCCGAGGCCCTCGGCCGGAAAAAAACAACCATGAGCATACCGATGGGACTCATGAAGTTTTCGGCGAGCCTTCTGGAAAATATCCTCCCTTCGCCCCCGGTAACAACCGACCAACTGAGGCTGCTCGAAATGGACAATATCTGCGACATCGACGCCGTCGAAAAAAATTTCGGGTTCAAGCCGGTGAAATTCGAAGAGGCCCTGCGGGAGTTCATCAACAAGTAAAGTCACAAGTCGGATCGCGGAATGCAGAAGTAATACGGAAGAGGCCAAGCTTCAAATTAACCGTTGAGGGACACGGACTGAACCTGCCAGGTGAGGGGAGGTTTTCGGAATGACCCTCATGCCGACCGTCGGCACGAAGGAGGACGAAAATAGCCGTGGTCGTCATACCTGCGAAGGCGGGTATCCAATTTCTCCTGCTAAGAATGGATTCCCGACTACTGCCTCGGGAATGACGCCTATAGGCATCTTCGGAGCAATTGGAGGGTACAGACAAAATTTCCAGCGGGTAGACCTCTGGAATCAGTTTTTGTCCGTCCTTTTCTGCGCTTGACCGCGGCAAGAAATGTCTTTTTTCTATTTCACAACCAGAACGGAACAGTCGGCGTGGTCTACGATTTTTGAGGAAACGCTGCCCAGCAGGAATTTCTGCGCGCCGTGGCGTCCGTGGGAGCCGGTGATGATCAGGGTCGCCTTCATCTTGCGGGCCTCCTCGATAACCACTTCGGCAGGGTTACCCTGCTTCAGAACGGTCTTCAGACGGTACTCTCCCTTATGCCTGTTCTTGATCTGTGCCAGCATTTTTTTCCCTTCGTCGGCAAGTGTTTTTACGATGCGCGTCCTGTCAGTCTCCATGAGTTCCGTAAGATAAAATTCCGGTATGACAGAGACAACGGTCACCGACGAACCGAACTTCCCTGCGATCTCGAACGCCTTTTTCATGGCCTTTTCAGACGGTTTGGAGCCGTCATGTGCGACGAGGATTTTTTTGAAGTCAAAAAAGTTACACTATTAACTTAGTTTATAAGAAAGGAGAATAACCTATGGCAAAAAAGGACTACTTTTTCACGTCTGAGTCGGTCACTGAAGGCCATCCCGACAAGATCGCCGACCAGATATCAGATGCCATTCTGGATGCCATAATCGGACAGGACCCTACGGCGAGAGTCGCCTGTGAAACTTTGGTAACGACAGGTCTCGCCTTTGTTTCCGGAGAGATTTCCACCACCTGCTATGTACACATACCCGACGTCGTAAGACAGACGATCAGAGACATAGGGTATACCCGCGCCAAATACGGCTTCGACTACGAGACCTGTTCGGTCATCACCTCGATCGATCAGCAGTCGTCGGACATAGCTATGGGTGTCGACACCGGGGGAGCGGGAGACCAGGGATTGATGTTCGGATTCGCGTGCAACGAGACAGAGGAACTGATGCCTCTGCCGATCATGCTGGCCCACAAGATTTCCATGCGTCTGTCCGAGACCAGGAAGCAGGAGATTCTGCCCTATCTGAGGCCTGACGGCAAGTCGCAGGTGACCATCGAATACCGGGACGGAAAACCCCTCAGGATAGATACGGTTGTCGTATCCTCGCAGCACAGCCCTGATGTCCATCTCAAAGACCTCAAGGAAGACATAATCGAGAAGGTTGTAAACCCCGTCCTGCCGCCCGAGCTTCTGGATGCAGAGGCCATCAAATATTACATCAATCCCACGGGACGTTTTGTCGTGGGCGGTCCGATGGGCGACACCGGCCTTACAGGAAGAAAGATAATTGTGGACAGCTACGGCGGGGTGGGAAGCCACGGGGGAGGCTGCTTCTCGGGGAAGGACCCCACAAAAGTCGACCGCTCGGGTGCTTACATTTCGAGATATATCGCCAAGAACGTCGTTGCCTCCGGCATCGCGGAAAGGGCGGAGGTCCAGCTTGCTTACGCAATCGGGGTTCCCGAACCCGTCTCGATCCTTGTCGATACCTTCGGGACAGGGAAGATAGAAGAGGAAAAGATCGTTCCCCTCATAAGAAAGAACTTCGACCTGACGCCCAAGGGGATTATCGACAGCCTTAACCTCAGACGCCCCATCTTCCGTAAAACTGCCGCATACGGGCACTTCGGAAAGAATGATCCGGACTTCACATGGGAAAAGACGGACAAAGCGTCTGCACTGAGAAGGGAAGCAGGACTGTAACAGCACAAAAAAGGAGGATTCATGATCAAACACGACGTTAAAGACATCAAGTTGGCCGCCAGGGGCAAACTGCGAATAGAATGGGCCGCCAGGGAAATGCCGGTGCTGAAGAGCATAAGAGAAAGATTTACCAAAGAAAAACCGCTTAAAGGGCTGAAACTTGCGGCCTGCCTCCATGTGACGACCGAGACGGGGAACCTCATGGAGACTCTGAAGGCCGGCGGCGCCGATGTCTACCTCTGCGCATCGAACCCTTTGAGCACCCAGGACGACGTTGCGTCCTCCCTGGTCAAGAACTCCGGGATCCCGGTATTCGCAATAAAGGGAGAAGACCATAAGACCTACTATAAACATATAATGGCAGCCCTGTCCGTCAAGCCCAATATCACAATGGATGACGGCGCCGACCTGGTCTCGACGATTCATACAAAGGAAAAGAGACTTCTGAAAGACATCATCGGGGGCACGGAAGAGACCACCACCGGCGTTATCAGATTGAGGGCGATGGCCGAAAAGGGTGTCCTTGAATATCCCATAATCGCAGTCAACGACGCGTACACCAAGTACCTCTTCGATAACCGCTACGGCACAGGCCAGTCGACAATCGACGGAATCCTGAGGGCGACGAACAGGCTGATAGCGGGCTCGATAGTCGTGGTGGCCGGCTACGGCTGGTGCAGCAAGGGCATTGCCATGAGGGCCAAAGGCATGGGCGCGCGCACGATCGTCACAGAGGTTAACCCCCTCAGGGCGCTGGAAGCAACGATGGACGGCTTCGAAGTGATGCCCATGAGAGATGCGGCGATACTCGGCGACATATTCGTCACTGCAACGGGCGACATCGACGTCATATTCAAGGACTGTTTCCGCCTGATGAAAGACGGTGCCATCTTCTGCAATTCAGGACACTTCAATGTCGAAATTTCTATCGAGGCCCTGAGGAAGATGGCAAAATCCAGAAGGCAGATCAGGGATTTTGTAGAAGAGTATACTCTGAAGAACAACAAGAAAATTTATCTTCTGGGCGAGGGGCGCCTGATCAATCTGGCCGCCGCCGAAGGTCATCCCTCTGCGGTCATGGATATGAGCTTCGCCAACCAGGCGCTGTGTGCCGAATACATGGCCAGGAACTACAAGAAGATGGACAGGAAAGTTTACAGCGTCCCGGAGAAGATCGACAGCGATATTTCGAGACTGAAGCTGAAGTCCAGGGGAATAAAAATAGACACCCTCACTCCCGCCCAGAAGAAGTATCTCAGAAGCTGGGAAATAGGGACGTAGGGTAATGCCTCTTTACATATGTTCAGGGTTGTGAGTCGTCATTCCGGCGCGGTTTACCCGCCTTTGGCGGCGCCGGAGGCGACCAGGGGCAAGAATCCAGGTGTTTGTGTTCAAAGATAAAGGATTCCCGATTGCCACCCCGGGAATGAGCGGAAGATGATTTTGTTGAGAGTTTCCCCTGGGAGGGATTTATGCCGCCCCTACGCTGGAAGGCAGGGCAGCTTTGTCTATAGTTGCACCTCAGCTATCCAATGACAGGAACCGTTGTTTCCGTTAATATAAGCGACAGAAAAGGCGTCAGGAAGAAGCCTGTCGAAGCGGTAACCCTGCGTGAAGGATACGGGATTGAAGGGGATGCCCACGCCTCTTCCGAATGGCACAGGCAGGTCAGCCTCCTGGCCATCGAAAGCATAGAGAAAATGCGGGATATGGGCCTTGACTTGTCCCCCGGAGATTTTGCCGAAAACATAACCACACGCGGACTGGACCTCGTATCTCTTGCTGTTGGAACCGTTATGACCATCGGCGATCAAGTCATCGGCGAAGTCAGCCAGATCGGCAAGGAATGCCATTCGAGGTGCGCCATTTACTACCGGGCCGGCGATTGCGTCATGCCGAAGGAGGGCATTTTCATAAAGGTCCGGAGGGGCGGAGTGGTGAAGGCGGGAGACAAAATCAGTATCAGTGTCAGTGATCAGTGTCAGCAACACTATAAAAACCATGACAAAAGTTAGCAGCATAGAAGAAATGGAAGTGTTCAAGAGGAGTCACAGCCTGACTTTACAGATCTATAAAATGACCGATTTATTTCCTCAATCAGAAAAATTCGGTCTTACGTCTCAGATGAGGCGGGCTTCCTCTTCTATTGCAACAAATTTAATGGAAGGCAGTCACAGATTAAGCACAAAAGAATTTCGTCAGTTCGCCGGTATCTCGAAGGGCTCGGCGGGAGAAATGAAATATCACCTCTTGCTTGCGAGAGATTTGGGGTATCTGTCTGAAAACGACTATTGTATTTTAAGCGGCGAGCTGGAAGAGATCAGTAAGATGTTAAACGGTTTGATAAGGTCGTTGTCTTATTCTGACACTGACACTAAACACTGACACTATGATCACTGCCGCAGTCCTTACCATAAGCGATAAAGGTTCCCGGGGCGAACGGGAAGACCTCAGCGGACCTGCGATCCGGGAAATGGTGAGAAAAATAGACGTAGAGGTCACTCATTACGAGATTATCCCCGACGAAAAGGGATTGATAAAAGAGAAGCTGATACATTACAGTAAACTCGTGGACATTATCTTCACTACCGGAGGCACCGGACTTTCTCCCCGGGACGTGACGCCCGAAGCGACGACGGAGGTAATAGAGCGCGAGGTCCCCGGGATCGCCGAGGCCATGAGGCTTGAAGGCCTGAAGAAGACAAGGCGGGCGATGCTCTCGCGCGCTGTCGCGGGCGTCAGGGGACGTTCGCTGATCATCAACCTGCCGGGAAGCCCCAAGGCAATAACGGAAGGTCTGGAGGCAGTGCTTGAAGTGATCCCTCACGCAGTTGAAAAAATAAAGGGCGGTTCAGCCGACTGCGCCGCTCCGGACAATCCGTTATGAAGGATGTATCCTTCCCCCTTGCGTTTCTGGCCGGGGTCCTGTCCTTCCTTTCGCCCTGTGTGCTTCCCCTTGTCCCCTCATACGTTTCGTTCATAACCGGCGTCTCCTTCGAAGACCTGAGAGAAGGAACAGAATCGAAGAGGATACGTTTTCTCACGGCGATGAACTCGATCGCCTTCATATTCGGATTTTCAGCGGTCTTCATTGCCCTGGGGGCCTCGTCGTCGGCAGTGGGCAGGTTCTTCTTCAGTTATCAGGAGTGGATAAGGATCGGCGGGGGCATTCTGGTGATAATCTTCGGCCTCTTCATTTCAGGAATTATAAAACTGGACTTCCTCACCAGGGAGAGGAAGTTCCATATGAGCGGTAAGCCGGCCGGCTACGTCGGATCGTTCCTGGTCGGCATGACCTTTGCCGCTGCGTGGACCCCGTGCATCGGACCGATCCTGGGAACGATTTTGGTCTATGCAGGCTCCAAGGGCTCGGCATTCTACGGCATCAGACTGCTCGCCGTCTATTCGCTCGGACTTGCCTTACCTTTTTTCCTGGCATCTCTGGCCTTCAATTCATTCCTCAGCTACTCGGCGAAGATCCGCAAATACATGAAAGTCGTCATGGCAATCAGCGGGCTCCTTCTGATAGCATTCGGGATATTGCTGCTCACCAACAACCTGAGAGTGCTCTCATCCCTCTTCCCCGACCTCGGCGTCAAGTTCTGAACCAGTGCCAGTGCCAGTGATCAGTGTCAGAAGAAAGATAATATCAGTGTGAGTGATTAGTGATCAACCCAAGTCACACAAAGGACTCGAATTGCAGGTTCGTCATTCCCGAGGTAGTAATCGGGAATCCAGGTTTTCAGACAAAGTAGATGCCCGGCTACAGCCTCGGGCATGACGGAAAAAAGCTTCACCTAGAGTTACCTTTGAGTAGACTCTGCGCTGGAGAGATAATCAGTAAGACGTGTTTGTTAAGATCGTCGTGTTATTCTGACACTGACAGCAGTCACTGACACTGTACGGAGGATTTATCTTGGAAGAAAGATACGACCCCAAGAAAGTTGAACCGAAATGGCAGAAGTACTGGTCCGAAAAGAACCTGTACAAGACCCGGACCGACGCCTCCCTGAAAAAATTTTACTGCCTTGAGATGTTCCCCTACCCCTCGGGAAAGATACATATGGGCCATGTAAGGAATTACGCCATCGGCGATGTCATCGCGCGCTACAAGAAGATGCAGGGCTATAATGTCCTGCACCCCATGGGATGGGACTCTTTCGGCCTTCCAGCCGAAAACGCTGCGATCAAACACTCGGTGCACCCTTCCAAATGGACCTATGAAAACATCGGTTACATGAAAAGTCAGCTGAACAAACTAGGACTCAGCTATGACTGGGACAGGGAAGTGACCACGTGCAGCCCGGAATATTACCGCTGGAACCAGTGGTTTTTCGTCAAAATGTTCGAGCAGGGGCTGGCCTACAGAAAATCGTCCTACGTCAACTGGTGTCCTTCCTGCGAAACGGTCCTCGCCAACGAGCAGGTTATAGATACCCTGTGCTGGAGGTGTGACAGTGTCGTGGTGCAGAAGGAACTCTTCCAGTGGTTTCTGAAGATAACCCACTATGCCGAGGAGCTCCTGAAAGGGTGCGATGAACTCAAGGGGTGGCCCGAAAGGGTGGTCCTGATGCAGAAGAACTGGATCGGAAAGAGCCACGGGGTGGAAGTCGACTTCAGGGTGGAGGGAACCGACGACAATATAAGGATATTCACCACCCGGCCCGATACACTCTTCGGCGCAACCTTTCTTTGCCTCTCGCCGCCCCATCCGCTTGCGCAGAAACTGGTGAGCGACGGGGCCGCCCTCGAAGATATCACCTCCCATTACGGCAAGGCAGACGAAAAAATAGGGCTTTTCACCGGCCGCTACTGCGTCAATCCCATGAACGATGAAAAGATCCCGATCTACATAGCGAATTTCGTCCTGATGGAGTACGGAACGGGGGCGATAATGTCGGTGCCCGCCCATGACCAGCGGGACTTTGAGTTTGCCGCGAAATACGGCCTTGAGATCAGGCCGGTGATTTCAGAGGACGGGCAGCCACAAGGGTTGCCCCTGGAGGCGGCATACGAAGACGAGGGGGTCCTCGTAAATTCAGGGTCTTTTACCGGCCTGAACAGTGATGCTGCCAGGGAAAAGATCGCCGACTACATAGAGCAGAAGGGTCTGGGTACAAAGGTTGTCAACTACAAATTGAGGGACTGGGGAATTTCGAGACAGAGGTACTGGGGCACGCCCATCCCGGTAGTTTACTGCAACAAATGCGGCATCGTACCGGTCCCTGAAGAGGACCTGCCGGTCCTGCTCCCGGAGGACATCCGGGTCACCGGCAAGGGGGGCTCTCCTCTCCTGGAGTCGTCCTCTTTCATTAATACGTCCTGTCCGGCCTGCGGCGGCGCAGCCCGGCGGGAAACGGACACTATGGACACCTTTTTTGATTCCTCGTGGTATTTTGTGGCTTATTGTTTCGATGATTCAAAAATCGATCTGCCCCGGGCGGTCCGCAATACGGAATCGCCGGTGCATTACTGGATGCCCGTAGACCAGTACATAGGCGGTGTCGAACATGCCGTCCTGCACCTCCTCTATTCAAGGTTCTTCACCCTGGTGATGAGAGACCTGGGCATAATCGAAACGGGTGAGCCGTTCATGAACCTGCTGACGCAGGGCATGGTTATAAAGGACGGGGCGAGTCGAGGGGGCCTCCCGTTTTCTCGGCAGGATATGGGGCATCGTTCATAAGAACCTTTCAGCCCTGAGAAGCGTCGATTCCCGGCAACCGTCCGAAAGGGACCTCAAAGACGTCTCAGGGCCCGCGGGAAGCCTGCTGAGAAAGACCCACCGGACGATAAAGAAGGTGACCTTCGACATCGAACGCGAATATCATTTCAATACCGCTATCGCCGCATTGATGGAACTGGTAAATGAGATGACGGGATACGGACCGGCCGGGGACAAAGACCTCCGGGCTTTCAAGTTCACGGTCGAAACGGCCTTGCTGCTTCTCTCTCCCTTCACGCCGCACATAGCTGAAGAACTCTGGGCTGCCGTCGGCAATGAACCCTCGGTCTCCGAGCGGGAATGGCCTGCCTGGGACGAGGACCTTGCCAGAGAGGAACAGGTGGAGCTGGTAATACAGGTCAACGGCAAGTTGCGGGGAAAGCTCATGATCCAGGCCGGTACGCCCGACGAGGAGATAAAGAAGATCGCCCTCAATGACGCCAAAACAATGGAATTCGTAGGGCAAAAGCAGATCAGGAAGGTGATCGTGGTACGGGGAAGGCTCGTTAATATTGTGGTCGGATGAGAAGGTCGTTAATGAACAGGGACAGATTCGTAAAGGTTCGTCATACCCGCGAAGGCGGGTATCCAAGGTAAAATACAGCTATTGAATGCTGTGCTGGTGAGATTGCGTGATGAGTCATAGGTCATCAGTTATGCAGCAGGGGCAAATACTTGAAAGAAATGGATTCCCGACTACTACCTCGGGAATGACGGCACACAAGGATTTTCGAGTCGCAAAATGTTGGGTCCTCATTTATGTGGAAGATAAATAAAATCATGTCGTCATCACAAGAATTTTTCGGTGTCCCTTCCGCGATTTCTGCGGCGTTAGGGATTATCATTATTTTTTTGCTGGGCGGCTGCGGCTACAGCGTTCACAGGCACGCTTCTCTGCCCTTCGGGAAGATAAACGTCGGCCGGATCGATAACGCCACCCTGGAACCCAAGCTTCAGGACAAGCTCTCCAACGCACTTACAGAGGAATTTACCAGGCAGGGAATCGTGGTCACACCGGACGCGAAATTAAAGCTCACCGGCAGGGTCAGCAGATTCGATATGATAAGCCTGTCGGAGAAGGAAGAGGTAACCCTGGAGTACAGGGTGATAGTGGACGCCGATTTCACCATAACGGACGCCGGGGGCAAGGTCCTGGAAACCAGACATGTCAGCTCCCCCTTCATTGTTTCTTTCACAGGGCCGGGCGAACTCACAAGCCTTCTCGCGGCCAGGGACCTGGCTGAAGAGAGGGCGATGAGGGACCTGTCGCAGGAGCTGGTCGGGATGTTGATTTACAAATGAGCTATCGAAATTTCCTCGATGAACTGAAGAAAGGGATGCCCTCACCCCTTTATATCCTTTCGTCAGCGGACCCTTTCCTCCATTCCGAGGCGGTTTCACTTTTAAAGGGGCTGGTCCCCGCCGGCGAAAGGGAATTCAGTTTCGAGGTATTCGATGTCCTTAACCTGAACTCTGTAACCTTCGACCAGATACTCGATGTCCTCAATACCGTGCCTTTCTTTTCGGGCAGAAAATTCGTGGTGATCGAGAACATCCATAAGCTCCTGAAAAAAGACATCCTGAAGCTGCGTCCATATTTCGCCGGGCCTTCCGAGGGTTCGGTGCTGGTAATGCTCCATGCAGGTCCGGTCAAGAAAGACTTCAGGGAGCCAGGCGTCAAACAGATCGTTCTGGATGTCGGCGCAAAAGAACTTCCGTCCTGGCTGAAGGCGAAGGCGAAATCGAAGGGTCTGGAAATGCCCGATGCGGCCGTCGATTACCTGATCGGCACCATAGGCCCGGACCTGGGGCTGCTCTCTTCCGAAATCGAAAAGTGCACACTTATAGGAAAGGCGGTTATAGACAGGAAGGATATCGCCGAGATAATAGAGGGGAAACGGAAGTACGGCATCTTTGACCTGGTTAACGCCATCAGATCCAGGGACGCCGACCGCGTATTCCGGATTTACAGGGTCTTAAGGGAAACCGAGGAGCCTTACGCCCTCCTCGGTGCAATAAACTGGCAATACAGCAGGTTGCTTTCAGGCAAGAACAAGCCTGAAGACAGGGAATATCTTTATCGGGTCTTCAGCATTCTCAACAGTGCGGACGTGGCTATAAAAAGTTCGGGGGATTCCTATCCGGTGGAGCTCTTGCTGGCTAGGCTGGTCCGGCTGTAACGGAATTTACCTTTTTTACCAGCCTCGAAACCTTCCTTGCAGCGTTGTTCCTGTGCAGCACGCCTTTCGGGACAGAGCTGGTTATCGTTTTAACAGCCTTTTGGAGAGCGGCCTGAGAGGCCTCCTTGTTGTTTTCATTCACCGCTGATTCAACAGCCTTGACGGCGCTCCTGATTCTGGTGCGTTCAATCCTGTTGCGCATATTCCGCTTTTCGGCCTGCCTTGCCCTTTTCAGAGCCGAAAGGTTTTTCTTTACCGGTGCCTTAGCTGCCAAATTCAGATCCTCCTTGAAAAAGTAATCTTATTTTTTACCATAACCGCTCATTTTAAATCAAGTCGGCGATGTGGTAAAATTGATCGCATGAAATACAGGCCCCTGTCTCTCAAATCAGCCAGATCTTATTCATTGTGCGCCAGAAAAAGCAAGGTGTCAATAAATTCCCTTGCCCGGACCCCGGTCAGGGGTGATACACTTCACGATTTTCTGGGAAAACTGCCCGACGTCCTGGCGGTCAAGGACTTCAGGAGGGTCGTCCAGGCAATAGCTTCAGCCAGAAGAGATGACAGGCCGGTCATTCTCGGCATGGGTGCCCACCCGCTGAAGCTCGGGCTTTCTCCGGTTATCACAGATCTCCTGAAAAAGAAGGTCATAACGGCCGTGGCCGTAAACGGCGCTTGTGCGGTCCACGATTTCGAACTGGCGCTCGTGGGGCATACATCCGAAGACGTGGCCATGGAACTTTGTACGGGCACCTTCGGCATGGCCCAGGAGACCGGGAAGGGAGTAAATGCCGCCATAAAAAAAGGGGTAAAGAAAGGATACGGCGCCGGTAAGGCGGTGGGTGAATACATTCACAAAGGCAAATTCCCTTTCAGGGAAAAGAGCCTCTTCGCAAACGCCTTCTCCCTGGATATCCCCATAACCGTACATATTGCGATAGGCACTGACATCGTGCATATGCACCCACAGGCCGACGGTGGGGCAATCGGAAAGGCGACCATGACTGACTTCAGACTGTTCGCTTCGGTCGTCTCGGACCTGGAAGGCGGGGTATACATAAACCTCGGATCGGCGGTAGTCCTTCCCGAGGTCTTTCTCAAGGCCCTGAATATCGCCAGGAATCTGGGCAGAAAAGTCGAGAGCATAACCACCGTGAACATGGATTTTATCCAGCATTACAGGCCGCGGGAAAATGTCCTTAAAAGGCCGACCTCTGTGAACGGCAGCCATTATGCCCTGACCGGACATCATGAGATCATGTTCCCCCTTCTGGCCGCGGCCTTGACCGAGGAGATAAAATGAAAGTCATAGTCGACCAGGAAACGTGCATCGCATGCGGCACCTGTGAAGAGATCTGTCCGGCTGTTTTCCATCTCGACGAAGTGATCGGCAAGGCCCAGGTCATCGATGCCGAGGCCTGCGAGTTCGTGGGATGCTGCGAGGCCGCCGAAGAAAACTGCCCGGTGGATGCAATTACGGTGGAAGGCGAGTGACAATAAAGTAAGAAGTCAGAATTAAGAATGCAGAAGTAAAAGACGAAAAAGGACCCTGTTGATCCGAGACGGGCACAGATTGAAGGCGGACTCTTCGAAAAATCGATACAGAAAGATTTCACTCAACCGTTGCATAAAGAGGCATTTCAAGTTCGTCATTCCCGAGTCAGTAATCGGGAATCCAGGCTTTCAGACAGAATGGATACCCCGACTAAAAACCTCGGGTATGACGGAAAGGGATCTGACCCGGAGTAAACATTCGGTAAATCCAATAGTTGAAGGGCTGCGGTGAACCTTGAAAAAATTCTCTGCATTTTTATAAAGGAGACGAAATGAAATATCAGGTGGGAAGGCCCGGGAGGGTCGTTGTTGTGAGGTTTGAAGACAGGGACGACGTGCTTGGAGGGCTTGCCGACCTGGCAAGGAAGGAAGACATCAAAGCTGCGGTTTTTTACCTTGTGGGAGGCATGCGGGAAGGCGATCTGGTAGTCGGTCCGGACAAGGACGAGTTCCCTCCGGCTCCCGTCTGGAAATCACTGGGGGAGAGCCATGAAGTGGTCGGCTTCGGTACCATCTTCTGGCAGGACGAAGAGCCGAAGATACATTGCCACGCCGCGTTCGGCAAGAAGGACATGGTGAAAGTGGGATGCCTGAGAGAAAACTCCGAGACCTTCCTGGTGCTGGAGGCGGTTATCACCGAAATAGAGGGGGTAACGGCAAAAAGAGAACTGGATCCGCTTTCAGGCATGGTGCTTTTAAAAGTATAAGTCAGAAGTAAGAATGCAGATTGCAGAAGTAGACAACGAAAAAAGCGGACCCCGCTAGCAGGTTAGCGGTTTCTTACCGTATTCAGTGAAGATGCGAATATTGCGATAAGTTCGTCGGTTTCGTTTACCTCCGATTTTATGTCTGCCGCTGTGACCACGCCACTCTCGACAAGAGTTCGAACCAGTACGCCGTTTCTTCGAGTTCCTGCAGGCAGATTCCCAGCTTGGCTGCAAACTCTTGAGATGAGCGGGCACGGCATCCTTCTCGGTAATTTGCTCCGCCAGATGTGCCAGCTCGTGAGATCTGTTTACCAATTGTCTGTGCTTCGTAACATTTTGGGAGCTTCGCATATAATTTTATAAGAGCCAAGGCGAACTTCTTGGTCCTCTGTTTCAGATTTTCTTTTTGCGTTTTCTTATTTTGTGTGTTCTCTGGTTCTGACTTCACATCACTTCTGCGTTCTGCATTCTTATTTCTGCTCTTAGTTACTTCTGCATTCTGCATTTTGACTTCTGACCTTTCTGCGCTTACTTCTGACTTGAATTTATCTTTTTTTCCCAGTCCCAGGCGGTTTTTATTATGTATTCCAGATTATCGTGGGCCGGTTTCCAGCCAAGTTCTTTTCTGAGTCTGGACGAATCGGCAACGAGAGAGGGAGGGTCGCCCGCCCTTCTGCCTGTTTCTTTCACCGGAAAATCGATCCCTGTAACTCTCCTGGCCGTTTCCACTACTTCCCTCACTGAATACCCCCGCCCGTAGCCGCAATTGAAAATCCCGCCTTCACCGCCCGCGGCGAGATGGTCGAGGGCCAGCACATGGGCACCGATCAGGTCATCCACATGGATGTAGTCCCGGATGCAGGTGCCGTCCGGCGTGTCATAATCGGTACCGAATATGTCCAGGTGGTCCCTCAACCCCAGCGCCGTCTTGAGAGCCAGGGTGATCAGGTGCGTGGCGTTGCGGTACCTCTGGCCTATCCTCGAAAGGGCGTCCGCTCCGGCAACATTGAAGTATCTCAATGCCACATATCTCAGGCGGGAAACCTGTGCGACGTCCTTCAAGGCCCTTTCCACCATGGCCTTCGAGGCGCCGTAAGGGTTTATCGGCAGCAAAGGGACCTCTTCGGTTACCGGAATTTCTTCAGGTATGCCGTATACCGCCGCGGTGGAGGAAAATACGAATTTATCTATGTCAAATTCAATGCATGCCCCGATGAGGTTGAGGGCGTTCGAAAAATTGTTGCGGTAGTATTTTACGGGGTTATTGACGGACTCCTCGACTTCTATGTGGGCGGCGAAGTGCATCACCGCGTCGAACTTTTCGGCATCGACAAGTCTCCGCAGGGTCTCCATATCCGCGAGGTCGCCGATGACAAGCCTGCCGTACAGAACGGACTCCCTGTGTCCCGTGGACAGGTTGTCATACACCACGATGTCGTGACCTCTCTCACCGAGGCTCCTCGCCATATGACTGCCTATATACCCCGCCCCGCCCGTTACAAGAATTTTCATGAGATACCTTTCACTTTAAAACAAGGTTTAACCGCAGACTAACGCAAACAACCGCAGACAAAGACTGTTCCTTTTTTTCGGCCACGTCGGCCGAAAGAAAAACCTGGCAGTTAATGGTTTTCATGTCTGTCTTATTGTCCGACCGGTCGTCTGCGGTTAACGAGCCTTTCTCATACCGCGAAGCCTGTCCCCGAATGACAAAAAATGCCTACAGAGCCTTCGCAACACGTGCCAATACAACGTCAACGCTCAGACAGCACGGGCCTTCAGTATTCCCCACAGTTTTTCTTCCACAAATGACCTTATGCGTCCCAGGGCTTCCGGGCTCTCCGCTCCGGCAGGCCTTCCAGCAGCCTCGCCATGCGATAGGGCGGCCCGCTCTTCTTTATAATTTCGAGGAGCCTCAATGTCGCATAGATAGCGTCGTCATACCCGAAGTACCGGTCGGCGAAGAAGATGTGTCCGCTCATCTCCCCGGCAAGCAGGGCCTCCTCCTCTTTCATTTTATTCTTGATAAGGGAATGGCCCGTTTTCCACATTATGGCCCTCCCCCCGTTCCTCTGAATATCGTCATACATGACCTGCGAGCACTTGACCTCGCCTATGATTTTCGCGCCGGGGTTGTTCTTCAGGATATCCCTTGCAAAAATGATCATGAGACGGTCGCCCCATATTATTTCGCCCGTTGAATCGACCACTCCCAGCCTGTCGGAGTCACCGTCATAAGCAACGCCCAGATGGGCGTCAACGGTCTTCACGGTCTCGATCAGGGACCTGAGGTTCTTCTCGACGACGGGGTCTGGATGGTGGTTGGGGAAACTGCCGTCCGGCTCACAGAAGAGCCGTGTCACCTCTACACCGAGTCCCTCTACCAGCCCGGGAGCAACAAGACCGGCCGTGCCGTTCCCTGCATCCATGACCACCTTCAGACCGGAGAGGTCCCGACCGTTCCGTGACAGATATTCAGTATAGTCTTCCGTGACCGGCCGCAGCCTTGTCTGGACAGCCGCTCCCCCGGCGAACGAACCGTCGAGTATTATGCGTTTTATCTCCTGGATGGCATCCCCGTAAATGGTCTCCCTTCCGACACTCATCTTGAAGCCGTTGTACTCGGGGGGATTATGGCTGCCGGTTATCATGACACCGCCGTCGGCCTGAAGGTGGTAGAGCGAGAAATACTGGACGGGCGTGGGACATTCGCCTATGTCGATAACGCCGGCCCCCGTGGAGGCTATTCCGCGCATGAGGCTCTCAGCTATCCTCCCGGAACTCAGCCTCACATCCCTGCCTACGGTCAGCGACGGGTTCTTCTTGCCTGAAAGACGAACCGCATAGGTCCCGAAGGCCCTGCCTATCAGCTCCGCGACCTCCGGGGTCAGGTCCTTCCCCCAGATCCCGCGTATGTCGTATTGTCTGAAAATCCCGTCGTCAACCATATCTAAAATGCAGTAAGAAGTTAACCGTCCTTTGCCTGAAAGATGCCTAAAATAGTGGATTTGTCGTCATTCCCGAGGTAGTAGTCGGGAATCCATTGTCTCTTCGTCTATTCAAGAAGACAAAAGAAACCTTGGTTTCCCGCCTTCGCGGGAATGACGGCCAAAAGCACTCGAATGCATGGAAATAAAGGACGGACGTACCGGCTTATGACCACCCCGCCCTTCACCGCTTACTTGTGTACTATTTACTATTCACTGTTTGCTACTTACTGTCCTCTCCCATATTCGTCGTCGAACCTTACTATGTCGTCCTCTTCTATATAGTCGCCGTTCTGGACCTCGATCAGATGGAGGGGCACCTTGCCGGGGTTTTCAAGTCTGTGTTTTGTCGAGATCGGCACATAAGTCGATTCGTTGGGGTGGACGTGGTAAGACTTGTCTCCTACGGTAACCCTGGCCGTGCCTGAAACCACGACCCAGTGCTCGCTCCTGTGGTGGTGGAGCTGATGGCTCAGTTTTGCGCCGGGCTTCACGACGATCCTCTTTATCTTGTACCTGCTGCCCGCCTCAAGCAGGATATAGGAACCCCAGGGCCTGTGGACGGTAACGTGCTCTATAAGTTCTTCGGCCCCCTTCTTCTTCAGCTCATCCACGACCTGGCGTACGTCCTGGGTCCTGTCCTTGTCGCATATCAGAGTAGCATCCGGCGTGTCCACTACAACCGTGTTGTCCAGCCCGACCGTCGCGATCAGACGCTTGCCCGCATAAATAATTGAATTCTTCGAGCCCACGTCGATGACGTTGCCCGTGATGATATTCCCGGATACGTCTTTCTTCGCTATATCGTCGAGGGCCCGCCAGCTCCCCACATCGCTCCAGTTGATGTCGGCCGGGACGACCGCCACTTTTCCGGCGTGCTCCATTATCCCGTAATCTATCGAGACCGGTTCGAGCTTCGCAAAAACCTCTTCCAGCACAGCCTGCTCGTTCTTTTTCCCGATAGCCATTCCTATTTTCATAATTCCGCCGTAAAGGCCGGGCAGCTGTTTTTTCATCTCTTCCAGAATATCGCAAACCCTCCAGACAAAAATGCCGCTGTTCCAGAGATAATCGCCGGATTTGACGTATTCGGAAGCCTTCTTAAGGTCCGGCTTTTCCACGAAGCGCTCGACAGAAAAAGCCGCCCCGTCCGGGTCTGCCTTTTTTTCGCCGGCTTTCCCGCGCCCTTTGCCCCCGGCCCCAAGGCTTTTGCCCTTTTTTATGTACCCATATCCTGTTTCAGCCCTGTCCGGTATTATGCCTATGGTGGTCAGATATCCCTTCGAAGCAGTCTCCGAGGCTTTCTTGAGGACCTCCGTGAATTTGGCCTCTTTCAGTATAATATGGTCAGACGGCATCACCGCCATTACGGCTTTTGGAGACTTCCTGGAGATATAGGCAGCCGCCAGACCGACGGCCGGAGCCGTATTCCTGGCCACCGGTTCGATGATCATCCTGAATTTGTCTGAGCCGCAGACCTCCATCAGCTGGTTCCTGATATCGTACGCGTATTTCTCTCCTGTTACGATGTAGACGTTTTCCACCGGCAGGGAATCGTGGAGCCTCTCGACCGTCTGTTGAATCATCGTCGATTCGCCGAAAACCCTGAGAAGCTGCTTCGGCGTCTTCTCCCTGCTGAGCGGCCAGAACCTCGTGCCGCTGCCCCCGGCAAGTATTACCGCGTACATAGGACCTCCCTCACTCAAAAATCGGAACAGTTCATAATATACAAAATCAGGCATCCCCCCTTCAACACTCATTCAATGAGGAAAAGGCCCTTTAAGCGCGGACGGGCACAGGCGGTCAGGCAGACAACGACAGCTTCAGATGCCAGCTTTTTTATTCGGCTGGCCTGGCCGAATGGTGTTTTGTGAGCATCTCTGAATAAGGCAGACTCTCGGACTTGCGGACCCGGCCGACGTTGATTTCATTCCCGACTCCAAGGCTCTCTTCCGCGCTGTCTATCAGTTTCCCAGCCGTGTCCGTCAAAGAATCGGCGGTGCCGGCTCCGTAACTGAGAGAGAGCCTTACCGAACGGTTTCCCTCTGTCCTGATCTCCATATTCGACACGATGGAAGAGATCTTTCCGGCGAGCTTTACAGCGCCCGCAAATGTCGTCTCCTGCAGGATGAGCAGAAACTTGTCGCTTTCGTACCGACCGGCGATATCGGTCTTTCTTATCGTATCCCTGATCACCTGGGACATATGGTTAAGCACCCGGTCGCCGGCATCTCTCCCGTGCAGGTTATTTATTCTCTTGAAATGATCTATGTCGATGAGAAGTACCGACAGGTCGGTCTGCTGTTTCCGGGATATCGTCAGCTCACACTCCAGGTTGCTCAGGAGGGCCTTTTTGTTCAACAGCCCCGTAATCCTGTCTATGTTGGAGAAATATCCGATCCTTTCGACCGCCCTGTAAAAGCACGGCATCCCCCCTTTTACAAGCCCGGCCCTGTATCTCAATATCTTCC
>JARRRI010000044.1:0-23459 GCA_037380845.1 Candidatus Sulfobium sp. | reverse complement strand
TCGGACATGATAAAGCGTCCCCAGAACGGCCACTGCCGACAAAAGGCCCGACACCGCAAAAATTGTCCTGTCAGCAGATCTTTTGCAATAGCCCAGCAGGAGCAGAATATGGTGGAAGTGTGTCTTGTCGGCATAAAACGGGCTCCTGCCCTTCACGCCCCTTTTAAGCATCACTGTTACCGCATCCGCCACCGGGAAGGCAACCACAAGCAGGGCCGCAACCGGAGGCACAAGACCGCCTTCCTTTTGAGTAACTGCTATGGAAAGGAAAGCCACGGAGAACCCCAGGAGCAAACTCCCTCCGTCACCGAGGAAAAGCTTTGCCGGGTACCAGTTATAGCGGATAAAGCCGATCACCGCACCGGCCAGGGCCAGACTCAGCAGCATCAACTCCGGCTGGTTATTGACATAGGCCAAAAAAGCAAAAGAAAGGAAGGCGATCAGGGAGATACCACCCGCAAGGCCGTCCAGACCGTCGACCATGTTGACAGCATTGATGACCCCCACCGCGCAGAATATGGTCATCGGTATACCGGCGGCCCCCAGGTAAACAGGACCGGTCCACAGAAGGTCGCCGAAGGAGAAAAGAAAGGCATGGCTGAAATAGATCATCAGGGCGGCCGCAAAAAACTGGGCGACAAACTTCCACCGGTGGTTCAACTCCCTGAAGTCGTCGAAAAAACCTATGATGACCAGAGAAAAAACGCCGGCATAATATCCCCGGAGATAGGTGAGGGGAACAAAGAGCAGGCTGCTGAACAGGAGGCCGAGCACAATCCCCAGGCCCCCCACGAGAGGCTTGGGACTATTGTGAACCTTCCTCTCGTTGGGCATATCGAGCAACCCGATGTTCCGGGCCAGGTGACCCAGACGCGGCAGAACAAGAACGGTGACACCGAGTGCCGCCAGGAAGGCAAGAGCTGCTCTGATGAAAATCATTTCCACGACAGGTCCTCCCTAGCTGCCCGAAATCATAGATGCATCAACATTAAAAAAAGTCACCCGATAAAGTAAAGAAGAATTTGCATTACCAGGTTAAAAGGTCTTGCGTTTCCGAACTAGCCGTTCAGCATATGAGAAATCCCTTCAGCATTCTTTATCAGCCCGGTGCATTTCTCACTCTCAACGCAGCCGACTTCCTCTTATCCCCTTCGCCCTTTTCGCCTGTTAATCTTCTTGCCTTTTCCCTGTCCACCTGTTCACCGCTTTTTGCTTGCGCGTCGCGAGGAGCATGGGGTTAAGGAGATAGTAGAGAACTATCTTCCCGGGCCGCCCGGACAGGCTGTACCGGAGCCGTATCTCACCCACGCTCGGGAAGACCCGGCGTACCAGGATTCTCACGACTTCAGCAGGCGAATCCAGCAAAAACATGTACAGTACCATATTAAGATGTATCCTGTTTTCCGAATCGACCAGACCCTTGAGGATTCTTTTTCTAAGGACCTCATATCCCGTCATCTTCTGCAATTTCTCAAATTCCGGGGGAACACTGCCATATATTTCATTCAATATCCGCAGAGTAAAAAGAGTAAGCCTTTTCATCTTAAGCTTCCCCGCGAGGAAGATCAGTTTCGGATAGTTTATTTCGTGGCCACAAGCATCCAGAAGTGCCGATATGAATACAAGGAACTTGAGCGGTGTGAATCCATGATCGAAGAGGCGGAAGATGGCGTAGAGGAGGTATCGCTCGGGAGAAAGCGTCGTGAGGGATCTGCCGTTGTATTCCGCTGTCCGGGTATCTTCCCACCAGAACGCCGGAGGAACGTCCAAATATCTTTTCGCAAGGTTCCAGTGGAGTTCGACATGATTGCCCCCTCTATGGAAATTAAGGTGGTAATGGGAAGAGAGCAGGTCTCTCTCGCCGGCCTCATCACACTCATAACCGTCCTTCAAAAGAACGTCTTTTGCCTCACCGAGATCCGCGAGCCTAACAAGTATGTCGATGTCCGTTGCAAGGTAGAGCCCGGGATCACCGAACAGGGTCTCAGAGGCGATCGAACCCTTGAGGGGAATAGCATCGATGCCGGCCATTCTCAATGACCGGATGATCCTTAACGTCTCCTCCGCATTCAGCACGTTCGAGCGGGCTGTCGCAAGATAAGCATGCCTGAGGCTCTCCAATATCTCCGGCGGGATAGCCGAAGATCCCGCAAGGTTTCTGTATAGGAAGGGCAGGACGCCGTTATTGCCGGCGAGGGCCAGCAGCTTCCGGAAATCGAAAGACTTGCCGGAAGAAATGCTATGCTCGACCTGCTCCAACTTGGTCGGAGCGGGATTCGGCGAAGAGAGGGAAATACAGGCCTTTTCCTCAGCATCAAGATAACGAGCCACGGCTATTTCTCTCCGGTCAGTTCGAAAAAGAGTTTTTCGTAGCTGTCGACTACGGACTCCCAGGAATACCGCTCCCTGATAATCTCTTTTGCACGGATGGACCGCGACTCCACCTCTTCCAGCAGTCGCGTCATCTCATCTATAAGTGTCGATAATGATGAAGCGTCTTTCACGAACGGAAACCCTACCTCTCCCACGACTTCCCGGTTGAATGGAACGTCGAGATAAAGCGGTGCGATGCCCGCCGCCATCGCTTCAAGGAGCGAAGGGTTTGTGCCTCCCACTTCATGAGCGTGAATATATAGCGCAGAATGGGCGACTATCTGTTTATATGCCGGACCGTATACAGATCCGAGAAACCTGACCCTGCTGTCGGCCAGGTTCATAAGCCTCGCCTTGTACGCATCGCCCAATGGTGCATCACCTAAAATGACCAGCGGGAAAACCTTTTTTGATTTTAGATATCCTTCGATCACAAGATGGACGTTGTTTTCAGGTTCAAGCCGGCATGATTGCAGAATATAACCGCGGGCTTCCAGGCCGAAGTCCCGGAGGGCATCATCCGGCACTGATTCAGCAACATCCGCACCGTAAGGAATAAATACTGAGTCGACAGAATAAAGTTGCCGATATATATCCACGAGTGCAAGTGAATCGGCCACCACTGCCCTGCAGGTTTTCGCCGCAATCCGCTCGGAACAATGTCAGGCTTTTTCTTCAGGGAATGAAAAGTCCCCTTGAAGGAAAGCACCAGTTTCGGAAAGGCCCTTATAGAAGGGGCCGTAAAGTTGATACATCGGATTCCTTTGAAGTCTTGCTCACGTTCCTTCGAAAGACTGTCCAGGTGACCATAGACGATAACATCATGGCCTTTACCGATCAGCCCGACAGAAAGCCGCTCCGCGAATGTCTCAAATCCTCCGTATGTACAGGGTATGCCGCGGGAACCGACCAATGCGATTCTCACTACGAATTACCCTTACTTCCGGCGATCACAGCGCTGTAAATTGACATCAGCATTTCATGGTTGCGTTCCGGCGTGTATTTCTCTTCATATTCCTGCCTGGCTGCCCTTCCCATCGCTTCACAACCGCGTGGATCATTCCATAGTTCAGAGACCTTTTGAGCGAGATCCGCAGGATCGCCGGGAGCAAAGAGGAATCCGGTTCTGCCGTCATCCACGATGTCTGCCATTCCACCCAGGTTTGAAGCAATCACGGGTTTCCCGCAAGAAAAAGCTTCCACTGCAGTAAGCCCAAAAGTCTCGTGCCAGATCGAGGGCATTACAAGGAAACGGGCCGAACTGAGAATCTTCATGCACTCAGTGTTAGATAGGTACCCGAGAAATTCGACATTTTCTGCATTTCTGGCGCTGGCGAGAGCACGGAAGGCAGCGGCGTCAGGACCGTCTCCCACGATCTTGAGAGGAATCTCGGGCAAGTTCTTCCATGCCTCGATCAGCGTTCTGACCCCCTTCTCCTCGCCCAATCTCCCAACGAAGATCGCATATTCGCCTGCTTTTGCAACGCCCGAAGTTCTATCTTCGACGAAGTTCGGCTTGACTACCAGCTTCGCCCTCTCAAAGCCGGCACCGCCAAATATATCACGCTGGAAATCGGTCAGGCATATATAAGTGTCTATTTTTCGCCTAAAAGTGCCGCGCATCGAATGAAGCTTTATCATAGCCGCCACCGGGATCGTCTGGAGCCTCGACCCTTTGAAACAGCCATACTTGACGCTCCTGAGCGATGGGCCCCCCTTGCAATCCTCGCAAATAAGGCCGTCGCGCATGAAGAAGGCGTTTGCACACATAAACCTGAAATCATGGAGCGTCTGGACAACGCGTACCCCCTCTGCTTTCAGTGTGTAATAGATGGAAGGAGACAGAAGGGGAAAGAAATTATGAACGTGCGCGACACCCGGTCGCTCTTTTCGCACAATGTCAAGGATGGTCCTCGCAGACGTCATCGACCACGGGATCTGGAAGGCGACCGAGGTCTTGCCGAGCGAACCTTTGCGGTCGAATTCGTCGTTGGATAGGGTGTAACGGATGACTTTATGTCCCATCTTTTCAAGAAGCGCTGCCTCTCTGGAGTATACGCCGTCATCGCCACTGGCGGAACCCGAGCGGTGCAAGTTATGAATTACAAGAATCTTCATAAAGCCAATTCTATGCCTTCGTATGCCCGGCGTATAAACTCACCTTTCCTGTCCCAACCGTGCTGCCGGGAGACCAGAATTCTGCCGGCCTCGCCCATTCGCTCTCTGAGGATCCGGTCGGAAGCCAGCGTTGCAAGGGCCTTTCCGAGGCCCGCTACAGTTACCTCTGGGGTAGAGAGTCTTACACGCATTCCGCACTCATCGGTCACTATCTGGGAGCTGCCCGCCACGTCAAGGCAGATTACCGGTTTGCCACTTAGCAGGGCATCGAACAGCACCGTGACACCGCCCTCCTTCATACATGGATTCATTACGATTGCGCTTTCGGCCAAGTAATCCCTGTACTCCGCCTGTGAAACCTTCCCTGCGAACAGGACCTTATCTTCAATGCCGAGCCCGTGGCACAATTGGGCCAGCCTGGCCCTCTCGGCCCCGTCTCCCACAATAACGAGTCTCAGTTCGGTAAATTCCCCAGCAACAGCGGCAAAGGCACGAATGGCGAGATCGAACCCTCTCCATGCCTCAAGGCTTCCTACCATGAGCACCTGCTGGCTGTCTGTCCCGCTTGCCGCGCCCGAAAATGAATGCAGGAAGACACCTACGTCCGTTGCCACAGCCACTTTCGCCCTGTACTGGACCGGGATTCGGCACGCGGACTCCTCTGTCTTAGAAAAGATCACGACCGCCTTCCTGCAGGCAAGAAGAAACAGCGGATTAGCCCGAAGCGTTTTGACAAGGAGGTCGCGAAAGGCCTCCTTCAGCCGGGGACGCACTCGCCAGGTCCTCCGGAATGTACGCGGCACCCGCTCAGCGCCGCCGAGCGGTCCCCATATAAAGGGAACGGGAAACATGGGCAGAAACGTCGGCAGAAAGATACTTCCAAAGGTAATATGATGCACAAGATGGAACTTCTCCCGGCCGTGGAGTTCCCTGGCAATTTTCCAGATAGCTGCCTGCCACAGGAGATAATACAGGTGCATGCGCTTGGGCCCTCTCTTCCAGAAGCTCATCCATGAGGGCAAATCATAATAGACAAAATGCAGGTCCGGTCGGTGCCCTTTCGTCATCGCGGCCTCTATGGAGTTCCTGTTGTTCTCGCGGGTGATGACCCATGTCTCGCAGAACCGCGCAATCTGATTCACCCAGTTCCACCCTACTCCCGGCTCGGAGCCTTTGTCAGGCTCACAGGCATAGGCGGAGACAAGCACTTTCAATCTTTTCATGCCGCTGCCCGGCCGCCGAGGATAAGGTCAATCAGCCCGGTCCGAATAGCGCTTATGTGCCGCACGTCTTCGGAAGGTGAGCCCTTCTCCCGCTCGATATATAACAGACTAACGTCGACAAGGTAGCAAAGCAGAAGGGGCGTTACGCATTCTGGCGCAATGCCCACAGCGTTAATATACGTCCCGATGAGGTCCTTATATGCGGCGATCTTTTTCAGCAGCCCATTCGGTTCAAGCTTCTGCACTATGACGCCATTCTGAATAATGAAGTGGAAAAGGTCCAGCAAAGGAGGATACCCCTCCTTTGCATACTCCCAGTCGAACGCGTAAAGCTTTGGTCCATGGAAGAAGGTATTCCAGGGAGTAAAGTCCCGGTGGCAGATGCCGAAGGGAAGCTCTCTCCCTCCGAGCCGGCCATCCAGAAAATCCAGGATCTTTTGCCCGCGGATGGCAAAATCCTTCGCCGCCGTCCCGTTGAGGAGTTCAATCCTCGTGAGCAATCCGCGATAAAAGCCGCTCTCTCTGAACCGCCCGCTTTCGGCTGTCTTTCGAAATATTTCAGCGAGAAAGCTTATGTGTGCATTCGACAACTTGCTGCTGAAGGTTGACTTGCCATTTTTTAGACTGTCGAGAACCAGGATATGAGTACCATTCATCGCACCGCTGAATAGTACCCTGGGATAAAGGCCTTCGCTGATCTTCAGCTCCGACAGTCTCTTTAACACCGTCGTTTCGTTGTTCAGGAGTTCGTCTATTTCATCGCTGTCTGAGACCTTGATGTAGCCGAGGATGGCACCATGCCCGTCCATCACCTGAACGGTTATCTTCCGGTGACGCCCTTTTGTCCCGGCAAATATGGCATACTGCAGATCGTCGCGATCAAATATTTTTCGGACCCCGCTATCTTCGGCACTGAAATAAACCCTGTCGCGAAATATCATGCCCGTAATGCCACTCTTCGCGGCAAGAACCGCCATTTTTTTCAAAAGCCTCGCCCTTACAAGGCTCGGCTGGTAAAGCGAAAAAGCCGCGGCGGAAGTATCGCTGTTCTTCAGCGGGATAAGCCAGCAGAGATTTTCTTTCGAGGGCACAGCACCGTATGGCACGCTGCCCATACCGATTTCGTTGCGGGCGACTTCTTCAAATCGCCCCAGAAAGCCGGCTCCTTTTATAAAGTCGTCTATCACGATACAGACTTTCTATTGGATGAGACGTCATTCACGGGCGGTTCCACCTCAGGCTCCATTAACCCCAGTCTCTGAGCCCGCCTCGTGATGACCGCATCCACAATATCGGCAGCCGCCTTCTCCGGAGTACCGTTGTTTTCGATTACGACAAGATTCCTGTCCTTTCTTGCCAGTTCAATATATCGTCTATTCAGGGCTTCGATTGTATCCGCGGAGAGTTCCTGCTTCCTTTCGCGTATCTTTTCGGGAGAAGCAAGTATAAAAAAGGTAGTATGCGGTTTCGGCATGAACCTGAATATCGCGGTTAGTATTCCAAACGGTAGAGAGATCCTGGATCGTCCCGGGTCGGCAATCAGGTCATAAAAGTAACGGTCCGAGATAACAAGCTCTCTTCTTACAAGTATCGGCCTGATAACCTTGAAATATCCCAAAAAATAATCAAACGCATAGTAAGCCAGACGCATAAAAGAGCCAAAAAAGCCGGATGGTTTTGCCCGATGGGGCACAGAGTAGTTGTCGTCAACGGAAGAAACCAGATTGGCAGTCCTCGCGAGTTCAGCTATACGGGGAAATACTGAAGGACGAAAATGAAACATGCTCTTTTCTCCCATCCGGAATGCCACGGCAAGCTGCTCCTTAGCCAGTTTGAGCACTGTCGTTTTTCCTGACCCATCGGGACCGCTAAAGGATATGAATTCGCCGC
Organism: Candidatus Sulfobium sp.; assembly: GCA_037380845.1. Lineage (GTDB taxonomy): Bacteria > Nitrospirota > Thermodesulfovibrionia > Thermodesulfovibrionales > UBA6898 > JARRRD01. The sequence continues at coordinate 15,855 of JARRRI010000044.1, read as the reverse complement.
AGGGGAACAAAAGGCATTTCAAACGATAATACAGGAAAAGAGGGAGATGCCACAGATGAAACCGAGGGGCGCGCAAGGCATTACGAAGAAGAATACGCAGGCGCCCATATCTGCCGACCTTGGGAAGCGCTTCAAACCCATGCTCTCTGATAGTCGCGATAATTGTGTCAGCTTTTCCACCACCAAAGATTTCAGCAGAGTGTTTGACCACAGTCTCGATGTTGCCGGAGACGATAAGCCGAAAGTCGGAAAGATATTTTGCGGGTAATTCAGCATTTAACAGATAAAGATACAGCCACTTATCCAATAACTGGTAAACCTCTTCTGCCACAAAAAAAGTTTTAAAAGGTCTTCGGCTCGACAAAACCTTTTTTCCATCGATAAGCCTAACACCATACAATTCAGAGCGGTAGAAGAAATCCAGCCGCAAGAAAAAGAAATCACCCGCCGGTCTGCCGAAGAGATAATACTGGTCAAAGCGCTCGTCCACGTAATGGCTGTATAGGGCGAGCCCATGTCTCTCGGCAAGTCTCGTAATGATAGCACTGCTAATGTGCCGTTTCGAATGCTCGACCATAATGTCGATATCGGAGGAGTCAAGTCGTTCAGGCAGTGCTTCGTAGTTGCGAAGGATGCAATACGCGACGCCCTCGTCATTATACGCCCTAAAAAGCTCGACGAGAAATGTTCTGAACCCGAACTCCGCACTCATGCTTACTGTGACAGTTTCTGCGACTTGAATTTCTGCACGATATAAGTGGGGCTCAAAAGAATGGGGAGCGGAAGCAGTAGTACAGTGGCCAAGAGATTTCTTTTCATGTACTGAAAAGCTGCTTTCCGATAAAAATAAGCTGCGTAATCGACTCGAAGGTTATTAAGTCGCCTCCAAATAGAAAGCGAACACTCATATTCAAAGAAAGACCTTTCGGGCATTCCGGCCCTCCTTCGCACCAGACAGTATTTTATCCATCGCATCTTACGCGTCATCCGAAAAATGTTCCTTGATGATAAAGAGTCGGCGCGCTTGCGATAATAAAAGAGAGGCCTGGGTATTGTAACTATGTATTTCCCCCCTGATCCCAAGTCAGAAAGCCTGCACCAGAGATCGAGATCTTCGCAGTAGTCCTGCCAACGCTCGTCTGGCCCGTCTGTAAAACCTTCAGTGCGGTATCCTCCCACGGCTTCGGCATGCGCTTTTGAAAAAAGGGTATTAGGCAGGAGGAAGGACATTTTCTGCCCCTTGAAAAGGTCGAAAAAATTTTCATGAGTAAGAGGTCCCAAAGACTGGACACCTCCAACTCGGCCTAGGGTATCAATATAATACGCGTAAGTTCCAACGCCTATTATTTCCGGATCAGTTTTTAGGACAGCCACTTGACTTTCTACCATTTCCGGCATGGCTATATCGTCGGCATCAAGAAAAAGGACCCAGTCGTGCGTCGCCGACTGAAGACCTATTTGCCTTGCCCGGGCAATCCCCACGTTTACGTCCAGCCGAACATACTTAAGCCTGCTGTCGCATGCAGCCGCCTTCTTCGCGATCTGTGGAGTTGCATCCGCCGAAGCATCATCAATAATGAGAATCTCTATATTACTGTGTGTCTGCCCCTGGATACTCTCCAGCGCTTGTATCAAGAAATTTTCTGAGTTATACGCACAAATAATTACTGAGACGGGCAGGTTCATTTTCCTCGTCATCACTGATTCAGTGCACTACGCGCAGCGCTTTCTCTGCCCTTTTTCTAGATGCCGTTTCAAAAAGGATTCCCAATCCTATCACCATCCAGAAGACTGGGTCGATGACCATCGGTGCCAGTTGAGATGCCACAAGCATGCCCACTGTGGCAAGCCCCACTCCTCTGGCTACATGCTGCTTCGCCGGATCGGGTGATGCAAATGTAAAAGAGCGATAGAGCAGAGCAATGATCGCCAAAACAAAGAAGGAAAGTCCCACAGCGCCAGATGTCACCATTATATGCAGGAATATGTTAGAGGCGCCCTTATAATCTTCTCCCATTTCGACAAACCCATTACCGAAGAGTAAAGCATCTGCGTCTGCCGTAATCAGTCGCCACGTGTCTTCGACCGACTCAAGTCTGTAAGCAGCAGAAGGATCTTCTCTCATACTTTCGAAAGACATAAGAGCCTGAGCCCTTTGCCGAATCAGGGAGTCATGTTCGAAAGTCGTAATCACATAAAACCCCGCAGTGGCTATTGTCACTATTAAAAGGATGAGCGCTGCCTTCTTCTTTAAGGCAAGCCTGCCCAGCAGGGCGAAGAGCGAGAGTCCAGCCGCAAGACCCACCCAAGCGGACCTCGTCTGATTAACCATCAGCGAAAGAAAAGCAAACATAACTATATAAAGGCCGTTTCTCCGCCCCTTGCGATACATTTCGACCGTGAGAGGCAGCATTAAGAGGGTAAAGGCCATTAAATATTTCCCAAAGGTGTCACCCTCCCAGAACGTGGCCGTCATCCGGTGATACTGGGAGATCTGTATCCACTGCTGTTCGGTCAGAGTGAGCACATTCGCTCCGAATCCAAAGAACCCGACATACTGTAAAAGGCCAAGAATAATATTCAATGCTGCGGTCATGACCAGCAATCCAACCGCGTTTTCAAGGGGCAGTTTTCCACTTCCAATAATTGCGGCCACATTGAGCGATATCAACAAGAGAAGCATCGGCAACCCAGCGATCCTGAACGAGTCAAGATAGTCACCTGAACTGTAAGCAGTAACCAGGAGCGTCCAGACAACGTATAAAACAAAGCAGAGAAAAATTCGGGATTGCGCCGCTCTCAGCAGAGCCCTCTTTGGAAGAAAAAGAAGGACGAAGAAGTTGAGGATAAACGGTATTCTCAAATAGCTTTCTCCGACTTCCACACTGAAAAAACTTGTCGTGACCAACGACAGCACAAAAATGACATAAATTATGTCCGTACGAATGGAGAGGACCAGGGTTGTGGCAGCAGCTACAGCAATTAAGTAGACCCCCGTTGAAGGGTCCACCTTCATCCACAGAAGCGCCAGAGACCAGTAGCAAAGAATAAGTAGCCATGTTGCCTTGTGTCTGATCGATGCAGTCACACTATGCATAGGTGCGCCTCCGCCATGAACGGAAAACCTTCGACAACAGAACAAGGCCATAGCTTCCTTTGACCATCAGGATCTTCAAAGAACCGTACCGGCGATATCGACTGAGAAAATAGATGCGGCTCTGCATAAATTGCCGATACTGCTTTATACCGTCCCCACCGGGCAGGTGAACATGCCTGACAGCCACAGAGGGCACGTATACCATCCGTCTTCCTGCCTTGCCGACCTCGTGGGCCAGCACTGCCTCTTCGCTATACATAAAGATAGTTTCATCAAGAAGGCCATGCTTTAAAAAGAAATCACTTTTGATCATTGCGCAGCATCCCGAAACCTTCTCAACTACTCGGGGGCCGCCCCCTTGCAGTACAGGATCAGGACATCCCCGCCGGCCTTTACCCAGGCCCGCCATAACTCCTTTCCAAAGCGGGCCAAAGACCTCTTCGAACAAAGAAGGTTCTCGCATCGGGTTCTGGTCACAACCTTGTCGGTCCAGCACGCGAGGCCCGGCGACAAAGTAATCGTCAGCGTCTATAAGAGCTTTTGCCAGTCCCGCTATAATACCGTTATCTTCTGCCTCCACATCAGGATTTACAATTAATGCTGCATCAGCCTTCTTCTTAAGTGCGTACCTAATCCCCACATTGTTTCCAGCCGAATAGCCGAGATTCTTGTCGTTTCTTATAAGAACGAGTTTTTCCCCGTCTCCATATTTATCAAGTTCGTTTTCTTTTTCCTCCGTCCCCCCCGCCTCAGCTTCATTTTTGTCATACTCAGCCAAGTATTTCACCGAATCGCCTGACGCCCATGCCTCTTTCATTTTTTCAAGGGAGCCGTCAGAAGAGGCATTATCAACGACAATGACAAAGAAGTCGGGATACAATTGCCGTAAACAAAGGGAAACACATCTTAAGGTATCCTCCCACCCGTTATAATTCAAGATTATCACTGCGACCGTGGGAGATGCCATGGTCAATCTTTCCCGGGCGCCAGGATATTGATCTTCTGTTTCCGCAAAACAATAAACATAAGAGAGGTGAGAATAATCTCTGTCACCACAGTCGAGATAGCGGCGCCGGCGGCCTTGAGATGGAGTACTCCAACAAGAGAGACAATAAATAGAAAATTTGCCAGCGCCCCGAAAACATATATCCGCATCAGGTATCTGTCCAGCTTGAAGGGCACCATAGTCAGGTTCGCAAGAACAGATGCAATCGAGACAACAAAAGGAAGAAGGGCAAGAATTCTGATAATTGTAATTGCTCCTTCGTAACCACCGCCGAGAACAAGCACAACGATGGGCTTGGCAAAGAGCAAAAATGTAAGCGATAGTACGAAGCCGAGCGACGCCACGGCCTTGAAGATTTTTGAAAGATTGCGGATGGTCATCTCCCTGGCAGAGGCCGCTTTCTGCGCCACGTACGGATAAAGAGACTGAAACAGCGGCGCAAACAAATACATCGATACGCGGACAATTTTTTCGGCGGCCACATAATAGCCCACCGTAGCCATACTTGCAAAAATACCTAACAAAAAGGAATTGGTGACCGTATATAGACTGATTGAAATTCTCGAAATAAAGAGATGCCAGCCGTCTTTCGCAATCCGGTAGAGTTCACGCCTCGGTACGACCACAAATTTTACCCTAAAAGTCCTCACAATTATCCAGATACTCCAGAGGCCGGCAAGGATGTATCCGAGGGAATTGAGAACCGGTACGTACAGATAATCGCCAGACTTTCTCACAAACACGAAGATCAGCGCCGTAAAGACAGCTTTTGCCAGAAAATTCAGAAAAGTAATATATTTCATCTTTTCCATGCCCTGAAAAAACCACAGAGGGAACAACGCATTGCCAACAACAACGCCAAAAGAAAGGAGGTACAGCTGCCAGTACACCCTGAACTTTGCAACGGCGAAGGTTATGACAAGGAGGGCCATGAAACTAAAAATCGTCATGAGGCACTTGATGGTTAGAATTCCGCTAACAGTGACGGAGATTTTCTCAGGTTCCGCTCTGGTAAGAGATATCTCCCTGGTTCCCGACATGTTGAACCCATAGTCGACAACGATCATGAAATACGTATTTAATGCCTGAGCAAACGCAACCAAGCCGAATTTGTCTGCTCCGAGAACGCGCACAAGATACGGAAAGGTAACCAGAGGCAATGCGTAATTGAGGACTTGCAAGGCGGAAAGTGAGACAAAATTTTCCGCAATAGTCCGATGCTCTTTAACTTGGAGCTTCTCTCTTAGGGATCTTATCAAGCGGACAACCGCCGGAAGTTCAAGTGCATCCTCGGGGGACGAAGTAGGGGACGCGGGGACGAAGTAGGGAACGTTACCAATTTAAACAATGATATTTACTTTCAGGTCCGCAAGTTGACAAGCTAGCAGGCTAATAGGCTAAAGGCTTCAACGCTAAAAGGATAATATTAACAGAATAAAAGATGACAAAGAAAACCAAATTCAACAGATATTTTTACCGCAGACACTCGCAGACCTGCGCCAATTAATTGTTGTCTGCGTTATCGTCTTCCTCGCGTCTGCGGTCGAAACTGTCTTTTGCCCGTTTCCAGAAAATCTACGCCTTGTAAATCTTTTCGCTCCTGATGCCCCTTTTCCCGAAGGTGTTCCTGGTGTCGACGATGCAGCGCGCGTGCTTTTCCAGGAACCCATAGTCGAATGCCGTATGGTCTGTGAGAAGGACCGCGAGGTCGAAACCCTTAAGGACTTCCTCCGAAAGCTCCAGGGACCTCATATCGATGTCGGGGTAGTGGCGGTGTCCCCGGCAGACGGGAACATGCGGGTCGTGATAGGCCACCTCCGCCCCATGGTCCTTCAGAAGCTGTATAATCTTCAGCGACGGCGACTCCCTCTGGTCGTCCACGTCTTTCTTGTAAGCCATCCCCAGCGCAAGGACCTTCGAACTGCTCAGGGATTTTCCGGACTTGTTGAGAACCTCTCCGATTTTTTCGACCACGTAGTAGGGCATGCCGGTGTTTATCTCTCCGGCGAGTTCAATGAACCGGGTCGAAAAATCATATTCCCTTGCCTTCCAGGTCAGGTAGAAGGGATCGATGGGAATACAATGTCCTCCGAGGCCGGGGCCGGGGTAAAAAGCCTGAAAACCGAAGGGCTTCGTTCCGGCCGCCTCGATGACCTCCCAGACATCTATGCCCATCCTGTCAAACAGCATCTTAAGCTCGTTTACCAAGGCGATGTTAACGGCCCTGTAAATGTTCTCGAGGAGCTTTGTCGCCTCGGCCGCCCTGGTGGAGGACACGGCCACGGTTTTTACGATAATGGAATCGTAGAGGGCCCGGGCGACTTCCAGACATTTCGGGGAATATCCCCCGACCACCTTGGGGATTGTCGATGTCGAGAAATCCTTCCTGTTGGGGTCCTCTCTCTCAGGAGAGAAGGCAAGGGAAAAATCCTTTCCGGCCTTCAGGCCTGTTTCTTCGAGTATCGCCCTCATGTCCCCATCGGTAGTCCCGGGATAAGTTGTCGATTCCAGAACTACCAGCTGGTCCTTCTTCAGATATCGTGCGACGCTCTTCGTGGTTTCGAGGACATACGTCATGTCCGGTTCACGGTTTCTGTTAAGCGGAGTGGGGACACATATGACGATGCAGTCCGTGTCCGACAGGAGACTGAAGTCGTTTGTCGGAGTAAACAGAGAGGCATGAGGAGCGAGAAGGGCTGAACCAATATGGCCGATGTAACTCTTCCCCTGTTTCAGCGACTCAACCTTTTCCTCATCGATATCGAAACCCGTCACATGAAAGCCCGCCTTGCAGAACTCGATCACGAGGGGCAGCCCTACATAACCGAGGCCGATAACGCCTACTTTAGCTTCTTTTGACCGTATTTTAGCAAGCAGATCCACAATTATTTCTCCCCAATGCCTGTAATGTGACTATGAGACCTTTCAGCAATAGACTAAATAAATACTCGCATTTCAAATTCGTCGTTCCCGAAGTAGTAATCGGGTCGAAGCGACTCTCACCCTTACTGCTTACGCTACTCCCGATAATAATCCTTGTACCACTCCACGAACTTCCCGATGCCCTCCTTCAGGGGGGTGGAAGGCTTGAAACCTACATCCCTGACAAGATCATTTACATCTGCATAGGTAGCGGGCACATCGCCGGGCTGGATGGGCAGCAGGTTCTTCCTGGCCTTCCTGCCGAGACAGGATTCGAGGGTCTCTATGAACGCAAGCAGTTCCACGGCATTGTTGTTGCCGATATTGTAAAGTTTGTACGGCGCATAGCTGGTTGCAGTGTCGGGATCGTCCCCGTTCCACTGCGGATCGGGAGCCGGGACCTTCTCCATCACCCTCACCACCCCCTCTACAATGTCATCTATGTAAGTAAAATCCCTCTGCATCTTTCCATAATTGAACACATCGATCGGCCTGTCCTCCAGGATCGCCTTCGTGAACAGGAAGAGGGCCATGTCGGGGCGTCCCCAGGGGCCATATACAGTGAAGAAACGAAGGCCCGTGCAGGGCAGGCCGTACAGGCTGGCATAGGTGTGGGCCATCAGTTCATTGGCCTTTTTTGTCGCGGCGTAAAGTGAGACCGGATGGTCGACGTTATGATGGACGGAAAAAGGCAGCCTTGTATTGGCCCCGTAGACGGAGCTTGAGGAAGCAAACACCAGATGCTTCACCCCGCTATGCCTGCAGCCTTCGAGGACGTTCAGAAAACCGCCGATATTGCTGTCAATATAGGAATAAGGGTCTTTCAGAGAATATCTTACCCCGGCCTGGGCTGCGAGGTTAACAACCACGTCGAATTTCTCCTCGCCGAAAAGCCTTGCCATTCCCCCCCTGTCCGCAAGGTCCATCCTGACCGGTCTGAAGTTCCTGTCCATTGCAAAGTGTTTGATCCTGTCGACCTTGAGATTTACATCGTAATATTCGTTGAGATTATCAATCCCCGTTACCTCATCACCCCGTTCAAGGAGGACTCTCGACAGGTGGAACCCGATAAATCCCGCGGCGCCTGTAACCAGAACTTTGCTCATTCAACCTCCATCAGTGCAGCGGTTTCAGCCGCAAACGGTTGTCTGTGTCCGTCTGCGAGTGTCCGCGGTTGATAGCAGCCTTTCCAACGACCATCAATCTCCCCCGGCCCTTAACGTCTCTTCATTTTCCTTGCGCAACGTTTCTATCTCCCTCTTCAGGTTCTCGAACTCATCCAGCTTTCTCTGGAGGAAGTTGTAAGTCTGTGTGACCTTTGTGCTTATACCCTTGGGGGTCAGGATATACATGTAGGCTCTCTTGTTTCTGGAGTTCTTGAAACGCTCCGCTTTTATGTGCCCCTGTTTAAGCAGGGAATTGACGATGTAGTTGATCCTTCCAAGGCTCAGCCCCATTTTCCTTGACAGGTCCCTCTGGGAAAGAGTCCCGTCTTTTGCAAGTTCACGAAGCGTCCTGAAATGCGATTCGTCCATCAAACGAGAATTTTAACCGCATACTTAATACAGACGACAGGACAGACAGAAACAGCGAGAGTAAACCGACAACATATTTTTTGGGCCAGGTCGGCCGAAAGAAAAAGAAGATCTTTTGTCTGTGTGCGTATGCGGGAGTCTGCGGTTAATAAAAGAGAGTCTCTGTCAGTCGCTTTTCCCGACGTGCGCCTGATTTTGGGCGGGCTACCGCCGTTTCCCGGGCATATAGCAGGACTGGCGAAAGATGATGATGACCATAGCGTTCATACACTGAACGAATAATAATAAACAAACTGCACCCAAACGTCAACACAAAAGAGCCCGAAGACATGCTTTAATCCTTTTTTATCGAAAACCGTTCGATCTCGACCCTGCAAAACAGGGCTTCGAGAAGAATCACAACCCTTTCCCGGCCTGAAAGGTTCCTTTCGAAAATGCCGTAAAAGTCCTTGAAAGGCCCCTCCTTTATGAGGACCCTGTCGCCCGTCTCGAACTTCTCCCTCTCCGGCTTCACCACGCCGTCTTCCATCCTCTCCCTGATAGCCTCTATCATCTCCGGCGGGACGACCAGCGGATATTCCTTGCCTACCACATAGCGCACGCCCCGCGTATATTTGATCATGTGGCCATGGGTGCCGGGGTCGAAGGAAGCGAAAATGTAAGAAGGAAAGAGCTGCTCTATCACTTCCGTAAATTTTTTCCTGACGTATTTCCTGATCCTTATCTTGGGGTTGAAAGTCTCTATCCCGGCGTTGGTCAGGAGCCGGGTCGCAGAGTCTTCGGCGCCGGGCTTTGTATATATCGCGTACCAGTTAACCATCCTGTCCTCCCTAAGCCTTCCTTATTACCCTGTTTGCCAGCACATCCTCAGGATTCTCGTCGAATATACTCTCCGTTTTCTTCCTGTCCAGCAGTCCGGAGATCTCCGCGCGCGCCCTGGAAAGCAACGGCAGCCGTGCCAGGTGATCATGGGCGTCCGTGGCTATAAAATCCGCATAGCCCTTCCTGAGAAGGATATGTGAAAAGCGCCTTATCTCTTCTCCGAATTCTCCGGTCACGCTCATGGCGGAAAAACCCTCTTCAGGTTGGGGGGCAGAATCTCGGGGAGCTCCAGGAGGAAATACCTCGAATTATTTATTGTGGGAATGTCCCGGCATTCCATGCCCTCAACCAGTTCGTACGTCAGCCGGACGTCGGCTCCGGCCAGCAGTCTCAGCGGCAGCCCCGCCCCCTTCAGCCTGTCGTCCAGGGCGATGACACCCTGGACGATATCACGTGCCGAGGGCTTTTCGTTATACGTAAAATGGGGCGTAGCGACAATGTGCGTTATGCCGTCACCGGCCGCAATCTCCGCCATTATCATGCTTGTCCCGGCGTCACCCGGGCCGTCATCCATGCACGGCAATATGTGGCAATGTATGTCGATCATTTATTGTTACATCGGAAAGGCCGGAATCTTTGAATCTTCCGGTCGCTGCCTCACCCAATAAATCCCGTCCACCGAAAAAACAGAGAACGCAGACTCTCCTGAGGGAAATTATATTCCTTTTGCAGTCGAAAAATAAAGGATTCGGAGTCCTGTCATTGTTTATCTCAGCTTATCTATTATTGACTATATTTAATTTGACAATCAAATTCCGGGTCGTTATATTATTCTCACGAATTCGGAAGCATGCTTCAAAAATCAGTGAGGTAACCTCAAAAAATCACTCCCGGGGTGTGGACGGCAGTCTTTCCGGATAGAAGGTCTTCCAGGTCTTCCAGGCCTTCCATGGTCATTTTGTAAGTCATCAGGCCTTAGACGTCTCGCGTAGCGCTAAAAAAATGATGTTTGTTGACTTGAAGTCCCTTCAATGGCTATCTTAAAAATAGTGAAATTTATACTCTTTGACATCGACGGCACTCTTATCGACTCCGGCGGTGCGGGGTCGAGGTCGCTCGACCTGGCGTTCAGGAAGAAGTTCGGTATTGATCACGCATTCAGAGGCATAGAAATGGCCGGCAAGACCGACCTCCAGATAGTGAGGGAGGCCCTGCTCCTGCACGGCATTGACTTCTCCGACGGCACCATGCCGGCCTTTTTTGAGACTTATACGGGATTCCTTAAGGATTGCGTGCATAATGCGGACGGTCATATCAAGCCCGGCATCGAAAAGGTCCTGGGCGGTCTTGCCTCGCAAGAGGGGTTGGTCCTCGGTCTTCTTACCGGGAATATCGAAGAAGGAGCCAGAATAAAGCTGGAAAGGTACGGGCTCTATTCCTATTTCAGGGGCGGCGCCTTCGGGAGCGACTCTGAGGACAGGAATGAATTGCTTCCCCTGGCCGTGGCAAAGCTGTATAGAGAAAGCGGCGTCAGCGTGAGCTACAGTGATTGCGTCGTAATCGGCGACACGCCCAGAGACATCTTTTGCGCCAGGCCTTACGGGGCGCTGGCGGTCGGGGTCGCTACGGGGCCATATTCCGTCGAGACCCTTTCCGCTGCAGGCGCCGACGCGGTTTTCGGCGATCTTTCCGATACGCGTACACTCATTTCTCTCATTACCGGAACCGGCTGCGGCAAGCCCGGCGCACAGGGTCTTACCGCTGCGACGCAGAGTTCGCAGAGTTGTAGCTGATCCAGACTCTCTGCGCCCTCTGTGTCTCTGCGGTAAAAAATATTTCAATTCCGGCTTCGCTGGCAAAAGGAGGAAACGATGGGCGCCATTCTCGACGGGAAGAAACTTGCGGACGAAATAAAATCCGATGTTAAAAGGGAAGTAGAAACATTGAGCGGCCTCGGTGTCGACGTAGGCCTTGCCCTCCTGCTTGTAGGAGAAAATCCGGCCTCGGTCCAGTATTTCCAGGCGACCCTCAAGGCGTGCCGGAATGTCGGCGTTACGGCGTATGAATTCAGACTCCCCGACACGGTCAGTTCCAACGAGATACTGAATGTCGTCCATTCGATCAACATGGACGAACGGATCCACGGCCTGCTCACACTGATGCCGCTGCCCCTGCGGATTAACGCAAGACGTATCGTCAATTCAATAACCCCTGAAAAAGACATCGACGGCCTGGGGGCAATATCGGTCGGCAGGCTTGCGGCCGACGAATCCACTTTCCAGTTGTTCCGCCGGGGGCGGGAGGACATGCTGCAGCAGTTCAGGTTCATGCCTTCCGTCTGGAGTTTCCTGCCGTGTACGCCCTTCGGGGTCGTAAGGCTTCTCGAACACCATAACGTAACTCTGAAGGGCAAACACGTGGTCATCATCGGTAAAAGCCTTGCCGTAGGGAAACCGCTCTCTCTCATGTTCCTGGCAAAGGAAGCTACAGTGACGGTGTGCCACAGGGAAACGCAGAACCTCGGCAAGCTTACCAGGCAGGCCGATATACTCTGTTCGGCGACCGGACGGTCGGGGCTTATAAAGGCCGGTATGGTAAAGCAGGGGGCGATAGTCGTCGACATCGGGATAAATGTCCTCGAGGACGGCAGGATCACGGGAGATGTGGATTTCAAAGAGGTATCAAAAAAGGCTTCCATGATCACGCCGGTGCCGGGAGGGGTCGGCCCTGTCACCATCTCAATGCTGCTTGAAAATACCGTAAGGTCCGCGGAGAGAAACGAGCTGTTCAAAAACCCTTTGCTGATATAGAAAAAGATTAGCCACAAAAGGCACATAATGCGCAAAAATATTTTTATCCCGGTAAAGCTTTTTTCCTGTTATGTGTATTTTGTGCCTTTTGTGGCTAAAGAGTTTTACTTCCCGGCTTTGCCGGATAGGGCGTGTGGCAAATCCTGATGAGCGGTTTCCATCTTTCAACTGACTTTACACCCAGGGGCGACCAGCCCCGGGCCGTCGAAAAACTGACCCGGAATGCGAGGAGAGGCGTCGAACATCAGGTCCTCCTCGGTGTCACAGGTTCGGGGAAGACGTTCACCGTGGCGAACGTAATCGCCAACCTGGATCGCCCCACCCTCATCATAGCGCATAACAAGACGCTGGCCGCACAGCTTTACGGAGAATTCAGGGAGCTCTTTCCGGAAAATGCCGTGGAGTTCTTCGTCAGTTACTACGACTACTACCAGCCTGAGGCTTACATACCGACCACAGATACCTATATAGAAAAAGACGCGATGATCAACGACGATATAGACAGGATGAGGCATTCGGCAACGCGTGCCGTCCTTGAGCGTCGGGACGTCGTTGTCGTCGCTTCCGTTTCCTGCATTTACGGTATAGGCTCTCCGGAGGACTATATGGCCATGCATCTGTCGCTCCGGGAAGGCATGAGGACTGAACGCGACGATGTCCTGAAGAGTCTTGTCGACATACAGTACACCAGGTCGGATTACGATTTCAAAAGGGGTAACTTCAGGGTCCGGGGGGACATCGTGGAGGTCTACCCTTCTTTTTCACGGGACAGGGTCTTCAGGATCGAATTTTTCGGCGATACCATAGACGCGCTTTCGGAGACAGACCCCCTCACGGGGGACAGACTCAGGAAACTCGAAAAGGTGGACCTCTTCCCGAACACCCACTGGATAACTCCCAGGGACAGGCTGGAAGCCGCCATGGCGGGCATAGAAAAAGAGATGAAGGAGAGCATCGAGGCTTTTCTGAAGCAGGGGAAAATAATAGAGGCCAGGAGGATCGAGGAAAGAACGAGATTCGATATGGAGATGCTGAAGGAATTCAATTACTGTCACGGAATCGAAAATTACTCACGCCATTTGAGCGGCAGGCTGCCTGGTGAACCGCCTTATACCCTGATAGACTATTTTCCGGAAGACTTTCTTGTCATCATAGACGAGTCTCACGCGACGGTCCCCCAGATCGGGGGAATGTACGAAGGGGACAGGTCACGCAAACAGACGCTCGTCAATTTCGGCTTCAGGCTCCCCTCCGCCCTCGACAACAGACCCCTGAAGTTCAGTGAATTCGAGGAGCGCGTTGTCCAGGCCATATACGTATCCGCCACTCCCGCACAGTACGAAGTTGAAAAGTCGGGCGGTAAGGTAGTCGAACAGATCATACGTCCCACCGGGCTGATCGATCCCGCCCCCTGTGTGCGGCCGGTCTCGGGCCAGGTGGACGACCTGCTCGCCGAGATCGGCCGGACGGTTGCAAGTAGCGAGCGGGTGCTGGTCACGACCCTGACCAAGAAGATGGCGGAGGACCTGACCGACTACTACCGCGAACTCGGCGTGAGGGCCAGGTATCTCCATTCCGACATCGACACTATTGAACGGATAGAAATCATCAGGGACCTCCGGCTCGGCAAGTTCGACGTCCTGGTGGGTGTCAATCTCCTGAGAGAGGGGCTCGACCTGCCGGAGGTATCGCTGGTCGCCATTCTTGACGCGGACAAGGAGGGCTTCCTCCGGTCAGAAAGGTCGCTTATACAGACCACCGGGAGGGCTGCCCGGAACGTCAACGGGCGGGTGATATTCTATGCCGACGTCATAACGGGCTCCCTGAAAAGGGCACTGGACGAGACAAACAGGCGGCGTCAGATCCAGGAAGCTTATAACGAGAGGATGAAGATAACGCCCGAGACCATAAGAAGCAATATAAAGAATATCGCCGGTTCGATATACGAATCAGACTACTGGACGGTACCGGTCGCAGCCGAGCAGGAGGAAGTGTATGCGCTTGACGACCGGACACTGAAACAGCTCGAAAAGGAGATGAAAGAGGCGGCCAAAAATCTCGATTTTGAACGTGCCGCGGAAATACGCGACAGGATAAGGGAGATAAAGGAAAAGATGCTCGAAGTCGGGGTAAAGACATAAAGAAAGGCAGAAGTCAGAATGAAGAACGCAGAAGTTAAAGCTCAAAAAGAGGAAACACCAAAAACCTCAGACCTCAGAAAAGATCCATCCCGGGCTGTGCAAAGGTTTGCTGTCATTCCCGAGGTAGTAATCCGGAATTACGGTCTGAAAAAGACTCGTTTTATGTAAAAACGTTGGAGGCAATGGAAGCAGGGGCAGAACAAGAAGATTATTTCAGGATCTTTTAATACTTCTGCCTTCTGCATTCTTACTTCTGCCTTAAATTAAATTACCCCTGCAGCCTCTTTTCCTCCATCTTGGCCTTCAGTAAATCACCCAGACTGCCCAGTCCGCCGCTGGATCCGGCAGCCTCTTTAACCGAATCGACGTACTGGTCGTATTCGCGCCGGGCCTCCTTTTCCGAAACTGCCTTGAGGCTTGCGCGTATCCTGTTGTTTGCAGTATCCACCTCGGTCACGATCGCCCGGACCGGGGAACCGGCGGGGAACATGCTTTTGTGGTCTGCCCCGGGGCGGGTACCGGAATCGGGATTGGCTATCAGTCCTTTCACTCCGTTGCTGGTCTTGATGAAGATCCCGAAGGGCATCACTTTTTCCACGACGCCTTCAACGAGTTCGCCTTCTTCCGGAAGGACAACTTTTTCGGGCTTGGGTTTCGGCTGGAGTGAGAGGGATATCTTCCTGTTCCGGGCATCTACGGACAGCACATAGACTTCCACGGCCTGACCGGTTTCCACAACTTCCCTGGGATGGTTGATGCGTCGCCCGGCGCCGAGGTTGGAAATATGGACCAGCCCCTCGACCCCTGGGGCCAGCCTCACAAAGGCACCAAAGGGGGCCAGCCGGACAATCGTCCCGTTTATCCTGCTGTCGGGAACATACTTATCAGAAACATCCGCCCAGGGGTCCTGCTGCATGGCCTTGAGGCTCAGGGTCAGCCGGTTCTTCTCCCAGTCAAGCGAGATTATTTTCGCCGTCACCTTCTGCCCGATGGTGAGAACATCTCCCGGCCTCTCGCCCCTGTCCCAAGAGATCTCGCTGGCGGGGATAAGACCGTCAATGCCCCCGAGATCGACAAAGGCCCCGAAATTCTGTATCGAGCTGACCGAGACCGTAATTTCCTGGCCTTCGGTCAGGGTCTCCCTGAGCTTCTCGATCCTGGCCTGCCTTTCCTTTTCCAGCCAGGCCCGCCTTGAAATTACAATGTTTTTGCCGTTTTCTTCGTGTTCCAATATATTGAAAGGGAAAGTCCGCCCCAGGTAAACACCGCCTTCACGGCCGCCCTTTAAATCAATCTGTGAAAAAGGGCAGAAGCACCTTACGCCTCCGACCGACACCTCGAAGCCCCCTTTTACCTCACGCTTGACCTCGCCGTTGACCGGCACACTGGCCTCAAAGGCGTCGCTAATGCCCTTCAGTGTGACTGCCGAGTATCCGTTGACCAGGGTAGTTAGCCTCCTGATGCCGTCCTGCACGGATACAAAGAAGGCCTCAACTTCATCTCCCTCTTTTATCCCGGGAAC
>JARRRI010000043.1:0-14352 GCA_037380845.1 Candidatus Sulfobium sp. | reverse complement strand
GTTTGAACAAAGGGTTTTGGTTACCCTTGATTGTTATCTTAGAACAGAAATTTGAAGAAATTATGAATTAAAGAAAATTAATAATAGAGACCACAAAGACATGTCCAGAGATCTTTTTGTGGAAAAAGAATGACAGACCGGCAGCTCAATTACAGTGTTCTCCTGAAGGAAATGATCGCGGTGAACATCATGACGGTGGTGAAGACCGCAAGGAAGGCCAGATCGCCCGAAATATTAACGATCGGAGCGTTCTTGAAGAGAATGCTTTTCAGTGCCTCTACTGCGTATGCTTCGGGGTTTACCTTCGCAAAGGTCTTGAGCCAGCTGGGGAAACTGGCCACGGGGTAAACCGCTCCGCTCGGGAAAAAGAGGATGACATTGAGAAAGCCGCTCAGGATACCGACGATACGCGGGTGGCCGATTCTCCCCAGGATCACGAACATCAGGCTGAGGAGGCATAGTGTCGTGAGTACGATAACGAGAAAAATCGAGGCGCACTGCTGAACGGCCTGTCCGAGCGATATTCCGGTGATGAGAAGACTTACTGTGAAGATAGCAGATGCTATTACCGTGGTGATCGAAAGGCCGCTGATGATAAGGCCTGCCACGATATGAGATTTCGAAAGGGGCGTAAGCAGATAGCTTTCATCTATTCCCAGAAAACGGTCCATGACGAGATTGAAGGCCCCGGTCGTAAGGGTTCCGAGGAAGATCGCCATTATCACCACCCCCGGCACAAGCGACTGGTAGTAGTCCACCTTGGGATAGAGGTCGACGTCTCTCAGATGGGCAACGTCGGCCTTATCCCTTATCGGAACGTAAGGAGAATGGAGGGAGGTCATTGCGGCGCTTACGAGATTGCGTATGGTCCCGGCCGAGATGCCGTCGGTATTGTCGAGAAACAGTCCGACCTCCGGCCGTCCCTCCAGTGTCATCCTCCTGCTGAACTCAGGCGGGATGATGAGTGCCGCCTTGTACCTCCCTTTCCTGACTCCCTCAACGGCCGCCTTACTGTCTGTCATTTTAAGCAGGGTGAAGGTTGCCGGTCCCGCCTCAATGGCCCGCAGGTTTTCCACCAGACGCTTCGCAAACGGCCCTGAATCCTGGCTGACGACAGCCACTGGCAGGCCGGTCAGCTTCCCCTGGAAGGAATTCCCGAGGATAACCAGATATATAATCGGCATCAGTATGCTCATAGCGAGCACCACCGGGTTCCGCCTGAATTTCTTCAGGTCTCTCTCTATGACGGCCAGAAGTCTTATCATATAATTTTCTTCATGACCCGAATTTCATTTTCCACATCAGCAACGGTCAAGTAATAATCGGCTCTGAAATGCGCTCCCAGGCCGTCATTCCCGGGGTCATTAGGCGGGAATCCACTTTCAAGAGACCTGGATGCCCGGTTATAACCTCAGGCATTACGTATAAGAAACGAGTATCGGTGAATACTACTGAGAACTGTTGATAGCATACCTTACCCTTAGCTTCTTACTTCCGCCTTCTGCATTTCAGTTCTACTTTAGTCGTCATCTTCCCAGTTTCTGCGGAATGCCCGCTCCGACCAGGAAACTGACTTTTTTAGCCTCTTCTTCCCTGATGGACTTCCCGGTGTAATGGATAAAGACGTCTTCGAGCGACTGCTCATGGATCGTCGCCGACTGAATTGTGCCACCGGCTTTTCTCACCTCGTCAATCAGCCCCGGCAGATTCTTTGCCCCACTATCGACGTAAACCCTGACGGAATTGTCCTCCGGTTTCACCTTGTGCACAAAGGGGAGCCTTTCTGTTGCCGTCACCACTTCCTCTGGAAGAGACTCCAGCGCGATCGAGATAATATCGCTACCGGGTATCTCCGCCTTCAGCTCAGCCGGACTTCCCAGGACTATGATTCTTCCATTATCGATGATGGCCACCCTGTCGCAGAGCGCCTCCGCCTCTTCCATGTAATGGGTGGTGAGGAAGATTGTCATCGAATCGCCTTCTATGAGTTTTTCGAGAAAGTCCCATACCACGCGTCTTGATTGCGGATCCAGGCCTATTGTCGGCTCGTCGAGGAAAAGCAGTTTGGGCCTGTGGACAAGGACCCGCGCGATCTCGAGTCTCCGCCTCATGCCGCCGGAGTAAGTTGCTACAAGGTCTTTAGCCCTCGACGCAAGCCCGACCTTGTCGAGCAGGTACCGTATTCTTTCCCTCCTCTCCTTTCCGCGTATGCCGTAGAACCTCCCATAGAGGTCCATGTTCTCATATCCTGTAAGATCAAGGTCGCTCGTCATGGCCTGGGGAACGACTCCTATACGCTGCCTCACCTCCGCCGGGTATCTAGCCACGTCAAAAGAGGCCACGGATGCCTTGCCGTCAGTTGGTCTGCGGAGCGTGGTAAGCATCCTGATCAGGGTCGTTTTTCCGGCGCCGTTGGGACCCAGGAACCCGAAGAACTCACCTTCATCGACATCGAAGCTTACATCATCTACCGCCGTGATTTCCCCGAACCTCTTCGTTATCCCGTTGACGCTTATCGCCTTTTCTCTCTGCATGAGCCTCAAGTCTTCTCCGGTATCTCCACCTCTACGGTCATCCCGGGTTTCAGAAGCCCCTCCGTGTCGTCGATCTTCACCTTTACCCTGAAGGTCTTGATGTCCTCCCTTCCGCGCACCACGTCCCTCTGTGTCGCGAATTCGGCATAGCGGCCGATTTCAATGACCCTTCCCCTGAAGACCTTTCCAGACATTCCGTCGACTCTCACAAAGGCGGGACTGTTGAGGACGATGCCGCTTATCCTTGTTTCGTCTATGTCAACCCGCGCATAGAGGCTGTCCAGGTCTACGACGGTCATGATCGTGACACCGGGAGACACCGTCTCTCCGGTCTCCATGGACTTGAATATGACCGTGCCGGAGACCGGCGACTTTATCACGGTGTCGCCGAGTTTTGCCCTGTAATAGTCGAGGTTGGCCGCGGCCTCCCGGAGAGCGGCTTTCGATGAATCCAGACGGCTCTCGGATGCTTTCAGCCCGGCGTCTGAGGCGTTTTTCCTCTGGAGTGCGGCCTTCAACTGCTCCTGGGCGGCCTTATGGGATGCCGCATTTACGTCGTAGGCGGCCACGGCCTGGTCCAGAGATTCCCTGGATATATATTCCTTCGCACAGAGCTTCTTCGCCCGTTCCATCTCTTTCCGGGATTCGTCCATCTGGGCCGCCGCCCTTTCGATATCTGCCCGGGCGCTCTCAGCATCGGCGGCGGCGCTCTTCATGTTTGCTTCCGCGCTTCTTACGGAAGCATCAGCCGTCTTCACGTCGGCGGCCGCCTTTCTTACCCCTGCTTCCGCCTGTCTGACAGAAGCCGTAAAATCCTCGCTGTCGAGGCGGATGACGGTCTGTCCTTTTTTGACATCATCACCTTCGTCACAGGCCGTCCATGAGATCCTGCCTGCTACCTTTGGGGAAAGATTTACTTCGACACCGTCTATTATTCCGGTCACGCGGACGGCAGGAGAGACCTTATTCCTGGCAAGATAAATGAAAAGGAGGGTCCCCGCCGCGCAGAGAACGAAGAAGAAAAGGATTACGTGGAGGCTTCTTTTGCTCTGCAACGTCATTGATACCGGACACCCATCGCCTTTTCAATGGTGGCAACGGCCACCTTGTAATCGTAGAGGGCCTGTATATAGGACGTTTTAGCATTTGTCAGGGATACTTCGGCATCGGTTACCTCAATGGGGTTCCCTACGCCTGCCGCGTATCTGCCGTTGGCGATCTCCAGGTTCTCCGTAGCCTGCTTTACAGTCAATTCCGCGGTGGTTATGCTCTCTGCGGCCTGGGCCAGGTTAAGATATCCCTGCTGGACGTCGAGCAGGATGTTCTGCTTCAGAGACTCTTCGTTGGCGCGGACCACTTCGAGGTTCGCCTTTTGTTCAGCCACCTGGTTTTTGGTGAGGAAGCCGCTGAAAATCGGAAAGGTCAGATTAACACCCGCGTTCCATCCCTTCTGGAGAGGAAAGTCCTGGCCCTGCCGGGTGTATGAAGCGCTTCCGGTCAATACCGGATAATAGTCCTTTTTCGCAAGGTCAATCGACTGCTCGGTGGCTTTCCTCTGGAAAATGAGCGACTGCAGGTCGGGCCTGTTCTGATAGGCCCTTTCGAGCGCCTCATCGAAGCTTATCTGATATTTACTGTAGGAGAGATTGTCCTCGATGCCGTACTCCGGAGCATCCGGCACCCCCATGGCGTTATTGAGGTTTACCCTCGCGATCTTCAGTGCATTATCGGCCTTTATCAGGTTCAGTTTGGAGTTGCTGAGATCTACTTCCGCCTTCGTCACGTCGTACTTGGCGGCCGTGCCCACCTGGTAAAACCCTTTGGCCTGTTCGAGGTGCTGCTGGAACTGCCTTACGGTCTCTTCGGCGACGTCCCTGTTTCTCTTCGCCTGCAACACTCCGTAATATGTCTGCTTTACGTCGAATACCACTGACTCAGCAGTATTTTCGAGGTCGGACCGGGAGGCGCCGACGTTCAGCTTCTGGATGTCCACCTGGTTTTTGGTCTTCCAGAAATCGAAGATCAGCTGGTTGACAGACAGGCTGCCTGTGTAATCGTCGAAGGCGGCGGTCGCACTGCTCGGGGATGTGCCGTCAACCCCCGTAGTCAATGCACGCTGCGCCCCTGTGAGAGGCTTGACCCTTTTGTATGAGGCGTCCGCCGAGATTTGAGGATAATAGTTCGACTGGGCCTGCCCGACCCTGCTGCGGTTTACATCGACCGTGTTCCTGGCAGCGACTATGCTGGGCTGTTTCCTGAGTGCTATTTCAACGCACCTCTGAAGGTTGAGCTGCTCTCCTTTCTTTATGATATCTTCCTGCGCCACGCCGATCGCCGGCACCGCAAACAATACCAGTAATGCAAGGATAAATGCTTTTTTCATAAGTAATCCTCCTCACTTCCGAAGCTGGTATGAAAAATAAAATGTAAAAAGCAATCCATAGGGCCGCATTGCGTCACAATCTCAAGCCTCCGCGCCTGCGGCCTTCTTCTGTCGGCGCGCCCCAAGACGTGCACCGGTTTTTTCCTGGAATGTCTCCATGTAGTAATAGACGACCGGCGTGATATAAAGTGTAAGGAGCTGCGAAAACAGGAGTCCTCCTACCACCGCCAGACCGAGCGGCCGCCTGGACTCGGCGCCTGCGCCGAAACCTATCGCGATTGGCAGGGTGCCCAGCAGCGCCGCCATAGTTGTCATCATGATCGGACGAAACCTGACGACGCACCCCTCGTAAATCGCGTCCATCACGCTCCTGCCCTCTTTTCTCTGGGCGTTTAGGGCGAAGTCGATCATCATGATGGCGTTCTTCTTAACGAGGCCCACGAGCATGATAATCCCGACGAAGGCGTAGATATTCAAGTCCTGATGGAATATCAGGAGTGTCAAGAGGGCTCCGAAGCCCGCTGCGGGAAGCCCGGAGAGAATGGTCAGAGGGTGGATGAAACTCTCATAGAGAATCCCCAGAACTATATAGATGACCAGGAGCGCCATGACGAGCAGCAGGAACAGGCCGCTCGTAGATGACTGGAATGCCTGCGCCGTCCCCTGGAAGCTGGTGCTTATCGAAGGCGGCAGCGTGGAACGCGCTACCTTACCCACCTCTGCGACCGCCCCGCCAAGGGAAACGCCCGGTTTCAGGTTGAAAGAGACCGTCACCGCAGGGAGCTGGCCCTGGTGGTTAACCGAAAGGGGGCCCGTGCTCTGTGTTAATCTCGCCACGGCGTTCAGCGGCACGAGGCTGCCGGAGGAAGATCTCACGTAAAGCAGGGGGAGCGACGCCGGGTCTTTCTGGTATTGCGGTTCGAGTTCTACGATCACCTGGTATTCGTCATTCGGAGCGAGTATCGTCGACACCTGCTTCGACCCGTATGCCGCGCCGAGCGCGTCTTCTATCTGCTGCGCCGTAACCCCCAGGGCCGATGCCTTGTCGCGGTCGATCTCGACATTGACCTGCGGGCTTGATATCTGGAGGTCGCTCGTCACGTCCTGCAGTCCGGTCACGGTCTTCAATCTGGTCTCCAGCAGTGTGGCGCTCTTGTAAAGCTCCCCGGTATCCGGTCCCTGCAGGGTGAACTGGTACTGGCTCTTTGTCAGCCGGCCGCCGATCCTGATAGGCGGGAGGTTCTGCATGAACATCTGGATGCCTACGACCTTCGAGACTTTCTTTCTCAACTCCTGGATGATTTCGTCTGCGCTCAGACGTCTTTCGGAGCGGGGCTTAAGACGTATGAACATCCTTCCGGTATTGCTCGAGGCGCTCATGTGGCTCGAACCTATTGCCGACATGAATGAGGCGACGTTGGGGTCTTCGGCGACGATCGATGCAATTTCGAGCTGATGCTCTTTCATGGAGTCGAAAGAAATGCCCTGCTTGGCCTCGGTGAAGGCGAATATCTGGCCCGTGTCTTCGCTGGGGAGAAAGCCCATGGGCATGACAGTAAACAAATAGATGGTGGCGATAAGGATGGCGAACGTCACCGAAAGGGTGGCGATACGGTGTCTGAGCACGAATTGAAGACTCTTTTCGTAGGCCGCCAGCATTCCGTTGAAGACCTTTTCGGAGACCGCGTAGATGCTGCCGTGCTTTACGGTCTGCGGCGGCCGCAGGAAGCGGCTGCAGAGCATGGGTGTGAGGCTCAGGGAAACAAAGCCGGATACGAGGATCGCCACCCCGATAGTGACAGCGAATTCATGGAGAAGTCTGCCCAGAATCCCCCCCATGAAGAGCACCGGGATGAAAACCGCAACCAGGGACAGGGTCATCGAGAGTATGGTGAAAGCGACTTCCCTGGAGCCGTTAAGGGCCGCCTGAAGCACAGGTTCTCCGTGTTCCATGTGGCGAACGATATTTTCGAGCATGACTATGGCGTCGTCCACCACGAACCCCACCGCCAGGATCAGGGCCATGAGAGAAAGGTTGTCCACACTGTAACCCAGGAGATACATTACCGCAAAGGTGAATACTATGGACATCGGCAGGGCCATGCTGGGGATGAGCGTTGCCGAGAGATTGCGGAGGAAGAGAAATATCACCATGACCACGAGGAATATGGCCAGCATAAGAGTAAACTTTACGTCCGAGACAGATTCGCGGATCGATGCCGAACGGTCGTAGAGGATGTTCAGGTCCACAGAAGCCGGCATCTGTGCCTTGAAAGTAGGCAGAAGGCTCTTGATCGAATCCACCACTTCCACCGTGTTCGTCCCCGGCTGACGCTGGATTGCGAGCACCACGGCCCGCGTGTTTTTGTACCAGCTTGCGACCTTGTTGTTTTCTACGCTGTCGATGACATGTCCCAGCTGGTTTAGTCTTACCGGATTGCCGTTTTTGTAAGCGACTATGAGAGGCCGGAATGCGGCGGCGTCCATGAGCTGGCCGTTTGCCTGAATGGTAAATGCCCTGTCCGCGCCGTCCAGAACCCCTGTGGGCAGATTTACATTGTTTTTTTGGAGCGCTTCTATCACTTCGTCGATGCCAAGTCCCCGAGAGGCAAGCGCCCTGGGGTCGATCTGCGCCCTGACGGCGTACTTCTGTGAGCCGTATACCTGGACCTGCGCCACACCGTTTATCATGGATATCCTCTGGGCAATAGAGTTTTCGGCGTATTCGTCGACCTTGGAAAGCGGGAGCGTAGGAGAACTGAACGCCAGATACAGGACCGGCTGGTCTGCGGGGTTGACCTTCCGGTAAGAGGGAGGGTTGGGCATGTCCTGGGGCAGCTGACTGGCCGCCTTGGATATCATCGCCTGTACGTCCTGGGCCGCAGCATCGATATTGCGCTCGAGGTTGAACTGAAGAGTGATCTGGGTGCTGCCCAGTCCGTTGGTCGATGTCATCGAATCGAGTCCGGCTATCGTGGAAAACTGCCTCTCCAGGGGGGTGGCCACGGCGGCCGCCATCGTTTCGGGACTTGCCCCGGGGAGGGATGCGTTCACAAGTACTGTCGGGAAATCGACATTGGGAAGATCGCTCACCGGCAGCATCCTGTAGCCTGCTATACCGAAGACGAGGATAGCCAGCATGACCAGCGTGGTCATGACCGGCCTGCGTATGAAGATTTCCGATATGTTCACTCTTTAATGCCTTCGGAAGCGTTCTTTATCACCACTTTGGCTCCCGGTCCCAGCCGCAGCTGACCGTCGGTTACGACCGTTTCCCCGGGGGCAAGGCCCTTTTCTATGACCGACTCATCGTCGAAGGTCCTTTCCACCGTCACCGGGTTCTGGCCCACCGTGTGGTTTTCCTTTACGACAAAGACATAATCTCCGTCCTGTCCTGTCTGGACGGCGCTCGACGGAACGATTAAGGCATCCGGCTGCTGTGTTAGCGTAAGTTTTACGTTGACGAACTGTCCCGGCCAGAGCCTTTTGTCCCTGTTGCCGAAAGTTCCCTTAAGCCTGATCGTTCCGGTCGAAGCGTCTACGGAATTGTCCACGAAGGTCAGCTCTCCATTTTCGGCCCCACCGCCTTTGCGGTCTGGTATGGCCCGGACCTTCAGTTTACCTCGGGTCATAAACTTCTTGATCACAGCGAGATACTGCTCGGGCACGGAGAAATTTACGTATATGGGCCGCACCTGCTGGATAGTTACCATCGGGGTATCCGCATTTGCCTTGATGAGGTTGCCCTCATTTGAAAGAAGGGTCCCTGTCCTGCCCGTGATCGGAGAATGGATATAGCAGTATGTCAACTGGAGCTTTGCATTATCGAGCAGGGCCTTGTCGGCCTTCACTGTCGCATCGAGGGCCGAGGCGTTGGCCCGGATCTGATCGTACCGGTCTCTGGCGGCATACCCTTTCCTGACCAGTTCCTCATACCGGCGCGCTTCCTCATGTGCATACTCCATCTGTGCGGCGTCCTTCGCAAGGGCGGCTTGCGCCTGCTTTACCTGGGCCTCATAGGGGCGGGGGTCGATGGTGAACAGGAGGTCGCCTTTTTTTACATCCTGGCCCTCCCTGAAATGCACCTTCATCAGCTGGCCGCCTATCTGCGATTTGACCTGTATGGTCGAATATGCCTCGACATTCCCTATCGCCTCTACCTGTACCGGCACAGTCTTCCGGACCACCTTGGCAACGTTGACGGGCGCCGGTGGTCTGGGCGGCGGATCCGATTTTTTCTTAGTACAGGCCGTAAGAGATGTTGCGGCGAAAAGAATGAGAATAACGGCGACCCTGTTTAACATTTTCCCGAATCCGAAACTACTGCTGTTCGACATCTGATTTCTCCTTATCGTCCGCTTCACTGCTCCCCTCTCATCCCCTCTGCTGTGAATTCTTATTATGTGAAGCCGCTGCGTCTTAGTCAAGGGAGGGACCCGGGGTCTACGTATGTTAGCGCTCACTTACATTTTTACTATATGGAAACGGCCCCGGAATTGTCAACAAGATTCCGGTTCCGCCGCTTCCGCGGCAGTTTCTTGACAACCCACCACGGGTGCGGGAAAATTGGAACTGGAGAGCGCATTATCCGGGAGGATTTTTCGTTTTCCATTTCGGGCCGCCGTAAAGGGAGGTACTTATGCCTGAGACTGTGGGAAACTTCATCGCCGGGAAATGGCAGGACTCTCTGAGCGGAGAAACCTTCCGGAGCATCAATCCCGCCGACACCTCCGAGGTCGTCGGCGTCGTCAGTAAATCCGATAAAGAAGACGTGGACAGGGCGGTTCAGGCCGCCAGGAAGGCTTACAGGGGATGGCGGCTCACGCCCGCCCCGAAACGGGGAGAGATCGTGCTCCGGGCTGCGGAGAAGCTCGCCGGAAGAAAACAGGAGTTGGGCGAGCTTATGACGAGGGAGATGGGTAAGGTCTTGAAGGAGGCCCTGGGGGACGTGCAGGAGGCGATCGACATGGGCCAGTACATGGCGGGCGAAGGGAGACGGCTGTCGGGCGAGACGATACCCTCTGAACTGCCCGACAAAGACTGCAAGTCCCTGCGGGTCCCCATCGGGGTATGCGCTCTTATAACTCCCTGGAATTTCCCCCTGGCCATACCCGGATGGAAGATAATGCCGGCCCTTGTCTCCGGTAATACGGTGGTTTTCAAGCCCAGCAGCTTCACCCCGGTATGCGCGTCGAAGCTCGTCGAAATTTTCAACGAGTCGGGGCTTCCCGGAGGAGTCCTGAACCTTGTGAACGGAAGCGGGGAAGCGACCGGAGAATGTCTTGCGTCTCATCCTGACCTGGACGGGCTGTCCTTTACGGGATCAACCGCAGTGGGAGAGAAGATCGCGGGGATCTGCGCCTCGCGGGGGGTGAAGGTGTCTTGTGAGACGGGGGGCAAGAACGCCATCATCATCATGGATGACGCCGACCTGGAACTCGCCGTCGGGGGGGCCGTCTGGGGCGGCTTCGGCACGACCGGCCAGCGCTGTACAGCGTCGAGCCGCATGGTCGTCCACCGGTCTGTCTATGACAGGTTTGTGGACATGCTGACCGCTGAGGCTGAGAAACTCAGGCTAGGGAACGGTCTGGATGAGAGGACCGATGTCGGACCGTTGATAAACGAGGCCCAGATGGAGAAGGTGCTCAAATACATAGAAGTAGGCCGGGGCGAGGGGGCCAGGCTCACGACCGGCGGAAAGGCCTGCCGGGAGGGGGACTGCGCCAGGGGATACTTCATCGAACCCACGGTCTTCGCCGACGTCGGGCCGCAGATGAGGATAGCCAGGGAAGAGATATTCGGCCCCGTGGTGTCCGTAATAAAGGCGGAGGGACTCGAAGACGCCATAAACATAGTGAACGACAGCAGGTACGGTCTGGTATCGGCGATTTATACCAGTAATGTCAATAAGTCGGCCTTTGCCGAAAGGGAGCTCGATACCGGCATGGTCTATATAAACGCCTCTACAATCGGCTCCGAGGTTCAGCTCCCCTTTGGGGGCACGAAGAGTAGCGGCTTCGGGTACAGGGAGGCGGGCGGAAAAGGGGGAGTCCTGGACATGTTTACCAAGTGGAAGATCATTTACCGGGACTTCAGCGGAAGACTGCAGAAGGCTCAGATAGACAGGTAGAAGATGATGCACTCAGGAGAAGGCGAACGTGCGGTGTGCTGAGGTAACAATTCGGCAGGACTTAGAGGTGAAGAAAGATTCCGGACGAGCCGGAATTACAAAGACCATGATACCAGGTCTTCATCTGTTATTCCCGCAAGCGGAGCGCGTCGGAAATCTTTCTTCGGCTGCCTGCTTTTCGTGGTTGGATGAGGCCTCACACGACGAAGGAGGTTTGAGTTCGGCCGTTTCTTGCCTCGGACCTGGCACCTCAGTCCGCAAACGAAAAGGGATCTGATGTCATGAGTGATATTGTTTCACGGGCGAAAGAGGTCCTGACCAGTGCCCTTATAATCCACACCGATATCGTGGTGAAGAAGGCATCCGGGATTTACGTGGAAGACATAAACGGCAGGAGGTTCATGGATTTTACCTCCGGGCTTGCCACCACGAATGTCGGCCACAACCATCCCCTGGTTATGGAAGCCATAAAGAAGCAGGCCGGGGCACTCATTCATTCCGGATGTATTTTCCACTACGAGCCCCTTGTGGCTTTGTCGGAAAAACTCGGAAAAGTGACGCCCCCCGGGCTGAACATGTTTTTCTACGGGAACTCGGGCGCTGAAGCGGTGGAAGGGGCGATCAAGCTTGCCCGGTTCTACACCGGAAAGCAGGGCGTGGTCGCATTTACCGGGGGATTTCACGGGCGGACCTTCGGCGCGATGAGTCTTACCACGTCAAATATTAGATACCGGAAACGCTATCAGCCCTTCGTCGCATCCATCTATCATTCACCTTATCCCTATTGCTTTCGGTGTTTCTTCGGTCAGAGGGCGGGCAGCTGCGGCATGGACTGCATCGAACACCTCGAGAGGCTCTTCAAACACCTTGTCCCTCCGGAGGAGGTCGCATGCATGATCATAGAGCCCGTGCTGGGTGAGGGGGGCTACGTGGTTCCGCCGCAGGGGTTTCTTGCCAGTCTGAGGGAGATCTGCAACAGGCGCGACATCCTCCTGGTCTTCGACGAGGTTCAGGCGGGCATGGGGAGGACGGCCAGATGGTTTGCATCCGAGCACTTCGGCGTCGTGCCTGACATCATGACTCTCGCAAAGGGGATTGCCTCCGGTCTCCCCCTCAGCGCCATAGCGTCAAAAAAGGAGATTATGGAGAAGTGGGCGCCGGGGGCGCACGGCACTACTTTCGGCGGCAATCCCGTGTCCTGCGCGAGCGCGCTGGCGACGATAGAAGTTATTGAACGGGAGGGACTTCTGGACCATGCCGCCTCTGTGGGGGAGTCCGCGCTCGGCCGGCTTCGCGAAATGAAGGACAGGAACGGCCGCATCGGCGACGTCAGGGGCTTGGGCCTGATGATCGGCATAGAATTCGTGGACATGGAAGGAGGACCCGATACCGAAGGGCTCAAAAAAATCCTGAAATACTGTCTTGACCGGGGACTGGTGCTGCTGGAATGTGGGGTGGACAAGAACATTATCAGACTCGCTCCGCCTCTGCCGGTCACGAAGGACGAGATATCAAAAGGACTGGATATACTGGAAGAGGCGGTTTCCGGCACGGGCGGGGGCCCCGGATGAAGAGACAGCGGCTGATTATAATGGGGGCGGCCGGCAGGGATTTCCATAACTTCAATGTCTGTTACAGAGACAGTGACGCCTACGATGTAAAAGCCTTTACGGCGGCCCAGATACCGTACATAGAGACAAGGACCTATCCCCGGGAACTGGCAGGACATCTTTATCCGGAGGGCATCCCCATTTATCCCGAGGATACCCTCGGGGCACTTATCCCGGAGTATGGAATCGACCAGGTCGTCTTCGCGTACAGCGATGTATCGCATGAGTATGTCATGCACAAGGCGTCTCTCTGCATCTCTCTGGGAGCGGACTTTGTCCTCCTGGGTGCCGAGAAGACAATGATCGAATCGGCCCTGCCCGTGATCTCCGTCTGCGCGGTGAGGACTGGCTGCGGCAAGAGTGAAGTAACCCGGTACGTGCTGAGGATACTGAGGGAGAAGGGCCTGAAACCCGCCGCCATCCGCCACCCTATGCCTTATTGTGATCTCGCCAGGGAGAGGGTTCAGAGGTTTGAAAAGCCCGGGGATCTGGACAGTCAGAACTGCACTATAGAGGAGAGGGAGGAATACGAGCCCCTCATAGCCGAAGGAGCGGTTGTTTATGCGGGGGTCGATTATCAGGAGATAGTTAAGAGCGTCGAGAAAGAGGCGGAGATCATTGTCTGGGACGGAGGTAATAACGACCTGCCGTTTGTCAGGCCCGACCTTGAGACCGTCGTGCTGGACCCTCACAGGGCCGGCCACGAAATGCTCTATCATCCCGGAGAGGCGAACATGAGGAGGGCCGACGTCGCTATTATCAACAAAGTCGACACGGCTGACAGGGAGAGTGTGGCGATCGTCGAACAGAATGTCAGATCGGTCAATGCCCAAGCTGTCATCGTACGCACTGCCTCCCGCATTTCGACCGATGATCCGGAGGGAATAAAGGGTAGGAAGGTCCTGGTGGTGGAAGACGGACCGACCTTGACCCACGGCGGTATGTCATACGGGGCGGGCCTGCTCGCCGCGAGGCAGTTCCATGCTGCCGAAGTTGTCGATCCGCGTCCTTACGCGGTGGGTTCGATAAAAGAGACTTTCCGGCGTTATGCCCATATAGGGGACCTGCTGCCGGCCACAGGGTACGCACCGGAGCAGATTGAGGAACTGAGGAAGACCATAGAGAGCGTCCCCTGCGACGTCGTCCTGGTCGCCACGCCGGTGGACCTGGGGAGCCTGCTACATATCAGCAGGAAAGTGGTGCGGGTGAGCTACGGCATAGAAGAGGTTGAGGGGAACGAGTTCCGGGCGTGCATAGAAGGATTTGTGGACAGCCTTGATCAGGGAGCGCCGGGGAAGGCGCTGAAGAGGTGAGCGGACTTTCTCCTCTGTGCATCGTTTCGCTCGGCGGGAATGCCCTGATAAGGAGGGGCGAAAGCGGGACGATAGAAGAACAGTTCGCCCATACCGGCGAATGTGTACGGGAGATATCCCGCATGATCGGCGAGGGGCGCAGAATCGTCATCACTCACGGCAACGGCCCCATTGTCGGAAACATCATGATAAGAAACGAGGCGGCGAGGAACACCGTTCCTCCCATGCCCCTCTATATCTGCGACGCCGATTCCGAGGGTGGAATAGGCTTCATGATCCAGCAGACGCTCTACAACCACCTTAGGAAGATAGCCCCTTTGGTCGATGTAGTGACGGTTATTACCCAGGTGGTAGTAAACAGGGAAGACGAGGCCTTCAGGAA
>JARRRI010000042.1:0-14687 GCA_037380845.1 Candidatus Sulfobium sp. | reverse complement strand
CATTTTTTTCGTCACAGCCCTGACGGCTATCCCCGGCCTGTGGATGCTCTGGTGGCTTCGTGAAGAGATAGAGAACCTGAAAGCCGAGGCGGCTTAACCCTGCCCGGCCGTGAAGGAGAGGGCACATATCCATAAAAAGCCCATAAATGGCCCGGCGGTCTTGCCGGAGGTTTTTTATGCAGCCGCAAGGTCAAATTCTATCGGCCTTCCATTACGCTTTTTGGTCTCAACACTACGAGCCCCGGTCTGGAAGCAATATACCTCATGAAGTCCTCATTAACTACCTTTCTGGTCCGTTCCGCTGAGGAAGCATGACGCAGATAAACCGAGCCGCCTTTTTTTACGACGATCCCCGCATGCGATACGTCGAGACCGTCAAGCGGCGAGTAGATCCCTGCGTAGTCTCCGGTCTCGAGCCTGCCGATGACGCGGTCGTTGAGGTCATCCGAAGGGATAAAGCTTATTTCCCTTCTTTTGGCATCGATCCCCTGGAGGAAATGAGAGCCGTCTTCCCTCAGGTTCAACATCTTTACAACCTTTCTCGACTTGCCTCCACCGACAGGCCCTGTGACGTCATCGACACGGTCCGCACCGTATTCTCTCCAGTCGGTGAAAAAATGGTTGCGTTCCTGGAAAGATATCCTGCCATTTTGGTATCTGACCTTTACTACATTGTTTCTGAAATCGCGGAAGGAGACCGAAATTCTCATAGCTTCTACGTAGTCGAGGAAAGTAAAGCAGTCGATTCCTTCAAGGTTTATTACGAGAACCTCCTCAGTGTCCGGATTCCCCTTCAGGGTTGACTCCTGATAAGCCGTGCCAAGAAAATGTCGCGAGATAAGCTCAATCCGCTCCCCGGGTTGCCCGAGCCGGGAAGCTTCGCGTATGAAACTGTCCAGTTTTGCTTCGGTCCATTTGCCGGTATTTAACAACTCTCTCATGTCAATAATGTCGCTTGCGTGGTTGGATTTCCTTCCGCCAATAATGATTAACTTGAAGGTAACAGAAGAGGGCTCAAATAGCAAGAACCCCGGTTTCTGACATGATATATGTCATACACTCGCCGCCTTCAGGAGAGTTATCATAGATTTCATGACTGCTGGCGGAAGACATATCAGGACCCTGAGATATGCCGTGCAGGCTTTTTTTCTCCTGCTGTCTGTTTCTATAGGTTATCAGTTCTATAATTTTGTTACTGACCTCGCGGCGGGAGGCCATACGTTGGTGCAGAGACCCCCGTCTGTCGACGCCTTCCTGCCTATAGCCGGGCTGATGTCTTTAAAATACTTTCTTTTTACCGGGAACATCGAACCGTTCCATCCGGCAGCACTTGTCATGTTTACAGCCATAGTCTGCGTATCTCTTTTAATGAAAAAGGGTTTCTGCGGCTGGATATGCCCGGTAGGCACCGTTTCGCAGGTCTTCTGGATGTCGGGAGAGAAGATCTTCGGCCGCAACTTCAGGATGGGAACATATGCCGACTCGTCATTGCGGGCTGTCAAGTACATTGTGATGGCCCTTTTCCTGGTGCTTATAGGCGTTGCAATGGCTCCCAACATGATGGTCCTGTTTTTTGTCTCCGACTATTACAAGATCGCGGATCTCAAGACCATGGAATTCTTTACAAACATGTCGCCCACCGCCTTCTGGGTGCTCTTCGGCATCGGCGGTCTTTCTCTCTTCTACAAGAATTTCTGGTGCAGATATCTCTGTCCTTACGGGGCTCTTCTCGGTCTCCTCAGCCGTGTCAGCCCCGTGAAAGTGCGCAGGAACGAGAAGGCCTGCACACACTGCGGTGCATGCAGCAGCAACTGCCCGTCCCTTATCGACGTTGAGAGTCAGGATGTGATCGGCTCCGCCGAGTGTTTCGGGTGTATGACCTGCGTGAGCCGTTGCCGGACGAAGGGAGCGATGGAAGTAACGGTGAAGACGGGAAGAAAGAGGAGGGCGCTCAGGCCGGTCTTTTATCCGGTGATCCTTCTTCTGCTCTTCTATCTGGTGATCGGGGCCGGCGTTCTCGCAGGGAAGTGGCATTCCAGGATTCCAGTCGCTGAATACGCACGTATTATTCATGATTCGTCACAGTAGTTCAAAATTACAGCCGATTCAGATACTCAGACCGGCGAGGAGCCCTGAAAGACATCCCCCACAAATAAAACAAAAGTCACACTAGTTTATATCTTGCCCGCCTTCATCAGGGCGATCATGCCTTGCGCGCTGATGTACTCGTTCAGACCGCTTGAGCCGGTTTCAATGCTTTTTTGGAAAAAAATGAGTGCACCTTTTTGGTCTTTGTTCCAGAGCTTTTCTTCTCCGAGGTAATAGTATGCTTCGCACAGTCGCTCATTATTCTTTTCCCGGTCCTTCCCTTTTTTGGCTTCAGAAAGTACCTGCTCTTCCTTCACAAGACCCAGATAATACCTTGAAATTGTCCTGATCCAGTCATCCGACTTCTCCATTTTGACATAATCCCTGAAGGTCCCCAATTCTTTTTCATACTCTTCCTTCGACACTTTCCTCAGTGCCAGCATCAGACAGACGCGGGCGTATTCATAGTGCGGGTTGATTTCCGCGCTCTTTCTCAAGTCTGCCGCCGCTTTCCTGAACGACCCCCGGCGATAGTAAAGATGTGCCCGATTGTAATAGGCCTGCGCATTCCGGGGGGCGAGTCTTATTGCCTCTGTATAATCCCTGATCGCCCTTTCATATTCTCCCTTGTCCACATAGACGTTTCCGCGATTGTTGAAGGAAGACGCATCCCCGGGATCGAGCCTTATTGCTTCGCCGTAATCATTTATGGCATTGTCGTAATCACCGGTGAATGCATAGAGGTTGCCCCTGTTATAATGCAAAGCGGCGTCTCCCTGATTGAATTGCAGGGCTTCCGTGTAATCACGGATTGCATTCCCGTATTCTCCTGCCTGGTAATATGCGTTGCCGCGGCCGATAAACGCCCTCTCATTAGAAGGGTCCAGTTCTGCGGCCTGCGTATAGTCGTCTATCGCCTCCCCAGAGTCTCCCGCGGCGACGTGTGCATTACCCCGGTTGATATAAGACTCTGCATAGCGCGGATTGATCTCCAGTGCAACGGTGTAATCTTTCACCGCCTCGTCGTACTGACCCTTAGCGAAATGTGCACTGCCGCGGTTATTGTATCCCCTATCGTACTTTGGATTGATTTTCACTGCCCTGGTATAATCTCCTATCGCCTTATCGTATTGACCTTCTGCGAGACAGGCGTTCCCCCGGTTGCCGAAAGCCCTGTAGTCCCCGGGATCGATTTCCAGTGCCCTGGTGTAATCGCTTATCGCCTTGTCGTAAAGGCCTTTTGTAAAGTAGACGTTTCCCCGGTTTGCGTAAGCCGTGCCGTCACCCGGATCTATCTCTATCGCCCTGGTAAAATGAGTCAGCGCCTCTTCCAAATTCCGTCTTTGAAGGCTGAGGAGGCCCCATGCAATATAGGCTTCGGCATACCGGGGTCTGATTTTCACCGCCTTCGTGTAATCCTTGATGGCCTTGTCATACAGTCCCTGTCTGGAATATGCATTGCCGCGACTGTTGTAGGTTTCGGCGTCGCCGGTTTTCAGCTTCGCCGCCTCTGTGTAATCGGCAACGGCTTGTTTATAGTTTCCACACGATGAATGGGTAAGTCCCCGGTTGTAATAAGCTTCGGCATCGCGCGGGTTGATCGTCAGGGCCTTGTCGTAATCGCTGACGGCCTTGTCGTAGAGCCCTTTTCTAAAATAGGCGTTGCCCCGGTTGTAATAAGCTTCGGCGCTTCGGGGGTCGATCTTTACGGCCCTGGTGTAATCGCTGACGGCCTTGTCATACAGCCCCTTTTTGTAATAGGCGTTGCCCCGGTTATTGTATAGACGGTAGCTGTCCGGACTGATCTTCAGTGCCCTGCCGTAATATTTTATGGCATCATCGTAGCGGCCCCTGCTGTAATAGTCATTTGCCCTGGTAAAATATGTACCCCGGGGGACACCGAGGCAGATACTGCACCAGGAAAGCTGGACAGCAACGAGCAGGAATGCCAGGACAAAACGATCGCGCCTCATCACGGCACCTTTTCCCCCCCGGGGACTTCGGGTGAAAAGGCAAAGTCTTCCGAGGTAAAGGCCTTAATGCCGAAAAAGAGAACCGATACAAAACCCCATATGAGTCCCGTCACAACGCCGAGGTCAACGATCCCTCTCCATGGCTGGTGCATAAGACGGACCAGCACGATCAACACTATTATGGCAGCGGTGACCGAAAAGGATGTGATCTTCCTCTTCCTCGTGGCGTGAAAATAGCCCATGCAGAAAATGGGAGCAAGAAAGATGTGGAGTAGACGCGGATGATCCGCCAGATATTTCGCCCTGGCCGCCACACGGGGCGAAAATCGCTGCTGGAAGCCCCGGTAGCCTTCGGCATAGGCCATGAGAAGCAGGGAAAGGCAGACAGAAAACCAGTGATACCATAGGAGGTCATATGAAAATACTTCCAGTGCAAGAGGAGTGAGCCGGTAGACCGCACTGCCCAGGATCACCAGAACGCCGGTGATCCCCCAGAAAGAGCCGCAGGGCCCCAGCCGCCGGTTATTCCGCATCATGACAAAATCCGAATGGCTGGCTACCTGGATTATTCACAATAGATCTATTTTAAACTTCTTCGCCCCGGGAGTGAACTATTATAGTTTTTCAGTAGAATTCGTGCAGAGGGACGTCCTTAATGAGAGAGCGTTCTTTTGCGATTTCGACAAAAGAGGTCAGGAGAAGTTCTCTTTCCCTTGAGATCTGTTCCAGACAGGTGATGAAGGCCCGGTATCTTCGCACGGGAGCATTACGCATATGCTCCAGCAAGGGGGTGCAGAAATACCAGGTGCACCTGTAAGGTCTCAAAAAGCGCCCCAGCCGGCAGCCCTGGGCGGAGAGAAACTGGCATGGCTCAGAATCGGACATGCCCACCGCGTGGGAGGGTACCTTTTCCCCGAGTGCAAGCAGATAAAGGACATCAAAATGAGTATGATAAGAATGTTTGTTTATACAGCAGACCTGCCGGCAGTGAGGACAGACTTCTGCGGTGCTCTCCTGAATAAAGGGATCTGCCTTCCCGATAAGACGGGCGAAATTTTTCGAGTGGGCTCTTACGGGACCCAGGTCAGCTTCCCAATGCCGGAACACCTGCCCGATTAAACGCGGCAGGGGACCGGGCTCTTCACACATTGCACCTTTCATATTCGACCGCGCAGAAACGGGTTGTGCTGTAATTCAAAGCCGATGGTGGTCTCTTCGCCATGTCCGCACATTACCCTGGTATCAGGAGGAAAGCCGAGGATTCTCCTGAGTGAGTTGCCGAGCAGTCCAATGTCGCCCCCGGCCAGGTCCGTCCTGCCCACGGCGCCCCTGAACAGGGTGTCTCCTGAGAAAAGGGTCTTGCCGCCGTAAAGGCAGATCACGCCCGGAGTATCGCCGGGCGCATGCAATACCTCAAACATAATACCCCCCACCGTGATTAAGTCACCGTCTTTTACCAGAAGGTCCGGAGGAGGGAAGTCTTCCGGACCGTAGCCCCACGATATGCACAGGTCTTTCGTCGCGAGGTATGTATCTCTTTCGCTCTCATGCATGACTATTGATGCGCCATACCTGGCCTTTAAATCACCTCCGGCGCAGACATGGTCGTAATGTGCGTGGGTAAAGAGGATGTATCGGGGTCTCAGGGACAGCTGGTCAATCGTCCAGGAAATGCAGTCAGACTCGTCACCGGGGTCTATTACCATTGCCTCCGGCGACCCATCGGAGACAACGAAGCAGTTTACGTCGAGCTGTCCCACTGCAATTTTTTCTACTCGCATGCCGTTTGAAAACATGTATCCAATGACCCTCTATCAGGCAGAATGCAAAAAAGCCGTTAATTATTTTACCTTAACCGGTATACCTGAAGCCACGGGACGGGAGGTCTGTCCGGCAGGCAGGGGGAGCCAGGCTGCGTGTATCCGGGCTGTCGACGCCTTAACTTCGCAGTTAACAAAAATAACCGAAATAGGCTACAATAATTTTCATGTCTGATTCCGGAGAAAATCCATCTTGATGTGCAGGGACTGCAAAGGCGAGCTGAAACTGCTCATGGGTTGACGGACGGTCACCCTGCGCTGCATGGACTGCGGCAAAAGATATACACTGGCCGAATATCTGGACGAGATAGACGAAAAAACATGGGAAAAAATATCTTCGCGCTCCTGTGACAGGACGTGACGGGCAGCAAGAATACATGAAAGCGGGGGCTGAGAGATGAGCATAAGAGAGAATATTTATCAGGTTGTAGACCTGATCAGGCCGGAGCATATACTGGTGAGCGTATTTGACAAGCAGGGTCTCGAGGAGCTTGTAAACGGAATTGCCGGGATTAATCCGGATGTGCGTTTTTATTCTACCGGCGGCACGGGCAAGAAGATCATGGAGATACTGGGGGACAAGGCGGCCGGGAACTACGTATCCGTGGAAGACTTTACCGGCGCTCCGGAAATGGAGGGAGGCCTTGTGAAGACCCTGCATCCGAAGATACACGCCGGCCTTCTCGCGGAGAGGGGAAACCCCGCCCACGAGAAATACATCTATGAAACCCTGGCGAAACTCGGCGGAAACCCTGGCGTTTATTTCGATGCCTTTGTAGGCAACCTGTATCCCTTCACGTCGGTTATTGCGAAGCAGGACACCACTGCCGAGACCGCGAGGGTCAATATCGACATAGGCGGTCCCGCCATGACGATGGCTTCCGCGAAGAACTGGCACAGTATCGCAGTGCTGACATCGCCTCTGCAGTATCCTGACTTCGTGCGGTCTGTAAAAGACCAGGGTGGCAAGATCAGCCTCGAACAGCGGTTCAATCTCGCAAAAGAGGCGATGAAGAGTATCGGAGAATACAGGACCGCCATAGCGAATTATTTCTCGGCACTTAATTACCAAAAAGACGTCAGGCCTTCTCTGAATGCGAAGTAGTTCTGCGGGATACCGGCCTGAGCGCTGAAATGGCCCCATTCGCCGAAGTCTGCCAGGGCCGGAATAACACACTGACCTGTAACGCTATTTCAATTTTGAGACAGGTTCTGATCAGTCCGGGGGCCCTGAATTAAATAGAAGCGCCTTCACGGCGGCAAGAAAGGGCTTTTGAAACGTTATATCCTTAAGGAATACGGTTCATGGGGAGTAGCAGTCCTCTCATATCTGACGGGGCTGTCTGCTGGCGGCCGATTCAGCCCTGGTGCCGCGGCAGTCTTTGCAGCATTAGTTCTTTACGTTAATTCCAAACAGGCTCTCACGCTCTGGCTCAGAGGTAAAGGCCCGGATTCCGGGAAATATATTGCCGTTTTCCTCGTACAAATCGGGACGGGAACGCTGCTCATCGTGAGCGTTGCATGGCACACCTTTCCGGCGGTTTTGCCCTTTCTGATTATCCCGGCGGCATATCTTCTTCTTTTTCTTCTGAAGGGCGAGCATTTCATTCTCACCGAAATAGCCGGTTTTTTCCTGCTGGCGGTTGCCGCGCCGTTTGCCGAATTGCCGGCTTCAGGGTCTGTCGATGTCACGCTGTACATGGCCGTTGCCCTCTTTTTCACGGCGGGCGTCTTCAGAGTGAGGATGCAGTTTACGAGACAGAACACATACAGGATATTGATGGTCGCCTATCTTGTCCTCGCAGCATCAATTTATCAGTTTCTTGCACTGCCTCTCATTGCATTGGCTCCGTTGACCGACAACCTGGTCTGTGCGGCGACTCTCTACAAAGTCAGATTGCGCACAGCGGGGCGGCTGGAGCTGGGCAAAGGGCTGATGTTTGTTGTTCTCATGACGGTCGCCTATGCCGGGCACTGACGGAACGCCCGCGTAAAGAAGTCAATATCTCTTCACGGGAGATCGCTCCTTCCCTCACTATGCGCACTTCCGGACCGGTCACGTCTATGATCGTCGAGGGCTTTCCACCCGGTGTCCTGCCCTCGTCAACGAGGAGATCGACTCTTCCGCCGAAATATTCGACTACTTTGTCCGGACTCTGGGCAGGCGGATGCCCCGAGATGTTGGCGCTCGTTGCGGTAAGGGGAATGCCCATAAAACGGGCCAGACGGAGCGCAAACGATTCTCCCGGTATCCTTACCGCGACCTTTGTGGTCCCCCCTGTCAGGAACCCGGAAAGTCCTTCCGTTGCGGCGGTCAGCATGGTGAGCGGTCCCGGCCAGAATATTTGCGCCAGTTCCTCCGCGACTGCCTTCAGGGGAAGGGCGACCATAAGGAGTGTTTTCTTTTCGCCGGCGATCAGGGGCATCGCCTTGTCTGCAGGGCGGTGCTTCAACTCGTAAAGCCTCTGCAGCGCCTCCCTGTCGTCATATCGCACTGCGAGCCCGTAAAAGGTTTCCGTCGGAAAGGCTACTACGCCTCCTCTTTCAAGAGTCCGGCGTGCTTCAGCCAGGGCTCTCTCAATTCCGGCAAGGGCGACTTTCGAAGTGACCATTTTTCACAATGGTAGCACAGATCAGATTTCTTTGAAAAGCCGCTTCTGTCAGCGTATTTATTTCTTGACAAAGCGTATAGGTATTAGTATAGTTAGGCTAATCTGTCACGCCTTTCAGTCCTGGAAGAAAGGCGTATCTATTAGGAGGAAGCATGGGTACGAGACTGTATGTAGGGAACATCTCTTTCAAGGCGACTGAGGATGACCTCCGCGACCTGTTCGCGCAGGCGGGGGAAGTGGTGTCCGTCAAACTGATCAAGGACGCTGCAACGGGAAGACTCAGGGGGTTCGGCTTTGTTGAGATGGCGTCGGACGAGGACAGTCAGAACGCGGTTTCCATGTTCAATGGAAAGTCGTTCATGGACAGGTCCATAGTAGTGAATGAAGCGAAGCCCCAGGAACGCAGGGAACACGGCGGCTTCAGGAGGGGACACTCGGAAAGAAGACCGGGGAGATAACAGACTATCATATTATTGACAGCGTAACGTCCAGCCGGAAAGTTCAGGATTTCTTAAGGAGCATCGAGCCGGGAGAAAGGCCCAGTTCTCCAGAAACCACATCACACTTGGATTGAAAGAGGAAGTATGTCTCTTTTTCCGTTCCGGCGAGGGTTTCGAAGTTGCCCTGGCCTTTGCTGATGACGAGTTCCGCAGCGTGGAATTCGTCCTGAAATTCGGGAGAGGTCCATTCCAGAATCGTGCCGACGGCGTCTGAGCCGTTGTCGATGACATCGCAAATGCTCGTCAGGTCTGTCTGAATGGCGTCGTCTCGGGTCGCGTCGTTCAGGACGGGCGAGCCTTTTACGACTGCTTTGACCTTCTTGCCCAGGCACTCCAGTTCCTCGATGAGAAGCCTGTCAAAGACGATTTCCCCCGAATTGTCGAGGAGATACAGGATCTCCCGTGCCTCCGACAAGGAATGTCTGAACGTCCCGTAATCGTCGACGGCGATTTCCTCTTCAAGAGCCCTTTCTATGGAGCCGCTTATGTCAATGGAGGAGAATATGCCGAAATCGATTATGTTGCCCGCTATGGCCAGTCGCGATGCGGCACGCAGCGGGTCCCTGCCGGCCTTCACCTTCTTTTTCAATGCCGGATAAAGCTCCATGGCGAGGTCGTTATATCTGAGCTTTATAAGGCGGTAAGGGTCGGCGCCCAGCCTCTCCCTTATCAGTCTGTGTATATAGGTAGTCGTATAGGAAGGAGGCCTGTTAATATCGGCCTTCGCCATTAGAAGCAGCACATCTTTCATTATGTCCGTTTGCGTTTCCTGCGAAACAGTGCCGGAATCCGCATAACGGTCCAGGGACATTATCGTCTGTTTAAGAAAGCAGGGGAAACAGTCTTTATGAGTCTGCATTACTCCGCTTGGTGATTCTGGCGGCCTTCTCCTCTATCTCGGCAGCCATGGCCTTCCTGTGGGCGAGGAGTTTGTGCGCTATTTTCGGGTCTCTTCCTGCCATTATCTGGGCGGCGAGTATACCGGCGTTTTTCGCACCCGCCTTGCCGAGCGCGACTGTGGCGACAGGAATTCCGGCCGGCATCTGTACGATGCTGAGGAGGGCGTCCATTCCGTTGAGCTGAGAGGAAGTTAGTGGTACCCCGATAACCGGCAGTATGGTATGCGATGCGATCACGCCCGGGAGGTGAGCCGCCATACCGGCGCCCGCTATGATAACTTCGATGCCGTTCTTCTCGCCTTCGCTGACGATCTTCATTGTTCTTTCGGGCGTTCTGTGGGCGGACGCAACAGTGATATCATAGGGTATATCGAAGGAGTCCAGTACCCGTCCCGTTTCTTCCATTACCGGCAGATCGGCATCGCTTCCCATTACCACCAGGACCCTCGGTCCGGAATGTTTCGGTTTCCTTTTCATAAGGCTTTCTCTCTTTTCAGTGCCTTGTCGGCTATGTCTTTCCTGTAATGCATGCCCTCGAAATGTATCTTCCCCACCGCGTGGTATGCCTTCTGCCTGGCGGCGGCGATATCTTCCCCCGTAGCGGTTACACCCAGGACCCTCCCTCCGGAGGTTACGATGCTTCCGTCGTTGAATGAGGTGCCTGCATGAAATACGTGTACTCCGGCGACCTTGTTCGCACCACCGATGCCCTTTATTACGTCGCCTTTCCTGTATTTACCGGGGTAGCCTGCCGAGGATATCACGACGCAGACGGCGGGGTCACTGTTCCACTCTACGGCGACATCCGACAGTTTCCCGTCGACAATGGCCATGGCAATATCCATGAAATCGCTCCTCAGGCGCGACAATACAGGCTGGGTTTCCGGGTCCCCGAGACGGCAATTGAATTCAAGTACATAGGGAATGCCTTTATCTATCATGAGGCCGGCATAAAGGATCCCCTTGTATTCTATCCCTTCGCCTTTCAGTGCCCTGAGGGTCGGCTTCATGACTCTTTCCATCACTTTCTTCTCCATGTCCCCGGTTACCACGGGTGCCGGACTGTAAGCGCCCATGCCGCCGGTGTTCGGCCCCTTGTCACCGTCAAAGACACGCTTGTGGTCCTGGGAACTTACCATCGGAACGACGGTTTTGCCGTCGGTAAACACCATGAAAGACGCTTCCTCACCGCGGAGACATTCCTCCACTATTACCCGGTCTCCCGCATCGCCGAATACCCTGTCTTTCATGATGCGTTTCAGGGCGTCCATGGCTTCTTCTACCGTGGAGGCTACAAATACGCCTTTTCCGGCCGCCAGGCCGTCGGCTTTTACCACTATAGGTGCCCCCTTGAACTTTACATATTCTTCCGCATGGACGTAGGAGGTGAAGACCCTGTATTCAGCGGTGGGTATGCCGTGAGACTTCATCAGGTCCTTTGAGAAGACCTTGCTCGATTCAAGACGGGCAGCGGCCTTTGTCGGTCCCAGTATCCTCCTGCCTTCTTTTTCAAACCGGTCGACAATGCCTCTGGAAAGCGGGTCTTCAGGCCCCACCACTGTCAAGTCGATCCATTCGTACTTGACAAAATCAACGAGCGAGTCGAAGTCGTCCGGGGCGATGTCTATGCACTCGGCAACTTCCGCGATGCCCGCGTTGCCGGGGCAGCAGTAAATCTTGTCTACCGAACGGCTCAGGGAAAGCTTCCATGCGATCGCATGCTCCC
Organism: Candidatus Sulfobium sp.; assembly: GCA_037380845.1. Taxonomy (GTDB): domain Bacteria; phylum Nitrospirota; class Thermodesulfovibrionia; order Thermodesulfovibrionales; family UBA6898; genus JARRRD01. The sequence continues at coordinate 3,069 of JARRRI010000042.1, read as the reverse complement.
TGCCGCCGCCGCCTATAATCAGTACCTTCATCCGGACTTTCCCTCTCTGTTCGTCTTAGAGATCCGAAAATGCTTCACCAGCCCTCCCGGCCCGGGGAACCGGGGATTTTTATTATACTTTATTTTCCGGACAAATAACCCTTCTCAAGCATGCTTGAGTAACTTCCGTCGCCCACGATAACGTGGTCGAGCACTCTTATGCCCACTGTCTCGCCGGCGGTGTCCAACCTCTCGGTCAGTAGTATGTCTTCCCTGCTCGGATCAGGGTCTCCACTGGGATGGTTGTGCACGAAAATTACCGCCGCCGCCGACTCTCTTATTGCCTCTCTGAACGCCTCCCGGGGGTGCACAAGAGAAGACGTGAGTGTGCCCTCGGATATGCGCCGGTCCCCGATCAGCCTGTTCTTGACGTCGAGCATCGCACAGTGGAAAACTTCCTTGTCGAGGTTCCTGAAAAGCGGGTGAAAATAGGCGTAGACGTCCCGTCCGGTAGAAAAAGCCGGGCCCTTGGCACGGGGTTCCCTGAACATTCTCCGTCCGAGTTCCAGCGCCGCCTTCAGTTGTGAAGCTTTGGCCTCGCCCATGCCCTTCAGGCTACAGAATTCCGAAGCCGACGCTCTCTCCAGATTCTTCATAGTGCCGAAGGTACCAAGCAGTTCCATGGCAATGTCCAGGGCACTGCGTCCGCCTCCCCCTGTTCTGAGCACAATCGCGATCAGCTGCGCATCGGACAGGGCTCCGGGTCCGCGGGCCAGCAATCTTTCCCGGGGTCGTTCGTCCTCAGGCCAGTGTTTTATGCTTTTGTATGCCATGGGTAAAGGATTTTATCATCTCGCAGGTAAATAGTAAAGACCTTGAGGAAGACGGCGGCGTGCTGTTTGACGCTGTTTTCGGGCCTGTGATAAAATAATTGAGATTGTTTTTAATTCCCGGAACAAGTTTTCCGGGTACCGGAGGATGGATGGAGAATATGGAAAGACATAAGCGGTTCAGGGGGAAAGGGGGCTTCACCCTTATTGAACTCCTGGTAGTCATGGTAATTCTCGGATTGCTTGCCGCCCTTGTAGGACCGACCCTCTTCAGCAAGGTTGGGAAAGGGAAGGCGGCCGCTGCAAAGACGCAGATAGAGTTGTTCGGACAGGCGCTTGATTCTTTCAGGCTCGATACTGGCAGATATCCAAGTACAGCCGAAGGGCTGCAAGCCCTGGTGGTGGATCCCGGTATAGACGGCTGGGACGGACCTTATCTTAAGAAGGGGGTACCGAACGATCCGTGGAACAGGCCCTATCAGTATACGAGTCCTGGGAACCATGGCGACTACGATCTTCTCACTTACGGACTGGACGGCGCCCCCGGCGGTGACGGAGAAAATAAAGACATCAATAGCTGGGAATAGCGCATTCCGATTGCTGGAAGCGCGTTAAAACCGAAATAACTGCTTTTCCCGGGAGTTTTTTATGTATAAGCCCTGCCGGAATCGGACTCCGGCAGGGCTTTTTTGTTGGTCCTTGCAGTCTTATGGTTGTTTCAGTGCTATCGCTTTGGCTGCATTTGCTGCCCGCAACAGATAATGTCACAGGTGTCGACGCACCCGCATACTTCGTCGACGGTTACGCTTAGCCCGCAAACGCTGCACACGTACCTGTCGCCTTCAGTGACGCCGGCGGCTTTCTTCCTGCTCCTCTTTACGGTCTTCTTTGCGGCCGTCTTGCGAGGAGCGGTCTTCGCTGCGGTCTTTGCCCTGGCGGCCGTTTTTTTCGCCGTCGTTTTCCTGGGAGCAGCCTTCTTTGCAGCCGGCTTTTTGGCTGCCGTCTTCCGTATTGCCATTCTTCACCTCCTCTCCCGTCAATCCCCGGGACTGACCTGTAGTAGTGGGCTTCCTGGCAAAAGTATATCAAATCTTGTGACCAATAGTTAGAGGCATTATTTCGCTGCTCGACGAACCGATTTAAAACACCCTTCCGATCCTGGCCTAATTTGAAATTGCAGAAACGGGCCTCTGAGATAGTTCTGGCAGGCTGCTGAAAAAGATGCTTTCAGCCTTTTTGCCATTTACGTGCAGACGGGAATCCAGGTATTCCGGGCAGTTTGGATACCTGCCTCCGAGGGTATGACGGCATTCAAGAAAGTCATGATACTTTTTTCAGCAATCTTCTAGTCTATCGGAAAACTCCTTCTGTACGAAAGGTTCAGCGTAAAGTCAGGCGCGCCAGATGTGCTTGGGTCCTCCGTGAAGGAGAACTCGAGGCTGTTCTTTCCTGTCCTGTAACGTGCACCGAAGGACAAAAGGGCCGCCGTCCTGTCGATCTGGGAAATCGAGGTATCAGGATAAGGTGAGCCCTGAAAGAGTATCTGACCGAGAAAACTGAAATTTCCCCAGGGGCCTGCTTCAATGCCGGCCCCTCCGTACGGGAACGTCTCCAGGTCAACGGTATCTACAGCTCTCAGATTTCCGGGAAAGACGACTCCGATATTCAGGTAAGACATGAATTTTTCGCTGATCTTCTTGTTCACAAGGCATGCAACGCCGGTATCGAACCCCCCGCTCCCGAAACCGCTGGATGCGTCCCCTGTCGGCAGTTCCACATCCACCCTTAAACTGACCACAGGGTCTCCGGTCAAGATCTCTCTCTTGGCCCACAACCTGATGTCTCCTATACCGATCCTCCCGTTCCTCCCCCTGATGACTGTCTCGCCGTTATGGCGGACTTCGTAAAGAAACTCGTTCTCAGGTCTGTTGCTTCTGCCGTAATCGCCGAAACCGAAGGTGCTGTGATAGCTTTCCAGGAAACCGTCCATGAAGCCGCTGGAGAAGCTCAGAACCGGGACTTCTATCCCGAGTTCGAAGAGGCCCGGGAAGTTTTTTCTGTATCTCAGATCCAGGTCGGCCACCTCCATATCGAGGTTTACCGTCCATGAATCTGAATGATGCACCATGTATACACTCGAATAGGAAAAGGCTGCGGCAAAGGATGTCCCGGTAGTCGCTGTTTCCAGACGCGGCGAATCCACGGTCAGAAAGAGAGGAAACTGGTTGTTTACCTGTAGAGGACCTTCGAAGGCGCCGGC
>JARRRI010000041.1:4062-38174 GCA_037380845.1 Candidatus Sulfobium sp. | reverse complement strand
GTCCCGCACCCGCTTCCGGAGGAGGAAAAGGTCCACAATGGCGCCGTTGACTGCAAGCACCAGGAATGAAACTCCGTAAATACCCGTTATGTCAGAGATCTGGATCATATGGAGAAATTTATACTGGCTGTAACCGACGCTGGCCCAGGGGAAGCCCGTAAGGGCATAGGAGCGCACGAATTCCAGAGCGACCCATATCACGGGCGCGATAAGAAGAGCCGGCAGCCTGCTCTTCCTGACCAGGGCGATAAAAATACCGGAAAACAGCGCCGGGTAAAGGCTTAGGTAGGCGCATAAAAGCAATACTATCGAAATACTCGCCGGGAAGGAGACACCGCCGTAGAAGTTTATGGAATGATATACCCAGTACAACGTGCCGAAAAAATAGACCAGACCGAAAACATAGCCGTGGACAAAGGCCTGCCGGCCCCTCTTTCCCCACAGGGAAACGAGAAGAGGTACAAAGGCAATCCACGCCAGAAAATAAAAATCGAAGACCGGGAAGGACAGGACTAACAGTATCCCTGAAAAAGCTAATGGTTATAGTTATTATCCAAGGGCAGTTAGCTCAGTCGGTAGAGCAGAGGCCTGAAAAGCCTCGTGTCCGCAGTTCGATTCTGCGACTGCCCACCATGATTTTATTTGCCTGCCGGGGCATGAGTCAAGGGTTATCTGTCCGCTGCGCCTTATCTTTCCGGAATTTTTTCATGATACAGCTCATCCGGCTCTTATTTATGTTTGCGGAATCTTTTTTGAGGTGTCATCCCCGCATGCCTTTAGCGGGAATCCAGACTACTGCCTCAAGGATGACGACAAGGGCATATCCCGTTGCCGGGACCGGGAGGGGAAAGCATAAGTAATAGGCCGGCTGAAGACAGAACATCCTTGCACGTCTGCTCTCATTGATCACGCCAGTCCGAAAATTATCTCCCGCTCCTCAAGGTCTACCTTATCGACCCGCAGCCGCAATTCCTGCCCTATCTTGTATGTCTTTTTCGTATTTCTGCCGTAGATGGTCATGTTCCTGTCATTGAACTGATAGAAATCGTCAGTCATATATGAGACATGGAGGAAGCCGTCCACATAGAATTCCTTCAGTCTTACCCTCATTCCATAGGGTGTTACGCCCACAATCTTCGCGTCGAACTCATCGCCAACCTTGTCCTTCATAAACCAGGCCCTCATCGCATCCACCACCTGCCTCTCGGCATCGTCGGAAACCCTTTCGGTCCGTGAAGAGCTGAAGGCAATATCCGGAAGCATGCCTTCCAGTTCCTTCCTCCTCTTGTCGGGCAGGCTCTTCTTCAGGAGGACTTCACGCAGGATCCTGTGCACCACGAGGTCGGGATACCGCCTTATGGGGGAGGTGAAATGAGTGTAGCACTCAGAGGCGAGGCCGAAGTGGCCGACGTTGACCGGTGAATACCGCGCCTGCTTGAGGCTCCTGAGGACTATATAATTGATAACTTCCTCCTGGGGGGTATCCTTTATCGCCTTGAGTACGTCCGAAAAATCCTTGGGTGTCTTCAATGTCTTCCGTCCCATTTTCCCCAGGGGTTTCAGGACCCTCATGATATCTTCCAGCTTCATGGGGTCCGGCTCTTCGTGTATGCGGTAGAGACTGGGGACCCCCCTCCCTTCGAGATGCTCCGCCACCGACTCGTTCGCAGCGATCATGAACTCCTCTATGATCATGTGGGCGAAGTTCCTTTCCGCCTTCAGTACCGCCTCGGGGTTGCCCTGCAGATCGAGGACGATTTCGGGTTCGGGCAGATCGAAATCGAGACTTCCCCTCTCCAGTCTGTTGCATCTTAGAAGTCCGCAGAGTTCTCCCATAAGCTCAAAGTCCCTGAGAAGATATCCATATTTTTCGCGCTCGCCGGCATCCTGATCAACGAGTATCTTGCGAACGGATGTGTAGGTCATCCTCTCGTCACTCTTTATCAGGCTTGGATAAAACGTCTTCGCCGTCTTGTTGCCGTATCTGTCGAAATCCATCTCTACGGTGAGGGCGAGACGTTCCACTTTCGGCTTGAGACTGCACAGGTCTTCCGAAAGTTCCTTCGGCAGCATGGGGATAACCCTGTCCGGGAAATAGACACTGGTGCCGCGCTTCCTCGCCTCCATGTCGATCGCTGAACCCCAGGTGACGTAAAAGCCGACGTCGGCGATGTGTACCCAAAGCCTGTACCCGTGCTCGGCGAGGCCGACGGATACCGCATCGTCAAAGTCCTTCGCCCTTTCGCCGTCGATGGTAACTGTAGCAAGTCCCCGAAGGTCCTTTCTCTTTCTGCGCCCCCCCTCTTGTTTACTTTTTCCGCGAAGGAGTTTCGACTCGTCGTTTACCCGTTTCGCAAACCTCCTCGGCAGGCCGAATTCGTCTATGATCGCCTCGACCTCTCCCTTCGGGTCTTTCGGCTTTTCGATGACCTTCACGATCCTGGCCGTGGGCGGCCTCTTATCGGTGGGGTACGAGATGATCTCCGCAATGACCTTATCGCCGTCGCCGGCCCTGCGCCTGTCGCCCGGCGCCACATAAAGATCGAAGGTAATGGACTTGTCCTTAGGCCTCACGTACGCCGCGTGCTTCGTAACATCGAGCCTGCCCACAACCCTCGCCTGGGCCCTCTGGAGGATCCTCACGATCCTCCCTCCCCGCCTCCTCCGGTTCTCCATCCTCACGATGACGCGGTCGTTGTCCATCGCGCCCAGCGACGCCCCCCGGGGAACGAAGATGTCTCTTTCTCCGGGCTTTTCCGGGATAACGAAACCGTATCCCTCCCTGTGGGCCTCGAAGTATCCCGTAACGAGGTTCATGTCCTCGGCGGGTCCGTATAGTCCCTTCCGCGTGAGGACTATTTCTCCCTCGCGAAGCATCTCCCTCAGCACCCTCTTCAGTGCCCTGCCTTCGGGTTTGCTGAGACCCAACCGGCGGACCAGCTCCTTGAAAGAGAGGGGCTTGCCGGTCTTTTCCCTGAAGAAATCTCTTACCGCTTCCTTATTGATCATTTCCTGCGCCAATTGCCGTCAGGATCCTGCACCCACCAGCCCTTCTTTGCCGATTCACGCCTGATCTTGGCGAACTCTTCCGTGGCCTGCGGCAGGACCTGGCGGATGTTCGCTTCGTTTTCCCTCAGCCTGTTGATGCGTATTATGGCCTTCGCCATGCCGCGCATAACGGTCTTTCTGTTTTCATTTTCCGCATTGACTATCTTTCTTTCGGCCGGCGACAGCTGCCCTTCTCTTACCACCAGCAGGCCGTCGTTTTCCTCTCCCACTTTGCCGCTGTCTCTCAACCTGTCGGTCTCCGCTATCCTCGCCCCCATTTCGCGGTAGGCATTTACCACATCGGGCATCTGCTTTACAAGCTCGGAAATCTTGTCCGCCAGTCCCGGCTCCTGGGCGAAAGCCGAAGGGACGAAGTCAAACCTGATACGACTTTCGGGCCTGCCGGCCGGCGAACCTTCTTCGTTCTTCTTCCCGGGGACACCCTTCTCCGGCGTCATCAGTTCCTTTTCCAGGTTCTTGTATGCCTCTTCCACGGCCTTTTCCGGAAAATAGATGTTGACGGTAATAACTGCACAGGAGACTATGACAAATAAAACCGCTGCCGGGAACAACCTTATTCTTCTCTTCATTTCTTTTCCTCCTTCCGACCGGCAAAGCCGGAAACGATAAACATTTTCACCACGTTGCACAGTTACTCTTTCTTCGCCCTCTGCGCCGCCTCGGTTATGCTCCAGAGCAGGTCCTTTAGCCTGATCCTGTTGTTGAAAGGTGCAACCCTGATCGCAAGATCCCTGACCCCCAGAAAATTCGTGTGCGATATGTCGAGGTCCTTGAAGATGAGGAATCCTTTCTGAATATAAAGGTCCATTATGCCCTTATCGAAGCGTCTGTCCCCGAGGTAAGCCCTCATCGCCGGCCCGCCGACCTTCCTCAGGAATTCCTTGCTGATCATGGTCTTCTCACCTTCGGTGGAGTAAGCCCAGAAGTCCGCCTTGCCGATGAGTCCTGAAATGCCGGCGCCGGAACCCTTGACCTCCGCGACTCCGTCGACCTTACCGGAAATGTATCCCCTGATCGGACCGATATTGTCGCAGAGTTTCGTCAGGCTGAGACCGTCGACGATAAAGCCGGCCGTGTATCTCAGACCTCCCGGGAGCCCCAGCACGGCAGAACCCTCAAGTTTTCCTCCGAATATGTTAGCACTAACTTTTCCTATATTCAAAAAACCGTTTTCAGGCTTTACCGTGACTTCAATGTCATCCAGCAGTTTGAAACCATACGAGAAAGATCCTGCATTTATGATGCTGAAATCGTCCGTTGCCTGCCGCTTTTCATAATATCGCCGCAGCCGGGAGAACCCGGATTTGTCAAAGACCGGAAGAGCATCGCCCGGATATTTCCCGGCCCGCCTGTAAGTCAGTGGGATAGTGCCGTTTATGGGGCCGACGGAATATTTGCCGTTCTCCCCTGTAAGTACAAAACCCCTGAGGCTGACGCCTCCATCGAGGTCGAGGCCGCCCCCGGAAAGCTCCGCTGTCAACGATGCCGACAGCGACCCGTCGAGACCGGCGTATAGAAAGGCATCAGGGAAGATGTCCCAGAAGGCGTCCCTTATATCCGCCGCCCGCACCTTTGGAACGTCTATGCTTATTCCTGCCTTCCTCCCCGCCCCCGTAAAATCTTCCATGCCGCCCCGGGCACGGGCCGCCACGTTGCCGACACGTGCACCGGCCTTGAAATCAAGGTCTCTTCCGGCGAAGACTATGTCCCCGGACAAATCGGCCCCCGTCAGCAGCCCCTTCCCGTCACTGCGTCTGGAGGCTGAAAGTGACGACAGGCGAAAAGACGCTTTTCCGGTGACGTCTTCCGCTGAATGGAAGGCGCCTTCAAAGGAGAACATTCCCGTCCCTCCCGACAGGCGGTAGGGCAATTTCACAAATTCCGACAATGCGCCGGACACGCCGGCCAGACCGATTTTTTCCGCGTCCATTTTGACCAGCAACGGGAAATAGCCCTCCTTGATGCCACCCTCCAGGCTACATTTCAAGTTCCCCCCGAAAAGCTTCACCCGGTGAAGGTCAACGTCAAAGGTCTTGTCATTAAACCTTCCCCCGCCTTCCAGGGGGCCCCCGACGATATTCCTGTAACTGATCCGCTCTGCCGAGACGTCGAAAGAACCCGAAGGGGGGCTTTTCCCGTCTCTCACGTCCAGGGAAAGATTGAGGTGTATCAGTCCCGCCGGCCCGGCGGGATAATCGGCGGTTAAATCCTCAATATCTATCCTGCGGCCTGACTTCCCCCCCAAAGACCTGACCTCTACAGTCTTCGCTCCGGCAGTCATACGTTCATTTTTTACAGTCAGGCCTTTCAGCTCGAAAACATCTTTATCCAGCTGCGCGTGCGAATGAAGGACAAAACTGCCCATGGCGCGTCCTCCGACCGTCAAATCTTTTATCTCCAACTCCTCTCTGCCCGAAAATCTTTTATTCTTCAGAAGACCTTCCGAGTCCAGACGCACGCCGCCTGCATGAACCGCTTTCCCCTGAATGGTCATTTTCACCGGGCCAGTCGTGACCGAAGAGCTTAGCGCCATTTTTCCCGGCCGGCCCCGTCCGCTCAGGGAGAGGCGCAGACCGGCGGGCTTTTCAAGTCCGTTCCTTCCCGGAACCATAACATTTGCCGTCGATTCGGCCCTGAATGAAAACCCCCTGGACGACGACATGATCACCCTTGCATCGATCCTGCCGGCGACGAACGTCTCCGACGTTACCGAGGCATCCCGCAAAAAAAGCCGGCCGGAGACCGCAGGGAACGAGCCTCCCAGCTGCCCCTTCATTCGCAGGTCGCCGGAAGTCAAAGCGCCGGCAAGCTTGATACCTGCAAGGTGCAGCGCGCTGAGGTCGAATTTTTCTATCTTCAGCCCGGCCGTGTAGGCCGGATTTTTTTGCAGGCCGGTAATCACCCCCTTCAGCCGGGCTTCCGAATCCTTGCCGGCACGCAGCGACAAATCTCTGACAGCAAGGGTGCCTGCGCCGATGTCAAGAAGGGAATCGGAAGTCAGGGCGATATCCCCGGCCGAAGGGAAGCCCGCGACGCGGGCCTTTTTTACCCTGAGGCTCGTTTTAATTTCGATCCCTTTCCCTGCATATCTCTCCGCCCTGACGTCCATGTCAAGAACTGCCTTCCCCGTGTCTATCCCGTATTTATTGAGGCCTTCGCCAGACCAGGGAGGTGAAAAATCCGTCGCCGAGACGTTAATCCCGAACCGCCCGGGGTCTGCCTTGAGATATGCCCACCCACTTAGTCGCATTCTGTTTCCGGCATACATCAAGCCGCCTTTTATGACCGTTCTGGATTTCGGCGAGGACGAAAGATTTCGAATGACGACATCGACTTTTCTTGCTGTCATCCTGTCGTCGGCGTTTATGCTGAAGATACCCGAGGTTATATTGAGAGCATCGATACGGTAGCCGGCCCCGGATGAGCCTCCTGAAAGAAATTGCCTCATTATGTCAGATACATTGAATTTATCCTCTTCGTTCCTTATAACTGTTACCTCAGGGGAGTCTACGCCGATACTGTTGAAATAAAATCTCCGTGAAAAAAGCTCCCCCAACTTCATATTCACTGTGACCTTTTTTATCCGTAAGAGTCTTCCCGGGGCAAAGCCCCGGGGATTCCCGACAATTATGTCATACGCGGTAATGCTTCCCGGGAATCGGCAGGAGATATCGGCTATGCTGACGGGTTGACCGATGGCCTCAGCAGCCCTGGCGGAAAGGACTGTCAGCAAGTCCTTTTTCAGAGAGGCGAAATAGAGATAAACAAAAACTGTCAGGGAAATGACAACTGCTGCCAGTACGGCTGAGGCCATCTTGCATAATTTGCGTCTGTCCCATGACATGTATCTATATTATCCCAACCCTGACGTTGCAAAAAGATTATAAATAAACCGGCCGCAAATGGCTGACTGAAGCGCTCTTAAGCTTGCTAACCTTCTTATATCAGAGTTTACTGAACGTTGCCGGATCGTGGTTCCTTTTCCGTCATGCCCGGGGTCTTAGTCGGGCATCCAATCTGCCTTAAAACCTGGATTCTCGATGCAAGTCCCGAAGCGGGTCCCCGCGTAAGGTCGCTACGACTTCGCTGAGAGTCGCTTCGACCAGACTGCTGCCTCGGGACTGATGAATTCGTAATGAAGTCTGTTTTTGTAACGATAAAGTAAACGTCAGTCCAGTATTTTGTATCCCAATTTCTCTATGCTGTCTTTTGCGATCTGCGCGATTTTTTCCTCGCTTATCTTCGACGGGTCGTATTCGACCGATACCTTCCCCTCATCGACCTCGACCCCTTTCACCCCCTTCATGGAACCTATAAACCGTCTGAGGGCCATCACGCAGTCAAAGCAGAAGATCGTGCCTACGTTGAATAAAACCTTCATTAGCACATCACCTCTCTTAAGATCTTCATATTTATCATTCTCAGCATTTTTTCACCGCCCCTTCTCCCAGTGACCGGCTGTTTCAGGGCATCTTTATATTGTATGCCTTTATCTTGCGGTGAAGATTGCTTCGCTCGATATCGAGAACGTCCGCTGTCTTCGATATGTTCCAGGCGTTCTCCTCCAGTTTCCGCGAGATAAAATCCTTTTCGAACAGCTCCCTTGCATCCTTCAATGAATTTATGGAAAAGTAGTCCGACATCGTCGCTTCGGGCAGAAAAAGGTCCGCCGGCGTTATAGTCCCCGCAGGGGTCATGATTACGACCCTCTCGAGCACGTTCTTAAGCTCCCTGATATTGCCGGGCCATGAAAACTTCTGCAGGATCCTGATAGCCTCGGGCGTAATCTTCTTGGGCTGCTGTCCGTATTCGGAAGCGAAATATTCCAGAAAATGGTCCACCAGCAGGGGAATGTCGTCGGGTCTCTCCCTCAGTGGGGGGACTTTTATCGGCACCACATTCAGCCGGAAATAAAGGTCTTCCCTGAAACGCTCTTTTTTCACCTCTTCGTTGAGTTCCTTGTTTGTTGCTGAAATTATCCTGACGTCAACTTTGATGTTCTTGTTGCCTCCGACCCTCTGGAACTCCTGCGTTTCGATGACCCTCAGCACCTTTGCCTGGGTCTGCAGCGACATGTCCCCGATTTCGTCAAGAAAAAGCGTGCCGTTGTCGGCCTGTTCAAACTTTCCCTCCTTTGTCTCGAAGGCGCCGGTGAACGAACCCTTCTCATGGCCAAACAGCTCGCTCTCGATCAGCTCCTGGGGAATAGCAGCACAGTTCACCTCAACGAAAGACCTGCCCGCCCGCTGACTGTTTTCGTGCAGTAAATGGGCAACCAGCTCCTTGCCGGAGCCGCTTTCCCCCAGAATCAATACCCTGCCGTTGCTGGCCGCCGCCATCTTTATCTGTTCTCTTAGATGCCCCATTTTCGGCGAATTCCCCACCATCTTCCACTTCTTTTCCAAATCCCGGCGTAGCGTACGGTTTTCGCGTTCCAGGTCTCTCTTTTCGAGCGCCCTGTAGACAGTAAGAAGCACTTTCTCCATGGAAAGCGGCTTTTCAAGAATGTCATAGGCGCCTATCCTGGTTGCCTTCACGGCCAATTCTATGTTGGCGTGCCCCGAGATGATTATCACCGGGAGATCGGGGTATTGTTCACGGAGCTCCTTCAGGGTCTCAATGCCGTCCATCCCCGAAAGCCATATGTCGAGCAGAACAATGTCAGGACCCGATTCCTTTGCCGCGCGGACCCCTTCTTCTCCCGAGGCAGCAGTGACCGTTTCATATCCCTCGTCTTCGAATATCCCCGAAAGGGTCTCTCTGATGCTCTCCTCGTCATCCACTATCATAACGACAGCCTTCGACATTAGGCCTCCTTTATCGGCAACTCTATGGTAAACACTGTACCAGTAGGCTTGTTGTCCCGTATTCTGATGTATCCGTGGTGTTCCGTCACGACCCTGCTCGCGATCGCAAGGCCCAGGCCGGTCCCGTCCTTTCTTGTGGAGAAATAGGGGAGAAACAGCTTCTCCTTATCTTCTTCCGGTATGCCGGGGCCGTTGTCGCTGATGTCCACGTACACCCTGTTCGAGGGAATGTCGTGACTGACGGCGATGTCGATCCTTCCCTTTTCCTGCATCGCCTGCATGGCGTTATCAACTAAATTTATTATGACCCGTTTGAACTGCTCGGCATCCAATTCAACGAACTGCTCGTTCTCCTCTTTCGACACAGTGATCTCGACTTCTCTGTAATCACGGTAAAGATTGACCACCCCTTCTATTATAGAGGAAATGAGCATAGGGGTCTTCTTTATCTCCGGCATCTTGCCGAACCTGGCAAACTCGTTGACCAGCCGTCTCAGGCTCTCTACCTCTTTTATAATGGTCCTCGTCGACCGTTCGAATACCTGTCCGAAATCATTATCCCCGTTGTGCCACTTCTTTATCATATGGTCGGTCGAAAGCTTTATCGGGGTAAGGGGATTCTTTATTTCGTGGGCTATCCTGCGGGCCACCTCCTGCCAGGCAAGGGCCTTCTGGGCCCTCACGATCTCCGAGAGGTCGTCGAAGACAACGAGGGTACCCCAGAAATTGTTCGGGTCACCCAGCGTGGTGATAAAGATGCGCAGCAGCACCCGCCTGTCTCCCACGGTCACCCTGAGTTCCCTCTCCAGGCCCTTGAAATCCTTGACCCTTATATTCCTGACCGTCTCCTTGAGTTCCTCCGACTGCAGCATCGAGAGGAGGCCGGAGTAATTCTTGCCTATGATCTCCTCAGGCGATATTCCCAGGATCACACATGCCGCCGAATTCACGGTAAGAATATTGCCGGCCGTGTCGAGCGACAGAACGCCGGAATTGATATTTTCAAGTATGTTTTCTATGATAAGCCTGCGCCTGTCGGATTCGGTCCATGCGCGCTGGAGGGACTCCTTGTTGTCTTTCAGTTCGCTGACCATGTTGTTGAAAGAATCGACCAGCAGGCCTATTTCATCCTCCCGGTGGATATCGATCGTGGTATTGAGGTTCCCTTTCGCGACCTCCTCCGTGGCCTGGGCCAATATCTGTATAGGGTCCGTTATGCCCCTTGAAATCCTCAGCGCCACCCAGAGGGCCATGAATATGGTAAGAAGAGTCAAAAAACTGAGTATCAGCAGGTAATTCGTTTTTAGAGGCGTCTTCATCGATTCCAGGGTGAGATAGTTCTGGTAGGCATACTTGATCTTTTCGGCGTTCCTGCTCATGTCCTTGCTGAGGAAAGATTCCACCACCGTCACGCCTCTCTGCTTTCCCCTGCGGTATTCAGGGGCCGCCGCCCTGATCACGTCCCCTTTTTTCCCGGTTATGACCTCTACCCCGGCTTTTCCCTCGAACGCGGCCTTCATCATCTCGGACGCGTTTACGGGTGGTTCTGTAAGACGTTTTACGGTATAGTTCTCCGGTGACGGCCTGCCCGCAGCAACTGCCTTGGCGTACGCCAGGACCTGCCGCCGCTGCATATCATATGCGGACTTTGCAACATCGATGGAAAGGCTCAGAGGCTGCTTGATCTGGGGATCGAACCACCTGTCGAGATAATTGGTTACAACACCGCTGGAAATAACAAAAAGGAAAGAAGAAGGAATCATTGTGAGAACGACGATTATCACCACGATCTTCGTCTTGAACCTGTAACCCGGCACCCTGTTTTTCCTCTCCAGGTATACCTTCACGAGACTTTTGGCCACAAAAAAGATGAGAACGAACAAGGCAAGAACAGTAACATTCAAAAGTATGAGAAGGACCAGCTTGACAAGAAAAGGCACCTTTCCGGTACCGGCGTAATGAAACTCGATCCCGAAGACAAGAAACATCAGAATTATGCCCAATGAAATGAAGGCCTGGAAGCGAAGCTTCTTCACCGGCTGCCTCTGACCGTAAACAGACCCGAGTCTTTATGGATCTTGAATTCGTTTTCCGAAAGGAAGATTATGAAGTAACCGATAACCGGCGGCAGTTTTCTGATCCGGGATTCGACCGTCACCCTGACAAAATATTGACCGGGCTCCAGTTCACGGGTTCCCGAGAGCTTAACATCCTTGAAAGACAATACCCAGGCCAGCATGGAGTCAAAAGACCTGAACCTCTTTTCGATCAGAATGTTTCCGTCGAGGGATGTGGCCACGTACTCTTCTTTTATGGGGTCGGCCTTCAGCGTCTTGGTGTATGACTTGCCAAGAATGAACTCGTCGGGCCATATCTCCCATACCCTGAAAAGGTCGACATAAAATTTGAGTTCCTTGTCGATGCCCTCCCTTATTCCCTGGATGAATTTCGGGTCGGGGACCAGGCCGAAACGCACATGGATGTCCCCGTTCCGGATACTGACTGCCGGCCCGGAAATTTCCTGCCCTGCCGACAGCGAGGGGAGGAGGATACAGACGAGAAGCAGAGAAATCGCAAGAAGCCTTGACATTAAAAGCTTGACATCTCCGGGAAAATTTATTTTCAATTATAGCATATCGTTTTGTATCATAACGGACAGGAGGCGGACCATGGATATTGAAACGGTGAAGATCGAAATACCGCAGGACTGCAACATCATACTGGGTCAGACCCACTTCATCAAGACCGCTGAGGACCTTTATGAAATCGTCGCCACTACGGTCCCCCAGGCCCAGTTCGGTGTCGCTTTCACCGAAGCCTCGGGACCTTGTCTGATAAGGACAGAAGGGAACGACGGCGATCTGGTGAAGGCCTGCATCGGTAATCTCGAGGCCTTAAACGCAGGGCATGTGTTCTGCATCATCCTTAAAGGAGCGTTCCCGATCAACATCCTTACCCAGGTAAAGAACTGTCCTGAAGTCTGTTGTATTTACTGCGCCACTGCAAACCCTCTGGAGGCTATCGTGGCCCGGACGTCGCTGGGCGGGGGTATACTGGGTGTAATCGACGGATTTTCACCGCGCGGTGTGGAAACGCCGGAAGACAAGGCCCACAGGAAGGAATTTCTGAGGAAAATAGGCTACAAACTTTAGGGGATACGATATGAAATTGCAGGATCTGAAATTCGATAAAAACGGGCTGATCCCCGCCATCATACAGGACGCTGAAAACGGGGAAGTGCTGATGATGGCATACATGAACACGGAATCAGTCGAAAAGACGATCTCCACCGGATACACCCACTTCTGGTCGCGCTCCCGCAGGAAGCTGTGGAAAAAGGGGGAAACATCCGGCCACGTGCAGGAGGTCAGGGAGATACTTTATGACTGCGACAGGGACACCCTGCTGATAAAGGTGGACCAGAAGGGGCCGGGGGCCTGTCATACCGGTCACCGTTCCTGTTTCTTCACCGATATCGAAGGAAGAGAAGTCCGGGAGAAGGCTTTTTCCGAAGAGGACGTTTACGGGAAGAAATGATACTCGATGATATCTACAGGGTCATCCTCGAAAGGATGGGCAGCCCTTCTCCGGATTCCTATGTCTCATCATTGTTCTTAAAAGGCAAAGACGAAATATTGAAGAAGATAGGCGAAGAATCGGCGGAGGTCATCATAGCCTCGAAGTCCGGTGACAGGCGGGAGATCGTCCATGAACTTGCGGACCTGTGGTTCCACTGCATGGTACTGATGACTGCAGAAGGATTGAGCCACGAAGACATTTTTCAGGAGCTTGAGGCCAGGCGGGGACGGCGGGTGAAAAAGAACAGCCCATGACTGATTGCGTTTTTTGCAGGATAGCATCGGAGAAGACGACGGCGAGAATTATTTATAAAGACGAAACGGCCGTAGCTTTTGAGGATATCAATCCCCAGGCGCCGGTCCATGTCCTTGTAATACCCAGGAAACATATCGCGACCACCCTGGATCTGGACTCTGAAGACAAGCCGCTTGTCGGACATTTGTTCGAGGTCGCCAACAGGATCGCCGCCCAGAAAGGCGTCGCCGAGAGCGGCTTCCGCCTGGTGATGAACACCAATCCCGAAGCAGGACAGAGCGTCTTTCACATCCACCTCCATCTCCTGGGAGGCCGCCGCATGCACTGGCCCCCGGGGTAGCTCACCGGGTTCATTCCTCCTTCATTCTCCAGCGTGACGGAAGAATTCGCGCGGGGTGGCGACACTGCAGTTGCATCCCTTTTGCTTCAGTATTTCCGCCTGCCTCTCAAGCGAGTCGATTAATACATCCTGAACTTTCGCTCCCGTTGCAAGTGTCTCATCCAGCGGACTACGATGACGGAACCCTCTCGCCGCCATCTCCCGGGCAATTTCCTGATGCACATTAAATAATGCCCTCAGCTTGCCTTTCCACCTTCCGGTTTCGGGGTGATAACTATAGCCCTTCCTGCCCCTGGTGATGATGGTCCAAACGGCGTGAAGCTCCCTATGCTCCCCCAAGAGGTGATTATTGCAGAGGAGTTTCGGATCTATGTCCCAAATTCTCATGTTGCTTTCTCAAGGAAAGGGGGGGAGTAAAATTCCGCCGCCCCGTGAGGGCGGGAAACCTCCCGGGAGTCAGGGGAACCAGTAATGGCGGTATACTATAAAAGAAGGAGGAAGCCTTTTATAAGAAATATGTCCATTGAATATTGCGGCACCTGCAATTATCGCCCGATGGCGGCAAGTCTCGCCATGGCAGTTAAACAGGAAACCGGTGTCCAGGCGGAGCTTATACACTCCAATGATATGGGGGCCTTCGAAGTCAAGGTGGACGGCAGGCTGATTTTCTCAAAGAAGCAGTCGGGGCGCTTCCCTGAAAACGCGGAAGTACTGGCCGCTATTAAGGCTTCAGAAAATGAGTAAGTCCTGACATTACACAAAAGGCAGAAGGAACACCGAAAAGTCTTGTAATGCCTACACGATTATATTTGTCTACCACACAAATGAGCGCTCAAGATTTAGTGACTTTCAGAAAACGGCTGGGAGGCCGTTCTAAAGGGCTGTAAGATGTCGCTACAGGATTTTTTAGCCGCCCTTTCCGCGTTTTCCGGGTTTTTTAATGACCGATCAGGGTTAATCTTTGTCATTGAGGGCACTTATGACCTTCCGAAAATGATCCAGGGTCATTGACCGTCTTTCCACCGGCAATTTCGCATAATCACTCAGTTTTCTCACTTTTTCCTCATCGACAGGAATTCCACGGATGTCAAAAACAATTATGCGTTTATAGGACGAAAACATCTTCCTGAAGTCGAAATTGAAATCCTCCTCCCCGAGCCTGAACATCGCCTCCCAATTGTTTACCCATCCTGATGTCAGAAAGAAAGTCTTTGCCTCTCTATCGATCCTTGCGATCTCTTCGGCGCCAGCAATCGCCTCCAGACAATTGCCCGCTCCTATCCTCTTTGCGCCGTAACGAGCAATAATTTCAGTCATCTCCGGATGACAGTGTCCGTAAAGGACCTTCACTTTCCTGCTCCCTTTCCCGTATTTTTCCAGCGCACCGGTCAGCCGGGCTTTCAGTTTGTCGAAATTTACATGGAGGGACGCGTCGAGAAAGACCACATCTTTTGAAAAACCTCTTTCCCTTGCCAGGGATTCGATTTCCTGTCTGAATATGCCGCAACTGATGATGACTCCCGAAAGACCTGCCATAAGTGTAATCTGACATTTCAGGGGAGCTCATTTCAAGCCGACATTATAGCGGCCTTCACAAAATAACGCTTAAGTGTCTTTTCTCTATGGATTTTTATATAATAATAAAAAGTACTTATGGATTCAGCAGAGAAAAAGAAAGAGCCGACGAGGCAGCAGCTTATCCGGGAACTTGAGCAGCTCAGGGAAAAAGTGGCCTCACTGGAGCAGGCCGAGAAGCAACGTTTGGAGGAGAAAGAAGAAGACGCCGAAACCATAAGTCTTCACAGGAGCATCCTCGACAATATCGCCTGCGGCGTCTGGGTAACCGATGCGCACGATGTCATCCGTTATGCCAACAGGGGGATGGAGATGATCGCCGGCGTCACCAAGCAGAGATTATGGGGGGCGAACGTGCTTGAAGACCTTCCTGAGAGCACGATAAAGCACTTCAAGGAGCATTACCTGGAAGCAAGGAAGAGTCTGCGGCCGGTCTACTATGACGAGGTCCCGGTTATCACGCCGGCGGGGAAGCTCACTTATCAGTCAGGATGGCTGATTCCGAAGGTCAGGGACAATCGACTCGAGGGGATGATCTGCACGGTAGAAGACATCACCAAGCAGAGGCATACCAGGAGGGCCCTGCATAAGACAGAGGAAAAATATCGCGAACTTGTAGAAAACGCTAACGTCGTCATCCTAAGGATGGACAAAGAGGGAAGTGTAACCTTCTTCAACGAGTTTGCCCAGAAATTCTTCGGGTTTTCGGAAGAAGAGATCGTCGGCAGAAACGTAGTCGGCTCCATCGTACCTGACACCCCCAAGTACAGCCGGGGGGTGAAGGCAATGCTCAGGAATATCGGTCAGCATCCGTCACGTTACGCAAGCATTGAATATAAAAATGTCCGCAAGGACGGACAAAGGGTCTGGATGTCGTGGAAGAACAGGGCAGTGCCGGGCGAAGACGGCGAAGTGTCAGAGGTGCTCTGCGTCGGTACCGATATCTCGGAGAGGAAGAGGCACGAAGGGCTTCTGCGGAAATGCAGGAGCCACCTGGAAAGCCAGGTGAGAGCCCGCACGGCACAGCTTACCAAGGCGAATGAAGAGCTCCACGACGAGGTCCTCGAGAGAAAGTGGACAGAGGGAGTACTGCGCACCTCCGAGGAAAAATACCGGCTGGTCGTCGAAAACGCAAGCGAAGGGATCCTGATCATCCAGGACGGTTTCTTCAGGTTTCTGAACCCGAAGGCGGTCAAGATCATGGGCCGGCCCTACCAGGAATTGACATCAAAATCCTTTATAGAATTCATTCACCCCGACGACAGGGACATAGTGATGGAAAACCATCTGAGGAAGTTGAAAGGCGACAGCCTCCCGCTGGTCTATTCGTGCAGGATTTTAGACGCCGGGGGGAACACGAAGTGGGTGGAGGCCAACCCCGTCCTGATAACCTGGATGGGACGGCCGGCGACCCTGACCTTCTTCAGTAATATCACCGAGAGGAAGCGTGCGGAAGAAAGGCTGATGCTCCTTGAATCGGCCATTCAGCAGACCAACGACGCGATAGTCATAACGAGCGCCAGTCCCTCGACCCCCTCCTCCCGGATCGTGTTTGTCAATACCGCCTATACCGAGATGACGGGTTATACGGCAGAAGAAGTTATGGGAAAGCCTGCTATACACCTCCAGAGCCCAGAGACGGACGGCATGGAGTGGCTGAAGCTGGAAGGTTCGGGGTCCCACGGGGACGTCTTCTGTATCGAGACGGTAAACCGCCGCAAAGACGGAACAAGATACGACGTGGAATGGCACGTCGCTCCCATACGGAACGAGCACGGCAAGGTAACTCACTTCATCTCCACCCAGCGCGATATCACAGAACGAAGGAGGGCCGAAGAAAAAGTCAGGGTTTACCAGGAACAACTCCGCTCCCTTGCCTCCGAACTGTCTCTTGCCGAAGAGCATGAGAGACGACGCCTCGCAACTGACCTCCACGACCATATCGGTCAGACCCTCGCTATAACGAGGATGAAATTCGGAGAGCTCCGCAGATCTCTTGCGGACGGAGATCGCGCCGCACTCCTGGACGAGATCTGGTCGCTTATGCAAAAGACCATGAAATATACAAAATCGCTTACCTTCGAACTCAGCCCTCCCATCCTCTACGAGCTCGGGCTGGCGGCGACGATTGAATGGCTTGCCGAGGAGGTCCAGAAACAGCACGGCATCTCCGTCGATTTCTTTGACGACGGTCTGTTGAAACCCCTCGACCGGGAGGTCAGCATCCTCATGTTCCAGGCGGTCAGGGAAATCTTCATGAACGTCGTCAAACATGCCGGGGCCGAACATATGAAGATCCAGCTCGCAAGAAAGTATAACCAGATGCAGATCACGGTGCAGGACGACGGCACGGGATTCGATCTTGACCGGATAGACAAGCACAGCTTCGGGTTCTTCAGCATCCGGGAGCGCATGAAATACTTCACCGGAGACTTCGTGGTCAAGACCCGGCCGGGACAAGGGACCTGCGTAATTCTGACCGCCCCCCTCAGCGGCAAGGCAGAAGCAGTCACCGCATGAGCATCAACGTATTCCTTGCCGACGACCACAAATTCATCCGCGACGGCCTTCGTACGCTCCTCGAAAAACACCCCGCCATTAAGGTCGTCGGGGAAGCCGAGGACGGAAGGTCCACGGTCCGGATGGTAGGGGACCTCAAACCGGACATAGTCATTCTGGACGTGGCGATGCCGGATCTGAACGGCATCGAGGCGGCCAGGCAGATCATAGCCGATCATCCGGACATCAAGATCATCGCGCTGTCAATGCATTCAGACCGGCGTTTCGTCGCTGAAATGCTCAAGGCCGGGGCTTCCGCTTATCTTTCGAAGGACTATGTCTTCGATGAGCTCGAATCAGTCATCAGGACCGTGTTGGCGGACAAGATCTACCTGAGTCCCGATATTTCGGGCATCGTGGTTGAAAGTTATGTCAGGCATACGCCGAAGCCCGAGTCTTCTGCCTATACCCTTCTTTCAGACAGGGAGCGGGAGGTCCTCCAGCTCCTCGCTGAAGGAAGGACCGCCAAGGAGATCGCCGAAGAACTCAATGTGAGCATCAAGACGGTGGAGACCCACCGTACCAACATCATGAACAAACTGGGTATCCACCGCCTGGCGGAACTTACCAAATATGCCGTCCGGGAGGGGCTCACCTCCCTGTAGTCGGTCGTTTCAGGGCTTTATTCCCTCGTTTCCGGAATTATCCGCGCCTCCTTCGCTTATAACAGTCTCACAGTTGAATCTACATAGAATCTTGCTCCGAAAATGATTATAGGCCGTCATTCCCGAGGCAGTAGTTGGGTCGCAGCGACTCTCAGCGAAGTCGTAGCATCCTACGCGGAGACCCGCTTCGGGACTCGCATCGAGAATCCATTTTTCTTAGGAGAACCTGGATATACCCGCCCCTGCCTGCCGGCAGGCAGGTTTGCGGGTATGACGAAAAGGCCTTTTTCGTTCTCCTTCGTGAGACTAAAGCTCATGGGGGTTTGTCCCAAAAATACCCCTCTCCCAATCCCGGGCTAGTGACAGAAAATTTCCCTCCCTTGACGGGAGGGATTAAGGGAGGGTGACTGGCAAAGGAAGTTTACCCGCCTCTGGCGGCCCGAAGGCGACCAGGGGTTAAGAGGGATTTTATGAAACACAAAAACAAGGACCCGGTCAGTGAAATACTTTATATCAGCTCCGTTCGTTTTGAAAGATTCCTGTCCTCACAGCCCCTTTCGGGGAGTAAAAATAATTTCCATGACTTCTCAGGCTACGCTAAGGCCTTTCCGGACGAAGAATCAGGGAAACCCCGATTGTTCTGTCGGCCGGGGCTGTGACAACATAAAATTGTGGGGCGCTAAATAGAAAAAGAGCCGGGAGGCGCCCGGGAAGGGCGGCGAAACAGCTCCTCAAAAAAGTCAAATTTCTCCCCACAGACTACTTCCACAGAAAGGAGAAAGTACGTATGCTTTCAGCAAGAGAAAGAGTCCTCAAATTCCTCAACGGTGAGAAGGTGGACCGTCCACCGGTCTTCAGCGGGATGGGCAATGTAATAAAACCCGTTCTCGATGATTACGGCATCGTTTTTTCCAAGGTGCACCGGGATCCGGAATTGATGGCCAGGGCAGCAGCAGGAATGTACAAAGAATTCGGCTATGAATGCGCGGTGGTACCTTTTGACCTCGGGGTCGAAGCGGAGGCACTCGGGGCGAAGATGAATTTTTATGACGAGGTAGAAGGTCTTCTCTACCCGACGATAAAGGAAAAATCGGTGGTGGAAGTTGAGGATGTCAGGATCCCCGAAGACATGGAAAACGCGGGGAGGATACCGGTTGTCACGGGTGCGATTAAGGCTCTCAGGCGGGAGCTGGGTGACGAGGTGGCTATCGGAACCTATGCCCTGGGGCCTTTCACTCTCGCCGGACAGGTAAAAGAATTAGATGCCCTCTTCGAAGAGTCCTTCCTGGAGCCCGAAAAGACCGGCAAGCTCCTCGCAAAGCTCTCGGAATTCATCATAAGGCTTTTCGGAATATATCGCGACGCCGGTGCGGATTATTTCACTCTCAGGGAGATGGGGGGGACTTCTGACGTCATGAGTCCCAAGAGTTTCAGGTCCCTCATAAAACCTCACCTCGTCAAGATCCTGTCGGAGATACCCAGGCCGAACATACTGCATATCTGCGGAGACACGAATGCCATCATCAAGGACATGGCTGAGTGCGGCGCAATGGCCCGGCTGCGATCTGTGGCCCGAAGTTCCCAGGAAGAACATGGAAGAACTCGTGTCGACTCTGAAGGCGGCGTGAAAGATATGAAACTGATCCAGGTCGCAGGATACCTCGGCTCAGGGAAGACCACCCTGATCATAGCACTTGCCAAAATGATGGCTGAACCGGGGCTGAAGACGGCCGTAATCGTAAACGACGCAGGCGAAGTCCCGGTCGACGGCAGGGTGATGAAGGAATTCGGCCTCACGGTGAAGGACATTGGGGGAGGTTGCATATGCTGCCAGGTTGCGGGGAACATGCTCAGGACCCTCGAGTCCCTGGCAAAAGGGCCTAAGCCCGATCTCATCTTCGTCGAGCCCACGGGCATGGCAGTGCCGAACACTATCAGAGAAAATGTTTTGACCGGGGCGGCCAGAAATAATATCGTAATCGGCCCCACTATCGTCCTCTTCGACACCACGCGGGCCGAAAAGCTTCTCACCTACGATACCTTGAAAAGGCTGGTCGGTACACAGCTGAGGGACGCGGACATAATCGCCCTCAGCAAGGCCGACAGGGTACCGCCCGAGACACTCGGAAAAGCCCGTGATGAAGCTATCAAAATCAATCCGGCGGCAGCTGTCCTGGAACTCTCGACGCACACCGGCAAAGGACTGACCGAACTCGCGGGGGCCGTAAGGGAAAGGGTCGTTGCGGCATGACCGATTTTATTCGCATTGAAGAAAACCCGGCCCACGGGGAGATACACGGCTACGGAGTCGCCTGCCTCGCAACTCGCAGCACGCCGGTCCCACCGGAGGAGTTGAGGAGCTTCGCTGCCTCGCTCATGACGGCCGTAGCGTCGGGATGTGTAGCGAAGGGGGCAAAGGATATAGGGCACATCAAGGCGTACGTGGAACACGCGACAGGTTTTCTTGCGGCAGATACGCTGGGCGACCCCGCAGACCTGACCGTGGAAGGGAAAGACGGAGAACCGGCCACGACCTTCCGGTTGGTGATAAATTCGGTAATCTACGGTCTTTCCCGTGAAGCTGTCGCGCGCGTTACGGAAGATGCCCTTAAGCAGGTATTTCAAGAGCATGGGCTGTCCATGGAACCGGAAAATCATAGCCGCAGCAATAAAACCGAGAGGTAACGAATATGCAAGAGACAATTCACAAAGAGACAGTTGAAAAAAATATGGAGGACTACAGGATCGCGAGCGAGCCGTTTTACCTGCCCATACAGGACGAGGTGGAACTTTTCAAAATCGCTTACGAAGACAAGCTGCCCCTTATGCTGAAGGGTCCCACCGGGTGCGGCAAGACGCGCTTCCTCGGGTTCATGGCCTACAAGATGAACCTGCCGCTGATCACGATCGCCTGCCACGAGGACCTTACGGCAAGCGACCTGGTGGGGCGTTACCTCCTTGACGGCAGTTCCACCCGCTGGCAGGACGGCCCCCTGTCCCTCGCCGTCCGCCACGGCGGCGTCTGCTACCTGGATGAGGTCGTGGAGGCCCGCAAGGACACCACAGTCGTGATCCACCCCCTTACCGACGACCGAAGGATGTTGCCCCTTGAGAAGCGCGGCCAGGTCCTGGAGGCTGCCGACACCTTCATGCTGGCCGTCTCTTACAACCCCGGCTACCAGACGGTGCTGAAGGACCTGAAACAGAGCACGAAGCAGCGGTTCGTCACCATCGAATTCGACTATCCGCCCGCAGGGCTTGAAGAGGAGATCGTAGTGCATGAAAGCGGTGTCGACCAGAAGACCGCGGCCGACCTCAGAAAGATCGCGGAGAAGATACGGGGGCTGAAGGACCGGGGTCTCGACGAAGGGGTAAGCACGAGGCTGCTCATCTATGCCGGTGTCCTCATAAAACGTGGCATTAATCCGCGCAGGGCATGCACGGTGGCCATGATCAAGCCGATCACGGATGACATCGAGATACAGAAAACTCTGGAAGAGATAGTCTCGGCGGTCGTATGAACACCTCTTACGTGAAAAATGATGGCCCGGTTCCGCTGAAGGCCCTGGCCGAAAAACTCGGGGCCCAGGACATGATCGGCGACGCAGAAACGAATCTCAGCGGGGTCCTCGATGAGACAGGCAGGACTGTCTTCTTCCAACTTGTGGATACACTGGCGCCGCTCAGCCGGCCTCTGGCCCTCCGCATCCTCGGCAGCGGCGCCGCCACTTTGTCGGCTCTGGCCGACGCGCATGTGAGGGCCGAAGTCCTCATTGCATTGCTCGATATGGGCCGCTCCAAGTGGAGCGTTGTGGAGGAGGCTTACGAAGCCCTGCCGTCCATGGCCGGTGCGGCGGGCGATACAGTCTCGAGATGGATCGGCCATGGCGCCGCGCTGGCAGAGATTGACCTTGACGTCGCCCTACAGTATTTCCAGGGCAGCGTGACGGTGCTCAAGTCGGTCGGTCCGGAACGCTTCGAGACCTGGGCATTTCTCGGCCGCGATATGGCGCGACATTCGTGGAAGGCGGCAAAGGAGTATTTCAGGGCCAGTCCCGAGGTGCTCCAGAAGGTCGACCATTGCGACCTTGAGCGCTGGGCCCGGCTGGGCCTTTATCTCATCGAGAAAAGCCCCCGGGTGAAAGCGGAATATAACGCCCACAGCCTTTTGGCCGCGGGCTCGGGGGCGGGCAAGTCGAAGAAGATCGAGCTGGCCGTTCAGTATTTCAAGTCCGCGCCCCAGATCCTGGGCCGGTTGACCGTACACGACCTGGAGGAATGGGTGGCCAAGGGGCTCGAGACAGCGGACGCCGCCACGGACAAAGGTAAATCCTTCTTCTCCCTCCAGACCGGTTCGAGCAGGCATGCGGTCGAGAACCTTGTCAAGGGGCTCGAACTGAGGGACATCCAGTACGTGCTGAGATCTTACGCCGAGGCCCTCACGCAAAGGAAGCTAAGGCTGCGCTCCTCAGCCCTCTTCTACAAGAACCTCCCGGGTCTCAGCAGGCTCTTCTCCGTGACTGACGGCTCGCGGATCTTCCTGCCCTCCCGGGTGGACGTCTTCACCGGGGAGGACATGAACTTCAAGGCGTACAAGTTGATGCTCTCCCATGAGCTGGGCCACCTGATGCACGGCACTTTCGACCTCGGACGGGCCGAGATCTCGGGGCTGGCCGACTGCCCGAACCCGCCGCTTGCCGCAAGGATCTTCGAGTTTCTCGAGGACGAGCGCATCGATTTCCTGATGGGCCTGCAGTATCCCGGTCTCGAGCGGGACCGCCTCCAACTCATGACGGCATATGTCAACGGACGGAGGCAGTCTCAGCCGGCACCAATGTCGATCATCGAGGCCATGGGCTACCGGACCGTCAGCGGCGTGACCGCGGGAAGCGACGGGGGGCAGAAGCTCGGCGGTCTGCTCAATGAGGCCCTTGCACAAGTGTGCACTGCCGACTGCACCGTTGCCCGGGTTTATGAGCTTGCACTGGGCATCTGCAACTCCCTTGACGGTGATGCGGAATGCGGCCCGCCAGCAGAGGGTCCGGAGAGGGCCTTCTACCGCGGCATCATCGACTATGACCTGGTGGATAAAACACGGGAAGGCACCTCCCGGCTCGTCACGGACCTCGTGGACAGGTTCCGGGACAAGAAGGCGGAGATATCGGCCGGGGAGGTGGAGGCCGCGCTGGATCGAATCGAAGAGAGCCTGCCGGTGGAAGCCGAGGAGCTATTCTGGCAGATTACCGATGCCGAGCGGATGCATGAGCTCGCCGAACAGGTTTCCACCGTGGTTGAGGAGATGGAGTCCGAAAAGAGGCTTAGGCGGACTGTCTACTACGACGAGTGGGACATGAAGCTTGACGATTATAGGAAGGACTGGTGCCGCGTCCGGGAAATGGACATGGTTGAGACGAACGCCCGCTTTTACAACGAGACTATTTCTGATAATTACGGGCTGGTGAGCCTGCTACGCCGGCACTTCGGCCTGCTCAGGCCGGACCGGGTCAAGCGGTATTTCCGAGAGGAGCGCGGCGACGACCTGGACCTCGATGCCGCCATCGAAGCCGTCGTAGACAGACACGCAGGCAGGACGCCCTCCGACAGAGTTTATATCCGGCGCGAAAAGAACCTCAGGGACGTTTCCGTGGCTTTTCTGGTGGACATGAGTTATTCCACGGGCGATGAGCTGCCGTCAGGCAAGCGGATCATCGACGTCGAGCGCGAGGGGCTCGTCCTGATGGCCGAAGCGCTGGAGAGCATCGGTGACCACTGGGCCGTTTATGGCTTTTCCTCCCACTACCGCGACAAGGTCGACTTCTTCGTGGTGCGCGATTTCGGCGAGAGGTTTGGAAACCAGGTGAAGATGCGGTTCGGTAACATTAAACCCATGGCCCAGACGAGGCTCGGGGCGGCCATCCGCCATAGCGGATGGCTGCTGGCTCGGCAGCCCTCCCGCATCAGGCTGCTCATCCTCATGTCAGACGGCAGACCATACGACATCGACTACGGCGATGCGGATTACGCTGTCGAAGACACGCGAAGGGCTCTCTGGGAAGGCAGAAGAAAAGGAATAAATTCCTTCTGTATCACGGTGGATAAGAAAAGCAGGGACTACCTTCCCTATATGTACGGCGAGGCAAATTATACGCTTATCGACAATATCGAGACGCTGCCTGCAAGGCTGCCCCTGATTTACAAGAAACTGACTACTTAGGAGAAAGGAGAGAAAAAGAATGGAAAAATGCTTCAAATGTGAAGGAGAAGCCCACTACATCTGTCCGGAATGCGGCACAAAGGCCTGCAGGTCGCACATGGAACTGAGATATACCGGTCCCGACAGGGGCTTCAGGTCGCGCTACATGTGCCCCAAATGCTGGAAAAAGAAACGGGTCGTACTCAACCAGGACATGGTAGATGTTAAGGAATATCGCCCGAAAACATACGTATGGAACAAGTGAAGAAGACGACGACGAAAACGGCCGAATTAAGAAAGCTGGAGGAGTTCGCCCTGGAAAGAGGGGCCAGCGGGGCCAGGGTTTTTTCGGCCCGCCTGGTGGCAGTTGACGAACGTGTGCGGATGAAGTGTCAGATCCCCCTCTGCCCCCATTTCGGCCAATGCCTCACCTGTCCCCCCAACGTCCCTACCGTCGAGGAATTCGGCAAGGCACTCCGCAGGTACCGCAGGGCGGTCCTCGTTCAGACGAGGACCCCGCTGGCGGCGCCGATGGGGGATGTCGACCGTAACGAGGCGCTGGAGTTCCTGGAAGGCAAGGGGACGGAAGGGGGAACAGGTGCTGAAGAAAAGAGGGCCAGGCAGAAGAGCTTCGACGACATGAAGCTTTCGTCGGTGAAGTTGCACAAGCTGGTGAACGAAGTCGAGGGGCGCGCGATCACTCTCGGGTTCCCTTACGCCCTCGGGCTCATAGGCGGAGACTGCATGCTTTGCCACAAGTGCGCCGGCCCCGGCAACGCCTGCCGCCGGCCGTACCAGGCGCGGCCGTCCATGGAGGGTGTTGGGATCGACGTTGTGAAGACCAGTATCAATGCAGGGCTCCCCTTCGACATACCGCCGAAGACGGAGATAGTCTGGAGCGGTCTGATCCTGGTTGATTGACAGTGGGCAACGTTTCCGATTATGGGAACGCAACATGAACAGCAGTAAAAGAGGAGGTAAAAATGGCAAAGAATGAAATGACGAGTCTCGAAAGGGTCGGAGCGACCCTGACTCACAACGAGCCTGACCGGGTACCGGCAGCACCGCTGGTCTGCGGGGCGGCACACAGGTTCTCCGGCATTACCTACGGCGAATGGTCGACCGGCGACAATGTGGAGGCGATGGTGCAGGGTCATCTCGACGCCTTCGATATGATCGGCCACGACGGAGTTGTGTCGCTGGTGGACCTCTCGGTGGAGGCCTTTGATTTCGGACAGGAGGTGATCTTCCCCGTGATGGACACCGCCCATCCGAACTACGACAACCCTTTCATAAAGACCATCGATGACTACAAGAAGATCGCCAAGATAGACCCCAGGAAGACCAAGAGGATGAAGAGCGTCATCGATATGACCGCCGGAATTGCTAAGGTAGTGGGTAAGACCCATGCGATAGTTGGGTTCGTGTATGGCTCCCTGGGTGTGATGAGCATGATGCGCGGTCCGGAGAAGTTTTTCATGGATCTCATCGAAAACCCGGATGCGGTGCTCCCTGCGCTTCAGGCCATGGACGAAACGCTCCTTGAATACGCTAAGGCCCAGGTCGAGGCAGGTGCGCACTCGGTCTGCTACGACAATCTCTATTGCTCCCAGAGCATCCTTGGCAAGGAGCTGTGGGAGAAGTTCGAGGGACCGTCACTGAAGAGGCTCTGTGACACCATCAGGGACATGGGTGCTCTGGTAAGTCTCCATAACTGCGGAAACGGCATCTATTTCGACATGTGCGAGAAATGGGCCAATCCGCACGCCATTTCCCACGCTTACGTTGCAGACGATGTGGACAGCTGGGAAGAGCATAAGGCCAAGTGGGGAGGCAAGATCGCGACCATAGGGTGGATACCTCCGGGACCCGTTGCCATGCTCGGCACCCCCGAGGAGATCGAGGAGGAATGCAAGGCTGAGATAGAGATATTCGCGAAGGGCGGAGGGTTCGTACTGGCAACAGGATGTGAGTTTCCGCCGAACGGCCCCCTGATGAAGGCAAAATTAATCGTCGAAGCTGCGAAGAAATACGGCGTGTATAAATAAAGAACAAAGGAGGATTAGACGATGGCATTTACTGAAAAAGAAAAAGACCTGATAGAAAGGTTGCAGGACGCGGTTATCAACTACAAGGCGGCCGATGCCAAGAAGATCGCCGAAGAGGCGGTAGCCGCCGGCGTCGATGCCTATACGATGACGATGGAAGGCCTGGCAGGAGGTATGGAGGTTGTGAGCGAGAAATTCGATACCCACGAGTACTTCGTGCCGGAAACCCTTCTGTGTGCCAAGGCGCTCTATGCGGCCCTGGATATACTGAAGCCCCACATAAAGGTGAAAGAAGGGGGCAAGAAAGGCCAGGTCGTCCTGGGCGTTATGCAGGGCGACGTTCATGACCTCGGCAAGAACATAATCAAGGCGATCTTCGAGGCATCGGGCTGGACGGTCCATGATCTGGGCCGTGACGTGCCGCTCCAGAAGTTCGTCGAGGAGCAGTTGAGGACGGACTCGGACATCGTGATGCTTTCGGCCATGATGACGACCTCCATGGTGGGCATAAAGAAGCTCATCCCCATGATAAAGGAGAAGAACCCGAAGGTAAAGATCATGATAGGCGGAGCCCCGATCAGCGAAAAGACAGTCGAGGAATACGGTGCGGATACAACCGCTGACAATGCGCCTAACGCTCTCCGGGAGGCTATGAAGATGCTTGAGGCGTTGAAGTCAGGCAGGGCGGCCTAGCCTGCACCGTCAAACAGCGAGGGCGGCCGGCTTTCCCGGTTCGGGACAGTCGTCTGCAGAGGCGGCTGCGACGGCCTGGGAAACGGCGGCCATCCCCGCGAAGGAGGTTATGCATTACTTATGAATCATACGATTATATTTCAACCCTCGGGTCGCCGCGGACAGGTGCCCGAGGGAACAACAATACTCGATGCTGCCCGGCGCCTGGGAGTAGGTATTGAGGCTGTCTGCGGCGAACATATGGTCTGCGGAAAATGCAAGGTAAACGTAATGGAAGGAAAGTTCCCGAAGGAAGGGATCACCTCCTCCCTTAAACACCTGAGCGGCCTTGACGAAAAGGAAAAGAAGGTGCTGAAGCGAAAGGAGTCGGAAAAACACGTTCGCCTGGCCTGCGCGACCAAGATACTTGGTGACGTCATCGTGTTTGTTCCGGAGGCCAGCCGCACCGGCAAACAGGTCGTCAGCAAGGCGGCAGGACAGATCAAGGTGAAACTGAAGCCCGCCGTCGGGAAGTATTATGTGGAACTGCCGCTGCCTAGCCTTGACGATCCGCTGGGAGACTTCGAGCGGCTCACGGAGGCGCTCCTGAAAGAACATGGACTGAAGGGGCTCTCGATAGATTACAGGGTGCTTCAGACACTCCCTGATGTTGTCCGAAAGGGCGACTGGAAGGTGACTGTCACGCTGTGGCATAAAAAGGAGATAATCCGTATCGAACCGGGCAACGTGGAGACAAATATCGGCCTTGCAGTCGATATAGGTACTACTACTTGCGCCGGTTATCTTACGGACCTCAATACCGGTGAAGTCCTGGCCACTGAGTCCATGATGAATCCCCAGGTGCAGTACGGCGAAGATGTAATGTCGCGTATTACTCATTGCATGATGGATGAGGAAAAAGGCCTGCGAGAGCTTCAGGCTACCATAATCGAAGGCCTTAACAACCTGGCAAGACTCGCGGCGCACAAGGCCGGCCATACACCCGGGGACATAAGTGAAATGACCCTCGTGGGAAATACGGCCATGCACCACATACTGCTGGGCATCAATCCCGAGTTTATGGGAGTGGCCCCTTTTACGCCGGCCCTTCACCGTTCGGTCGACGTAAAGGCGGACCGGTTCGGGATAAAGATTCTCCCTTCCGGCAACATCCACGTCCTGCCCATTGAAGCAGGCTTTGTAGGGGCCGACAATGTCGGGTGCCTCATCGCCGATGCACCGCATAAGCGGAAGGAGATTACTCTCCTGATCGATATCGGGACGAACGGGGAACTTGTTCTGGGCAACAGGGAAAAGCTCATATCCTGCTCCTGTGCCACCGGTCCCGCGCTTGAAGGGGCGCAGATCGAGTTCGGCATGAGAGCCGCTCCGGGCGCGATCGAGCGTATCAAAATAGACCCCGGGACTCTCGAGGCTTCATATCAAGTGATAGGAAACGACAGCTGGAGCGACGGAAAGGTCAACATGCAGGCCAAGGGGATCTGCGGCTCGGCCATCATCGACGCCATTGCCGAGATGTTCAAGGCCGGCATCATCAGGAAGAACGGCCAGATCAATATGGACCTAAAGTCAAAGCGGCTCAGAAGAGGCGCAAAGAACCTTCCGGAATACGTGCTGGCGTGGAAGCATGAAACTTCGATAGATCAGGACATTGTCGTCAATCAGAAAGATGTCAGGGCCATACAGCTTGCCAAAGGCGCTCTCTACTCCGGATGTCTCATCATGATGAGAAAACTGGGCATCACGAATTTCGACAGGCTGGCGGTGGCGGGCGCCTTCGGGAGCCACATAGACAAGGTCGCGGCGATGGTGATCGGCATGTACCCCGACTGCGACCTCGAAAAGGTCAAGTCCATAGGTAACGCCGCAGGTGACGGCGCAAGGATCGCTTTGATTAACGTGGACAAAAGACGGGAGGCGAACGATGTCGCCCGCAGGGTAGAATATGTCGAGCTCGCTCTCGAGGAGGACTTCAACGACCGCTTCGGCGAGGCGATGCAGTTTCCTCACATGTTCGACAAGTTCCCCCATCTGGCGGGCATCCTGCCCCCTGATGAGGAAGAGAGCTTATTAACTGCCGAGAGCCGGGGAGCTGCATAAGCGGCTCTCCCGGTCAGGGAGGACATTGAAATGAAAGTTAAGTATTTGGGCGAAACGAAAGACGTCAAGACTGTCGCCGGCAAGGACGCCAGACTCGAAAATGGAATGGAGCTTGAATGCATGGAGAAGGAATACCACTCCGCCACGACGATCAGGGCAACGCTGTCGTCCGGTGACCGGGTTAAGGTGAGGAGGTCGGAACTGCAGAAGATCTGACGGGAGCTTGACTTTTCCGATAATTGAGATTAGTCTTTTCATAGGTGCCGAGAGGCTTAATAGGGAATCCTGTCAAAGTCAGGAGCGGTCCCGCCGCTGTAATCCCGATTCCGCATCCGCGGAATAGGCGCCTTTGCCGTCAATCGGCCACTGTTCATTTTCAGGATGGGAAGGCCGGCAAAGGTCGGGAGAGCCAGAAGACCTGCCTGTAAAGACAGTAAGAAGTGAAGAGTGAATAGTAAGTAGTTTTTGGACTTCTTACTTCTCACTTTTTAAGGCCTTTCCGTGGAGAAAGGTGAGGATGAAGTAAAACAGGGTGCAATCCTCAGGACTCTTTATTCGGGTTCTGAGGATTTTTTATTTTTGGAGGCGCGAATGCTGAAAAGGTCGTTGATGCTGCTTGTAATTCTTTTCTGTTCTTTGCCCGTCCCCTGCCGGGCCGGGACGCCGGAGAGGATAATCTCACTCGCGCCGAACATGACCGAGATACTCTTCGCACTGGGCTTGGGGGACCGGTTGGTGGGGGTAACAAGTTTCTGCGACTACCCTCCCGAGGCCAGGACAAAACCGAAGGTCGGGGGGATGTCGAATCCGTCCCTGGAGGCCGTCGTGTCTCTGAAGCCTGACGTCGTCGTAATGACAACGGACGGCAATTCCAAAGAGTTTGAGGAGAGGCTCCGCTCCCTGCATATCAGGACCTATGTTTCCACGGCCAGGAGGATAAAAGACCTTGCCGGGGGAATAAGGGAACTGGGGGCTGCCCTCGGTGTTAAAGACAGGGCGGACAGGCTAGCGGCAGATAACGAAGCCAGGCTCGAAAGGCTTGAGGCATTGAAGTCCTCAGGACCGAGGAAAAAGCTGCTCTTCATCGTCTGGCCTGATCCCTTGATCGTAGCCGGGCCCGGCACGGTGATAGACGACGCGATAAAGATCGCAGGGGCAAAAAACGCCGCCTCAAAGTCGATATCCGAGTACCCGAAATATTCGCTGGAGGCGATCCTTCGGGACCCCCCTGACATGATCGTGATAGGTCCTGACATGAGAGATGATGACCCCGCGGACATCAGGAAGTTGTCCGAAGGGCTTCTAGCCAGACTTAAGACAGTGCCTGCAGTGAAAAACGGGGAGGTGTTTTACGTGAGCGACGACCTCTACAGGCTTGGACCTAGGACCGTCCGGGGAATTGAAGAACTGCGGGCGGTGGTGGGGCAATAGTATGAAGACCAGACTCTTTTTCATCGTCCTGGTATTCACTGCGGTCATATCGGCATCTCTTCTCCTGGGACCCAGCGTCATCGATCCCTTTGAGCTGGATAAAACATCAAAGGTTATACTCGTTTCAATCAGGGCGCCGCGGGTCGTCGTGGCGGTGCTCATGGGGTCGGCACTCGGTGCATCGGGTGCCGTGCTCCAGGGCATTCTGCGTAACCCCCTGGCAGATCCTTATATCCTGGGAATTTCAAGCGGCGCGGCCCTGGCGGCAGCAGCGGGTATTGTCGCGGGGTTGAGCATTTTCGGAACCTTCACCATACCCGTCCTCGCATTTATAGGGGCGATCGTAACCGGCGGCATCGTGGGGATACTGGGATGGAAGAG
Organism: Candidatus Sulfobium sp.; assembly: GCA_037380845.1. Taxonomy (GTDB): domain Bacteria; phylum Nitrospirota; class Thermodesulfovibrionia; order Thermodesulfovibrionales; family UBA6898; genus JARRRD01. The sequence goes on along the minus strand of JARRRI010000041.1, from coordinate 7,539 downwards.
GGGAGGGCTCTGGCCGGAAAGGCTGCTTCTTGCGGGTGTAGGACTGAGCTTCCTCTTTTCCGCACTCCTGATGCTCCTGCTTAGCATATCTACTACCGAAGGCCTCAGAAGGGCGACCCTCTGGATATTCGGGGACCTCTCGATGTCGGATTGGTCCATTATGCCTTACGGCCTTGCTTTCGTAGCCGGCGGGCTGGTGGTTTCGCTCTGGAGAGCAAAGGCCCTCAACGCCCTTATCCTGGGGGATGAACTGGCACACAGCCTCGGTTTTACTCCGCACAGAGAGAGGCTCCTGCTCTTCGTATCTGTCGGCCTGATGACCGCGGCCTCTGTGGCTCTGGGCGGAATGATAGGTTTCATCGGCCTTCTTGTCCCCCACATCGTGCGCTTCTTCCTCGGTTCCGACAGCCGGCATCTGGTTCCCGCCTCTGCTGTCATGGGGGGAGCTCTGCTCTGTATAGCCGACCTTATCGGAAGGTCGCTTCTCCCCCCGATGGAGCTTCCTGCGGGTATAATAACCGCCATAATCGGGGCGCCCTATTTCCTTTACCTGCTGAGGAGGAAAAATGTCCTCAGCTTCTAGGCCCATGATATTGAGACTGGAGGGAATCCGGTTTTCCTATGCCAGAGGAGAAAGCTTCATTGAGGATCTCAATCTCTCCGTCGGTGAAGGTGAATTCATCGGCCTTCTGGGCGCCAACGGGTCGGGCAAATCGACGATACTCAAGCTCGGAAGCGGCATCCTGAAGCCGGCGGCCGGCGGGCTGCTGTTATGGGAGAAGGCCCTCCATTCCTATCACAACAGGGACAGGGCAAAGCTGATTAGCTACCTTCCCCAGACACTCGATGTAAGCGTTCCCTTCACCGTGAAGGAACTGGTGGGGATGGGGCTTTACCCCTACGATATACCGCCCGCCATGACTACCGATGACGCCCTGTCCATGGTCGGCCTGATTGAAAAGGCAGACGCACATATCACCGATCTGAGCGGCGGCGAGAAGAGACGGACGTTCATTGCCATGACACTTCTACAGGGGGCCGGCCTTCTCCTTCTCGACGAACCTCTCGCAAACCTTGATATCAAATACCAGATAGAACTTGTCAGACTCCTGAAAAAACTGAGGGAGGAAAGGGACATGTCGATAGTCATGGCCCTGCACGACATCAATATCGCCATGCAATTCGAAAAGGTGGTGCTTATCAAAGACGGGGGTATCCTTTGCGCGGGCCCGCCGCAGGATGTCCTCAGCGATGCTCTTATCAGAAATGCCTTTGATGTCAACGTCAAGGTCGTCAGAAATCCTCATGGGAAGGCATATATAAGTTATGAGGACAATTTCTGAGACCGGAGAAATGAAGAAGATGAGCAGGAGGATAATCCTTGTCACGGGAGGGGCCAGAAGCGGCAAGAGCAGTTTTGCTCTGGCCTCCGCTTCGGATTTTCCGGGCAGGAAGGCGTTCGTCGCCACCGCCCGGCCTTCAGACGATGAGATGAAATCCAGGATAGAAAGACACAGACGGGACCGTGGCGAACTATACGACACTTACGAGGAGCCGCTGAAGGTCGGGAGTCTGCTGAGGAAGATCGAAGATCGCTATGAGGTAATAATTCTCGACTGCCTCACTCTTTGGCTTTACAACCTGATTTCGGGCGGCGCAGACATCGAAAGGGAAACAGAAAACCTTCTTGAATCCCTCTCGTCGCTTCATCGTCCCGGGCGGATCTATATAGTCTCCAATGAGGTCGGCATGGGCATAGTCCCTGCCGATGAGATGTCCAGGAGGTACAGGGACGCAGCCGGGTCTTTGAACCAGAGGATGGCGGAAGTTGCGCACGAAGTTTATCTGGCGGTATCGGGAATTCCGGTAAAAATAAAGGGGGCTGGAGGGGCTTAATGGAGGAAATATTGAAAAAGATTCTGCCGGCCGATACCGGACTGGCCGAGGAGGCCCGCAAGAGGCTTGACAGTCTTACGAAGCCGCCCGGAAGCCTGGGCCGTCTCGAAGAATTCGCACGGAGGCTGGTTGCAATTACCGGGAATGTTATGCCGGAAATCGACAAAAAGGTAATCTTTACTTTTGCCGGTGACCACGGGGTTGCGGAGGAGGGTGTTTCGGCTTATCCGAAGGAGGTTACCACCCAGATGGTCTTCAATTTCCTGAACGGGGGAGCAGGCATAAACGTGCTTGCCCGGCATGCAGGTGCCGACGTTGTCGTCGTTGATATAGGCGTGGATTTCGATTTCGGGGATACCCCGGGTCTGATTTCAAAGAAGGTCGTCTCAGGCACAAGAAATATGAGAAAGGGGCCGGCCATGACGGGGGAGGAGGCTGAACAGTGCATTGAGGCGGGTATCAGCCTCGCGGAAGAATATGCGGAGAAGGGATACAGGCTGTTCGGGACAGGAGATATGGGGATCGGCAACACCACTCCTTCGGCAGCCATCGCGTCGGTCCTCACCGGGAAACCCGCGGCCGAAGTTACAGGAAGGGGCACCGGAATAACCAGCGACGTTCTGCAGAACAAAATCAGGGTGATTGAGGATTCGATATCGCTGAACGAACCCGATCCGGAAGACCCGGTCGGCGTTCTTGCCAGGGTCGGAGGAGCCGAAATAGGAGGGATTGCCGGCTTGATTCTGGGAGCGGCCGGAAAGCGGATCCCGGTAGTTGTGGACGGCTTCATTTCTACTGCCGGCGCGCTCCTGGCATACAGTGTCGAGCCGCGGACCAGGGATTATATGTTCGCCGCCCACAACTCTGTTGAAAGGGGGCACAAGGTAATGCTCGAAAAGATCGGCCTGACGCCTATACTCGACCTCGGCCTGAGACTCGGAGAGGGAACAGGGGCGGCCCTGGCGATGCTGATGATCGAGGCCGGACTCAGGATTTATAGAGAGATGGCTACCTTCGGAGAGGCCGGTGTCTCCGGCGGCAAAGAGAAATAATGAAAAGGCTTTTGACCGCATTTCAGTTTTTGACGGTTATACCCGTAGGGGCGGGGATAGCCGCCGATGACGCCGATATCGCTAAGAGTTCTGCTCTCTTTGTCCCAGTGGGACTCGCCCAGGGCATCCTGCTTGTTGCAGCAGATAAGGCCCTGGGTGTGGTCTTTCAGCCGGGCCTTGCCATCGCACTGGTCCTCCTGGTGCTGGTCCTGACGAATGGCGGGTTTCATCTCGACGGGCTTGCCGACACATTCGACGCACTTGCGTCAAAATCAACCGGGGATGCCTCGAAAGATATGGAGAAGAAGCTGAGCATTATGAGGGACGGCACCGCAGGACCCATCGGGGTGACGACTATCGTCTTCTCGCTGGGTCTGAAGTATCTGGCGCTCGTGGATATCTCCGGTTTCTCCTCCTCCGCCTGTTATTTCTCTCTCTTCCTTATGCCCATGATGTCCAAATGGACAATGGTTGCGTCCATGTACCTCGGCCGGCCCGCGCGGCAGGACGGGCTGGGAAGACTCTTTGT
>JARRRI010000041.1:0-4018 GCA_037380845.1 Candidatus Sulfobium sp. | reverse complement strand
GACGGAAATAGTTGGCGACACCCGTGCTGCGGCGCCCCTCTACCTGTTTTACGCGGGCATACTCACGCTCTTCTATCTTTTGAGCAGGGTCTGGGTCCGGTACTTCAAAAGAGAGTTTGGCGGCCTCACGGGCGACACCCTCGGCGCCGTCAGTGAGGTGACGGAAATATCTTTTCTATTTATGGTGATAATATGGTCACGACTTTCTATCTGATCAGACACGGCGCAGTCGAGGGAGACGGGGCGAAGCGATATAACGGGAGCATCGACGTCCCCCTTTCGGAAACCGGAGCGAGACAGGTCGAGGCTGCTTCCGACTTCCTGCGCGCTCACTTAGACGACTCAGTTTTATCAAGACACATGAGTTATCTCAATGACATACATGCAGAAGGGGAGGAAGAGAAACCCCCTTCACTTTCGTCAGTCTACTGTTCTGACTTGAGCAGATCCATCCGGAGTGCTGAAATAATTGCAGCGCCTTTCGGACTGACACGGGTGGTCGTGCCAGGCCTGAGAGAGCGGTCTTTCGGCGCATGGGAAGGAATGTCATTCAACGAGATAAGGGATGGCTATCCCGTCGAATTCGGGATGTGGGCCGAAAATCCGCTGAAATACAGTCCTCCCCTGGGAGAGCACACGAGCGATGTGAGAGACCGCGTAATAGACGCCTTCAGTTCGATAATGAAGAAACATGAGGGAGGCTACGTAGCGGTGGTGGCCCACGGCGGCGTCAACAGGATCATTCTCTGCCACATACTGGGCGCGCCGCTGGAATATATCTTCCGCATCGAGCAGGACTATGCGGCCGTAAACATTGTCGAATTCTTGGACAGATATCCGGTAGTTAGACTTCTGAACGGGGGGCCCTATCCGGGCCGTTTTAATAATCCATGAGGTATTTCAGGGGAATCCCGTTGAAACCGGGAACTGCCCCGCAACTGTGAAGGGAACGAAGGCCGAAACGCCACTGTCTGCCGAGGCTGATGGGAAGGCGGTCGAGTAGGATGCCCTGAGTCAGGAAACCCGGATACCTCAAAACTGATGCCCTTCGAGGGAAGAGGAGGTTTTATGGACCGTGCCGTGAAGAGTTAAACAGGGGAAACCTGCCGCAAGAAATTTAAGCCACAAAAAGGCACATAATCAAAAAACCTTTGGTCTTATCGTGGAGAAATAAAAGCTACTGAAAAGGAGAAAGATAATTCATGAACAGGATCGTTAAGTTGATGATCATATCTATAATTGTCGCTACAGCTGCTTTGCCGGCGGCTAGTGAGGCGCAGGTCAAACTGAAGCAGGTGGTGGTCACTGCGACGAGGCATGAAGAAAAGACATCCGATGTTCCGGCCAGTGTTTCGGTGATCACGGAACAGGACATCCGGAATTCGACTGCCCAGAACATCCCCGATCTGCTGAGGACCGTAACCGGCGTCCAGGTCAGTGACATCACCGGCAACCGCCGTTCCTACACAGTGGATCTGGGCGGCTTCGGGGAGACCGCTTCGTTAAATACTCTGGTTCTCGTCGATGGCAGACGCATCAACGAGGCTGACCTCAGCGGCGTGGACTGGTTGAACATCCCGCTTGACAGGGTAAGAAGGATCGAAGTCATACGTGGAGGGCGGGGAAGCGTCCTTTATGGCGACAACGCCACAGGCGGCGTCATCAATATCATTACGAAGAAGGGGCCGGGCGGCCTTAAAGCCGGAGGGAACCTCGCCGGAGGAAGCTACGGGACCTTCAAGTCCGGCGCTTACGCGGGAGGGACCGTGAAGGACCTCTCGCTCCGGGTGTCCGGAAATTATCTGACCTCCGACGGGTACCGGGACAACAGCCAGACCGACTCCAAGGACCTGGGCATGGACGCCACCTATTATGCCAGGAATTTCATGAAACTCGATTTCAGTACAGGCTATCACAGGGATCGTACGGGACTTCCGGGCGCTCTCAAGGAAAGCGATTTTGCCGCCGGGGCTTCAAGGACGGATTCGATATTTCCAAATGATTTCTCGAAAACCAAGGATTACTATTTTGCCCTGAATCCCGAGATCTACCTGCCGGGCGACAATGTCCTGCGACTCGATACGTCCTTCAGGAAAAGAGATTTCCAGTCATTCAGCTCAGGCGACTGGGGAAATTTTCTGGGCGACAGCACACTCAAGACCGCCGCCTTTTCGCCGCGGGTCATTCTGAAACAGCAGATCTCCGGGATCAGTAACGGCCTGACTGCAGGCATCGATTACGAAAAGACCGACGAGGACATAGTAAATGATTCCCTCTTTTTCGGAACCAGGTCACTCGGAACTTTCGACCTGAAAAGGGAGGATGTCGGGTACTATGCCCATGATGAAATAACAGTCAGCGACAACCTGCACCTTTCCGGCGGTTACAGGTATGACAGGGCCAGCTTCAGCTTTGAGCCGAGTTCGCCCCGGGGTCTTGCCATGTCGGCGGACGTCTACACAGCTGGTATCAATTATGCTTTTCTGAAAAAGTCCTATGCCTACGCAAGCTATTCGAGGAGTTTCAGGTACCCGGTTCTTGACGAACTGTACAGTTTTATTACCAACACCGTAAATACGACTCTCGTCCCGCAAATCTCCGATGACTACGAGGCAGGGGTGAGGTACTATTTCAGCGACAATATCTTTGCGAATGCCAATGTTTTCATTCTCGATACGGAGAAAGAGATCATTTACAATCCGCTGGCCTACCAAAACGAAAACCTTGACGGCAGGACCCGGCGGAAAGGCGTGGAACTTTCCCTAAGTGCAAAGGCTGCCGGCTGGCTGACCGTAAGGGGCAGCTACACGTACATGAGCGCCAAAATCAAGTCAGGCACTTTTGCGGGCAATGACGTGCCCAATGTGCCCAATAACAAGGCATCCGTAGACGTGGTCTGCCATGTCACAAAGAAGGCGGAGGCGATTCTTAACGGAATCTATATAGGGAAAAGGCCCTTTATAAGCGATTTCTCCAACGATTTCACCGATCAGGCGAGCTACCTGGTACTGAACGCGAAGTTCACATACCGGTGGAAGTCTCTTACCGCGTTCCTGGATATCAATAATCTTACCGACAAGAAATATTCGGAATACGGCGTCATCGGCGGCTTCCCGCTGGAAAAGGCTTTTTATCCTTCACCGAGGACCAACTTTCTTGTGGGGCTTTCAGTTGATTTATAGAAGAAAACCCGGGAGGAATCATGTCCCTTTGGAGTGACAGTGCAGCGCCTGCGCCACCCCCTCTTAAGATGAGAGCAGGCAAGGTGGAGTTATGACCCCGGAGAAGGCGATTTTCTCATGAATATCCAGTTGAAGATGCCTGGTAAATTTTCGGAGCGCGCAGGGAGCGTGAAGCTGGAGTCGAACATATTTTTTTCGGTTGCGGCCCATGCAACACTCATCGCCGCATTGCTGTTTTTGGCCGGCAGGGGCGCGGTATCCCGCGTCCCTGAGCGATTCATCCGCGTCACTTTAGTGACTCATGAAGGTCGCGCTCAAGCCGCCCCGGCAGGTGGCAGAAAGGCGCTCGCCGGGGCCGTTCCGGCGACTGTGCGAGGCGCGGCAACATCATCCACATCAAAACCGGTCCCGCCGAAAATTCATCATAAGGCTGAAGTGAAAGCCGTAAGTGAGCCCAAGAGGCCGATTACCAAAGCCGTCCCTGTTTCTGAGCCGTCGATAAAGAAACAACCTGCAGTCCCTAAGGCACCTGCGGCCGAAGTTGTAGCAGGATCGGCAGATGGAAAGAAGGAACCTGCCCCGATTACGGAAGATGAGAATTTCCTGTGGCAAAGTGGAAGATTCACGGTCGATATCTCACGTTATTCCGCTGCCAGGCCGTCCGGCGGCGGAGCTGATGCAGCCGGTTCGTCTCCTTCAGGCGGGGGTGAAGAAAACGGGGGCAGCGTCCACGAGGCGGCCGGAACAGCGCAAAAAGGCCGCTACGACGCCATCGGTGCAATAAGGGCCGCTATTGAAAGGGCAAAGAAATACCCTCTTTTTGCGAGGAGGAGCGG
>JARRRI010000040.1:7778-34614 GCA_037380845.1 Candidatus Sulfobium sp. | reverse complement strand
ATACACTATCAGAAACAAAAAAAGAACCTGTCATTTCTGACAGGTTCTTTTTTGTACATGATTTGTTATACTATTTAATTTTGCCCGCGCCTGGATTAGGTCGGCTCTTTTTCTATAGGCCCCGGCAGGGCTTTTATTCCTCGCTGGACTTTTTTGTCTGGTGAAGGATCACGCTCAGAAAAAGATACCCGAACCGCCAGCCAGGTTAGTGCACGCGCTCAGAGGACTACGTCACTGCCTATCTAGCCAGATGGCCCAGGATGAAAGTCGTCAGCATGTAGTCAATCGCGATGACGGTCATCGCCTGGTGCTTCTCCCTGTCCGTCAGTCTCCGTATTTTCTTCCGCCATTCAATATGCACAATCTTTCTATCTTTTCTTCCCGGATGACGGCCCCCATTCAAGCCCGGTCTTCAAGGAGACCGAACAAAACGTCCCGGGATCTGATCATCTCGCTTTGAGACTCGCAAAACTTATTTCAGATAACAGAGATTCAAAACGCCTTGTTTTATATACGGTTCTTTAACCTTGGGATGATAGGTGAGTGTTTCTGCCGGATACGCCGGCGCATGTTTGTTTCTTCGGGATACAGAAATCATTATTATTCTAAAGGCTTTTGAACATTCCGCTTCAGGTCTGGTAGGATAAAAGAAATGCCGATAACCACAGAAGGAGGAATCGTGTCAAAGGATTATGAAACGCTGACCAGGAGCGAACTTGAGTCTGAGATCAGGAGACTTAAGTCCGACCTGGAAGACCTCGAAGAGACGGTGGCCTTCCACTTCGCCAACACCTCCGCCCACATACCCGGCAGTTCGGTTGCCAGGGCGGAAGAGGAGCGGGAAGCGTTGAAGGCACAGATAGCGGAAGTGGAGAGGCTTCTTTCAGAAAAGTAGTCCTGTGCGCTAAACCTGCACCACGTGCACGGAACAGGAGATGCACGGGTCGTAGGCCCTCATTATCTTTTCCGTTTCCTTCCTGATGAAGCCTGAAGGTTTATTTATGTTGGCCTCGACAAAAGCGTAAATGTCCTTCTCCATCTGACTTAGGTTCTGGGAAGTGGGCGGGAGGATCGAGCATTTCTTTACGTTTCCCTTTTCGTCGATCTCGTAGCGATGGATCAGCGTCCCCCTCGGCGCCTCCGTCGCCCAGACAGCCGTTCCGGCCCGGGGTTCGAATTCCTCACAGGAGCGGTCGGGAGTTTGATATCCCCTGATGATCCTCATTGCTTCGTAAAACGAATAAGCAAGCTCGACCGAACGTGCTATGATGCTCATCTCGTTATTAGTTATGGGGAGCGCTATTCGGGCGTCTTTCATGACCCCCGTGATCTCGTAAGGCAGTTTTTCATGGTTCAGATTGAGTCTGGACACGGGCCCGAGCACATAAGGGCTTACGGACGACTCCCTTTTGATACCTGAATAGAGGGCGGTGGAATGCTCAGTCTGATATTCCTGGAGGATGTCCAGAAATTCACCGGGAGGCATCTTCAGCCCTCCGGTCGATACGATATCACCTTCACTGAATGGATATTCGTGGGGATGCCCCAGTGAGACAAACTCCGCCTCCCGCGACCTGTTGCTGAAAGGCAGAGAAGATGCCCATTTGATCCCTTCCAGGGATTCTTCGTAACATCTCTCGATTTCAGGCATCAGGGCGTCAAGAGTCTTCTTCTCCGGCACCTTGTAGAACCCTCCCACCTTCACGGACACCGGATGGACCGGCCTTCCGCCCAGCAGGGCAAGGATGTCGTTTCCGACCTGTTTGAGCTTCATCCCCCTTTTTGCTGTTTCGAGGTACTGCTTTCCGGCAAAGGCGCTCTCCAGTCCGAAGAAGTCCGGTCCGTGGAGAAGGTAAACGTGGAGGGCGTGGCTTTCTATCCATTCCCCGCAATACATCAGCCGCCGGAGCTGCCTCAAGGGAAGAGACGGTTCGACTCCGAATATCTTTTCGATGGCATGAGCGGAAGTCATCTGATATGCCACCGGGCAGATGCCGCATATCCTGGCGGTAAAGTCCACTACGTCCTCGAACGGCCTTCCTTCCAGAAAGGATTCAAAAAATCTGGGGGCCTCGAAGATGCGGACATTGAGCCCCGTTATCTTACCGTCCTCGATCCTCACGGTAAACCCGCCCTCACCCTCCACCCTGGCCAGATAGTCTGATTTAATGAGCTTCTTCAATCCGGGCCTTCCTGTATGCATAAGTATTCATCTTGTCCAGCAGAAGGACGGTTTCTTTCTGGGAGAGCCCTATATTCCTGAAACGCTCAAGGAGAGAGTTGATATTGGCGCCGTCCCTCGGCCCGAAACATCCGTAGCAGGGTCTGCCAAAGGAAGGACATAACACTCCGCAGCCGGTCCTCGTTACGGGGCCGAGACAGGGTTCGGCCCGCGAGACGAGGAGGCACGGTATGCCTTTGATCTTGCAGTCCATGCACAGGCTGTAAACAGGAATTCCCGGCCTCTTTCCGATTACAAGTGAAACGAGCGTCTCCGACAGGGCGTTCTTGTCTATCGGACACCCCCACAATTCGTAATCGACATATGCATGTTCCGACACAGGCGTTGACATGGCAAAAACACTGATAAGGTCGGGTGAGGGATAGACGCTCCTCTTATAGTCGGAAACATTTGCCCAGTCTCTCAGGGCCTGAAGTCCTCCCGCCGTGGCACAGGCCCCTATGGTTATCAGGAACCGGGACTTGTCGCGAATTTCCATGATTTCCTTCCTCTGCCACTGGGTCGATATGGAGCCCTCTACGATCGCCGCATCGTACTGTCTCCTGGGCGGCAGGTCAGCCGCCTCACGGAAGTAGGCGATCTCGAAGAAATCAAGAAGCCGGAGAAGCCGCTCTTCAAGGTTCAGGATCGAAAGCTGGCATCCGTCGCAGGAGGTGAACTTGAAGACGCCGATACGGAGTCTTTTCATCTCAGACCTCCTTGATCCCCATGAATTCCCCGATGTCGGCGTATCTGAAAACGGCCCCGTCCCTGCAAACGAACTTAGGACCGAACATACAGTGTCCGCAAACTCCCATCCCGCAGTTCATGTTCCTTTCCATGATGAGGAATATCTTTTCCCCCGGAACGCCCCTCAGAAGCAGTTCCCTGATCGTAACCTGCATCATTATCTCGGGCCCACAGATGAAGACCGTCGTGCCGAGGGGGTTGAAAGTGACCTTGTCCAGCAGTTTTGTCACAAATCCGACATCACCCTTCCAGTACTCCTCGGGGTCGGCCTTGTCAACGGTGAGGAAGACCTGGAAGACATCCCGGTAGCGCGGGAACTCGTCTCTGTAAATGATGTCCTTGGGAGTCTTGACACCGTAAAGTATGATGTCCTTGCCCGGACAGGACTTTCTGGATGCATAGAAGTGGCGTATCACGGACCTGAGAGGGGCTATGCCCACCCCCCCTGCAATTATCATCAGGTCCCTGTTTTCGGCTTCTTCCATGGGCCAGCCCTTCCCGAAAGGTCCTCTGATTCCTATGACGTCTCCCGCGCCGAGTCTGGATATGGCGGTAGTAACGTCCCCGGCAACCCTCATGGTGTGCAGGAGATCATGGTCCGACGTCCCCGAGCTTATGGAAATGGCCGATTCCCCGATGCCGGGGAAGGAGAGCATGTTGAACTGGCCCGGCGCAAACCTGTAAGCCTTCTGGACCTCGCTGTTCCTTATCTTCAGGGCATAGGTCGCCGTGTCTCTTGTTTCTTTCTTTATCCATTTTATTACGGCCTCAAATGGGACCGACCTATCGTACATTCCTTATCTCCGCAAGCTCACGGCTGATGTCCAGTCCCACCGGGCACCAGGTTATGCACCTGCCGCATCCTACGCAGCCCGGAGAACCGAACTGGTCTATCCAGTATGCCAGCTTGTGAGTCATCCAGTGGCGGTACCTGGCCCTTCTCGACCTCCTGAAATTGCCTCCGTGGACCCTCGCGAAATTCTTCGAAAAGCAGGAATCCCATTTCCTCATCCGGACGCCACCCCACTCCTTCAGGCTGCCCGAAATCTCCGCGGCGGGCAAAAAGTCGTAAGTGGAGTTGCAGAAACACGTGGGGCAGACCATTGTGCAGTTCCCGCATTCGAGGTCCCTGTCGGCTATCTCGGTCCATCTGGGATGTTCCATGTTCCTGTAAAGCACCCCTGGAAGGTCTGATATTTCCATCGATTTGCCGATGTTCTTCCTGCATTCCAGAATTTTTGCCGCCTTCTCCTCAAGGTCACCGTCCGTAACCCAGGCACCCGGAATTCCTTCAATGAGCCTCTCTCCCCCGGCCGTGCCGGCCTCGATGAGAAAATGCCCGCCGATCTCGGTCATCGACAGGTCGAAACCGGATGTCGCCTCGGGGCCGGTCCCCATGGAGTCGCAAAAGCAGTTTCCGCCCGGATTGAGACAGTTGACGGCGATTATCAAAATGTCCCTTCTCCTCCGGGAATAGGCCTTGTCCCCGACCGGTCCCTCGAGGAAAACCTGATCGAGCAGCTTCAGCGCCGCCAGGTCGCAGGCCCTGACGCCGACAAAGGCGAAAGGCCTCTCTTCTACGGAGATATCCTGCATCGTCATCCCCCTTCTAGTCCTGCTGAACCTGGACAACTCCTGGATGGAGGGACTGAGGAAATTCTTGAAGGAACGGGGGCCCTGCGAGAAGGAAAAGATGACATCCTCTCTTTTGTTGTTTTCCAGCCTGTAGCATCCCGGCGACTGGAGATCCTTCACACCTGCCGGAAGGTCCGCGAATTCGATTTCCGCCAGAACGACCGCACTGTTTTCGACCTTCGGACCGATCACTCTGTGAGTTTCCTCCAGCCTCCCGAAGATCTCCTCCAGGTCTCCCTTGCGTATTTTGATTTTTTTCATCTGCAGTCCCGTATACGATCAAATTCTACCTCAAAAGAAAGATGAATATAAGCAAGCCTCAAAAATCTAACGGGGTCACCGAATAGAATCAGCTTACGGCAGGAAATATCCCCATCTCTTGACCGAGAGGGGTGAAAGGGGATGCAAGAATAACTACTCGCTGTATCTCCGGATAATTCTCGATCCGTAGAAGAAAATTACCCCGGCGTAAGCGCACAGTACGCCGAGAGAGACAAGGCCTTCCGCGTCCAGGGACGTTTTCCTTATGAGGATATTGGTATGAGTGAGCGGCATAATATAAATGATGGCCTTTATTATGATCGGCACCTTGTCCAACGGAAAGAATGTTCCGCTGAAGAATGCCATCGGCATAATGAAGAAGTTGGTATAAGTGGCGGTGTCTTCGTGAGATTTGGCCCGCATACCGGTAATAATGCCAAGGCTGGCGAAAAGGAAGCAGTTGAGCAGCAGTGTAAGAAGGAAGAGCGGGGTGACGGTAAATCCCGGGGCGGTAGCAAACCCCACGAGGATTATGAGCATCGACGCAAACAGCCCTTTGACCATCCCGGCCAGTACTTCTCCGGCCATAATGGCCGAGTGCGAAATCGGCGACTGGACGAATATCTGGAAGGTCTTGAAATACAGACGGTTAAGGTTAAGGGCACTTGCCACCCATGTGTAGGAGTTGTTCATCGAGCTCATCGCCACAAGGCCCGGTATGAGAAAAGCCAGGTAGCTGGTCCCGTGGATCTTTACGCTCCCGCCAAGGCCGAACCCGAAGGCAACAAGATAGATGAGAGGGACTATCATGGCTGAAAAAAGATAGCTCAGTCTCAGAAGCTTCCTTCTGAACAGAAGCATCTCCCTCAGGAAGACGGGGTACCAGCCTGACAATGCCTTCATTCGATACGCTCTCCGGTAAGCTTTATAAAAACGTCTTCCAGATTCGCCTGCCTTATCGTCACCGCCTTCTCTATGGACCGGGCTTTTTCATCCGCTTCAGCCCGGCTTCTGCAGACATGCTGTACCAGCCGGCCGTCCTCATCGACAAACTCGACCACATAATCGCCAACCTGTTCCTTGAGTCTCCCCGGGGCATCCAGGGCGATCACTCTGCCCTTTGAAAGTATTCCGACACGGTCGCAGAGGGCTTCCGCTTCCTCAATATAGTGAGTGGTAATGACGACTGTCCTTCTGTCCTTTCTGATCTTTCTGATCACGTCCCATATGTGGCGCCTTATCTGGGGATCGAGGCCCACGGAAGGCTCGTCAAGAAAAAGCGCCGAGGGTTCGGGAAGGAGTGCCCTCGCCAGGATAAGCCGTCTCTGCATACCGCCGGAAAAATGCTGAACAACGGAGTCCCTTCTTTCCCACAAACCGACCGTTTCGAGCACCTCCCTGATCCGTCGTCCTCTCTCCTTCACCGAATGGAGCATGCCGTAAATCAAAAGGTTTTCATAGGCAGACAGTTCCCTGTCCAGGTTGTTCTCCTGCGGAACCACACCGATCCTTTTTCTTATCTCGTGCGGGCTGCCGGAGATGTCGTACCCGTCGATCACACATCTGCCTGCATCTGGGTTGCTCAGCGTGGTAAGTATCTTGATCGTAGTGGTCTTCCCCGCCCCGTTGGGCCCGAGTAGGCCGAAGACCTCCCCGTCCGCAATCGAAAAAGAGACATTGTGGAGCGCCCTGATTTCCCCGTAATTCTTTGTCAGGCCGGCGACTTCGATCATGGGGTTTATCTTACCTCATTCATTGCGTTCATGAAAGAATCGGAATCCGAGGGACACACAGAAGGCTTAAGAGAGGAAAGTGCCGGCCAACGCAAAAGATCCGCTGTCGTCATTCGCGAGGTAATAGTCGTAAATCCATTGTCTCCGGGACAGAAGACCTGGATTCCCTCCCGAATCGACTAACCCGGTTCTCCGGCGTCCGTATCCTTCGCGGGATTGTCCGGCGACACCGGCTCTCTGCCTATCCTCAGTTCGTTCTTGAACCAGACGTCCCGCTGGGGGAAAGGGATCTGGATACCTTTTACCTTGAAGGCGTCCCAGATAAGGTAGTTTATCCTGCTCTTGACCAGGGGCATCCTGATCTTCTTTACGTCTATCCACACCAGCAGCTCGAAATCGAGAGAACTGTTGCCGAAGGATATGAAGCGGGCTTCCGAAGGAGGATAGTCAAGAACGTCGGAAGAGCCCTTCGCCACCTCCAGCAGTGTTTCTTTCACCAGGCTGACGTCGCTTCCGTAGGAGACGCCCACCGGCACATGGATCCTGACGATGTTGTCCGTATAAGACCAGTTTATCAGCTGGTTTGATATAAGTTGAGCGTTGGGAATGATTATGTCTATATTGTCTACAGTACGCAATGTAGACGTCCTGATGCCTATGTCTACGATCTTCCCGGCGTTGTCGCCCATCGTGACCCAATCACCCCTCTTGATCGTCCTGGAGGTAAGGATGACGAAGCCGCTGACAAAGTTATTGGCGATATCCCTGACGCCGAAGCCGATCCCTATGCCCAGCGCGCCCGCCACGGGCAGAAGCACCTTCCAGCTTATTCCCATGATTGAAAGGGCGATCATGACTATGATTACCATGGCGGTGTTGTAAACGAGTATGTCGACGGTACTCGCCACGTCCGCCCCGTGGCTTCTGTAGAACAGGTACATTCGAATGGCCGACCTCAATATCTTTGTCAGTACCAGAAGGACGTAAAAACCGACTATACCTTTTACGAGTGAAGCGAGGCTTAACCGGAGGGCCTCGACACTCACGATGGGGTAAGCCAGTACCGGCTCGGCATACTTCGAAACGACCGGGATGGAGAGAATCAGGTCCGCGATGAATATGATATAAAGGACACCGAAAAACAGGAGCACGTAATGACTGAAATTAGAAGTAAGGCCCTTGTCCAGATGCAGTTTATCGGACATCCGAATCAAGATACGGGGAATTATTTTCCTTACGGCCAGATAGACGACAGTTACGATCAGGGCCGCTAAGATCAGGTACACATCGGCCCGCGGGAAAAACTCCTTTATAGCGGAAGGGATCATTCTGTTCTCATGCACAATCGCCAGTGTCGATGACTCAAAATATCACAGAATCCAGGGGTTGTCAAATGAAGTTCGACTTGTTTTTACCTTGACAATCAAATAGCCTGGATAGCGGCAACGGCGCGTTATTCGACTGTCGGAAGCAGAGGGGATCGTCAGCCTTCCTCAGCCTGCACCCTCAACTTTTCCAGGGCCTTTTTGGCCGCCAGGGTCTCGGCCACCTTCTTCCTGCTTCCGGAGGCCAGACCGAGTTCTTTCCCTTCAAGATATACCGCCACGGTAAAAACCCTTTTATGTTCTTTGCCTTGCTGTTTTACGACCCTGTATTCGGGCAGAGCGCCGTGCAGCAGCTGAGTTTTCTCCTGGAGTTCCGTCTTGTAATCGTAAAACTCTCCCGTTTCGACGGCCTCCTCTATCTTCACCCTGAAGAAATCCACAACCATCCCGCGGGTCCTTTCATACCCTGAGTCCAGGTACACGGCACCGACGACGGCCTCCAGCGCGTCGGAAAGAATGGACTTCTTTTCCCTCCCGCCGCTGGACTCCTCCCCCTTTCCAAGAAAAACATAATCCTGGAGGGACACCGAGACGGCGATTTCCGCGAGGACTGACTCACAGACAAGATAGGACTTCATCTTTGCCAGGATGGATTCACTGTACCGCTGCCGGAGATGGAAAAGATATTCTACGACTACCAGACCGATTACTGAATCTCCAAGGAACTCAAGGCGTTCGTTGTACGAGGATGCCTGGTCTCTGTGCTCGTGATAAAAGGATTTGTGCGTTAGGGCCTCCAGGAGAAGTCCACGGTCCTTAAAGGAGTAGCCGAGACTCTGTTCGAGGCCGGTCAGGTCGTGGTCTGGTCCTGGAAGGCTCAACTCTCGGATTTCTTGAAGAGCAGGCAGGCGTTCGTGCCGCCGAAACCGAAAGAATTCGAGAGGGCGTAACGGACGTCCGCCTTGCGTGCAGTATGCGGGACATAATCGAGATCGCACTCCGGATCCGGGTTGTCCAGATTGATCGTCGGCGGTATCAGCCCTTCGTGAATGCTCAGGGCCGACACGACCGCTTCAACGCCGCCGGCAGCACCCAGTAGATGGCCCGTCATCGATTTCGTGGAACTGATCGATACCTTATAGGCATGGTCACCGAAGACGGTCTTGACCGCCGCGGACTCGATTTCGTCCCCGTACTTCGTCGACGTACCATGAGCGTTGATATAACCTACCTCCGCGGGGTCAACTCCCCCGTCTTTCAATGCCATCGCCATGCAGCGCGCGGCGCCTTCACCTTCCGGTGCCGGCGCAGTTATATGATAGGCGTCACCGGTAAGACCGTATCCCACTATCTCGGCATAAATCCGCGCCCCCCTCTGTAACGCATGGGTACGCTCCTCCAGCACGACAATACCGGCGCCCTCACCCATGACAAAGCCGTCCCTGTCGCTGTCGAAGGGTCTGCTCGCCTTCTGGGGCGCGTCGTTCCTCGTGGAGAGGGCCTTCATGGCATTAAAACCGCCTATGCCCATCGTGGTGATCACCGACTCCGTGCCCCCAGCGATCATGGCGTCGGCATCGCCCCGCTGTATCACCTTGAACGCGTCGCCTATCGCGTGACTGCCGGTGGCACAGGCCGTTGCCACGGCAGAGTTGGGCCCCTTGGCGCCGAACCTTATCGAAATCTGGCCGGCTGCCAGATTGATGATGAGCATCGGAATGAAAAAAGGGGTGATCCTTCTGGGCCCTTTCTCCATCAGTACCTTATGGTAGTGTTCGATGGCGGGCAGCCCTCCCATGCCGGCCCCCACAAACACCCCGACCCTGGGCGCGTTATGTTCATCTATCTTCAGACCGGAATCTTCCATTGCCATTACAGAAGCCGCGAGACCGAAGTGGATGAACCTGTCCATCTTCTTGACTTCTTTAGGTTCGATATAGTCCTCGGGGTCAAAGCCGTCCACCTCACCCGCGATCTGCGTTTGAAAAGCCGAGGCGTCAAAACGCGTGATCCGCCTTACACCGGACCTTCCCTCGGTCATTCCGCTCCAGCTTTTCGCGACACCGACCCCCAGAGGCGTGACAAGCCCCAGGCCTGTTATGACAACCCTCTTTGGATCCATTAAGATTGCTTGTTCTTTATGTACTCTATTGCGTCCTTGACCTTCGCGATCTTCTCGGCATCCTCGTCGGGGATTTCTACGTTGAAGGTTTCTTCGAAGGCCATGACCAGCTCGACCGTATCGAGCGAATCGGCCCCGAGGTCTTCGACAAACGAGGCATCGGGAACTACATCGGCAGGGTTTACTCCAAGCTGTTTTGCAATTATCTCCTTCACCTTTTCTTCCATAATAATAACCTCCCGTTCATTTCAAAATATTGATATCATACTTAACGGCTATTTATGTGGTGTAACGCCCCTTCAGACCTCACATGTACATGCCGCCGTTGACATGGATAACCTGTCCCGTTATATATCCGCTGTCGGGCGAAGCAAGAAAAATGACTGCGTTCGCAACGTCATCGACGGAGCCGAATTTTCCGGCCGGTATAGATTTTAACATTTCCTGTCTCACATTTTCAGTCAGGGCGTCCGTCATGGCGGTGGATATAAACCCCGGCGCCACTGCGTTTGCCGTAATGCCCCTGCTCGCATACTCCTTGGCGACCGTCCTGGTCAACCCTACGATGCCCGCCTTCGAGGCGCCATAATTGGACTGGCCCGGGTTCCCCATAAAGGCGACAACGGAGGCTACGTTTACGATTCTGCCGTATCTCTGCTTCACCATGGACTTTACCGCCTCTTTGGAACAGAGGAACACCCCTTTAAGATTGATGTTTATTACGGTGTCCCAGTCCGCCTCCTTCATCCTCAGCAGAAGCCCGTCCCGGGTAATCCCTGCGTTGTTTATAAGTACGTCGATCCTGTCGAATTCACTCAGGATATCGGCAAAGGCTTTCTCCACGTCTGAGGATTTCGAGACATCCAGTTTTATGGCCTTTGTCCTGACACCAAGGGACGCCAGTTCCCCGGCGGCGGTTCCTGCGCTTTCTTCGGATATATCGGCCACGACCACACTGGCCCCCCTCCCGGCAAAGCCCTCCGCAATAGTCCGTCCTATACCTCTCGCGCCGCCCGTTACCAGAACGACCTGTCCTTTCATATCCATCTGTTCCCCCTTAAAAATGCTTATCATTTTAACAGAGTGGCTCTATCTTTTCCAGTTATTTCGTCGGACGTTGCCCGACTCTGCTCTCTTCTATGGTATAATAATGGCTCTGCATCGATTTGCCGGGCAACATATCTTCCCGATAAGGAGAGAAATTATGACAGGAAAAGTCTATCTTATAGACGTTACCAACAGGGACGGCGTTCAGACCTCGCGCATTCTGCTGCCGAAGTTGTCGAAGACGATGCTCAACATCTACCTCGATGACATGGGTGTTTATCAGAGTGAAATAGGGTTTCCTACACTCAGGCACGAAGTTAATTATATCAATGGAAACCTCGAACTGGCGAAAGTCGGCACCATGAAGCGGATCCACCTGGAGGGATGGTGCAGGGCCGTGCCCGATGACGTGAGACTCGCCTTCGAGAACTGCCCCGGGATAAAGCACCTGAACGTGTCGATGTCCACATCGGAGATCATGATCCAGGGGAAATTCCAGGGGAAAAAGACGTGGAAGGATATAGTGAAGTCCATGGTTGAAGCCGTCAGGACGGCAAAGGAACTCGGCGCCGAGACCGTAGGTATTAATGCCGAGGACGCCTCGCGTACCGAACTGGACCGGCTTATAGATTTCACCCTTGCCGGCAAGGAGGCAGGCGCCGACCGCTTCCGGTACTGCGACACCCTCGGCGCGGATGATCCGATCACTATATACGAGAGGATAAAGGCGCTGGCTCTCGCGACCAAATTCCCGCTGGAAATGCACTGCCACAACGACCTGGGCATGGCTGAAGCCGTGTCATGTGCGGGTGCCCAGGGGGCTATTGAAGGCGGGGTGGATACATACATCAATACCACGATAAACGGATATGGAGAAAGATGCGGGAACTGCGACCTCGTGGCCACGATTCTTGCCCTCAAGTTTTCACACGGTCTGAGCCAGAAAGTACATCTCGACGAACACGTGGACCTGAAGAAATCGTGGAAGATAGCGAAGTATGCGTCTCTCGCCTTCGGGTTGCCGATTCCCATAAACCAGCCGGGGGTTGGATCGAATGCATTTGCACACGAGTCAGGCATACATGCGGACGGCGCACTCAAGGACAGGCGTAATTACGAGCTGTACGACCCCGAAGATGTCGGCAGGGGAGAACCGGAGTTGCTGGAGACGGGCAGGGTCATAACCACCGGCGAATACGGCGGGATCAAAGGTTTCAGGCACGTCTACGACAAACTGGGCATACATTTCGAGACGGATGACGAGGCAAGACGGATACTGGAACTTGCCCAGTATGCAAACCTGCACACTCAAAAGCCTCTGACCGACGATGAGCTGCGCTTCCTGGCCACCCATCCGGACATTGCCAGAAAAATATTGACTGTAGAGGTGTAATGTCTGAAGAGGTCTTCCATCTTCCTGGGAGAAGGCATTCACCTTTAATCTTCACGCAGAAAGGAGGAGCAAGATGGCTGAAGCGACGATAATGGTCGACGGCATGTCATGTCAGCATTGTGTCATGAGGGTAAAGAAGGCGGTGGAAAGCCTCGCCGGCATCAGTGATCTGGCGGTAGATGTGGGCCAGGTCAAGGTGACCTTCGACGAGTCCAAGGTGCAGAAAAAAGAGATCGAGGACGCCATCGTGAAGGCGGGCTACAAGATAAAAAATTGAAGCGGCAAAGGCCGGGGCATGCCGTTGCCCCGGCTACCCTCTGATTTCGCCTCCGGTCTTCCTCAGGATGAATTCAACGAGCTTCTGGTGGACCGATTCCACTTCGTCGTCGGTCAGGGTCCTCCCGGGACTGCGATATATTATCCTGAAAGCCAGACTTTTCTTCTTGTCCGGGATGTTCTTTCCGCTATACGCGTCAAAAACTTCAACTTCTTCTATATATTCGGACGTGAATTCGTCAATAACGTTCCTCACCTCGGCGCAAGTCACGTTCTCGTCCAGAACAAGAGCCAGATCTCTTTCTATGGTGGGATATTTCGGAACAGGCGAATACCTCACGGTCTCGGGAACAAATGACAACAATATATCGACGTCTATCTCGAAAACCAGCACTTCAGGCTTTCTTATCTTCAGCTTCAGGCGTTCCAGAACGCCCGGCGCGAGTTCGCCGATAAAGCCGACCTTTCGTCCTTCCCTCTCCATGTCCGCGGATTTGCCGCTGTGCAGGAAAGTTTCTTCCGAAGGAATAAACCGGACATCGGCTACCTTCAATTCCCCGAAAAGACCGCTCAGGGCCCCTTTCAAGGTAAAGAAAGCGGGCGTGTGTTCACTCCACAGGGAAGGCAGGTTTTCTTTATAAAATATCCCCGCGAGCCTCGATTCTTCATCCGGGAGCCGGTCACCCCCGTCGATAAACACCCTCGACAACTCATACAGCCTGAGGTCCCCGGCACCCCTGGAAACATTGTAAATAAAGTTATTGATAAGAGACGGTACGAGGGTCGTCCTCATGAGCGAGTCCTCCTGCCTTAAGGGATTGAGCACCCGGACATGTCTTCTCCTGACATCGTCATCAGGCAGGTCCAGCAGGTCAAGATCTGCCGCATTCATGAAGCTGTAGTTTATCACCTCGGTGAAACCGCATTTTCTCATCGACTCGTGCAGTTTCTTCAGGTTTTTCTCTCTCCGGCTTGTGCCTCCGCCGGAAAGGGGGGTCTTCGGCAGCGTAACGGGGATATTGCCATAATTGTAGATCCGGGCAACCTCTTCGGCCAGGTCCACATACCGTGTCACATCTCTCCTGAAAGCCGGCGGGAATGCCGCAAAATCATCTCCCCTGTCTTCAGTTTTTATGCCCACGCCGCCGAGCATGTTCAGCATTTCATCCTTCAGGATGTCCGTGCCAAGAAGGCTGTTTATTTTTGCATAATTTGCCTCAACGCGGGGCCGTACGAACTTTTTTGGATAGACGTCGACGATCTCATGTATCTCTCCCCCGCCGGTCTCCCGTATGAGAAGGGCGGCCCGGTCCAGAGCCTTCTCGAGAAACTCTATATCGGTCCCCCTCTCGAACCTGTATGAAGACTCGCTCTTAAGTCCCAGCTTCTTTGAAGTCCTGCGTACGGAGGACGGCAGGAAGTAGGCGCTTTCGAGGAAAATATTAACGGTGTCGGACTTGACGCCCGATCCCTCGCCCCCCATGATGCCGGCCACCGCAACAGGCCTCCGCGAATCCCATATCAGCAGAGCGTCTTCCGGCAGCCTTCTTTCCACTCCGTCCAGGGTCGTGATCGACGCATTCTCCCCGGCCACTGCTACCCTTATCGTGCTGTCCGCCAGCTTGTCGGCATCGAATGCATGGAGCGGATGACCCACTTCCAGCAAAACATAATTGGTAACATCGACGATATTGTTGTTCAGGGACCTTATGCCACATTTTTCGAGCCTGTCCATGATCCAGACGGGCGAATCGGCAACTGTAACACCTGTTATCAGTCTCCCCGCGTATCTGTGACACAGCCCGGGATCGGCTATCTCCACCGTTATCCCGGCGGCCGGAAGATTCCCACCGATGCCGTCGACCGGTATCCTGAGAGGCAGACCCAGGGCCGCGGCAGTTTCGCGGGCAACGCCCAGCATACTGAGGCAGTCCGGCCGTCAGCCACCTCCGAAGGCGCCGCCTGAACATCTATAAAGTCCTTTAGCCAGTCAAACGAAACTTTCATGGTTCGCAGTCAGTCCCCTGAAATGCAAAAAAGTTCAAAAAAACAAAAAAGCAATAGTTCACCGCAGAAAAGAGAGGGCAGAAATATATAAACTGCCGTGACCGGTCTTTTTTTGCTTGTAGCCATCTCACCGGAAAACAAAGGCGATGAAACCTCTGTGAACTCTGCGTCCCGGCGTCGAAAATATCCTGGTTCCGGCTTCGCTGGCCTGGCAAACATCAGAACTGCCTCAGGAACCGGATATCATTTTCGAAGAACAGACGGATGTCGTCGATAGAGTATTTGAGGAGTGTGATCCTCTCGACGCCCATTCCGAAGGCAAAGCCGGTATATTGATCGGGGTCATATCCCGCCATCTCGAATACCCTGGGGTTGACGAGTCCGGAACCCAGGATTTCGATCCATCCGGTCCCCTTGCACATTCTGCACCCTGAGCCGGAACAGAAGATACATCCCATGTCCACCTCTGCGCTGGGCTCGGTGAAAGGGAAGTAGCTGGGCCTGAACCGAACAGGGATATCCCGGCCGAAAAAGGTATGGATAAAGAGTTCAAGGACGCCCTTCAGATCACTAAAGGAGATATGGGTATCGACCATCAACCCTTCGACCTGATGGAACATCGCCGTATGAGAAACGTCGGCGTCACACCTGTAAACCTTGCCGGGAGCTATTATCTTGAGCGGCGGCTTGTGCTTCTCCATGACCCTGACCTGGACGGGCGACGTATGGGTCCTGAGCACCACATCCTCAGATACGTAGAACGTGTCCTGCATGTCGCGGGCAGGGTGCTCCCTTGGTATATTCAGCGACTCGAAATTGTAATAGTCGAGCTCGATCTCGGGACCCTCCTCGACACGAAACCCCATCGACACGAAAATATCCTGTATCTCCGAAAGGACCTGACTTATGGGGTGTCTTCTGCCGAACGGGGTGAATTTGCCGGGCAGAGTGACGTCGGTCTTTTCCGCGAGAAGCCTCGCGGCCTTCTCCCTTTCCTTTAGCGACAGTTCCAGGTTCTTTAATGTCTCATCGATAAAGCCCTTGATCTCATTGAGGGCCTTGCCGTATTCCCGCCTTTTATCGGGGGGAACGGATGAAAGGGACTTCAGTTGTGACGTGAGGACCCCTTTTTTTCCCAGGTATTTCGCCTTTAGCAGCTGAAGACCGGCCAGATCTGTTATTCTGTCGGTTTCTTCCAGAAACTGCTTTTTTAAAGAGGGGAGTTCATCCACGTTCTAGGAAGCCAAAGCCGCCTTCGCCGTCTCGGCGATTTTGCCGAAGGCCTTTGGATCGTGATAGGCCAGATCGGCCAGGGCTTTCCTGTCGAGAGCGATGTCCGCTTTCTTAACGCCCGCCATAAACTGGCTGTAATTCAGTCCCATGGCGCGGACAGCGGCACTTATTCTCGTTATCCAGAGTGACCTGAACTCTCTTTTCCTGGCCTTCCTGTCTCTATATGCGTACTGCAGAGCCTTGTCGACGGTCTCCGTGGCCGACCTGTAAAGACGGCTCTTCGCGCCATAGTACCCCTTGGCCCTTTCCAGGACCTTTTTCCTTCTCCTTCTTGTCTTGAAACCACCCTTCGCCCTCGGCATCTCTTCCTCCTTTACCGAAAAACGGATAAGAGAAATTTATCCTCTTTCTCAAATTTTCTCGACTAATTTACGAATACGGCAACAGTCTTCTGATGTTAGGGTAATCACTGTCGGAAACCAGGGCAGGCTGCCTCAGCTTCCTCGTCCTTTTCGGGGGCTTCCCGGTAAGGATATGGCTTTTATAGCCTTTCCGCCTCTTGATCTTCCCTGTCCCGGTAAGCTCAAACCGCTTGGCCGCGCCTCTATGAGTTTTCAATCCTGAAGGCAACCCGCACCCGATCCGCCCCCACAGTTGTACGAAACATATCCTGCCATCTTCCGGCACGGGCTACATTTATGTGAAACATGAGAAGACACGTCGTCTTTACAAGACTCTGGATGTTACTGCCGGGATGTTTTTAAACATTGGGATTGCATGGAAGCATTCAGCTATGACTTCGGGGCAACCACCATGGTAATGTGGTTTCCTTCCAGCCTGGGCTGCTGCTCGATCTGGAATCTCCCCGTCAGGGCCTGCGTTATCTTTTCGAATACCTTCATGCCGAGTTCAGGCCTGATGATTTCCCTGCCCCTGAAATACATCACCACCCTGGCCTTGTCTCCATCTTCAATGAACCTGTTGATGTTCCTTATCTTCAGCTCCAAATCGTGCCCGCCTATCCGCGGGCGTACCTTCACCTCTTTTATGTCGGCCGTTTTCTGGGCATGCTTCTTGTTCAGCTCATACTTGTATTTGCCGAAGTCCATTATCTTGCAGACCGGCGGGGACGCATTCGGCGAAACCTCCACCAGATCCAGTTCCTTTGCTGCGGCGTGGCTCAGGGCCTCCCTCGCTGTCATTACTCCAAGCTGTTCTCCGCTGCTGTCAATCACCCTCACCTCTTTCGCCCTGATCTGCTGGTTTACTCTTATACCCTTGCTGAGATCCCTGCTGCTTATGTTTTCACCTCCTGGAGTTAACCTCTTCCCGAAGAAGAGCCGTCAATTCCTCTGCCGTAAAGGGGCCCGAATTCTGCCCGTCCCTCCTCCTGAGCATGACCCTGCGCTCGGATACTTCCTTGTCTCCTATTACTGCCGAATAAGGTATCTTCCTGACACTGCTCTTCCGTATCTTGTTGCCGATCTTTTCGTTGTCGGTGTCGAGTTCGGCCCTTATACCGCCCCTCTTCAGAGCAGCGCACATTTCCTCCGCATATGAGGCATGTCTTTCCGCTATAGTGAGAACAGACAGCTGGACTGGCGCCAGCCACAGGGGGAACGCGCCTGCATAATGTTCGATCAAGATGCCGAAAAACCTCTCCAGGGAGCCCATCAGCGCCCTGTGCACCATGATGGGTCGATGGTCTTTCCCGTCGCTCCCCCTGTAGGAAATGTCGAACCTTTCAGGGTTGTTGAAATCGACCTGTATAGTACTGCATTGCCACGGTCTTCCCAGCGAATCCTTGACCTTGATATCGATCTTGGGGCCGTAGAACACGCCTTCTCCGGGGTCGATCATGAAAGACAGGCCCTTGTTCTCAAGGGCCTGTTTGAGCGCACTCGTAGACCTTTCCCAGTTTTCAAGGCTCCCCACATATTTTTCGGGTCTTGTCGAAAGATAAACGTCGTATTGCTCGAATCCGAAGGTCCTCAGTATAAAAAGAGTGAAATCGAGAACCCTCAATATTTCATCTTCAATCTGGTCCTCCCTGCAGAATATATGAGCATCGTCCTGCGTAAATCCCCTGACCCGAAGAAGACCGTGCAGCACTCCCGACCGCTCGTACCGGTAAACCGTTCCGAGCTCGGCATAACGCAATGGAAGATCGCGGTAACTTCTCAAGTTACTCTTGTATACACCCAGATGAAAGGGACAGTTCATCGGCTTGATTTCGTAATCGATCCCCTCTATCTCCATCGGTGAATACATGTTCTCCCTGTAGAAATCCAGATGACCGCTTCTCTTCCATAGATCCAGTTTGGCGATGTGGGGGGTGTAAAGGATTTTGTAGTCGGCCTTGAGGTGCTCGTCCCTCCAGAAATCCTCGATCGTCTTTCTGATCAGGGCACCATTCGGATGCCAGAGTATGAGCCCGGAACCGATATCGTCGCTGATACTGAAAAGGTCAAGCTCCTTCCCCAGTCTCCTGTGGTCTCTTTTCTTCACTTCTTCCAGAAAATCCAGATACTTTTTCAGATCCTTCGGATTGTTGAAGGCGGTCCCGTAGATCCGCTGGAGCATCTTGTTTTTCTCGTCTCCCCTCCAGTAGGCCCCGGCTACGCTGAGGAGCTTGAAAGCCGCGACCTTGCCGGTTGACGCAAGGTGAGGCCCACGGCACAGGTCGACAAACCCGTCCTCTTCATATATGGACACTTTTTCATCAGGTATGTCCCTGATAAGTTCGACTTTATAGGGCTCGCCCATCTCTTCGAACATGCGTATAGCCTCTTCCCTGCCGACTTCCTTTCTTACGAAGGAAGAATTTTTCCTGATGATCCTTTCCATCTCCTTTTCAATGGCCGCCAGGTCTTCAGGGGTAAAGTTCTTTTCGATATCGAAGTCGTAATAGAAGCCTTCCTGTATCGCCGGACCTATGGCCACCTTCGCTTCCGGGAATAGAGTCTTCACGGCGTGGGCCATGACATGTGACGTGCTGTGCCTGTAAATCTCCCTGCCCTCTTCGGAACCAAAAGTGACCGCTTCAAGAACGTCCTTCTCACCCAGGGACCCCAAGGAAGTCAGGTCTTCGAGCCGCCCGTTGACTTTTACGGCTATGGCCTTCACTTTTTTGAGCGACTTCTCCAACTCGGAAATATCGCTGATATCCTGTTCCCGTCCTTCTTCAATTATGAGCTTGATCTGCGTAACCTCCTGTTAAATTTCTTTAAAACAGCAATTAGATTATAACGTAAAAGTACTGAATATCATACATGATACTATTTTTTTGTTTCAATAAATATTGACGGGTTGCGCCGCCGGCCTTGATGAAACATTGCGGCAGGGGAAGTCGGGGAAGTTTGACATTACAACTGCAAAGAAAATCCTCCAGAACCCGGAAGAGACACCGAAAAATGTCCTGTAGCCACACCTTAGAGCCCTGTAGAGTGGCTTGCCATCCCTTTTCTGGAGGTCAGCTAACATCAGATCCTCATTCATGTGGAAGATAAATAGAATCATGTCGTCATTACAGGACTTTTTCGATATCTCTCCCAGGCTGTTCCGCAATGTCAGTCTTATCGAAGCGGCGCTTTCAATAATCCTTAAGATAAGCGCTCCGGCCCTCACTTGTAGAAAGCGGACATTCTTCTCAAGACGTCCGATATCTCGCCCTTTTTCGCCTTAAGTATCCTGTCCGCATCGGGCTCGGGCTTGTAGGTCCTTGAGTCCAGCACATCAAATGTGCCTCTGTACGTCTGCGTGCCGAAGACCACCTTGACGTTCTTGTCTATCATGCAGAGCCTGTCCCACCCGGCGGAAAATACATAAGGATGCTCCCTCTCATCGAAAAGCGGGATGCCATCGGCGTAGTCCGAGGGATCGTTGGTATAGCCGAGGGCCTTCATTATGGTGGGGACGACATCGAGGTGACTGGTAAGTTTACGCACTTCCATCCCCTTATACCTGTCACCCGGCATATGAACTACAAAGGCGGTCTTTGTCTCGTAGTCGTCAAAAGAGCTCGTATGTCCGAAATAGCCCTGCTCGAAAAACTCCTCTCCATGGTCCCCCGTTACAATAACTATCGTATTGTCAAGCACGCCTTTCTCACGAAGGGCCGAAAATATCCTTCCAAAGAGGGAATCGTCATAGTGGAGGGCGTTCTTGTACCTGTTCCTCAGCAGGGCCGCATTGGCCTTCTTCACCTCACCGACATAATTTATCTCCGGGGGGGCAGCCGGTGTAAACTTTTCAAATACCTTTGGGTAGGCGTAAGGCTGATGCGATGCATTAAAAAACATGAACGAGAAAAAGGGCCTCGACGCATCCCCCTTTGAAATGAAATCGATAAACCTTTCGGCGAGCACCCTGTCCCTGCCGGCCCCGCCTTTTGCCTGCAGCTCGTCTTCTATGTCTTCCGGTATCTTCACGAAAGCCGTCTTTCGGAATTCCGGGAATGTGAGACGCGTGGCAGAAAGTATTTTGAAGCGGTATCCAAGAGACATGAGAGAGTCTATGAGGACGGGGGACCTTCTTTCAATCAGGAAATCGTGCCAGTAAGAGGCCTGGAGCCCATAGAGTAAAGAGAACACCCCGGCCCTCGAACCGTTTCCACCGCTGTAATGGTCGGTAAAGATCACATTCTCCCTGCCGAATTTCCAAAGGTTGGGGGTAACGCTCGGGTTGAGCATGTCAAACCTGAAACCTTCCACCGCGATCAGCACTACGTTGGGAAGGTCCCTTTTATCGCCCACCCTCACGAGAGGTTTTTTCGGGTAATGGAGAAGGTTCCCATGTCCCTGGGGAGCCGACCGCAGCCTTTCCTGTTCGGAGACTTTGATGTGGAGAAGACGTGAGAGCGTGCGCTCCGCGTTAAGCGGCTGGTAAAGGGGATAAAGCCTTTCGGCCCTGGTAATGGGCTGGATATTATACAACTCGCCGAAGGCAAAGACCATTTTGTCGGCCACAATGGAAAGACCAAATATTATTATTACAGCCACCTTCAGCCTTGTTCCAAAAGCCCCGGAGGCCCTCGACGAAAAATAGACCAACAGCCATTCGATGAAAAAAATCACGGCAATGGCCGTCACGGCATACAGATAGGTGGACGTCCCCACTATCACGGAATCCGACACCCCCTCGGTCGTCACCATGTTCCAGACCAGGGAGTTTATATGAAAACGGAAAAGCTCGTAGACCTTCAGATCGGCAAAAAGAAAGACCTGGAGCAGCCCGAAAAGGGCAAGCCAGGCGTACTTTTTCCACCGCCCGAATGGAAGACCGATGATCAATGCAATAAGGGAGACCGCGAGGTTAAGGGCGATGAAGTTCGCGGCAAACTGCAATATTTCGAGTGGCCCCTTGTCGCCTCCATAGCGGAGGAACCCCGTGCCGATCGCGACAGAGAGGCCCGTATTAAGGAGCAGGAGGATAACCAGGCTTGCCGGCGAATTGCGATCATTCTTTGCTTCGCGGGGAACAGTTTCAACGCTTTTATTCCGGCCCATTAAGAGAGATTCCTTACTGGAATTCTATCTTATCGGCACGGAAAAAGTAAAAAAAGCTCAGTCTGTGATTAAGTCCGGAGGAAGTTCACATGAAAATGGTGCAACTATGCAGACTTTTGGCGGGGTCGGGTTTCACTTCTTTTCTAAATTTCAAATCTGTGACCGAGGGGACGCATCAGGAATTGCAGGCTGTCTGAGCGAAGCGACTCCCAAAATACATCCCACCCGGCGGAGCAGACCGGCCCGGAGAATGGAATTTGAAGCCCATGAATAATGTCGGCCAAGTGAGGAAGCCCGCCTGAAAGGAGCGGGCTTCCCCAAGATAATTCTTTTGCTTCCTACGCCGGGGACTACATCTTCTTCTTGTATCCCCATCCGTTTGTATTCATGGGCACGCTCTTGTCTGCCGCTGCTTCGAGGATGGAGCCGTCAAAAAGTTTAACATTCTTATAACCCAGCAGGTCGTGCAGAACGTAGTAGCCCATGGCGGCCTGAATTCCGCGGGTGCTATAGGTTATAATCTCGACGTTCTTGTCCGCCGGGATGCCTATCCCCTTCGCCATCTGTTTCAGCTCCGTCGTATCCCTCATAAAGGAGGGGGAAAACTCGATCCCGGCGTTCGTCATGAAGTCCGCCGGCCACAACCTTGATCCCGGAAGGTGGCCGTACCGTTTTATATAGCTTTTCTTTTCGTGGCCGAAGTCCTCCTCCGGAAGGCGATCATCCACAAAAACCGCTCCCGACGAACGCAGCGCTTCTTTAACTTCGTCCATGGTGGCCAGTTTGGACTTTATAAGCTTGCCGGTGAAATCTCCCGGCCGGGGTACGGTAGCCTTAGTGGAGACTTTCTTGCCTTTCTGTTTCCAGGCAGCAAAACCGCCGTCGAGTATCGCCACCCTGTCATGCCCCAGGGCATGCAGCGTCCAGAGGACCCTTGCGCTCTTGGCGGTGTCCTGGGCCGTCACCCCTTCGTCATAGACAATTACGTAAGAGCTGTTGTTTACGCCGTAATTCCGAAGCATCCGGACGAGGTCCTCAACATCCCGCATCATGAAACCCACAAATTGGTCGTTCATCGTCTGCCAGGGGCCGAAGGCCCTAACGGCGCCCGGCACATGGCTCCTTTCATATTGGGTAAACGCCCCGACATCGAGTATCACAACATTGGGCGTCCTGAGGTTCCTGGCAAGCCAATCGACGCTCACCAGCTTTGCCTTCCCGGCCGCCGTCGCGCCTGATGCGCTCACAACCAAAATCACGGCGGCAAAAAAGGCAATCAGTCTGACCTTGTATGTATTCATCATCATGTTTCCTCCATGGTATTTGGAAATATGGTCTTTCTACCTGGTAACGAAACCCCATGCGAACCTGACCAGAGGCAGCTTTTTATCCTGGGCATATTCGAGCATCGACCCGTCATATGCCTTAACATTTCTGTACCCCATGATATCACGGAGGATAAAATAACCCATTCCCGCCTGCTGGGCGCTGTTGCAGTAGACAATGATCTTCGTATTCCTGTCGGCTGGAAGGCCCACTCCCTCCGCCATGGCATCGAGCTCTTTTCTGCTTTTTATGGTCGCCGGAGCACGGTTTATCCCGGCATTCGTCATGAAATCAATGGGGAAGTTGAGCGAGTCCGGAATGTGTCCGTACCTGACAACATCGGGCCGCTTTTCTATGCCGAAATGTTGCACCGCACTCCTGTCATCGAGAAGAATCGCCTTCTTCGTTTTCAGATTGGCAATAACATCCTTTAGAGTGGCCACCTTGCTTTTGTCGAGTTTTGCCATGAAATTTCCGGGCTTTATGTCCGGTTTTTTCTTGTCTATTATCCGGCCTTCGAATGTCCATTTGGTAAACCCGCCGTCGAGGTAGGAAACATTTTCATGTCCCATGGACTCCATTATCCAGACCGCAGCACCTCCCTGAGTCGCATCAAGGGTGGTGTTCCCCGCATCATAAATAACGACACGGGACGACCGGTTCACGCCCAGTTTTCTGAGCATGGCCGTCATGTCGGCCGCGGAGGGCATCATCTGGCATCGTGTCTTCTTGTTGTAAGGCTCCCATCCCGAGTATGCCATGCTCACGGCGCCCGGGAGGTGACCGAAATCGTAGTTGGCCTTGGTTCTCACATCGACGATCACCATACCGGGAGTACCCAGATTTTTGGCCAGCCACTCCGTGCTCACCAGGTGGTCGACGCCCGCAGCCGACGCCGCCGGTGCCGAGACCAGTGCCGTCACCGCTACAAGCAGCGATATTATAACGGACTGTATCAAATTCCTTTTCATGAAGTTCCTCCTTCGGTTATCTGACTTTACGGGCCCGGTCATTTCTTTATCCTCGGCGGAATCTCGTTGACTATTACCTTGAGGTTTGCCTCGGGGTCGCCGGGCTCCAGGTCATCCTTTGTCAGAAAGAGCCCCCTGTGTCCGTGACAGGCATTGCAGGAACTGTTCTGTTTTGTCCTGCGCTGGATCGTGTGAATTGAAGCAGAATTCCACGTGGGAAGGGCGTCATAGTTGGAAATCAGGTCTTCCGGGCCCGGCTTTCCGGTCAAAACGGCTTGAAAATAGCGCAGAGACGCGAGAGAGTCCTTCTTCATCGGTGTATGACGGACGAGGTTGTATGCATAGGGATTGCCGGGGCTCCGGTCGATATTCCTGCCGATCTTAAAGGTTGAAAGAGGGTCGGACGGAAAGATCACCTTTATGTTTCCGGCCTCCTTGACGTCCAGAGATACGTGACAGTTGGTGCAATTGAAGTACTCGGTAGCGTGGCAGACAGTGCAGGACAGCTCATTTTTCTTGTGCGCATTGTGCATTGCCACTTCCGATCTCCCTGAGACGACATCCGCATGACACTGTTCGCAGCGGGGCGTCTCCGTGGCATAGTAACGCTTGACGCCTTCCGGCATTGTGTGATGCAGTTCGGAGCCCTTGTGGCAGTCGGTGCAGACCATCTGGTATTTTTCATAATGCACGTCCGGGCTGGGACCAAGGAGTCCCATATATTCACCGGCGAAACGGGAGCCGTGGCAGGCATAGCATGTTTTCTCCATGGGCGGGTTCTTTTCGAAGTGGTGACGGTTGAGAAGTCCGCCCTCGGCCACCTTGGGCCATGCCACATGGCAGCTGCCGCAACTGGCGTGGCAATTGGCGCAGTCCAGCTTCCAGGCAGCCGGCAGAAGGGTATCTTTCATCTTATGCGGAGAAATAAGGGTGCCGACGATGTCCTTGATGCCCGTAAGGTTATAATGCATGGCATTCTTGTATGTGGAGGTTATGTCCCCATGACACTGTCTGCAAACCCCGCCGCCGTCTTCTTCAGACGGGTCTTTCACCAGCCCCTCGTGGGCCTTGTCCTTGTCGGAAACGTTCTTTCCTTTATGGCAGTTGATACACCCGACTTTTCCATGTACGGAATCAACATAGTCCTTATCGACACCGTAGGTGTCCCTGCCCCTCACCTGAGGGGCGGAGACGCCTCAACCGGCTATCGCTGCGCCGCCTCCGGCGGAAGCGGCGCCATAACGGTCCATCTTTTTGAGGTCGGTATGACATTTGATGCACTCGCTGGATGCCGGTGCTTCCGCCGCAAAGAGCGTGCCACCCAGGCCGAACGCGCAGGCGATGCCGAGAAAGCTGATCACGGCGAGGGTAAATCTGGTCCTCCTCTTTGTTCTCATTGCTCCTCCTTTAGATTCTTTTTGCCTCGGAACATCCCCCCTGAGGGCAGTACATACAGTTAAAGAATAGCTCCGCTTCGGCTTTTGTCAAGTGTTCCGAAGCGGAGCTGAGTATTTGGGGAGAAAGTAAAATAAAGTAAATGATGCTTCTCAAACAGACGGGCAGACTGCCCTTCCATCAAGAAGAGTAACTCAGCGAATCGCAACTCCGGGACTGAGGTTCAGACTCTGGGAGGCCGGTCCTGCTGAAAGGGGATAAAGAAAGGAATGAAGAGAGGGTCTGCTATCCTGTAAAACCCGTCGAACTCCAAAAGACAGGACTTACACTGGCGTTCATGGATAGCAGGCATACTGCCGTTGACAGATATCGCACTACCCGATGCGTTACAGACATCGAGCGTTAAAATGTGGCTATTGCTATCAGATGAAACAGGCGGACATATGGATAAAGGAGAAGTCATTGGTAGAACGAGTACAGCGAAAATCAGGAATGCTCCAACTTTCATCATATTATATACTGCGCCATGTCTCTTCGGATGTCAACCTGAATTTATAACTCTGGTTCGGAAGAATCATCGGAAACGAAAATTACTGATTTGCGTGAACTTCTGTGAATGTATTCCCTTCGAAAGCTTGATGGAAAGGGTCAAAACATTCTAGAATTTTAAATGAAGTTTTTAATCATCCCTGCAGTCCTGGCAACGCTTCTGCTTTCATGCTCGAAGAGCATCCCTTACCACGACCTGCCATTTGACGGGCAAAGCGTAAGCATAGATATCACCGGCGTAAGGGAAAATCAGCCCGAATTCTACTCGGTCGTAGTCGACGGCAAGAAGCTGAGCTTTTTTATTGTCAGGATAAATGGCGAAATTCAGTCCTACTTTAATGCATGCGCGCGATGTTATCCGAGAAAGCTCGGATTTAATCCCGACGGAGGGGATATGAGGTGCCGCTCCTGCAATGCGAAGTACCCCCTGGATGAGTTAAAGGAAGGGATAGGCAGCTGCTGTCCGATCCGCCTCAAGGGGATAGAAAAAAAGAACACCTATGTTATTGCCAGGGAATCCCTGTTGAAAGGGATAAAGTTTTTTTAAACGGTCCATGAAACACTCACTCGTAGAGACGGACTTTTGACGTCGCCGCTCCTTTCTATCCGAAGAAGGATAAGAAACCCCGAATTTCTGGTCGCCCTCTCGGCGGCGGGTATTACATTTATTATTTTCCTGAAGGCCCTCCAGAACGGTTTTGTCAACTGGGATGACAACCTGTACGTCTATGAGAATATCTTTATCCGCTCCCTCGACGGCCGTTTTTTCAAATGGGCTTTAACGGATTTTCATACCTCAGCCAACTGGCATCCCCTGACCTGGCTTTCGCATGCTGTAGATTACCGCATATGGGGGCTGAATCCAGCGGGGCATCACTTGACCAGCTTGCTGCTCCACTCCGTAAATACCTTTCTCGTTGTATTTCTCCTCGTGAAGCTGCTTGAAGCCGCCGCCGGCAAGACAAATGAAGCAGGCCTTCTGACGAAAAGCGGTATTCTTGTAACTGCGTTCACAACAGGCCTGCTATTCGGTATTCATCCCCTCCATGTGGAGTCGGTCGCGTGGGTCTCCGAAAGAAAGGATG
>JARRRI010000040.1:0-7739 GCA_037380845.1 Candidatus Sulfobium sp. | reverse complement strand
TTTTTTTCCTTCTGAGCCTTCTTTCATATGCGAAGTACGCGGCGGACAGCGCGGAAGAGAAGTCACAACCGGCTATTCCCTGGATGAACAAGCGGTATCTCCTTGCCCTGATTTTCTTTATACTCGCCTTGTTGAGCAAACCCATGGCGGTGACTCTCCCCCTGGTTCTGCTGATACTGGACTGGTTCCCCTATGAGAGGATCGGATTCAGGAAAATACCGCGCGCCGCCGTTATGGAGAAGGTCCCTTTTTTCATTCTCGGCATCGCACTCTCTGCGGTAGCCGTCCTTGCCCAGGCTTCTGGCGGGGCATTGGTGGCGTTCCGGTCCGTGCCGTTGCAACAGAGACTGGCAGTAGGTGCATCGTCACTCGTTTCCTATCTCAGGGAGATGGTTATCCCTCTTAATCTAAGTCCCTTTTATCCTTATCCCAAAGATGTCCCGCTTTTCGCTTTTCATTACCTCTGGGCCCTTCTGGCTGTTATCCTTATTACGACTGCATGCCTGTTGTCATATCGGAGAAGTGGGCGGAGACTCTGGCTTGCGGTCTGGACCTTTTACGTAGCGATGCTGCTGCCGGTCATCGGCATCGTCCAGGTTGGCGAGCAGTCAATGGCAGACAGGTACACTTATCTTCCCGCCATCGGGCCGTTCCTTCTGGCGGGACTGGCGGCCGCATGGTTTTCCGGGAAGGTATTTACGGCTCCGGGTCGTAACGTGAAAAAAGCGCTCTTTGCTGCCGGAGCCCTCGGAATGATAGCAGCCATGTCGTATCTGACGGTCCGGCAGACGGGGGTCTGGAAGGACAGCCTCACCCTGTGGAATTATGTCATAGAAAAAGAGCCGGGCGTCTCTTTCGCATACAACAACCGGGGGCTGGTCTATAGCGACATGGGTCTATTCGACAAGGCGGGGAGAGACTATGACCGGTCTATTGCACTGAAACCGGATTTCTTCAGGCCTTATAATAACAGGGGGGTAATTTTTATCAGGCGGGGCCTGCCCGACAGGGCAATCAGCGATTTCGACAGATCGATCTCCCTCAATCCGTCTTTCGACGAGGCCTATATGAATCGAGGCATCGCCTATGACAGGAGGGGCCTGTTCGGAAAGTCGATGGAGGATTTCGCCAGGGCCCTTTCCCTGAATCCCCTCTCTTACGAGACACTCATCAATCGCGGCGTAGCATGCGGCGCCCGTGGCCTGCTCGATGAGGCCTTACGAGACTATGGCAGGGCTATTTCTATAAATCCATACTCGGACAAGGCTTTCAACAACCGCGGGGTAATTTATTACAAAAAGGGCCTTTACAGGAATGCCGTAGCCGATTACAACAGGGCGCTCGAGATAAATGCCGGATTCAAAGAGGCGCACTACAATCGGGCCATGGCTTATATGAGGATGGGTATGGCCGACAGGGCGGCCGAAGACCTCCGCTATGCGGGAATGAAGTAGCGTTGCCATATGTAGATGTAGACCTTAAAAAGGTCAGTCACTACGGCAGGACACAATTATTCCCCCATTCCCCGGCGTTGTGAGCGTCGAGAGTTTTTATCGATCGTCATTCCCGCGAAGGCTGGAATCCAAATTCATAATTTGAAAAATGGACTCCCGACTACTACCTCGGGAATGACGATAAACTTGCCCTCAAGAAGCATCTTATCGGTTATGCGGACTTATCCTTTGCGAGCCTTTACTGTCCTGGCCCGACTCCCCGCCTTTCCTGCGGCCGGTCTAAAGCGGCGCCTTGATGCTTATGGCCCCCCTCAGATCGCCGGCTTTATAGCCTGTTGCCTTGTCATGCGGGTAGCGCTCCTTGAGAATTTTCCGGATGCCGGGTGCTATCCGGTCTTCCGGGCCGTGACAGGCAAGGCACTGAAGTTTGACGCCAATCGCCTTCATATAGCGGAAATATTTGCCGTCCGGCTCTGTTACAACTTCTGAAAAGCTCATCTTCTGGAAAGACTCGCCTTTGGCGGCCCGCTTCTCGAACTGGCCAAGCACCTTCTGTTCCCATTCGTCGGGCATGCCAAGAAGCGGATTTCGGACCCTGGTACCCACGCGCGTCACACGCCAGCCCGTCTCTCGCGATACCCTGCCCGCTATGGAGGGGGCAATTTCGCTGCATACCTTTACCGCTCCGGCAGGTCCCCCCGCCGTCATCTCCTTCTTGAAAGCCGATCCGAGCTCCTTCATAAAGCCGGCTGCCGTCTTCTGAAGTCATGAACCCTCCGGACCTGACGTTACAGTCCTTCGACCCATGCCGAAGGCTACTGGAATCATTAGTTTAGCAGATGCGCACCTATTTGAACAGAGTGAGATAGGCATAGGCTGGCACGCTCCCCTCAACTCACTCCGTAATTTGTCATCCCCCCGTCTTCAGAGAGGTATCCGGACAGACAGATCAGACCAGGGCGTTTGGACTAATTTTTTGAAGGACTTTCATACTGCTTCATTGCCGTTTTGTCCCTATTAAGGTTTCTTCATCGGGCCTTAATGGTGGCTTAATGTATCGAAGGTATACTCTTTCGAAACAAAGGATAGCGAGCTGGTCCGTATTCGCTTCTTAAACGAGGTGGCATGAAGAAGATCATATATATGTCGGTTCTTTCCGGGGCCGTTATTTTCCACCTGCTTTTCATTTTCTCTTTCCCTGTGTGTTCGGATATCACCTGCAACCCCGACTGCTCGTCCTGTCACTTCGCCGACAACCTTCCTGCAGGAGGCGAAACTGCTTCCCTTGCGACCGGTAAGCCGTACTTCATATGTCTTTTTTCAATTTCCGAAAGCGGACTCACCATTTACGGAGCGTCGGCAGTTCCGGCGGGCTCTCGCGATCCGCCTGTCTTTTGAATAATCAGGAGAGACTATCTGAACAGGTCTCATCGTTATAAAAAATTCTTACAGGAGGACAAATTGAAGAGACTCATAGGGATTTCAACTCTTATACTTCTTTTTCTGTTGATGCAGGGCGCCGTCTTTGCGGAGCCGCATCACAGCAACAACAGACGGGACAAACAGTCCCCCACGGTAACGGTCTTTACCATTCCAGGAACTTACAGCTCCCTCACAGTCCCGATTACGGCTTTTGGAGCGACAGACAATGTGGGCGTGACAGGCTACATTGTCACCCAGTCTTCCAGAACGCCTTCGGCAGGAGCTGAAGGATGGACACAGACAGCTCCGTCCAGTTTCATATTCAGTTCGGAGGGAACAAAGACCCTCTATGCCTGGGCCAGGGACGCCGCCGGCAACGTATCCACCAGCAAAAGCGCCACGGTAACCATTACTCTTGATTCCACCGGAGGGTCAAGTGGCACGGGCGGAACAGGTGGAACCACCGGCAGTACCAGCGAAATCTCCGGAGTTGTAAGAGATATAGTGACTGGAGCCGTAATTTCCGGGGCCGTCGTAAGTGATGGGACGAACAGCGCAACTACCGACAACACCGGAGCCTACACCCTGAACGATCCGGCCGGCAACTATACCCTCACCACCTCGAAATCCGGATACCTGACCACGGCCCAGGTAACAACCGTCATGTCGGGCTCGGGCAGCACGGTCGACTGGGCACTGACCAAGTCATACGGCAATCAGACTGTTCCGGCTTCCAACATGAGCTATGTAATACTCGCCTGGAATGACCTTGGTATGCACTGCGATCAGAACGACTACTCTTATTTCGGTATTCTTCCTCCCTTCAATACCCTCCACGCCCAGGTGTTCCGGCGCGGCGGAGAAGGTGCGGGCCTCATGACAAGCGGCATTACCGTGAGCTATTCCTTCCCGAAGAAGACCAATTCTGCCCTTCATACAAACTTCTGGAGCTACGCTCCCCAGTTCGGATGGGACGTTCCCACCAACGTCGGCATCACCGGCACACCCATATCCGGCGATATGACCCTCGATTCAAAGGGCCTGAGCTGGCAGGCCGTGGGTATCCCGATAACCCCGTATGATGACGACGGCACGTGGGACCCTTACGGCACGGCCGTCATAACCGTTAAAGACAGCTCAGGCAACGTGCTTCAGACTGCAGACGTTGTGGCACCTGTCTCGACCGAGATGATGTGCAGCAACTGTCACGGAACGACCAACCCCCAGCTCGACATACTTCAGAGGCATGACGCTTTAAGCGGCACCAATCTCGTTGCGGACCAGTCGAGCGGCATAGTCCATATGTGTTCGGAGTGCCACTCGGATAACGCTCTCGGCATGCCCGGAAAGGCAGGCGTCGAAAGCCTTTCCCTTGCCATGCACAATTTCCACAGAGACAAGATGAATACTACGCCAGAGGCAGCCAACACCGATCCGTCCTGTTTTAACTGTCATCCCGGGCCGAAGACGCAGTGTCTGAGGGGAATCATGGCCAGGGCGGGCAAGACCTGTGCGGATTGCCACGGGGATATGAACGGAATAACGGCCTCCATCCGGAATGGACGTCAGCCCTGGATACAGGAACCTCAGTGCGGCGGCTGTCATGACGCCAGCCATGCTGAAAACAGCAATACGCTTTACCGCGATTCTGTCCTCACAAACGCACCCGAGGAGATGGGTGGAAAGATATACTGTGAGGCATGCCATAACGGTGCACATGCCGAATATACGACGGCCAATCCCGCAGACACGACGATTACCCGGAAGTTCCAGGGTGACAACTACTGGATCTGGAATTGCCAGGTTTGCCACAACAGCCAGTCGCAGCGTCCGATGCACTCCGGAGGGTTCAGCAGCAGCGGTTCCACCGGGACATCAGGCGGCGGGGGATACGACAACTAATTGAAGGAGTACTTTCCGGCAGGGGGCATCTGCCCCCCTGCCGGAAATATTTTGATAAAACGAAAATGGAGGAAGAATTGAAAAAAATATATCCGTTACTGGTAATACTGGGCTTCCTGATTTTACTTCCGGCAGCCGGCTGCAACCGGGGCAACTCAAGCCCGAAAGAACTCTTGAACAAATATTTTACGTCGGCAATCAATGAGGATTATGGAAGTACTTATGACTGCTATTACGCGCTTTACAAAGACAAGGTCAGTGAAGACGAATACATAAGGCACAGGCGGGAAGCCTCTGTTTTAAAGGCGTATAAAATTGTCTTTCTTGAACAGAAAGGCGACCTCGCCCATGCTGAAGTGCTTCTCACGTTCGCTCCTTCAAAAAAGCTGGACAGGAAAGAGCCTGTTTCGACCATCGTGAAGGAGGACATGGTCAGAGAAGGCGGGCAGTGGAAGATCAAGGTTTGGTAAAACGTGATTTTTCGG
The DNA here is from genome assembly GCA_037380845.1 of Candidatus Sulfobium sp. GTDB lineage: Bacteria > Nitrospirota > Thermodesulfovibrionia > Thermodesulfovibrionales > UBA6898 > JARRRD01. The sequence goes on along the minus strand of JARRRI010000040.1, from coordinate 2,476 downwards.
TTTCGGGAAGTGACACCACTTGCCGGTGTTCCGGCATTCCCGTCGAATCGGGAAAGATTCAGGCTTTCTTATCCGACGGCATCTCGCAAGGTGGCAGCAGAAGGCCATTCCTGAGTGCTGTCAAGCAGGCTACGGACCTGCTTGAGCAGTTGAGCTTCTGATAAATATTATCGAGATGACTGTTGACCGTTCCGGGACTTATATTCATTCTCGCCGCTATTTCTTTGTTGGAGCGCCCCTTTGCCAGATGACGAAGGACTACACTCTCTTTTTTTGTAAGCCTACTCCGGCCTTCAGAGCCCTCCTTTTTCATTTTATTATGTTTCAAAAATGCTAAGGTCCCCTCTTCAGGAAGTCTGATCATGGCGATATCTATGTCTCCGTAAGTGAAGTTCTGAAGATGAGAAGAGCCGATTTTAAGCCAGTCCATGAAATCGGCTCTCATGACTTTTTTCCCGGAAATGAAATCTTTGGCGGCATTATTGAGCCAGTGCCTGCCCCTCATATCGATGAAGATAACGGGCTGCTTTTCGACGGAATCGGTCATGCGTGCGAGAGACGTCTTGATTTTCGTCATCATTTGCTTCTCGCTTTTGGTCATCAGATTCCCCCTATCCCCTGAATCAAGCAATATTCCTTGTAGAAATAATCTCATAACAAGGCTCAAAATGCAAATGCGATAAGGTCTGCTCCCAATCCCCTTAAAATAGTCTGTTTTGTGAGCACCTCCCATTTGGGAGTTTCCGATTTTTTCCTGTACTTCTACAATATCGTAAAGCATGAATATGGAAAGAGAAGCATCTACTAAAAGGACAATCCATTTTTCTCTCGTCGTTTCTGATCCCCGAAAGACCGGGAAACCGGTCTTTCGGGGGGTTGTCAACTACGAATTAAGGGGAGGAGTTGTCCTCATAACGGATTGTCCACTTGAGCCTGGGCAGTGTATTCACTTAAGTGAAAAGATAAATGGTTATGAAAACGGAGCAGTGAGACGGGTGGCAGTGTGCGGCAAGGCATACATGGCACATATAGATCTGAAATAAGGGAGACCGGATTGCGGCACAGAATGAAGAAATACAGAGGGGAAAAGCTGGCCCGCAGAAGGCGTCAACTGAACCTTCCTCAGGAAGACCTTGCCAGGGCGATAGGTAAATCGGTTGAGTCCGTCAACAGGTATGAGCACAACAAAACAGAACCGCAAGCCAGTACCCTGATGGCCATCGCAACTGTCCTCAAATGCAGGATGGAGTATTTTTTCAGCTACTGACAAAGAAAATCTCTTTCGGTACAGTAACTCCTGAACCATCCTCCCCAAAACATAAAGGATAAAAACCTATGCCATGGACGAATTCTGATCTTCCCGCGGGTTTATGAACAATGCGGGCCAATGTCTAGCCAATATGCTTGACCAGCGATATAGTTCCGTCTTAGAATGAATCTAAGGTGACAGGTAACAGAAGGAGGTTATCTTTATGTCGGGTCCAATAGATGAAAAGAAGATCCACGGAGCTGTTCGGGAGAAGTATGCAGACGTTTCAAGGTCGGCTGCCGGAAAATTCAATTATCCCACGGGAAGAGATGGTGCAATCCGGCAGGGGTATGATTTGGCGACTATCCGAAGTATGCCCGATGAGCTGGTTGAATCCTTTTGCGGAGTGGGAAATCCCTTTAAACTGGGATCAATGAATCCGGGAGAAAACATTCTTGACGTGGGTTGCGGTGCCGGATTTGATCTGATTGTCGCAAGCCGCATGGTTTCGCAAAACGGCAAAGTATGCGGAATTGATATTACGCCCGAGATGGCGGAGAAGGCAAAAAGTAATCTGGACCGGTATGGGGTTCAAAATTGTGATATCCAGGTGGCCGGGGCAGAGTCTGTTCCGTATCCTGACAACATCTTTGATGTAGTAATCTCAAACGGAGTATTGAATCTTTCCCCCCTGAAGGAGAAGTGTTTCAGGGAAATATACCGTGTTCTAAGACCAGGCGGTCGCCTTCAGTTTGCCGATATTGTTTTGAAGCGGGACTGCGGCGGCGCCATGTGCAGCACGCTTGAAGCATGGTCGAATTGAATAGGTGGTGCGATCTCAGTTGGAGATTTGACGAAACTGATGGAAAACACGGGTTTTGTTAACGTGGAATATGCGGGCGAGACAGACGTGTCTACTTCACAGTTTACTCAGGGGGGCTTGTTTAGCGCAGTTAAGCCGGGATAGTTGAACTAATGTCTGCGAAGTACGGCGAAAGGTGGTCGTGTGGACACTATAGTGGTATACTTTGCCACTAAAAAAAGAGTTGTTTTCAACCCCGACTCAGGTCTTGGACATCGTTCAATATAGTCTGGCCGCAGATTGGCTAACTTGCCGTGATCTTTTTTTGTTCAGGAAATTGCGCCGTGGTCTTACTGGTTCCAGGCCTTGACGGGCCGGACAGCCCCGGCCGCGTCCTTCCGGGGCAAACCTGGACAGCCCGCGGC
>JARRRI010000039.1:0-20968 GCA_037380845.1 Candidatus Sulfobium sp. | reverse complement strand
GGTCAAGGCGTAACTTCCTATGGAGTGTCAGGTGTCACCATCAAGGACTGTACGGTCGAGGGTTTTTACTTTGGAATTTACCTCTTGGGTGGCGGCTATAACACGGTGAATAACAACACCGCGAACTTGAACGGGCTTGAGGGAATCTTCCTCTCTAATTCCGACTCCAACTCTCTGAATAACAATCAGGCGAATGATAACTCCGCTGTCTTATTGTCTGCGGTTGGAATCTTCCTCGGCAATTCCCACAACAACACTGTGAATAACAACACGGCGAATAATAACTACTCCGCCGTCACCTATGCGGCCGGAATCCACCTCCAGGACTCCTCCAACAACACTGTGAATAACAATACGGCAGATAATAACTCCGCCAGCACTGGCGATGGGGTCGGAATCTCAGTCCCTGATAATTCCAACGCCAACGTTGTGAATAGTAACACCGCTGACAACAACTCATCCTATGGTTACTTTCTCGACGATGATACTTCTGCGGACAATACTTTCCCTCAGGCTTGTGCAGTGGGCAGTGACGCTGGACAGGCTGTCTTTAGGGCTTGACTTGAAATGATATGCATGAGGGCGGGATTAATATCTCGCCCCATTAAATCCGACATTCCTCCACTTCACTGCTTCATCGAATGTCTTTCCCACCAAGCGAGGCAAAACCTCGCCCTTCTTATTGCCTGGCACAAAATTATCGAGTGTCGCCTGTAATTCATGTCGGGGACTCCGCATAGTTCAGGACAGAGCCAACGTCCCCCTGCCCAAAACCTTATCCTCCATTAAATGCCAAAAGTAACGAACACCGATTGCCAGATCGCCAGCACTTGAGGCCGATAGAAGAGCAGCCTTTTGACTGGCGATAATACGACGTGTGTTTCGGGATATAGTCTTTTTGAGTTGCGGATCGACATACCTACTTAGTATCGGTCATACTAAAAAAAGGCGTGGATCAAGTAAGGGCTGGGAAGCAGGAGCGGATGCCGAGGTGACCATGATTACTGCCGGCCTTGACCTGCCGGTCAGTACTCTGGTGAGCCAGCATCCAGTCCTGGGTTTTGTCACAGATCAGAAGGGTCTCATGGCCGGTGTGTCTGTGAAAGGCGCAAAGTTTACCAGGATTAACCCCGATTAGCATGCATCATATAAGGCGGGGAGAATTCTCCCCGCCTCGAATCTTTCACTCCGGCGACAAGGACAGCGGTGAAAGCCTTGCATGACCGCCTCCAGCTGTTCAGGCCCTGTCTTTTTCACCGCGGCCCGCGGTCTCCAGCCGCTCAATAATGGTCACATAGGTGTGATGGAAGAGTTTTGCGTCGAAGCCCTGCATCTCCGCCAGCATCGTGTCCTGCTCATCTTTGCCAAGGTATTCGAGGCAGGGGAAGAAGAAGTGCTTGTCTTCCTTTTCTATGTGGGGCGGGTAAATCTCCACTATCTTTTCGTAGCCCGCTTTAATCTCGGAGCGCCTGTCGCTGCCGGCGCAATGCATGTCTTTCGCCTTGTCCAGAGCGGCAACCACGGTGCGTGCGGTCCGGTGCTCTTCTATCAGCTCATCCATGATCCCTCTATGGTCTGACGACATCTTTTTGCCGGCGAGTGCCCTGAAAAGAATGTCCTCTTCCTTTCCGTGATGACACAGATCGACATAGGTCCTGAAAAAATCTACCACCTGTCCGGCAAAGGAAATATCGACCGGAGCCGCCCCGCCGCGAAGATTCGATATCTCCCGTCTTATGAGGTCGAGCATGCGGTCTGTAAGCCTGTGCTCGATCATGAGTGGCCCGATCGGTTTCATGCTATCGGTTGGCCTCGCGGAACAAGGATCATTCTTTCTCCAGATATTCCTTCAGGGCAACGGCGTTATTGAAACGCTCTTCCTTTGAGCCATATACCAGAGTCAATTTCCCTTTGCGCAACATCTCCGTAAGCCGGTTTACGGCATCGGGGTTATCGTCCAGTTCCCTGAAGTAGTGCCTCCTGAATTCGTCCCATTTTTCGGGATCGTGGCTGAACCACTTCCGCAGCCTGGCGCTTGGCGCTATATCTTTCAGCCAGAGGTCTATCCCCGCTTCGTCCTTGCCTATTCCCCGCGGCCACAAGCCGTCAATCAGCACGCGACGCCCGTCGCTTTTTGCCGGCTTTTCATATGCCCTCTTAAGGAGAATCGGCATTGTGCAGAATTTAGCCTGTCAGTTTCGCCTTTAGTTTGATCTCCGTCCCGGTCAGGGCCTGTGAGACCGGGCAGCCCTTCTTTGCCGCTTCGGCCTGCTCCATAAACTTCTTTTCGTCAATGTCCGGGACCTTTGCCTCCGTATCCAGTTCGACAATTGTGATCTTGAAACCCGCGCCGACTTTATCGATATGGACACTGGCTGTGGTATGGATACTCTCCGGGGAATAACCGGCTTCTTCCAGGAACAGTGAAAGCGCCATGGAAAAACAGCCGGCATGAGCAGCGCCAATCAGTTCCTCCGGGTTGGTCCCTTCTCCGTTTTCGAAACGCGAGGCGAAGGAGTAGGCTCCCTGAAAAATACCTCTGCCTACCTTCATTGTCCCCTTTCCGTTACGCAATTTCCCTTCCCACACTGCTTCTGATTTACGTACAGGCATTTTTTTCATCCTCCTTCCGGAAAGTTCAGAAATGTAGATTAATCAGACCTGATGTCGGATGTGAAGCGTTTCCTAATGAAAGTATATATCGTCGGTATGCAATGTCAAGGCAGGGTTGCCCGCTTCCTGATAAAATCCGGCCGGATCATTTATCATGAATCATGGCTTATCCCGCAAGGAGGCTTCTGGTTCTCGTATTTCTGACGGAAGGCACGGCGCTGGTCCTCGCCCTTTTGCTTGCGCGCTGGTTCGGCATGGAATTGTTCCCTCTGACGAGGGATTTCCGGGGAGACATCATCGGGGGCACCCTGGCGGCTCTGCCGCCGCTCGCTTTATTTATTTGTTCATTGTCTAAAAGAGCCGGGAGAGTCCCTGTCCTCCGTTCTCTGAGGAGAAAAGTTCTGAAAGAAATCAGGTTGCTCTTTCTTGATGTCGGCGCAACGGAACTTGTTCTGATTTCTGTCAGTGCCGGATTTGCAGAGGAGCTGCTCTTCAGAGGTGTCCTTCAGACCGAATTTGGAATCGTTGCTGCAAGCATCATCTTCGGTCTCATCCATTTCGTAAGCCCCGCCTATGCCGTCGCGGCGACATTAATGGGCTTTTACATCGGGTGCGTTTTCCAAATCTCAGGCCATCTTCTCATGCCCGTACAGCTGCATTTCATCTACGACCTCGGCGCACTCGCATACATCAGATATTTCCCGTCTGCTGATGAAATTGATGTTAAGAAATGAACGGACCAGCGGTCCAGGCGTACAAAGAAAATGAAAGAATTCTGATTCACCGGTGAGACTCAGAGTTCGGAGAGATTTATCCACCACCGGACGGATACTGTAACTTTGTTTTCGGGTGAGAGGCCGGAAAACAAAAAAAGCTCATCATGGCAATTTATATATTTCTGCCGTCTCAGCAGAAATATATAAATTAAACCTCTCTGCGCCCTCTGCGTCTCTGGGGTGAAAATGTCTTCGTTCCGGTTTGCCGGACAGGGAGAGAGTAGGGAAAACTTCTACAAAGGGATATTAACGCCGAAAACGGCACGGTAAATGGTCTTGTTTTCCAGCTCTTCCCGCAACGCTTCCATTCCGTGCGGCGGCTCCAGGGAAAAGTAGGCCTTGCAATCCGCTCCCAGCGGCACTCTCAGAGCCCTTGCCAGGATCTCGGACTTCTTCTTCTTGGACAAGGTGTTTTCGGCGGCATCTTCATGAGTCTTGGCCATGGTGCTTTCGTTGACCGTGAGGTTTGGCGTGCCGGTCTTGGACGGGTCAGAGGACTGGGCGGCCATTGCCCGGGCCGCAAAAAAGAAGAGACAGAAAAAAAGAGGGGAAAGAAGATCTTTGTTACATTGCTCGTCAAACAACCGCTCCCGATAATTAATTTTATAATACATATTATATATTAATTATTCGGATTTTGCCAGAAAATGTTTTTTGCTCGAGCATGGTCATGCACGACCGTTGTTCTGAAGGTCCGGACCCTGAAAGGGATCCGGGCCTTCAGAACTGGAATGGATCTATATTCAGCCCCGATTATCCGGCTACGGCAAGCCTCATCTTTCTGGTGCCGGGGCAAGTATTGTACTCTATAACCTTCACGCCCATGTCGATCAGGAGCCCGACAAGGCCGGCAAGCTCATCGAGTGAAAAAAATTCCGAGGGGAGGGCATCGTTGATTTCGTCATAGGTTACTTTCCCCCTCTCCATGCCCATATCTATTATAGCTTCTACAACGTCACGCTCCTTCATATCTCACCTTCATTCGTTGATTGAGTTATTATTGATTGGCGCCGCCGCCGATTTATCAGTGAACTCCCGACTCTTTTTTCCGGGAATGTGCCCTCGATTCATCTCCGATTCCTTCCAGATTTCCTTCTCGTTGTGCTAAACATATATGATTAGTTTGAAGAAAATATGAAGGGATCGCCGCATCGGAAAGACCGGCAAGTCGTGCAGATTCGGGTTGATTCCTCCCTAACATCCTGTTTTGAAAGTCGAAACCGATGCGAAACAGACTATCACAGTCGGAAGGAAAAGTACAATTAAATAATTTTAATCAAAAGTTCAGACAGGGCTCATTTCTGAACGTTCGGAAAATCGAAAGAGGCGGTTCCCTTATTCGTCCCGCTGGCGACCTTTACCCGTACGACCCAGTGGCCGGCCATGGTCAGCGGCATGACGACCTTGTAGACGCCGTCCCCTTCTTCCGTTACGGTAGGCGGAAACATGGGGCCCATATGATGTTCCGGCATAGTGGGGACTACCTGCACCTTTGCCCCTTCTGCGGTTGAGCCTTTTGCGTCTGTTATTTTCAGTCTGACTTCATTTCTTCCCATCTTCAGGGTCTTGTCGCCGAATATCATCTTTACGTGAAACTTGCCGTTTGCCGTTGATTGGGTAACGCTCTTTGCACAGCCCGCAGCAAGGATCATACAGGCAATGACAATGAATAAAGACACTTTTTTCATAAGGATGCCTCCCCATTTTTTCGAGTATTATAACCGACCCAAAGGCTTTTTGAAACGGCTCCTTCAGACTGAAGTCTTCAGGATTCCCGTGGTTTGTCCGTCATGATGACGCAAGAGAAGGTCTCTGACGGTGACGCAGCAGGAAGTGGCTGAGGATGTTCACACTGCTTTGAGACTGTCAGTACCTCGTGGACGTATTCTTGCCTCGACACAAGAAGAGCCATACGGCAAGTCCTCCATTGGACAGGTCTGACGCAGGAAGGAAAAGCGTGGTTTCTGCCCGGGATCTGTGACGACATTGAACTTCCGTACGGCTCCGGAATTCAAGTGCGATGCCCCGGCCGGTAATCCATCAAGCCTGTTTTTTCCATGGGAGCTTCGATGGTGCTTCAGGCTTCCTCCGAGAGTGGAGGCATGCTCACCGCATCCAACCCCGGCCCCCTTACGAATTTACTTGGTTCTCTGGTTATCCTCTGCCGGAGCATCGCATACCGGTTTCTGCTTTCAGGCTAACTCGCTTTCAGGGGGTTGTCAAGCCCCCTGCCATTAATCCTTGAGTCCTATCTCGCGGGCCACTTTTCTTATCAGGCTGTTGTCGTTCTTGAGAATGTTCATACACCTGTGGCCCCGGGCCTTCACTGCAACAGCGAATTCTTCAGTTGTCCTGTACTTGTCACGTATGACATCGGACGTCGGAGCAGTCTTGCCGTTGTGACAGGCTGCACAGAGATTGGACCAGAGCTTCGTTTCCGGCTTCCTTGAGCAGCCGGACATCGCGGCAAAGGTCAAAAGGACGATCAAGAGAACAAAGACCATTCGGTTCTTCAATATATTCACCCCGAGGTTTTCTTACTCCGATTATACCAGATCATGTCACATCCTTCAGCACAAGTTGTCTTTAACCCTGTTTTCTTCATTTTTTGATTTACAATTAACCATATGAAATGAACGTTGTGAAGAAAAATATTTTTCTCACCGGGGCGCCTTCGTCGGGCAAGACCACGATCATTAGAAAGGTGATAAACCGGCTGGGTGTCCCGGCAACCGGCTTCTTTACGGAGGAAGAAAGGGAGGGAGATAAAAGGGTCGGTTTCCTGATGAAGACCCTTGACGGCAGGAGCGGCTATCTTGCGCATCGGGACATAGAATCGTCTTTTCGTATAAGGCGATACGGGGTCAGCATAGCGAACATCGAGATGATAGCGGTGCCTTCGTTTTTTCCGATCGGCGGCAACGTAATTATCCTCGACGAGATAGGCAAAATGGAGTGTTTTTCGGAGGTCTTCAGGAGGTCCGCACTTGAAGCCCTCGATTCTCCCAATATCGTTGTCGGTACAATCACCTTTGGAGGTGATGACTTCATCGCGGGCATAAGGGAAAGGGAAGACGTCGATATCAGCGAAGTCACTCCTGAGAACCGGGACCTCCTGCCTGACGTCATTATTAAGAGGGTCCGGGATCTTCTGAACAAATAGAGGCAGCCTCAGCTTGCAATTAGTGCCTGGGCGGCAGTAGATTAAGTAAGGTATTATGCCGATATGCATGTTGTTGCCATACGAAGCCTGACGGAAGATAAGGAGAGCCTGGGAGGCAAACTGGCGGCAGCCCTGGGGGTGACGGCATTCGAGGCACTGGCACGGCTGCGAATACCCGGAAGCGGGCCTCTGGTTGTCGCTGTTTACCGTGAACCGGCTCCAGCCCGCCGGCTGGTCGGAAATCTTCAGTCCGCCGGGTTCGGGGCGGTGCTCCTGACGGCCGGCGAAATAGCAACCGAGGCGGATCGTCCGTCCGCAAGACGGTTTCGTCTCGATGAAGAAAAGCTCCACGTCGAATCGGCCGGGGAAGGCAGCTTTGACGTCGCTTACCGGGACGTCAATCTCATCCTGCGAGGGACGCGTATAGCCCTCAGCACTTTTACGGAGACGGTGAAAAAACGCTCCTTCAGTCCCGGGCGCGCGGTGCTTTCCGGCGGACTCATGCTTTCCAGGACAACGAAGACCGCCCGCGAGACCGCCATCGAGGAGCGGGAAGGCTTTTTCGTCCTTTATGCACGGGAGGGTACAGCCCTTACTTTCAGTGAAAAAGGTGTTGTCTATGATTCCCTGGGCGCCGCCCTCCAGCCTGCCCGGGCGGCAAACTTCGCTTATCTTGCCCGAGAGCTGCGCCGCCGCTGCCTGGATGCTGTTTACGATGAACGCCTGTTGACGAGGGCGGCACAGGCCGCTTTGCTCGGTCCCCGCCTCAGCCCGGAGACTCACCTGGATGTTGCGACCTGCCTGCTCGCCAAAGTGCTCAGGAGGAGAGATAGTGAGCCGCCGGCGGCCTGACATCCCGGCTGAGGGCGGCGTAAAAAGAGATGGAAAGGATACGTTGCAATTCCATCAGGGATTGAAGTAGAATTATATCCAAGGAGAAAGTGCAACAGCACGCACATGTTTTTCTGTCATTTTTCCCCTTTTTATATGAGTGAGCTGCCGGTCGGCGTGGCGCCGGTTTCTCTGCCTGCGAACCGCTCATCGGCGGGTATCACCGGCGTCCCCGGGCTGGAGGAATCCGGGACAGTGTCCGAAGACATCGGGAATCGTTTGCGCAAGAGCTGAGGAGGTTGCGATGTTTGGATTGGGATTACCGGAGTTGATGGTGGTGCTGGTGATTGCACTCCTGGTGTTCGGCCCGGGCAGACTCCCCGCGGCCGGAAAGGGCGTCGGCGAGGCAATCAGGGGTTTCAAAGACGCTCTTAAAGGCGACAAGGAACAAGAGAGAAAGAAAATAGACGGGGAATAACTTGCGCGCCGCCGATCCACTGATCCATTGTCCGGACTGTTGCGTCCGGAATCCATACCTTTAAAACCTTACCGGAGGACCTTCTTTTAACATGGGAAAAATGAGCGCAACTGTCGATATACGCGAAATGCCCGCGGAGGATATTCCCGCGGACACCTGGGATTGGCTTCTGAGGGCCGCGATTCTCTGCGGTCTGGGGGTAATAGCTTACGCGAGTTTTTGCGGAGGGATATTTACTCCTCTCTTTGACAAGGTTTCGGCCAGCCGGTGGGCGAAATTTCTTCTTCGGCCCAGCCTGATGTGGGGAGCAATGGGGGCTCTCTTCCTTTTTTTCCGCACCTTTCTATGGTTCCGGTATCATCCTGTCCGCCCGGCCAGGTTTGGACAGGCCCCGTTTCTCACGGTGATCATCCCGGCCTACAACGAGGGACCCATGGTCGCGAAGACTATTGATTCGGTGGCGGCCGCGGCATATCCCCGCGAACGGCTGGAGATCTTTGTCGTTGATGACGGCAGCAAGGACGACACGTGGAAGCATATACGCCATGCCGCGATGCGCCATCCAGGTCTTGTCACAACTGTGCGTTTCGGAAAGAACCGGGGCAAGAGGGCCGCTCTGGAAGAAGGGTTCAGGAAGGCCAAGGGCGAGATAGCGGTAACCATCGATTCAGACAGTGTGATCAGTCCCGGTACGCTGCTGGCGATGGCCGGACCGTTCTGCGCCGAGCGCGTTGGCGCCGTGGCAGGAAAAGTAGCTGTTTACAATCGCGACCAGGGTGTCATCCCCAAGATGCTGCATGTGAAATACATGCTGGCCTTCGACTTTCTGCGGGCGGTGCAGTCTACCTACAGCACTGTATATTGCTGCCCGGGCGCACTCGCTGCATACCGTATGTCTGTCGTAAGAGACGTCCTGGACGAGTGGATAGAGCAGCGGTTCCTGGGTGTACGATGCACATACGGCGAGGACCGTTCTCTGACCAATTACATACTGTCCAGGGGATATGATACGGTGTACCAGAGGAACGCCGTGGTTTATACCATAGTGCCGCGAACATACTCCAAGCTTACCAAGATGTTCCTTCGCTGGGACAGAAGCTATGTGAGAGAAGAGATCCGTCTTGCGCGGATTGTGTGGCGGAGGAGCCCAAAGGCATGCGTGATCGCCTTTTCGGACCTGCTGATAAAGAACCTGCGCTATCCGATAGGCTACGCGACGCTCGTCCTTCTTGTTTTGATATCGGTTAGCGATCCGACGACGGTCCTCAGGCTCATGTTTGCCATCGGGGTCATGGCACTCTTCAATATGTTCTATTATCTGCGCAGCGAGCGGTCGTGGGACTTCCTTTATGGCGTGCTATACGCCTACTTTTCCTTCTTTGCTCTCTTCTGGATCTTCCCCTGGGCCGTGCTCACCGTGAGGTCGCGTTCGTGGATGACGAGATGAAATATTCCGGACGTTATTTCTCTTCTATCTTTTCCTGAACCGGTGAAGGTTCGTCGTGCAGCCCTTTTTTGAACCCTCTTATTGCCTCACCGAGGCTTTTGCCGAGGGTTGGGAGTTTGCTCGGCCCAAAGAGCACAAGGGCAAGTACAAACACGACAATCAATTCCGGGAATCCAAGATCAAACATGTTAACCTCCTGATGCAAGGGACCATGTCGCCCCCTGCATTTCTTGCTCGATTAAATTTCCGACTTCTGCCCACGGGAATCGTCAGAGGGGCAGGGCCCTGTCAATGCCGCGTGCATTGAGGAGCAGGAATAAGGAGCGGGCGCTCCGGCAGACTCTCATGCGAGCCTTTTCAGCGGGAAGGCCGGAAAAGAGGAACAGGGTGTATAAAGCCGTCGCGGGAACATCCCACGGTAATTCATCATTGGGAGAGAACAGGATTGCTACGCAGAGGACCACTATTGTGCAGAAAGATGCTAACGCAAGCGGCAGCATCCCGGTCTTGAGGCCTCTCCTGCTTTTAGCAGGAATGCAGTTGAAAAGCAGCACCTCTCTTCTCCGTCACCTCTTTACAATTGTACACCTTTTCGACGTCTTTTCTAAAGCTGGGCGCCATGAGGTGAACTGCGAAAGCGATAATCCCCTATTGACAACTCACCCGGCAGAGGGGGGGAGGACCGCATCTCAAAGCCGGAAGGTGTTCAGGACCATGAACAGGACGGCGGAAAAAAGCATCCCTAGGAGGACCCCGAACACCTCCAGCCAAAGCAGATGATCCCTGATATTTCTCTCAATGATATCCCTCACCTCGGACGGTTGATATTCGGAGAGCCTGTCCATTACCATGGCCTTGATATTGATCTTTTCGAAGAGAAGCTGTGAAATTGATTTGTCGGTGTTGAAATGCGTTTCAAGCAGTTCATTGTGAGGTTTGAAAAGAAAGTCCTCCAGTGTGCCGATCTTTCCCATCGCCTTGACCAGCATTGTCCTGGTGACCCTGAATTCCGACATTTGTCTGTCCAGTTCCGTGACTATCGTATCTGTCATCTCCTCGTATTCCTTGATGCGGGTCACGTTCAGGAACTTGCCCAGGAACCCGAGTCTTGTCCGGAGAGTGTCTTCTATGTTGAGACGGGTTTTTTCGGACCTGAGATGGTTTCGGACATCGTCCCTGAATTCATCGATGATACGGTTCAGGATTCTTTCGGCATTTTCGATCTTGACGGGCGCCAGGATTTTTCTGAGCTCTTCCTGGATCATGTCCGCGCTGATCAGGTGAGACTCAACAGTGTCTGCCAGAGATACGACGATTTCACGGTGTTTTTTCAGAAGGACTCCCGACCCGGGAAGAAACCATTTCCTGTCGAAAAGCATCACTATAGCGATCTTGTTAGTCACACCGCCGATAAACCCTCCCAGAAATACGTTTACGAGAAAGGATAGCAAGGCGGACTCCACGCCGGCAATCGACAGGAATACGCACAGGGAGAGTAAGACCAGTACTGTTAAGATGAGATAGGTCGCCGCCAGGTTAGCCGCTCTTTCCCATCCTTGCTTGTGCGTCTCTTTCTCCCTGACAGGCTTCTCTGACATATTTCCCCGTTTACCATACCATGAAAAATGACAGCGTCATTACGCGACTGTGAGCGACAGAAGTCTTATCGAGCGGCTTTCAATTATGGCCTCCATAATATTTTACCCGTGCTTTCCCACGGGGGCAAACTTTCCCGGATCTCCGCCGCCGATACTCTTCTGCTATAATTATGAACGTGCTGAGACGGCCCGGGAGCGACTTTAACCGGGACTGTGGAGAGGAGTGACATGAAAATTATAAGTACCATAATTTTTGCGGCGAGCGTATTGCTGGTCGTGCGGACAGCTGCTGCTGCAGGTCAGGATGCACAGTTTTATTTCGACAGGGGCAACAGCCATTTCAATGAAGGGGATTATGCAGGGGCCGTTGAGTCATACAGCCGCGTGATCTCGCTGTACCCCGATTTCGATCAGGCATATTTTAACCGCGGCCTCGCATATTACAGGAATGGAGAATACGAAAAGGCTGTTTCGGACTTCAGCAGGGTCATATCGCTCCATCCGGAAAATGCTGAACCATACAGCAACCGTGCGCTTGCATATCTCAAACTGAAACAATACGGAAACGCGATTGAAGACTACAATAAAGTCATCGCCCTCAGCCCGGACTCGGCGGATGCCTATCACAACCGCGGAATTGCTTACGCGCATATGGGGGATTATGATAAGGCGATGAACGATTACAACAGGGCCCTTGACATAAGGCCAGGAGACGGGAATATTTACGCATCCCGCGGTGTAGCATATGTGAAAAAGGCCATGGATGATTTCAGGAGGGCTTGTGACGCGGGCGTGCGGTACGCGTGTGACAATTTGGCACAGCTCTCGAAATAGTTTCTGCTTTTATCATTTCCGCTGACATTGAGCCTCATCGTATCGCACGGTGAGGCTCGTCCGCCTCGTCACTATTCCAGCGGAAGTCCAATTTATTTGTCATCATAACCAGTCCCGGCCCGCTGCCTCAGGAATCAACGTGAGCACGGGCTCGCGAATGCGCGTGAAATAACTTCTTTTTTTCGTCATGCCCCAGGTTGTAATCGGGCCTGCCTGCCCGGCAGGCATGGAAGTGGATTCCCGCCTGATGACCGCGGGAATGACGACTCAAAGAGGGGTTGGGCGCGGTACGATAAAGGGGCGACATCCTGTTCGGAAGTCCCCCCTCTCCCTGAACCACCGGCTCTATTTGTGGCATTTCTGGCAGTCGGTGGAGGCAAAAGCGGTCTGCCCGTCGTGGCACTTGCCGCAGAACTTACCCTTATAAATTTCGTCCATCCTGATTCCTGAACCGCCTTTTTTGTATTTGAACAGCCCCGTATGACAGGAACCGCATTCGAACATGGCTGTATGTACGCCGTGGCTGAATACCGCGGGGCTCATGCCGGCGGAAGGATAGCTGAATTCCTTTTTCAAAGCAGACATGTTGTGACACCTGGCGCAATCTTTTGCAGGGAAAGCGATCTTGCCGTTGTGGCATTTGCCGCAGGTTTCACCGCTGAACATGCCTTTCATGGTGATAGGGGTCACACCGCGTTTCATCCGGAACGGAGCAGGGTGGCATTGACTGCAGGAGAAATTTCCGGCGTGTTTCTGATGGGAAAAAGTCACGGGCATGCCGGAATCCGGGAAGACGAAGCTCTTGAGATCATGACAGTTGCTGCAGATGTCCTTGTTCAGTACCATTTTCTCGTGGGCCATCATAATGTGGCACTGGTTGCAGTGGACTCCGAAGGCGATGTGTTTAACATGTGAAAACTTCCCCGGTTCATTTGCCGAAAACTTTTCGTAAGAGTGGCAGGAAAAACAGGGAAGTCCCGAGTCCTTCAGTGATGTTATTGCCCGGGGCTTCTCCGGCGGGCCGCTTTTTTCCCCGGTCTGCACGCCTCCCTTGCATGAAGTGAGCATAAGGACCATGACCAGAATCGAAAGTATCCTCGGCATAGCCCCTCCCTTAATCTCTCTCGTCCTTTTTTGCCGCCTCGGGAAAGAGCACTTCATATTCGAGCGGATGGTGGTGCTTTAACTTGTCCGTCGACATCCTGCCGGTTATCCATAGCCAGCTCATTGGAAAGACTTCGGGCTTGAGATGTTCGTTATAGAAATGCCAGAAGAGTATGAAGACAATCGCAAGCAGTGCTTCATCGCTATGCATGATAGAGAGCACCTGCCAGACCCAATGGGATATCGACTGGGGAATAATGTAGGACACGACCATGGGGAAGGCGAGCGAGAACCCCGAAAAGCCGATTATGAACATGCCCCAGAAGACAGCCCAATAATCGAACTTCTGGGCGTAACTATATTTCCCGAATTTTGGCTTTTCCTTGGAGAGGCCGAAAAAGTAAAGGAAGTTCTTTACGACGTCCATGACGTCTTTCGGCAGGGGGATGACGGTGGTCTTCGTCTTGATAGTCATACGGCCGGTAGCGAAGAGGTAGCCGAGGTAGAGCACATGCCAGACGAAATCGAGCAGCATAGTGATACCGGCGATCCTGTGGATGAGCCCTGCGCTTTCCGGTCCTCCCCAGAACTGGATCAGTTTGCTGGACACCCCGGCAGGGGCATAGGCATATTTGAGCCCCCAACCGGTGAAGCTCAGTACCAGGAAGGTTGTAAACATTATAACGTGCTGTATCCTGAAGATTATGTTGAATCTTTCGACTTCTTTGGGTATTTCCTTTATGGCTGCGGCGTCGGTCTGGTTCATTATTTCTCCCTCCCTCTTCTGAAGATGGCGTCTCTGATATCGGAAAAAGCCTCAAGCAGAACGTGGGCGACGATAAATGTGAATACACTGAGCAGCAGCACAATAAGCGCTTTTTCCGCATAGTGGGGAATCGGCCCCGGCAACTTGTGCGTGAAGGCCGGAATGAACTTCTCGTTGGCCCCTTTGTGACACCGGCCGCAGGTCTTCAGTTTATTCTTCCCGAAGACGGGCGACGAGGGGTTTGAGACAGATTCTATGTCGTGGGCTCCGTGGCAGCTTGAACACACCGGGGCTCTCGTATCGCCCAGGGCAAGTTTTCTCCCGTGGAAGCTTTCCTCGAAACTCCCCATAACGTCTTCATCGATACCGTATTTTTCCATCATAGTTTCATTGCCGTGACAGTTGCCGCACGTTTCAATCATGTTCCTGCGGCTTACCGGAGACGCAGGATCTTTCACCGGTACTATGTAATGCGGAGAGCCATGGCAGTCGAGGCATAAGGCCCCGTCAGTTTTATGTTTTACCACGATATTCTGTCCGTGAATGCTGCTCAGAACCTTCTGGTACACCTCCGGATGGCACTGGCTGCACGCGGCCGCGGCAACCGGATCCACAGGGTATTTTGCCGATATCTCCGAGGCGATTTTCTGGACATCGCCGGGAACCGGTCCTCCCGGTGATACATGGGGATTATCCGTGAATTTCATGTGGCAGGTCGTGCAGGAGAGACTTCCATGAACCGAGGACTTGAACTTGTCCGGGTTGACGTTCAGATCGACGAGAGGCCCGGCGGCACTCTCCAATCTCCCCTTCATGGCACTGTGACATGCGAGACATCTTGCTGGTTCCTGTGAAAAGGCTGGTTGCGTGAGGCATGACAGGAGGAACAGCAAAGGTGCAATAAAAAATACGACCTTTTTGTATGTCATGGGCACCTCAAAAAATTATTATTTTGCTATTACTCACGAATAGCACAGGACTGTTCTTCTATAGCATGAGACTCGTGCGGATTCCCCCCGCGATTATAAAATAATCTAAACTTAGAGTTTATAATATAAACCTCGATAAGAGGTATATAAACAGAATCGGCCTTTTTTGTCAAGACAGAGGATTTTATGGAGTGATAAGGAATTACGGAGCCTTCCCCGAATCAGGGGCGGGCGGACACATAGCGCCGCTTCGGATGCGCAGGAAACAGAGAAAGATTAAAGCGCATACTCGAAGAAAAGCGTCACTTTGGCCGGTATCCTACGACTGATATCGCGGCACTGTCGGCCTCCGCAATCATTTTTCGCCTGTCGAGGAGGATGCTGTTCCCCGCTTCAACGGCAAGTACGCGGGCATGGACTGAAATCATGGCGCTCAGGGTGTCCATGCCGGTCACCGGAACATCGAAACGCATGTCCTGCTGCGGCTTGCTCACTTTAACCACGACGGCGCCTTCCCCCGACAGCCTGCCCCCCCTCTTTATTGCCTCGTCCGTCCCTTCTATCGCCTCCACCGCCATCACTGCCCTGTCTTTCACCACTACGGCCTGTCCGATGTCGAGCCTTCCGATCTGTTTTGCTATCTCCCAACCGAAACCGATGTCATGCCACTCTTTCTTCGAGGGGGACCGTTGCGTGAGGACGCCTTCCGGCGTCAACAGTCGTGAACTGAAATCGGTGGTGTTTAAAAGTCTGACGCCGTCTTTTTCCAGCTCGCGTGTGATGGCCAGCATGATCGAGTCATCGCTTCTGTCTTTGAGGGAGAAGAGGACCCTGGCGGCCCTGAGGTCGGGTGTAATCCTGCTCTTATAAAGCAAGGACTTCGGGACCTTGCCGGCCATCACCGCCTCTTTAATGCCGGCCTTTGTGAGTGTATCTATGATCGTCCCGAGTTTCCCCACATTGACCCATTTGACTTCATTTGCGGCTGCGGCAAGCGACCTTTCTGCCAGAGGGTCAAGCCCCACGGCTATCACGGTATATCCCATTGCCCGGGCCTCCGCGGCAATTGCAAGCGGCAACTCACCGCTTCCGGCGATAAGGCCCAGCTTCTTTATGGTCCTCAACGGCAGATTCCACGCTTGTTTTTCTGGATGAATTCGACGAGGTGCCGGACTTCGTCGGTAACCGGAACATCATCCTCAATTTTTTTCAGGGCCTCCTTCAGGGTTCGCTTTTCCCGGAAAAGGATCTTGTAAGCCTTCTTTATGCCGTTTACAGTCGTGTCGGAGAAACCGTGTCTTTTCAGCCCGATCGTGTTCGGTCCGAAGAGCTTCGCCCTGGCCCCGGACGCTACCATGTAAGGGGGGATATCCTGTCCTATGCCACTGAAGCCGCCTACCATGGCGTACCTGCCGATCCTTGTAAACTGATGTACAGCCACCAGGCCGCCGATCACTGCATGATCCTCAACAAGTACGTGGCCGGCCAGGGTGGCGGCATTGGCCATTATTACATTGCTGCCTATCTTGCAGTCATGGGCGATATGTACGTAGGCCATGAAGAAATTATTGTCGCCTATGGACGTTGTGCCGTCGCCGCCGACGGACGCCCTGTGGATGGTGCTGTACTCCCTGATAATATTGCCCCTGCCTATGGCAAGGCGGGTACGCTCGCCCTTGTATTTCAAATCCTGCGGGGGAAACCCTATGCTTGAAAAAGAGTGTATCATGCAGCCTTCCCCTATCTGAGTATCTCCCTCTACGACCACATGGGATATAAGTCGCGAACCTTTCTCTATTTTAACGCCCCTGTGAATTATACAGAAGGGGCCTATTTCGACATCGTCGTCCAGCTCCGCCGAGGGATCGACTATCGCGGTATCGTGAATCTTGGTCTTCATTACGTCAAATCTCCCTGTCTGTGACCATGGCTGTGAATTCCGCTTCCGATACCGGTTTCTCATCAACGGTCGCAATGCCGGAAAATTTCCAGACATTACCCCTCTGCTTCAGCACCTTGATTTCCATCATTACCTGGTCACCCGGGACAATGGGACGCCTGAACTTGGCGTTGTCGATGCTCATGAAATAGACAGAGTTGCCTTCTACCCCGGAACTAAAGGCCAGTACCCCGGCGACCTGTGCCATGGCCTCTATTATGAGCACCCCGGGCATGATGGGCTGGTCCGGAAAATGCCCCTGAAAAAAGGGCTCGTTGATGGTTACGTTCTTTACCCCCGTTGCGCGCACGTTCGGCTCCAGTTCAACAATTCTGTCGACCAGGAGGAACGGGTACCGATGCGGCAGATTCTTCATGATCTCATTTATCGTCAACATGCTTCGGATCCCCCTTTTCAAGTTTATCAATTTTGCTTTCGAGTTCCTTTATCCTTCTGTTCATTTCAGGCAGCTTGGCAAACAGGGCCTGGGACTTGAGCCAGTTCCGGTGGGGAATGGCGGGCGTTCCCGAGTATATCCCTTTCCTGTAATGCCCCGTGAGCCCCGCCTGGGCGCCGATGATCGTCCCGGCTTCCAGTGAACTGTGATCGGCGATTCCTGCCTGGCCCGCCAGTGTTGTGAAGTCCCCTATCTCGCAACTGCCGCTTATTCCCACCTGGGCTATGATGAGTGAGTTTTCCCCGATGCTTACGTTGTGCGCGATCTGCACCAGGTTGTCGATCTTTGTCCCATTCCCTATGACAGTATTACCTGTGGTCGCACGGTCGATCGACACATTGGAGCCTATCTCGACATCATTTCCGACCACGACCCCGCCAACCTGCGGTATCTTGTAGTGGATGCCTCTTTCAAAGACGTAACCGAATCCGTCCGATCCTATCACGGTGCCGGAATGTACGACAACCCGGTTGCCGATATTGACATTTTCCCGGATCGTAACGTTCGGATGGATGACACAGCTCCTTCCCAGCGCGGTGTTCCTCCCGATAAAGACACCCGGGTGGATGACCGTTCCATCCCCTATGGAGGCGTTATCAGCGATGTACGCCGTGGGGAAGATTGTCACGTCCTTCCCTATCGCCGCGTTCGCGGAGACGACTGCCCTTTCACTTATCCCCGGCTCGGGAGCCGCAGGGGGGTAAAAGAGCTCCAGCGCCTTAGCGAATGCATAATAGGGATTTTCAACCTGCAGTTGAGTGATTGCCAGTCCTTCCAGCGGCTCTTTCACGATCACGCAGGATGCCGGGCTATTCTGCAGATATTTCACGAATTTGGCTGAAGTGACAAAGGTGATGTCTCCATTTTCTGCGTTCTGAACGCCAGAGGCCCCCGTGATCTCAATGTCCGGATCACCGATTACCTCTCCGTCCACCAGTTCTGAAAATTCTCTCAGTTTCATCGATTCAGGATGTCCAATGCAATTTCCAAAAAGAGCTCCTTGCCGCCGGACGAAGGCGAGCAACTTCTGCGGTGAGCCGCTCTTTTACTGATAGTTCAACTCCGATTCCCGGTTCCCGGGACCATGCAGCCTCCTCACGTCCCTCCCCGGTGACGGCGGAGGGCAAGGGCGGGTGATTGATGTTCCCGGACATCCCTATCGTTTTCTCCACTCTTGGGAGGGCTCAGCTTACAGGTCATTTCGCCGTTTCTGCGACGGTTCATTTGCCCGTCGCAGAGTGCGATGCATTGTACTGCTTGATTACTTCATCGGTCAGGTCAAGGCTCTTCCTTGAATAGAGGACTATGCCTTCCGCATCTTCGATGATCATGGTATAGCCGCCCTTCCGGCCGATTTGCTGGATAACGGCCCTCAGCCCCTTCAGGATTCCACCCGTCAGCTCCGATTCTCTCTTTTTTACGTCACTCTGCGAGTCGGAAACCATTCTCTGATAATCCCGCATCATCCGGTCCAGATCGTCCTCCTTCGATTTTTTAGCGTCCGGCGAAAGGACGGAGGACTGCTTGTCGAGTTCCGCTTTCAATTTTTCTATAGCCTTGCCTTTCTCGTTTATGACGGCCTGTTTCGACTTGATTACGGATTCCAGTTCAGCCTTGGCTTTTTTCCCCGCATCGGACTCGTTCAGCGCCTTCATGAGGTCTACTACGCCTAGCTTCACATTGTTTTCCGCATAAGCGCACCTGCCCGCCACCAGACCAAAGATCACTACCAGCAACAGAATCTTCTTCATGTTTCTTCTCCTCATATATGGTTTAGAAAAAACTTCCAAATGCAAATTCAATCTTGCTTGAGCTTTCACCCGGCTTCTTGTCAAGGTTGTATCCCCACTCGACCCTGATAGGACCCATGGGAGATATCCATCGTATGCCGGCCCCTGTCGTGTACCTCAAGGTGCCGAAGTGCTCAAAGTTCTCGTACGCATTCCCGGCATCGAAGAAAACGACCCCTTTAAATTTCATCTCTGACAGTATCGGGAAAATGTATTCCGTATTGAAAATGAGTTCTTCCGTCCCCCCTATCGCATCTCCGGTAGCCGGGTCTTTCGGCCCGGCGTCGCCGAAACCCAGCCCTCTTACCGTGTAAATACCTCCCACATAGAACCTTTCATATAACGGCAGCTTCTTGTCGAAGATGCCGTGAGCGTATCCGAAACGACCGCGCACCATAAAGGTGGTTGATCCCCAGGGGAAGTACCACCCGGAATCAAGCAGGCCCTTCACGAATTTATTGCTGCCGCCCAGACCCGCAAAGGTCAGGGTCAATGCGTTTCTCGAACCTCTGGAGGGGTCCAGGTAATTATCCCGGCTGTCCCTTACAATGGACGGGGTTATGCTGCTGGTAGTATTTGTCCCCTGCTGGTCCAGTACTATCGCAGAAGCCCCCTCCGAGATATTGTATATTGTTGCCCGCTCGAAATTATATCCTATGGTACCGTTCCAGTATTCGGAAAAGTTCTTTCCAAAACTCACGTATGCGCCGAAGGCCCGTTTGTCATATTCTATGTATTCGCGGCTGGTCTTGTAAATGCCCGTTGAAAGGGATATGGGTTTATCCAGAAACCACGGGTCTCTGAAGGTTATCTCATACAGTGAACTTCTCCCGCCGAGTTCGCCCTTCAGCTTCAGATACTGGCCTCTGCCAAAGAGGTTGCCCTGGGTGAGATCGGCAGTTGCGATAAACTGGTCTACGGAACTGTATCCGCCCCCTATGCTCAGGAAGCCGGTCGGCCTTTCCTTGACCTTGATGTCAAGGTCAACGACCTTCTTCCTGTATTCGGGCTTCGGGACGATGTCGACCGTGTCGAAGTAATTGAGGTTACTTATCCGCTGGTAGCTCCTCTTGATCTTTGAGCTGTCAAAGATGGCGCCTTCGTCCAGCCTCATCTCCCTCCTGATGACCTTGTCCCTGGTCTTGGTGTTTCCGGACACTTCAATTCTCCCGATCCGGTACCGGTCGCCTTCGTTGACGGTAAGAGTCACGCGGACGGTCTTGTTTTTTTCATCCGGAACAAGGTCGGGCGTGACCGAGACGAGGGCATAGCCGTTATCCATGTAAAGGTTAGTGATTGCCTGTATGTTCTTTTCGAGGACGCTCTTGTCAAAAACGCTGCCCGGCTGAATGGTTATTTTCGATCTTATCGTCTTGTCGCTGTAAGCCTTATTGCCGCTTACGTCCACCGACGAGACCCTGTACTGGTCGCCTTCGGAAACCCTGATTCTGATTGTCATGCCCTTTTCTTTCCTGTTGACCTTGATCCCGGGTTCGCCGACCACTGCCTTGATGTAGCCGTTGTCGAAGTAAAGGTTCTTGATCCTCTCGACGTCTTTTTCCATTACATCTTTCTTGTAGTATCCGGAAGAGGTGATAAACGAAAAAAGCCACCACGTAGAAGTCTTCATTACGCCCTTGATCTTCGACGAGGAGATATGCTTGTTGCCCTGTATTGTTATTTTGCGGATCTTTATCTTCGGTCCTTCATCGATCTGGTAGGTGAGGGTTACGTCGTTCTCCGAGACCTTTTTTATTACCGGCACAACGTTGGCAAGCCAGTAGCCTTCCTCTTCATAGAACTTGCTCAGCCTGACTGCATTGTCCTGGATGAGTACGGTGTCGGCGATGGAGCCCGGTGTTATGGTGATTTTTTCTTTCAGTTTGGAGTCGTCATATTCTTTGTTGCCCTGGAAATCCACCTTTATTATCGTGGGCTTCTCCCTGAGGATGTAAATGAGTTTTACCCCGCCTTCAAAAGGTTCTGCCTCGACTTTGACATCATCAAAGTATCCCATTCTGAAGATGGTCTTTATGTCATTGCTGATCTTTTCTTCGGAGAGAGGCTCGCCTACTTTCTCCGAAACCTTCGACTTTACGGCTCCTTCCTCTATGCGTTTAAGCCCCTTAACCTCGATTTTGGTGATAACCGGCTGACCCTGCGCGTAAGCAAAAGTGCTTATGAATATTGCAAACAACAAGGACAAAGCTATCCTGCGCATTCCCTCTCCGTTCACTCTCATT
>JARRRI010000038.1:28535-32633 GCA_037380845.1 Candidatus Sulfobium sp. | reverse complement strand
CGGTGGTAGACTACCACGTCGATAGGCTGGAGGTGTAAGTGCAGTAATGCATTCAGCTGACCAGTACTAATTGGCCGTGAGTCTTGACCCTTATTTCTCTTCCCTCCTGTTGTCAAAAAGGCTTGCAAAAGACTGTTCTTTGATGCTATAGTATTTTTCACCCGGAAATAAGGTTTCCGGTGGCGTTGCCGGAGGGGTCACACCCGTTCCCATCCCGAACACGGAAGTTAAGCCCTCCATGGCCGATGATACTTGGACCGTGAGGTCCTGGGAAAGTAGGTAGCCGCCGGATTATAATAAAAGGCCAGGAAGAAATTCCCGGCCTTTTTTATTTGGTGCGCCGGTGCGGCATAGTGAGTCGGAAATCTGTTTAAAGGGGGCTTCGAAAAAGCTTCCTGCATGGAACTTCGAGGACGAGTTCACCGTCATTCCCGAGGTAGTAGTCGGAAATTCATTCTTCTTAAGAGAACCTGGATACCCACCCCTGGTCGCCTCTGAAGCCGCCAACGGCGAGTAAACTTCGCAGGTATGAAGAATAAGGCCTTTTTCATTCTCCTGTGCGAGCCGCGGAAAAAATCATGGCTTCGCTAGTTCCCTTTTATTAGAATCTATCCCAAAATTGATTATTTAACATTATGAGTCCGTTTGCGTCATTCCCGCGAAGGCGGGAATCCATGTTTTTCAAGGTTTAAAATGGACCCCCGCCTTCGCGAGGGTGACGGATTTTCGTGAAAGTCGATTTTGAGATAGGTTCTAACAGGATGAAATCCGGGCTGCTCGCTGTAGGTTAGTGGACATGGCTGGATTTTCAAGGTGCATCCTGCGATAATGATCTTGTCATGAAGGTTGCTTTCGTGAGGCATAACGATGGTCTCCAAACCCGGTGAACTTCTGCGCAAGGCGCTTGCCGATGAGAAACCGCTCCAGGTGGTCGGTACGATCAATGCTTTTTCCGCCATTATGGCCGAGAGAGTTGGTTTCCGCGCAATTTACCTTTCAGGGGCGGGCGTGGCGAATGCCTGCTTCGGCCTTCCGGACCTCGGAATGACCACACTTACGGAGGTTGCGGATGAAGCAAGGCGAATAACCGGCGCCAGTTCTCTCCCCCTTATTGTGGACGTAGACACAGGATGGGGAAGCGCCTTTATGATCGGACGAACTGTCAGGGAGATGATCCGGGCAGAGGCGGCGGCCATTCACATTGAGGACCAGGTGGTCACGAAACGGTGCGGACAGCGGCCCGGCAAGAGGGTTGTCAGCGCGCAGGAGATGGCAGACCGCTTAAAGGCGGCAATCGATGCAAAGACCTGTCAGAATTTCGTCGTTGTCGCAAGGACGGATGCCATGGCTCTGGAGGGACTTGAGGCTTCGATAGAACGCGCATGCCTTTACAGCGAGGCGGGCGCTGACATGATATTCCCGGAGGCCATGTCCAAAATCGACGACTATAAGCGGTTTACCGGAGCCGTTGATATTCCTGTCCTCGCAAACATCACTGAATTCGGAGTAACACCCCTTTTTACGCTGGAAGAGCTGTCGGCGGCCGGGGTGGGCGCTGTTCTTTATCCGCTTTCGGCATTTCGCGCCATGAATGCCGCTGCGCTTAATGTTTACAGGAACATAAGACAAAGAGGGACACAGAGGGGTGTTCTCGACATTATGCAGACCCGCGAAGAGCTCTATGACTTTCTCAATTATTATGATTATGAGCGAAAAAAATTTACGGGTTTATGGTCTTGTTCGTCATGCCCGAGGACCTTAATCGGGCCTGCCTGCCGGCAGGCAGGTTCGGGGAAATGACAACAAAAAGGTACAGGTTATTGTGAGACGTATTGATAATAACCCTTTGCCGGTAGCCTATCGACTGTCTTTCCGGCTATGACCTCACGTGCAGAAACCAACATAAGGCCGCAACCCGATCGAGAGTTGAGGGATATCGCGGATTATGTTACGGACTACGTTGTCGACAGCGAAGAAGCGCTGAGTACTGCGCGTTACGCACTGATGGACAGCATCGGCTGCGCCCTGGTTGCACTCAAGCATCCGGAGTGTACAAGGCTCCTCGGGCCCGTTGCACCGGGTACCTCGGTTCCCCTCGGGACCCGCATCCCGGGTACTCCTTTCGAACTTGACCCCGTACAGGCCGCCTTCGATATTGGCACTCTCATAAGGTGGCTGGACTATAACGACACCTGGCTGGCCGCGGAATGGAGCCATCCTTCGGACAACATAGGCGGAATTCTGGCTGTCTCCGATTTCGTGAGCAGAAAGAGGATTGCCGAAGGAATGGCCCCTCTCATAATAAGGAATGTTCTTGTTTCCATGATCAAGGCTTATGAAATCCAGGGCGTTCTCTCACTTGAAAACAGCTTTAACAGTGTAGGTCTCGATCACGTGGTACTTGTGAAGGTGGCGACGGCTGCCATAACGACCGCCTTGCTTGGGGGAGACAAGACGGACATTACCAACACGCTCTCGCAGGCATGGATCGACGGGCAAAGTCTCAGAACTTACAGACATGCTCCCAACACCGGCTCCCGCAAGTCATGGGCGGCCGGTGATGCCACAGCCCGCGGTGTATGGCTGGCGCTTATCACCATGAAAGGGGAAACGGGTTATCCCGGCGCCCTGACCGCAAAAAAGTGGGGTTTTTATGATGCCCTCTTTCAGGGGCGGAAGTTTATACTCCGGAGGACTTACGGCTCTTATGTGATGGAAAATATTCTATGGAAGGTCGCCTTTCCCTCCGAATTTCATGCCCAGACCGCGGCTGAATGCGCCTTTCGTCTCCATAACGATGTGCGGGAGAGGCTTGACGAAATAGAAAAGATCGTGATGACTACGCAAGAGCCGGCTATAAGGATCATCAGCAAGAAGGGTCCCCTTTATAATCCGGCCGACAGAGACCATTGCCTGCAGTACGTCGTGGCGGTTGTTCTCATTTACGGAGAGCTGACCTACGATTATTACAGCGACCAAACGGCTGCCGATCCCCGAATCGACTTTCTCCGCGGACGCATGGAGGTGGTCGAAGACACGCGTTTCAGCCGGGAGTATCTGGACCAAAATAGAAGATCTGTTGCGAATGCACTGCAGGTCTTCTTCACGGATGGGACACATACGAAAAAGGTCCAGGTGGAGTACCCCGTAGGTCACCCCAAAAGAAGACGGGAAGGTATCCCTCTTCTGATAGATAAATTCAGGCAGAACTCAGCCGCCTCCCTGCCGGTGGAAATTGTTGACCGGCTCAGCCGGCTTTTTTCAGATCGCGACCGACTGGAGAAAATGTCGGTCCCGGATTTCATGAAACTGTTGTGGAGAGGTTAAAGGTTTGACCGGCTAACGTGTTATATTAACCTGAATGCTGCAAAAAGACTGGTATTTCAAATTCGCCATTATTCACAATTCAGCAGTCGGGAACTACATTTTCAATGGATGCCCGACAGAGGTCCTCGGGCATGACGAAAAGGCTGAGGACTTGGTGCCGGCCGTGGCCGTCATTCCCGAAGCAGAAATCGGGGATCCGCGTTTTCTAAACAGACAGAGTCTTTTTCTTTGCAGCGTCGGGTTTTGCCGGTACGCTCTATGGATGAAGTTTGACAAACATGATTGAATACCGAATTGTCTTGCTGGCGGCTTTTCTCCTTGTCCAGGGCCTGGAGTACCGGCTTAAATTCGCAAACCTCGGGTATATGAAAAAATACGGGATGAATGTGCCCCGGGGATTTGAAGGCTACATCGATGAAAAGACGCTTAGAAAGACTTATGAGTATGCCGTTGAGAAGAATTCACTCTCAGTCAAGGAGTCACTCTTTGGCAGCGTCCTGCTGCTCATTTTTCTTTTCGGAGGTTTGCTGGACCTCTATAATGCATGGGTCAACTCTCTGGGTCTGTCCTTTATACTGAGCGGGATCATCTTTTTTCTTGTGCTGAGTTACGTCGCCACTCTACTGTCGTTGCCCTTCAGTCTTTACGGCACGTTCAGGATCGAAAACAAGTACGGCTTCAACACCATGACGCCGAAATTATGGTTGATCGATTTCCTGAAATCCACAGCCCTCTCCACCGTCCTGATCGGAGTGATCCTTGCGGCGGGAT
>JARRRI010000038.1:739-28527 GCA_037380845.1 Candidatus Sulfobium sp. | reverse complement strand
TCAGCCTCTTCATGATGTACATATCGCCTTATGTAATAGAACCTCTGTTCAATAAATTCACGCCCCTTGAAGGCCACGAACTGGAAGACAGAATCCGTGATTTGATGGGGAGGGCGGGCATCAGGGTGAGCAGGGTCTTCAAAATAGACGCCTCGAGGAGGAGCCGTCACACGAACGCATATTTTTCGGGCATAGGAAAAGTAAAAAGGATAGTCCTGTACGACACCCTGCTGGAGTTAATGGACGATAATGAGGTCCTTGCTGTTCTTGCCCATGAGGCGGGGCACTGGAAGAAGAAGCATGTCCTGAAAATGATAGCCGTAACGGAGATGATTGCTCTGGCGGCCGCCTATATATCCTTCAGGCTTCTGAAGATCGATTTTCTGTCTGCCGTCTTCAACATTCAGGGGACCGCTTTTTTCGCAAAGATAGTCGTCCTGGGCTTTATCTTCAGCATCGTCTCGTTTCCCGCCACCCCTGCCTTCAGCTATTTTTCCAGAGTACATGAGAACGAGGCGGACCGTTTTGCCGCCGACCTGACTTCGGCCCCGGAGTGGCTGGCAACTGCTCTTATGAAATTGTCGAAGGATAATCTCTCGAACCTTCATCCACATCCACTTTACGCGAAGATCTATTATTCTCACCCCCCGGTTGTCGAACGGGTCAGGAGGCTAAGGAGCGGAACTTGGCCGAGAGTGCTGGCAAAGTCATAATTTTGTCATTGTCCGGCTTGATCCCGAATCAAGTTCAGGGTCAACTTGGGGAATGGCAGCCAACCCGAACTGTATTTTATAAACAGCCATTACTTAAGGAAAGGAAAAATGCCGATGGACACTGAAAGAGTTTTGTTCGCATGGAGCGGGGGCAAGGACAGCGCGATGGCACTTCATAGACTGAAAGGAATGGGCGGATACGAGGTTGCCGCCCTTCTGACGACCGTAACAGAGGGTTACGACAGGGTCAGTATGCACGGCGTCAGAGAGGTCCTGCTCGAAAGGCAGGCAGCGTCTCTGGAGATACCTTTGGAAAAGGTGTTAATCACCAAAGATTCTTCGGATGCAGATTATGAAAGCAGGATGAGCGAAGCGCTCGGGCGGCACAGGGAAGTTCGAACCGTCTGCTTCGGAGACATATTTCTTGAAGACCTGAGGAGTTACAGGGAGGACAAGCTTGCAAAGGCAGGCATGAAAGGGTTGTTCCCCATATGGAAGAAGGACACAAAACTGCTTGCCCGGGAATTTGTTGAGCTTGGATTCAGGGCAATAATCACCTGTGTTGATACGGAGGTCCTCGATCCGTGCTTTGCCGGCAGATATTACGATGAATCTCTCATAGACGATCTGCCGGGAGACGTTGACCTTTGCGGCGAGAACGGTGAATTCCACACTTTTGTCTACGACGGGCCGGTCTTTCAGAAGGCGGTGCCATTTACGAGGGGAGAAACGGTGCTTCGGGAAGGCAGGTTCTGCTTCTGCGATCTCAATATTGTTTAAAGCCGGACGGGTACGCCTTTGGCCTGCAGATACTCCTTGGCCTCCCTGATGGTATATTCCCTGAAATGAAAGATTGATGCCGCGAGGACCGCATCCGCTTTCCCGTCGATCAGGCCTTCATAAAGATGTTCGAGGTTCCCTGCGCCCCCTGATGCTATCACAGGAATAGATACCGTCTCCGATATCGTCCGCGTCAATTCGATATCGTAACCGTCCCTGGTCCCGTCCTTGTCCATGCTCGTCAGCATGAACTCGCCGGCCCCCAGTTCCTCCATCTTCCTTGCCCATTTGACGGCATCTATGCTCTTCATCTTTCTGCCGCCATGAGTAGAGATGGCCCACGTCAGCCCTCGCGCCGGGAGTTGAAGAGCGACTTCCTTAAGGGAAGGGTCATTGAGCCAGTCCTCGCCCGTGCTGTCGGTCATATCTTTTGGCACCCTCTTCGCGTCTATCGCCACGACGATGCACTGGGTCCCGAATTTTTCCGCGGCCCGGCTTATGAAGTAGGGGTCCTTGACGGCAGTCGTATTGATGGACACCTTGTCGCATCCTGCGTTCAGAAGGTCCCTTATATCGTCCAGTGTCTTTATTCCCCCTCCGACTGTCAGCGGCATGAATACATCTTCCGCGGTCCGCTCGACCACATCAAGTATTATCTTCCTTTTTTCGTGCGAAGCGGTGATGTCGAGGAATATGAGTTCGTCAGCCCCCTGCGCATCGTAAAATATCGCGTTTTCCACCGGATCGCCGGCATCCCGAAGATTTACGAAACTCACTCCTTTGACCACACGGCCGTCTTTAACGTCCAGGCAGGGGATGATTCGTTTGGCGAGCATATTAAAAGACAGTGAGGAGTGAGGAGCGAAGCGCGAAGTGTGAAACCCTTCTGTGACGACACTCAGAAAAATTCTCCGATTCTTTACTCCTCACTCCTCACTCCTCACTTATTCTTATCGCCTCTTTCAGGTCGAGCGACCCGGAGTATATTGCCTTGCCGGTAATTGCTCCCCAAAGGCCTTTGATCCGCAGCAGACTTTTTACGTCGTCAAGTGTGGCTATTCCCCCGGATGCGATCACAGGCACGGTAAGGGCTTTTACCATCTCCTGCTGTGCAGCGATATTGGGGCCGGAAAGCATGCCGTCCCTCGAAATATCAGTGTAAATGATACCGGCAACGCCTGCCGATTCGACTTTTTTTGCAAGTTCCGCAGCCCCGACTGTGCTTACTTCCTCCCACCCCCTGACAGCCACTTTCCCGTCTTTCGCATCGATTCCCACAAGGATTTTGCCTGGGAACCTGCTGCACGCCTCCTTTACAAATGCAGAGTCTTCTAAAGCAGAAGTACCAAGGATGATTCGCTCTATACCCGCATTTACCAGTTTTTCAACCGTAGCCATTTCCCGTATACCGCCGCCGACCTCCATGATCATTTTCACGTGCCTTCTGATGTCCAGTACCATATCGATGTTCTTCTGAAGGCCGGTAAAAGCACCGTCGAGGTCGACCACGTGCAGCATTTTCGCGCCGTAGGATTCCCATTTTTCGGCAGTAGCCGGCGGGTCGTCGGAGTAGACCGTCACCGCGTCTTTTCTGCCCTGCAGGAGTCGCACACACTTGCCGTCTTTTAAATCTATTGCAGGAATAACAAACATCGTATTAATATAACAGAAATTATGCCTCTTCTGCAGTAGCTGACGGGCAATTGCAGGGGAACAAAATATTGACTCGGCTTTGCAAAAAACAAGGATAGGGATTTCCGGGAATATGTCCGGTGCGACAACTGCAGAAGTCTTAGACGAAATCAGCGCGGCGACCTCATTCCGTTGCCGTACAATTGTTTTCGCTTTCTGCTCCTGCCGCTGTTTCAGGGATGTGCCGGTTGCCGGGACGGATGCAGAAAGTTAAAGCTTACGGCGGCTACCGGACAGACGTAATGCCATTTGCAAGATTCAAGGCCCTGATGAGGGTATTCAACAGATTAAAAACAGCGGTTGAAGTTCTGATTATTTTCCTTCTCGATGTGGGTTCTGTTCTGCTCATTTTTCAGTCGTCAGTTATCCTGAGAAGCGACGTGTTGCCGCGTCTTTATCAGGGCTTTCCTGGTGAAGAATCCTACAGGGATTTTGCAAACTCCACCGTCGGCGTTTTTACCATTGTTTCTCTGGGGAAATTCAGCGAAGAAGTCTCGAGGACTGTGGTTGTCCTTATGGGTTTCACTGCCCTTCTGTTTCTCCCCCTGATACGCATAGTTGCGAAGAAGGTTCTCAGAAGGCTGGGTTTCCTGAAGAGGAGAGTACTTATCCTGGGCGCGGGCGAAACAGGCAAGCTTATCGTGAGGGCCCTCAGGAAGGAGCCGAACTACGGCTACGAAGTGATAGGATTTGTCGACGACGATCCCGAAAAATTCGGAAAGAGGATCGAGGGCATCAAAATCCACAGGGGGATCGACAAGGCGTTCAATTATATCAACAGATGCAACCTGGAGGACCTTTTTATTGCCATGCCGGGGGCGGGTAAAGAGAGGCTTCAGGGGTTGGTCAACAGTCTGCAGCACAAGGTGGAGAGGATCTTTTTTGTCCCGGATATCTTCGGCATAGCCGTTCTGGGGACTAACCTTCAGCATTTTTTCCACGAGGAAGCCTTTGCCTTTGAGATGAGAAACAATCTCTCGAACCCGCTTAACATACTGGTTAAGAGGGGCTTTGATATCGTTGTGACCTTTCTGCTCGTCCCCCTCCTTGCGGTTCCCATGGGAGTTATTGCATTATTGATCCGGCTGGGTTCCAGAGGGCCTGCGATGTTTTCCCAGGAAAGAGTGGGCAGAAATGGAAGCGCATTCAGATGTTACAAGTTCAGGACAATGTACGTCGACGCCGAGAAGAAGCTTGATCGTCTCCTGGAAGGGGACCCGGCCAGAAAAAATGAATGGGACCAGAACTGGAAGCTCAATGACGACCCGAGGATAACACGTGTCGGGCGTTTCCTCAGGAGAACGTCGCTCGATGAACTGCCCCAGATATTCAATGTCCTGAAGGGGGAGATGAGTCTTGTCGGACCCAGGCCTGTCACACAGGAGGAAATCGACAGACAGTACGGAGAAATGGCTGAACTGTGTTTCTGTGTGCTGCCCGGCGTTACCGGCCTGTGGCAGGTGAGCGGGCGTAGTAATACGAGCTACGATTACAGAATAGCTCTCGATTCCTGGTACGTGAGAAACTGGAATCTATGGCTCGATATTGTTATCCTATTCAAGACTGTGCGGATAGTCCTTAAAAGGGAAGGAGCGTATTAGTGCCGCGGAAAATGAGAATAATCGAACTCCTTTCGCTGACTGCATGGTTGCTATTCCGGGAAAGGAGCCCGAACTTGCCTTTTTGGGGTATTTCAATACGATCGGCCGATTTTCGTCAAAATGGGCATTGTGGTTGTGAGACATGGGACAGGATAAGCCTTTAGTTTCGATATTGGTCAGGACAAAAGACAGGCCCAAACTGCTCAGAAATGCGCTCAAGAGCGTCGCATTGCAGACTTACCGCCCCGTCGAAGTTGTTGTTGTGAATGACGGCGGTTGCGACCTTCCTGTGGAAGAGCTGAAGAAGATTCTGGACGGCGTTTCACTGAATTATATAAAGGTTGAAAAGAACAGAGGAAGGGCTCGCGCCGGAAATCTTGCTATAAAGAATGCGGCGGGGGCTTATTTAGGGTTCCTGGACGACGATGATGAATTCTATCCGGAACATGTCGGGGTCCTGGCTGACGTCCTGGAACAGCTTGATTTCAAAATTGCCTATTCGGACACCATCCTAGCCGACCTTCAGTATGATCCAAAAAACCGCGAACTTGCAAAACGAAACCCCAGGATATTCGCATCGCGGGATTTTTCGCGGAAAGAACTGATAATTGACAATTATATTCCTCTCATGAGCATCCTCTTTTCCCGGGATGTATTTGATAGGTTAAAAGGTTTTGACGAAGAGTTTGATCTCTACGAAGACTGGGACTTGCTCATAAGGGCGTCGAAAGTTTTCCCTTTCTATCACGTCAGAAAAGCTACGGCTGAATACCTGCAATGGAATGTTTCAAGTCAGATTGCGCAGAGCTCTGAATCCGTGGGGATTGCACGAACTGCCCACCGCCAGATTATAAGAAAGCACAAAGAAGAGTTTACGCCGGACGTTATGATTGATCTTGTCCAAAACAGAAGGGATCTCAGGACAAGAGATCTGAAGGTGATGGAACTTGAAGCGGCCGGAGCGGATGCCCGTAAACTTCTTCTCGAGAAGGATGACACGATAGATATTCTTGAAACGGGCGCCAGGGAGAGGGACGAAAGGATAGATGTTCTTGAAGGCGGCATCCGGGACAGGGATGGCAGGCTTGCGGAACAGGACTCAAGAATTGCGGAAAAGGAGGCCAGACTGAGGGAGCTTACAGGAACAGTCGAGGGCCTTGAAGCCGCCATGCGTGAAAAGGACTCGCGGATACAAAATCTTTCCGGCAGAATTTCTGATTATGAGAGACGTTTAAGGGAGAAGGAAGCCGCCTTGTCTCATATCTACAATTCGAACGGATGGAAGGCCCTGATCAAATATTACGACTTCAGGGACTCTTTATTTCCTGAGAATTCCAGGGTGAGGTCTGTCATGAAGCTGGTCGTTAACGGCCTGAGGAATCCGAAGAACACATTGAAGAACCTGAATGCGGTCAATGTCCGGAAGTTTTTTTATTATATTAGAAACGCTTCTCCCTCGATACTTGATGAAAAAGTGAATAAAAAGCTTGGAGTTTCGGGGTCTCAGGACGTCGCTGTTACGCCTGCTTACAATCCAGAAAGAAGCGAAGCTCATATGGAGTTTCCTTCGGAGAAGGTTGTCCTTTTTCTTGAGTCTGCCGACTTGAATCAAGGTGACAATGATTTGTCCCGGTTTAGAGCCGCACTGGCGGAGTTTCTGAAGGATCTGGATCAGGAGAGTTTCGAACCTGTCCGTATGAAAGACACGGAAGAATACCTGAAGACCAATGGCGCAAGGTTTTCTTATGTTGCAGGGTTCGGCGGACAAAGGTGTTTCGATGCTTTCCCCTTTGTGCGAGCCTATGCTCCGGGCAGCAAAGTTCTATACTGTCTTAATGAATTGACCCCGTCTACTGTGAAGCTTGAGACCCTGAATGCAGCGGCGGCAGATGCTATTATTGTCTCTTCTGTGGAGTTAAAAAAGCGGCTCTTGCAAAGTGACGGATCGCTGCGCATCCTGTTGCCGGAAGAAATACCGGCACTCGAAACCGTCCTTGCTGAAGGTGATGAAAGAGTGTCCGAAGAAGGGTTACCCGGGGGCGGAGAAGTTCCACCCGAGGATTCAGCTGAGGATGAAAAGTATGTAGCTGCAGCGGAATGCCTTAAGGCAGATGAGAACGAAAACGGGTCTGCAGGCGGTAGCGTGCTTGTTACAGGCGTCTATCTTGTCAATCAGAAAAACAGCATAGAACACATCGTGAGACAGTTTAATTGCTCAAAGAAATGGAATGTGCGTCAGCAGTGGATAGCGCTTGGAGGGGAGCATCTGTCTGAGGATGTGAGAAGGGTCACTGTAAAGCGCGTGGATGAGCGGCTTCCAAAGGTTGTTCTCCTGAACGGGATACTCTCGAATATTGACGCCGATTCTTATGATTATGTCATCATCTGTGACGACGACATATTATTGCCCCCCGATTTCGTAGATACCTTTCTCGATATGCAGAGGCGCTATGATTTCGCCGCCGCACAGCCGGCGAGGACCCATAACAGTTACATCGACCATCCCTTTGTGGAGGGAATGGACGGTTTGAAGGCGCGGCGAACGCGGTTTGTTGAGATCGGACCCCTGGTGTCTTTCAGGCATGACATCCTGCCATTCATACTTCCTTTTGACGAGAGCACGCCCATGGGATGGGGATTCGATTTCGTGCTGCCATGCATTGCCGAAGAACACGGCCTCCGGATCGGCATAATCGACAAGACCCGGGTGGACCACAGTATGCGCAAGCCTATGCAGAATTACGATTATGCTGACGTCAAGAAGGAGATGGAAGACTATTTATCCAGAAATGCACATCTCTCAAGAAAAGAGGCATTCACGATACTGGAGTCGTATTCGTAGACTGCTTGGGCGCTTTTTTATGGCGAAGCAGTAAAAAATCAAGAAGGGGGCCCAGAACAAGGAAGGCCAGCCACCCGAGCGGATGCAGATAGCGGACGGTTACACCTTCAACGAAAGTGCTTGATACAATAACTACCGTAAGTGATGACAGCAACACAACAAAAACGAAGCTCCGGACTTCGGTACGGCAGATAAAAAGGTTCAGAAAGGCAAATAAGGGCGAACAAAGCAGCAATAAGTACCAAAACCATGCGTCCATGTAGTAGCTGTTTGTAAATGTCTTTAGGAAAGGTAAATTTTCGGCTTGAAGCCCGAAGCTGTTTCTCAATGTCTCAAGCAATTCTTTTGGGAGAGGCCTGTCGCCCCTGTCATTTAACAGGCTGCCCTTGAGAAAGCCCAGATTCCAGAAGTCCGCGAAGGTTGAGACAATTACAGAAGCCGCTCCGACAGGATCCCGTTTTATGGCGTTGAAAGCAGTCACTCCGGCAACATGGTCGGCCTCAAGGGGATCAGGAATCGCTTGGGAAATAAGGTCAATAAGTCCACCCTGATGCCAATGGTGAAGAACGCGATTATTGCGGACGTTTAAGTCATATTTCACGTTACCAAAAATCTCTCGCGAAATATCATGACGGGGAAAATCGTCCGGCTTTACAATCGGCAGAAAAGCTGTAAGTACGATCGTGCCGCTGCGATACTGATATGAAGGAGGGTTGTTTGTCAGGAATCCATTCAGCTCTCTATAACCGAGATGAAAAGCGGAGGTGAGCAGAACTGAAAATAGAAGATGAATGGTCACCGTCTTTATGACAGGGTTGACTGCCGCGGCAGAACCAAAGAAATTTCTCAACGGCCTCAGTTCTACCGAGTATTTCCTGAGAAGTCCCGGGATTATGAGCAGGGGCACAAGAATGGTATAAATGAGAACAAGGGGGAGGTAACTCAAACGGAGGCTTATAAGTATGGTTCCGGTTATCTGGACAGCCGCGAGGAGGCGCAGTCGCGGTTTACTCATATAATGAAAAATCATCGTCAGGTAACAGACGAATATAAAGAGGGAAAAGGCTTCCGTCATCACGTATCGCTCATACATCAACTGGTGAGGCTCTATGGCGCAAAGCAACCCGCATATGAAAGAAAGATTTGAGTTTATCTTGAAAAATTTGTGCAGAAGGTATGCAACCACTATGGCGTTAATACCGCTGGTAAATACCTGAAGCGTGACAAGCGGCGTCAGAGAATGGACGGCGACGGCAACCGCCCTGATAATAAAGCCGTAGGTAAACGATCTGTCGGGCGGGATCCAGCCATTCACGGCCGTCTGAATATAGCTCGCCGAATCGCCAAGAAAGAACATGGGGAGAGGGTCAAGTAGAAAAATAAGGAGTTTAACGCAAAGAACTGAAAAGATAAAAAGCAACCAGCGGCCCCTCTCGCTCTCAACGTTCAGTATGCTCACCCTCTGATTGAATCCCCGCATTGTTGACTGTTATTATGGCCGCTTATTTGATTGGTTCCGCCAGCATTGACTTCAATGTTAGTTATAGAAGAACGTAATATGATAGCAGATAAATCGGACAAAGGAGAAGGTTGCGTGACAGAAAGCCCCTTGGAACAGACCAATTGGACACAGTTTCGCTTGCGGTCCATTGATTCATTGGAGCATTAACCATTAGATTGCAAAAAACTTTGCACATAAATGTGCGCAAAGGCGTTAAACGGCGGGCTGTGAGTCACAGTAAGATGGCTAAATCAGGAGTCCCCCGGATATTAACACCAAATGAAGCCTTTGTCCGTCATGCCGGAGGTCCTTAATGGGGCATCCAGCGACTTTTAAAACTAACAACTGGATTTCGGCTCAACACACCGCCGGAATGACGAACTTGAAAATCAGGCCTTTTTGCAACGTTAGCGTTAAGTCTGCGCTGACTCGGGAAATGTAGAAACCGCTTGTTTTCTGGCACGCTGATTACTGATAATTACTGAGTGGGGAATGACGAGAAGCGCCGCTGCCCTGAAATTCTCGACGGCGACTCCAATTATATTAAGACTGAAGCGGCGTTTGGTGTAAGAAAGGGAAGGAAGTATTTATGCATCAAAAGGGAAAGAGAAAAGAATTCATCTCGATAGTAATCCCTGCTTATAACGAGTCGGCTCGCATAGGCCCGACCCTGGCCCGGATCGCTGAATACTGCGGTGCGGGCTTCGAACGTTTCGAGATAATCGTCGTCAATGACGGGAGTTCGGACGATACGGCTGCTGTCGTGTCTGATGCCGGCAGGAAGATACCGGCGTTACGATATGAGGCCTATGAACAAACCCGGGGCAAAGGATATGCAATACGCTTTGGTGTCGCCATGTCAAGGGGGGATCTGGTCCTCATCTCGGATGCCGATCTCTCGACGCCTGTCGAGGAGATAGAGAAATTGCTTGTCTTCCATGACGCTGGTTACGATATAATCATAGGATCGAGGGCTGTGGAAGGCAGTCGCATCCAGGTGAAACAGCCCTTCTGGAGAGTATTCATGGGCAAGGTTTTTAACAGGATTGTGAGGTTTCTTATTCTGGAAGACTTCAAAGATACACAATGCGGATTTAAACTCTTTGACGGGAGCTCGGCGCGGGCCCTTTTTTCGAGCGCATCGGTAGACCGTTTTGCTTACGATGTGGAGATCCTCTATCTGGCGCGTGAAGCAGGTTATAGGATAAAGGAGGTCCCGATCAGGTGGCTCAATTCTCCGGACTCCAAAGTGTCTCCCCTCAAGGATTCGCTTCAGATGCTTAAGGATATCATCAGGGTGAGGATGAGCAGAATTTGAAGAGCGCAACTCCGGAGAAATCTCGATTTCTCAGCGTTATCATTTCCACTTATAACCGGGCCGAGTTGCTGAAGGAGGCACTGGAGGCTCTCGTCAAACAAACTCTTTCGCGGGATGAGTTTGAGGTGATCGTTATTGACGACGGCTCCGCCGATAATACTTCGGAGGTTGCCGCGTCGTTCTCAGATACTCTTCCTCTGAAGTACTTCCATCAGAATAACGCCGGCCTTGCCTCGGCGAGGAATCACGGCATATATACTGCTCAGGGGAAGATCCTGCTTTTTCTTGACGATGATGACATTGCCACCCCGGGTCTTCTCGAAGAACATGTTAAGACTCATCGCAAATACCCAAAAGATAATTATGCCGTATTGCATCACACGGCCTGGTCTCCCGAGGTCTCTGTGACGCCGGTTATGCATTTTATGACCGACATAGGGTGCTTTCTCTTTGCCTATCGCTATATCAAACACGGCGATATCCTCGATTACAGGAATTTTTGGGGAGGGCGTACCTCATGTAAGCGGTCTTTCCTGATCGACCATGGTGTTTTCAACCCGGCTTTCCGGTTCGGCAACGAGGACACGGAGCTGGGATACCGGCTGTCGAAACAGGGCCTCAGGATTGTTTACAACGCTAACGCCGTCGCTTATATGACGAGGCCGGTGGATTTCGACGGCTTCTGCCGGAGACTGATGAAGCAGGGGAGGTCCAACTTTGCATGCAGCAGGATGCATGACGACCCGGGCGTCCAGGAATGGTGTGAAGTCCCGGGTGCTGCTGAGAACTGGGACAATATTCGGGGACGTTTTGGTGAAATTATGCGTGCCGCCCGTGAACTGGACAGAATCGCCAACCTTAAACTCAAGTCAGGCTTTGATCTTGACGAAGTTACACTCAGGCTGCTCCATCAGGCATACTGGGAAGCACTCCGGGCATGTAAGCTGAAGGGCTTTATGGAGGCGGCCGCCGCGGAGTCCTCGGGCAGCGCCAGACGGCCTGTGCAACGCGGGAGCGATGATTTCAGGATCATTGCCATCATGTGTGTGTACAATGAGGAAGACATCATCTACCATTCCCTGAAGCATCTGATCGAAAACGGGATCTTTGTCTATCTCATGGACCATAATTCAACCGACAAGACAGTCGACGAGGCTTCAAAATGGCTTGGAAAAGGGTTACTGCGCATAGAGAAATTTCCCCAGGAAAGCGGGTTTTCCGAAGATTTTGTCAATACCTTTGCCCTGCGATTCATTACAAAGAGGGTGGAGCAGCTTCACGGCGAGCTGGATGCCGACTGGTATATGCATTATGATGTGGATGAATTCCGTGAGGCGCCGTGGCCGGGTATGGGATTGAAAGAAGGAATTCGCATTGCGGACAGTCTGGGCTACAACGCGATCGATTTTAATGTGCTGAACTTCAGGCCGACTGATGATTCTTATGTGGCAGGAGACGATGTGAGGAAATATTTGAAGTATTACGAGCTGGCCGAGGATTTTGACAGTATGCAGGTGAAGGGATGGAAAAACCTGGGACAGACGATCGATCTGGCCAGTACGGCAGGCCATATGGTCGCTTTCGAGGGGAGGCGCATCTTTCCTGTCAGGTTCATCACGATGCATTTCCCGATCAGAAGCCGGGAGCACGGCCTCAAGAAGATTTTCAGGGACAGAATTGGCCGTTTTGACAAGAAAGAAAAGGAAATCGGATGGCATCTTCAGTACAATTCAGTTTCAGGCGATGAGAATTCTGATGGCGCCGACTTCATTTATGATCGTAACGCGTTGACCTTGTATGACTCCGATGAGGTCAGGAAAAATCTGTGGTTCGATGCGATAGCAAAACTTGACAGTTCAAGGAAGTGAATATTAGAGCCTTACCAGAACTGTCGTAAGAAAAGCCTCACAGTTTGTTATTCCCGCAAGCCCCGAACAAGCCGGGACAGGCTTCGCGCCTGCCTGCTGGCATGCAGGTCGGGATCCTTCTTTCCCTGAAAGTTGCCCGTGAAGGGTCGGGTCATTCCGGCTAGGAAGGAGCGACAGAATGGTGCTCAATTTACGAGCGCTTGCCCAGTAAATAGATTGACGAAGGAATAACCTCTCCCCCGTCCGTTTCTTGACATAGTCCCCCAAATAAATTATTCTTAACTTGCCTGATATTTAAAGAGGTATTTTATGACGGGAGAGGGTTGGCAGCGGCAGTTATGATGGCCCAGCAGGCCGCACAGCCCACGCCGACACCGCCACCGTCTGTACAACCCAAGGCGCAACCTCCGACAGCACAGCCACGGCACCAAAGACGGAACAGCCCAAGCCTCAACCCCGGCTCTTTCCGCCTGCCGCGCCGAAGCCCGAGGCCATGCCGACACCGGCGAAAGCCCAGCAGACGCCGCCACCGGCGCAGCCTAAACAGCAGCCGTTGCAGCCCCAGGCGCCTCCTGCTCAGCCGCGGGGGGCGGTGAGTTTCAATTTCGACGATGCGGACGTATATTCCGTTATCCAGACTATTTTTGGGGACGTCCTGAGGGTGAACTATGTGATCGACCCCGCGGTCAAGGGGAGGGTAACTTTCAGGTCTGTCGAACCCGTAGCAAAAAAAGACGTTCTGCCTCTGATGGAGGTGATACTCCGGCTTAACGGCATCGGCATTGTCGAGGAGGGGGGGCTATACAGGATAATCCCCATAGCCGATATATCGAAAGAGCCTGCTCCCGTCGCGGTCGGGAGGGACCCGAATAAGGTAAAGATAACCGGAAAGGCGCTGGTGCAGGTGGTTCAGATCAAATACATACAGTCATCAGAGATGGTGCGGGTGCTGACGCCTTTTCTGTCGAAGAATGCTGTCATCGTAGACGTTCCGAACAGCAACTATATTGTTATCGTGGATACCGACAGTAACGTCAGACGGCTGCTTCAACTCGTAAGTCTTTTCGATAGTGAAGAGTTGAAGGCCATAACACCGAGGGTCTTCGTATATCCGATACAGAACGGAAAGGCCAAGGACGTTGCGAACCTCCTCCAGCAGATATTTCTGGGCGCCAAGCCGACAACTTCTACAAAGACGCCTGTGACTACTCCTGCAAGGAGAACTATACCGGGGCAGAAGCCGGTCCCCACCCCGCAGCCGCAGGTCTTTACGGCCGAGGGGGGGACCGGCACAATGGTTTCGGACGTCACGAAGATAATCCCTGACGAGGTCACGAATTCACTTATCATAATGGCCACCCCGGACGATTACGAAATTATCAAGGATGCGATAGCCAAGATCGACATACCGCCGAGGCAGGTCGTTATTGAAGCGCTGATAGTCTCGGTGAAGCTGACAGACAACCTGAGTTTCGGTCTTTCCTGGTCTCTGAAGACAGACCTGAAGTTGCATCCTTTCAAAAGGGATATTAATCTCAACAGCCAGATGGGGCAGAATCCGGGCAATCTCGACATTCAGTCGAACCCGATTCCCTCTGAAGGGTTTACCTTTATAGGCCTCGATCCAACCGACAATGTGAGAGCGGTGCTTACTGCTCTTCAAGACCGGTCCAACGTAAATGTCGTGGCGGCTCCACACATCATGGTATCTGACAATAAAGAGGCGAGTATCCAGATCGGTAGCCAGGTCCCTCTCGCTACTTCACAGACTAACACGCCGATAGGCACGGGCACAACGGTCTCGACTACAACTACATCAACAATTCAGTATAAAGATATCGGCATTATCCTCAAGGTAAAGCCACAGGTGAATGACAGCGGGCTGATCAATCTTGATTTCTCCCAGGAGATCTCGCAGATCGGGACCCCCGTGTCGATAGCAGGCCAGGACGAGGTAACGATTGACAAGACCGAGGCCCAGTCTAATCTTGTTGCCCAGGATGGCGAGACCATCGTTATCGGCGGCCTAATAAGACAGGACAAGAGCCATGGAAGAAATGGCATACCCTTTTTGAGCAGGATACCAATTCTGGGATATCTTTTCGGAAATACATCTGACTCGGATATCAGAACAGAGCTGATCATCCTGCTTACCCCTCACGTTGTTCGGAACCAGAAGGAGGCGCAGGACGTTACATCGCGTTATATCAATCGGTATAAGGAGGAAACCAAAGACAAGGAGATAGACAAGTTCATACATGGACCGAAACGTACAGAGGACGAACAAAACGGAACAGAACAAAGAAAGGACAGTCCGCACCCGGCGATAGCCCCGGCGGTTAGCCCTTAGGATGGTCTTCTTGTTGCAAATATTATACACGACGTGTGGAGGCAGAGACACACTGTACATCAAAACGTTTTATTCCTGCCTTCGAAAAACATGGATATTCGGGTCGTTAACGACAAGATGGAACATATGGAGGGCTGGCAGGAATCTTGCTATATGTATTATAATTTAGACCGTCCGGTTTTGCTTTTAGAGCTTTTAAAATGCTTGACTTATTGGGAATCTTTTAGTATAGTTTTTTAAAACTTTGGAACTTGATTTCAGATTGAGAAAATATAAACGCTTTTTTTCGGTATCGGTAGCAGCGATTTGCATAGGTTTTTTTGGGTTGATTATTTCGAGTGGATGTGCTACAAAAGGTGCAGTAAAGAAAGTATCTGACGAGGAGGCGTTGAGAGAGAGAGTGGTTGCTTATTGGGGATTCAGGAGCCGAGGGGAATATGACAGGTCGTACATCTTTGAGTCTCCACTTTATAGAGAGAAAATAAGCTTAGTAAATTACATCAAAAGATCGGGAAATCCGATGGTGAAGTACAGGGACTTCGAGGTTGTGAAAATAGATAAAGAGGACGAAGATCATGCGGAGGTAAGGGTCAAGGTAAATGGAGAGTACAAGATTCCGGGTGCTAAACCATTTGTACATGACATGTTTGTAAATGAGCAGTGGGTGAGGCTTGAGGGTCAGTGGTACCATGTTTTCGAACAATTTATACCTCACCCAGGAAATTAGAAAAGGAAAAGGAGGTGGTGATCGCTGGGAGGAATTTTGTCTCATCAATTAAGATAGATTTTAATATTGCCAGTGTGGCTGGCAAAAAAGTGCCGCGATAAAAGGAGGAGAAATGATAAGAAGAGGCTTACTTATATTAGTTCTGGCTATTGTGATGTTAGGCTTCGGCCTGCCCGTGAAAAGTGAAGCTGCCGAAGGCTTGGTGAACGGGCTTGCTTCAAAGAGAGTCACTGATTCTTTTGTCACGCCGCCCACAGATGTTTATGTCAATCCGGCGGGTCAGGGTCAGGCACTGATTTACGGGTATTACAATGCTCGCAACGCGCTCGACTTCATCAAGGTGGTCAATACGAGCACGTCTTTTGGCGTTTCCGCCAAGGTGAGGTTCAGAGAGGGTGCTGATAGTAATGAAACTCTTGACTTCTTCATTTGCCTGAGCGCAGGAGATGAATGGTCAGGATGGATTGTAGGGGACGGTAATTCCGCCAATCCGGCGCAGCTCATCTGGTATGATAACGACACACCGACTTTCCCGGATCCGAACGGTGACAATGATGCCACGAATAATTTCGCCGACGACCTTTCCAGTCTCGTTTCGGTACCGCTGCATTACAGTGCTACCGGAGCTGCCCCCTCAGTGTCCGCTGATGACACGAAGGAAGGCTATCTGGGAATCATCGCCGTAAATGCATGGCGCGATACACCGGGCGCGGCCAAGGTGGTTGAAACTCCTGACGAGTGCGCCGCAGTGCTCGGTCTGCAACAGGCGCCTTCGAATTTCACAATACCGGAGCTTGTTACGCCCCCGAACTCGCTGATGGGTACGGCGTATAATTTTGTTAACGGCGGAACCTATGCTTACAACGCGACCGCCCTTGCCGATTTCACCAGGACTGTCATTGCATCCCCGGGTCTTGGGACGGAAGATCCTCCGAGGCTCTCCAGTGGAACGGACAACAACTTAAACGGCACGAGCATCGACGAGGTGAACTTTGCGCTGACGCAGTCTGAAGAGGACTTTATGTATGACATCCAGTCAGTGTTCGCCGCCGCGTCAACC
Organism: Candidatus Sulfobium sp.; assembly: GCA_037380845.1. Lineage (GTDB taxonomy): Bacteria > Nitrospirota > Thermodesulfovibrionia > Thermodesulfovibrionales > UBA6898 > JARRRD01. The sequence goes on along the minus strand of JARRRI010000038.1, from coordinate 12,075 downwards.
CTCGTTGAGACTTTTCCGACCAAGAGGTGGTCGATTACGGATTTGGGAGCTCAAAATCCGTTTAATCCGGATGCATGTATAGCTGATAACGGTGCTGTTGGCACAATGGTGGGTTCGTCGTGCAGAACAGACGTGACGACTCCGTCCGACAGTGGCAGGTGTGTGGAAGTCGGTCCGGTCATCTGGAACGATGCCGAGCAGAAACCGACGACGACAACGGGCTTCTCTCCGGGTGAGACCGCAAAACTCTTCAAGTGTGATGAGGTCAACCTCATTGTGATTGGTCAGAACGCCGAGCCTCTCGTAGATTCGAACCTGGTGCAGTTCAACCTCCAGGCCCCTGCGGGCTTCAATTTCGGCTGGCTGCAGGTTTCTCCCGCTACAAACACCGGCACCACCATCAACAGCGTGACAATGCAGGGACTTCCTGTGATCACGTATGAGCTGCAGGGATATATCGAAGGTGGCTTGACGCATATGCTGCCTGGTAAGTTCAAGACGAATTATATCGCAGTTCAGTGAACTAGGTAAGGCATTTTTTGCAGAGAAACGGGGAAGCGGACAAATGATCCGCTTCCCCGTTTTCTTCGGAAAGCTTTGTGCAAAGAAGGGCAATAAATCAAATAGCATGGTATTTTTTAGCCGGTTACCAGTTCCAGGCATTAGAAGGCGTTATTCAGCCGTTTCCTGCGTCTCCGTGTAGACGGGAATCAGGTATTTTCGAAAGTTTCGGATGGCCGCTTTCGCCGGCATGACGGGATTTGTCACACACTGTCTACAAGTCTTGGCCGCCGCAGTTTTTTTCAGATGAGGCAGCTTGAGTTTTTTGGGCTTGCCTTTGCTCCTTAGTCCGACGGCCCCCCGCAAATCTCTCTGGAGGGAATCTCCTGAAAATCCTCTGCCATCACCCTTTTCCTTTGAAATAAAGGACTTGGCCATCCACCTCGCGTGAATTCCGGCCGGAAAGCAGGTAAAAAAGCGCTGTAGCACGGCGCCAATATAATCAAAATAAATTATGGAGAAAATTTAATTTCGATTGCCATTGAATATGTCCGCATGAATTGTTATAATGGCATAGATTTAACCAGGAGGTCCCTTATGAAAAGCAGGAAGATTTTGTCGGTTGCACTTGTCTTCTGTGCCACCCTTTTTTTAATGGCTGTGACTTCGAGTGCCGATATATATATCAACAATTGCAATGATGATATCACGGTAAACGAAGGCAGCCCGCTGACAGTCCCCTTATTCTTTGTGGGCGGAGACCTGCAGTCGAAGCCGGTAGATCTTTTTATATGGAAGCAGGGTATAAATACGCAGGACAAAGATTATCTGAACGGTGAGACGCAGTGGGTGCCTTTCCTTGACAACCAGGAGATTGGGCCGGTTGTCAAGGTCGAATCCATGGTCGATTATATATATGTACCATGGGTTTTGGCCGAAGACACGACCGGCATGGACCCGTTTGTTTTGCACGTGTGCCTGGACGGGACATTCGATGGTCATCTGACGGATGCGGCAACGTGCAGTACAAGGAATATATACATAAAGTCCGCCCCCGCCCCATCGCCGACTCCATCACCGACTCCTTCACCGACCCCCACGGATTCATGCACAGGTATCGTGCTTAACAAGTCTTCAATATCGGCATCGGTCTCAAAGGGGACGAGCTGGTCGGATACTTTAACGGTTCGGGACTCCTGTGGGCACGCTCCGGATTTCAGTGCAACGTCGTCGCAGACCTGGATAGAGCTTTCGAAACAGAGCGGCGCTCTGTCTGTTACCCTGAACACGACCTCCCTTATTGCGAACGTAACTTATACCGGCAATATAACCGTCTCGGCAGGGGGGCAAAGCAAAACGGTGACTGTGAGACTTAGCGTGACCCCCGCGAACCTGGACCTCGGAGGGGGAGGTTCACAATGTACTCCCTCGTCCATCAGTGTCTGGCCGGTGAGCATGAACGCTGTACCAAACGTGTCACAGAGGGCGACGACCTCCGTCACAAATAACTGCGGAGCGGCTGTCAGTTATTCTGCTTCTGTAACAAGCGGAAATTCGTGGCTTAGCGTGCAGTCCAGCGGTTCGGGAACGATCACAGTTACAGCATCGGGCCTGAGCGCCGGCCAGTATTCCGGCACCGTGAGCATTAAAGGGACCGGGGCCTATAGCAGCTTGACAGCCGCTACTCTCAGAGTCAGTGTAAATGTCAACGACGGCAATACCCCTCCTCCGTCTTGTACCGCTTCTTCGATTGCTTCGAGCCCCTATTCCGTTTCAACTAATTCCATTGCCGGCAGCGACGCGGCAGACACTGTGGTCAACATTGAAGACAACTGCGGCAACCAGGTTCCATATACGGTTACGGGTGTTTCGGCGAGCTACACGACGGCTGTCGGCTCTACCATCTCCTGGATCAGGTCCCCTGTGGTGAATGCTAGCGGAAGCGGCGGTTTGACCGTCAAGTTTGCCAGTAGCGCGCTTCCCGCGGGCACTTACAGGGGAACGGTCACTGTGAGCTCCAGCGACCTTGGCACCAAGACGATCAGTGTCACTTTAGTGGTAGCGTCGGTCTCCGTTCCAAGTAATGCGACTCTGATCAAGAACGGGAGCAAGTATTTTACCTCCTTTTCTTCCGGACAGGTGAGATATTACTATTTCAATGAAAACAGTGATAAAGGGCAAGGCAATGCAAATACATTGATGATCGATATGGCCGATATGAAGCAGTCTGACGGGTCTCATTATGTGGATATGATCGTGAGATATGCAGGAGCGACCTGTGACGGTGTTTTACCCACACTGGCTGACTGGAAAAGGATTCATTCGGCTTGGCAGGCCGGTACCTGGCAGACCGGGACTGGCGGCTTTTATGCCTCTTTAAGTTCGATATCGTTTGAGACGGTAATGATACCGGCACCTAACCCTGAGGGTTGTTATTACGTTATGCTTTACAACACGGCGACGAAGACTGCGCCCTCGATTAGAATAGGTTACGCCGATAACGACTCTGTTCTTTACCCATCGTATTAGGCATTATTCGGAGAGTTGGCAGGAAACGTGAGGAACGGCGGGGAGGTTAACCCTCTTCTCGCCACCTCTGTTTCGGCGAGACTTCCTGGCTGCGCGGTAATCCCGGCGATATACTATTAATCTCTTTCTTTTCATACCATAAATACTTTGCCGTCCGGTCATTTTATCTGACAGAGAGAATCTGGGATATCAGTGGGCCTTTTTTTAGGACAGACACCCGGCTTATAATATGGGAATCATGCAGTCCGGCAAACTGAATCAACAAGTGTCTGCAGGGGACTGGAGCCGTCGCAGCGTTATTATCAGAAAGCATGCAGTTGCTTTAATTTTGCTGCTTTTCGCCACCTTCCTCGCTTATTCGAGTTCATTTCACGGTACCTGGGCGCTGGATGACGTCCTGGCAAAAAGACCCGTGGGTCTTGGCGAAATCGGTGATATCGTGGGCTATAGAAAGGTAGCCTCTTTTACATTCCTCCTCAACAGGTCTATCGCCCCCTTCAGCCCGGTAAATTTCAGGCTGTTTAACATTTTTCTCCATTTTCTGAATGCGGCACTTGTATATTTGCTGGCATACCAGTCCATATTCCTTCTTTATGGGCGAAGCACCCGCCCTATGGATAAAAAAATCACCGAGGGGCGGGAAAGTCCGCTGTCTTCTCTGAAGGACCGGGCCTTTTCAGTTGCCCTCATCAGCGGCGGAATATTCGCTCTGCACCCCCTGAACATCAACGCAGTTGCTTACATTGTCCAGAGGATGGCGTCACTTGCTGCATTTTTCGTTCTGCTTTCACTTCTCAGTTATGTAGCCGCCGATAAATCTCAACGCTGGACGGTGAGTCTGTGCTTATATTTCCTGAGTGCTATTTTTCTCATAACCGGAATATTTGCTAAAGAAAATGCAGTCATGGCGGCTCCTCTCATAATGCTTTATGACTACGTCTTTCTTTCAAGGTTTGACCGAAGACTTTTCGCCAGGAAGATGTTAATCGTTACTGCTATTGGTATTGCAAGTATTGGTGTTGCATCTCATTCTCTCAACCTCTATTCCAGATTTAATGAGTTGGCGCATATGCTAATGAATTTCAATCAACCGCTGCCGACAAAGAGCTGGATGGCGACCGATGTATACTGGACTCCGCTTGAGCATATCCTGACCGAATTCCGGGTCGTTTCGCGGTATATATTGCTCATATTTGCGCCCCTTCCACGATTTCTTGTTTTTGACTGGTGGGGATATCCCGTCTCCCACGGCCTGACGGAGCCGATAACCACTCTGCTCTCCATGGCGTTTATTCTGATACTCCTGATTTTTTCGATATCGAAAATTAAGCGATTCCCCCTCTTGTGTTTCGGCATTCTCTGGTACTTCATTGCTATATCTCTGGAGAGCTTTCTGGCTCTCGGTTCCGACCTCTATTTTGAGCACAGGAATTACCTGCCTCTTGCGGGCCTGGTTATCGGGATAGCGGGCCAGATACTTGTGTCTTTCAGGACAAAGGAGAGGGTTGTTTGGGGCTGTGCCGCAGTTCTCTGTCTTGCCCTCGGGTCATTGACTTTTGTGAGGAATTTCGTGTGGAAGGATTCAATAACCTTATGGACAGATACAGTGCAAAAAGTGCCTTCCAATATACGGGCAATGCAATCACTCGGTAACGCCTACCTTAAAGCGGCTGACACCGATAATGCCCGGAGGTGTTACGAGAAGGTCATGAAGATGAGCGGTGCAAACAAGAGGGTGCATTTTTTCAACGACGCTGCATACAGCCTCGGCATGATATATCTTTTCAGGGGACAGTTGCCTAAAGCCAAAAAGTTGATAGACGAATTCAACAATGTTATTGACTCTTACAAGCCGGAAATCCTGAGGGCCTTCTATAATTCCCTGACGGGCAATGTCGACCGGGCTATCAGGCAATACGATAAGGTTTTGCCGGCTGCGAAGGCAAACGCAACCGATACGGTGGTGGTATATACGTTACTTGGCGATTCATACAGGGCGAAGGGGATGGCGAATAACGCGATAGGGAGCTACAAGAAGGCACTGTCTATCGATCCCGGGTTTGCGTCCGCCTATTACGGCATGGGGGTGGCGTATATGTTGAAAAGAGATATTCCGCTTGCATATAATTGTTTCATTAAAGCGCTTCAGCTTGACCCTGATAACACTCTGGCGCTGTCTGACATGGCGGACCTTCTGCTGGTCAGAGGATCGAAGCCGGAAGATGCTCTGGTTTACGCCCGGCGAGCGGTTTCAAAATCCCCCTTTTCATATCAGCCTTACCTTTCGATGGCAAATGTTCTCATGGTCATGGGCAGGGAGAGGGAGGCCGGGGAATTTTATGATAAGGCGTTAAGACACGACATGCCCAAGTACATGGTCCCCTTCAACAAGGCAAGGGCATACTACTTGAAGGGTAATGCGGAGAAGGCCCGATACTATATATCGGAACTTCGCAGGTTTAAGGACTTGCCGGAGAATATCCGGAGCATGCTCGGAAACACAAAGGACTAAACTACTGACTGATCTTCAACCATCCTTCCGGACTAAAAGAGGTCGCTGTCACCCCAGGTATAGTAGAAACGGTCTTCAAGAGCCTCCTTGGTAATCTGATCTCCGAAGATGACGAAGCCAGGGGTTAGCTCGTGGGGCTCCGGAACAACCGCAAAACCGGCATCGTCAAGAAGTCTGCGCCACCAGGCCGGCCGGAGCGAGAACCATCCCTCGACAGTTTCGGCCTTCGGGAAAAAATGCCTGATAACTGTATACAACAAATACCGGACAGAATCGGGGTACCGTTTGTCAAAAAGTGCATCTCCCCAAATGAGCTTCCTCTCCCGGAGAGAAAAGACGCTCCAGCCGATGAGTATTCCTCTTCTGCGGACAGAAAATATTCTGTGTACCCTGTCAGGACAATCCAGATATCTCCACTTGAGATATGCGGCCTCCCTCCTGACGAGGAAGCGATAAGAAGGACTGACTCGGCGGAAAAAAACGTCCCATTCTGAGTCTATCGACTTGACCTCCTCCACCGTGAAGCCTGAAAGGAGCCTGCTGATCAACCCTGGCTGTTTCAGAGGAATTTTTGCGAGGTCCTTTACCCAGTAAGTTACAGGGCGTATATAAGTATACCCCAGATACCTCATTCCCAGCTTCCTTATATGACCTGTATTAAAGCCGTAAATGAAGGGCAGTCCCTCCTCACAGAATTTTGCATAAAAATAGCGGGAAGTCCTCGCAAGCAGCCCCGTCTTCCCAAGGCCTACATTCCGCACCTCAGGGCTGGTCATGGTGTCCCCTATCTGCATCGAGAAGAACTCAGGAGGGGAGTTATGGGCAGAGTAAAAAGGGACTGGATATCCGGCGTAATGGGCGGCAAGCGGCACGCTGTCCGAGAATGCAAGGGCGACCTTGTGAGAACCGTAAGGATTGTCCCTGAACTTCCAGTACCAGTGCTCCAGCGGTCTGTTCACGTGAAACAAACGGTTGAATGCTGGAAGGATATCGTGTTCGTCACTCTCAGCGTAAGGTCTCATGAAAAAGCTGTCCTTCCGGGCGACGAATATCTCATAACCCATCTGTTTGTTCGAGTACCATTCCTTCTGTTTTTTCCATCCCTCCCGGTAAAAGATGAGATTGTCCGAAACATCAGCGCCCTCAAAACGGGATACGATCTCTCCAAATCTGGTAGTGAACTGATCGATGATGAAATCGCATGTCGGCGAGACATCTTCCCCTATCTTTTCATTTTCAAGAATGCGAAAGCCGCTTTCAGAAAGAGTAACCGTAAAATCTTGCGACATATGTACCGAAGTGAAGGGTTTTACGTCCCTGTCATAGCACACTTCGTCTCCGATAACCACTATGCCTTTATTGTTGAGGAGCAGTCGGGCTTTCCTGATGGCCGAATCGAGGGGGCTCAGATATTGTGCAGATTCCTGGAAAAAAAGTACGTCATAACTGTCGGCAGTGAAAATCTCATTATCTTCGTCGAGAAAGCCGAGTGCCTTGAACCTTACGCCGCTTCCGCTGTATCGCTCAGAGGCATATCTGATCAACTCCGGCGCAGGAGCGATTGCAGTAACGTTATAACCGAGTTGAGACAAACGGGCGGCGGAAAGACCCAGCCCGCACCCAACGTCGAGAACCGTTGCCGGTGACGACGGGAAAAAAGCAAGAAGACGATTGAACATGCTGTCCTGGGCATCTTCCATCGGGATACCCTGGTTTTCTCCCCAAAGGCCGAAATGAAGGTGGTCCGACTTCAGTACGTAACGGTAAAACCCGAAAGGCTGAGGCAATTCCCTAAGATTGTCCATACATGTGCCTGATCATCTCCGGACGAGGTAATGACGTTATCTTATGCTTAATAGTGTGGGTAATTTTTGTCATTTCGGCTTGTCCGGAATCTTTCTTCGTTTTTAGAATAATTCCCGACTCCAGAAGGCTTTCGGGATGGCGGGAACGACGGACTTGAACCGAGAACCGCGTTTGAGATGGGTTCCGGTCACGGACATATAAGGCTGGTCTTACATTGGCTATTATATACACCTCAAATGCATCCTATATCACAAAGCCAGCATGTCAGAAAGATTCCGGACCAATCCCTGACTCGGCCGGGACAAGAGCCGGAATGACAAAAACTCGAAAGACAGGAGCTTCGTATTCATTGCCTGATTCCCTTTAATAATATCATACTTCCATCTTTTCCCAGGACATGTAAGATGCCGACATGACTACAGGTTTCGCCGTTGAAATCCTGCTGTAATAAGTGCCGGGTCCGATAAGGCTCCACAATCCTTCGGGAAAAGAGAACTCCGGCCCGGACCCGAACCTTCCCACCGAGGGCACGAGATCCGGGGAAGGGCTCCATTCGAAAAGCCAGCGTTCCTGATGCTTCTCCGGCACCTTGACCCTTAGGGGAGTGCCGAACGCTCCAGCGAATGTACACTTGGACGCTGACCGGCGTACCGGCAGTCCGGATATTCTGGCCGCCAGTTTTAGAACGAAGCTGTTGCCGTAATTTTTCCGGTAATAGTACCGGCTCGATTCCTCCATATGACGTAACTTGCTATTTTCGTGTATATAGCGATGCACCACCTCCGCACGGGGTTCGATGAAAAGTCGCCATCCTCCTTTTTGAAGTCTCAGCATAAGATCGGAATCTTCAAAATACATGAAAAAGCCGTCGTCAAAAAGTCCGCCGCACCTTTCGATGGCCGACCGCCGCACCATTACGTGTCCCCCCGACAGTGCCGTTTGTCTTATCGGACATGGTGTGGTCCATGCAAGGAAGGACCTCCGACGGTAGGAAAGCGAATGGATCACACCGAAAGTCTCAGATGCCTTTTCTGCCTGTCGGCACAATTCGTAAGCAGGGGACGGGAAAAGGCTTGGAGGGAGAAGAAAAGTTTTCTCCTGGTCCCAGAAGATCCTCGGTCCCACCGCCCCTGCATCCTCGTTTTCAGCCATGAATTCCGCCAGCTTGCATATTGATCCCTTTAGAAAAAAAGCGTCTGGATTCAGCAATAAAATAAGTTCTCCAGAGGCAGCGGCATAAGCCCTGTTACAGGCGCGGGCAAAGCCTATGTTTGACCCGTTGAACATCAGTTTTACGGCTTTTGGCATCAGGGACCGCAACTCGTCATGTTCCGAGGGTGTAGCCGTATTGTCAATTACAAAAATTTCACTTTCGACGTCTTCGTTGGTTACGGAGGAAACTGCCTTTTCGGTGAGCTTGGCGGAGTGATAATTGACTACGATGGCCGAGATCATCTAGTACGAAACGAGTTGCCTCAGCGTCGAGTAAACATGTTCCACCTGATCCCTGTTCCCAAATCTCTCTCCGAAATCCTGAACTATTCCTACGACATCCGACGCAGGCAGGTCCGGGGTGTCGAGCGACGCCGTGCAATAGTCCCATCTCCCCTCGGGCAGGGATGGAACCATGCTCCCTTCGTAAGCGATTCTGGCGAGCTCCGTTGAGGGAAAGACCTGGTAAATAAAGGGTATAGCGGCATCGGGTTCTATGGCGGCATTGAGGTCAAATGTCTTTCTTATAGGGTCCTTTGTTTCATAAGGTATGTTGAACGTTACTATCATTATTCCATGTTTGCGGAGCGTGCAAGCCTCCTCAACGTAATGGTCTATCAGAGCGCTGTTGCTGCAATATGTGCACTTGTGGGGACAAGCCCTTCCCGCGATAACAGCGAGTGGAAATGTTGCTTCGGGTGAAAGGCTGCCGATCAATTTCTTCGAAAGATCCTCATTACCCTCGGAGCCGAACAGTTCATAATCAACATAGGGGCAGTCTTCCTGATTCGGTACATGCCATCTCTTGTCGGAGATGTCATACGGACTGTCGCCTTTGAGTAGAATTCCCCTCACGGATGGCAGCATCCTTCCGCTCCCGCCATAAAAAAGCCTCGTAAGTTCAAGCAATGGCTTTTCCCCCTCCCCCATACAGACCGCGTCCACACCCGGTTCCGACAGGACTTCATCGGGGGTGAGGATGGCGTGATAACCTCCCACGACTATGAGACCGTTATAATTCATCTGCCTGAGGAGGGAGATTATCTTTCTGATACGAAGCCAGTTGAATGTCATAACGGAAAATGTGACTACCGGAGAACCTTTCTCCATGATTTCAGATGCCACGGATTCAGGCGTATCGATCGATTTCCCCGGAATTTCACGGTAAACTACGAGATCACTTTCAACTCCGTTCTTTTTCAGAAAAGAAGAGAGAAACCCTATGCCCATATTATACTCATGGTCGTTGGTATGGAAACAAAAGACGACTTTTTTCGACATTTTGTGCTCTCCGGGAATGTGAGGGTTACTTTTTAGCTAAGATATAATAACTTAGAAAAGAAAGATTTTGCTTGTCCACTTCTATGTCGAATTGTTCCATCAGACTTGACAGGTCATCGGCGTAAGCGGGAAGGCGGGTTGGCTGTCCTCCCATTGTTACAATTGTAAAGCCCATATCTTCAAGAAGTGACTTGATTGCCGCCTTTGTAAAAAAGCGAAGATGAGATACAGTTAAAATACCGGCGGGAATATAATCCCATCTGCCTTCCATAAGATCTTCTATTACAGACCAGTGGCCGACATTGGGTACCGCCATCAGAAAATGTCCTTCCTCGTTGAGCAGGCACCTCACTTTCTTGAGTAAAGGTTCCGGGTCTGCAAAATGTTCGACTACGTCCAGGCAGGCAACGCAGTCAAAAGTCTCCCCGATATCGACAGCGAGAACGTCACCCACTATCACGCTGTCAAGATTTTTTTCGGCGAATTGCGCCTCGTGGGGATTTGTCTCGACGCCGACAACCCTGCAGCCTGTTTCTCTTTTGACGGATGCACCGAAATTCCCTCTTGCACATCCGATGTCCAGGAATGACTGAACATCCTTCGGAACAAGGTGCAGGACATCGCTCCTGTCTTCATGGTAATAATCAATAAAAGGGTGAATGTAAGAATTGAGAGAAATGCACGTCTTTTCCCCGGGAAGAATCTTCGGGATGTCCATAGGGTCTTCAGGAATATCCACTGCGGCAAGCCGCTCTTGTCTGATAAGAAACATCCATTGGTCTCTTCCGTCATAAGGAGAACTTGTCGAGGACTGGTCACGCAGGGAAGATGAAAACCTCTCAAATCCCTTCAGCGTGTAATAATCTGCAACACGAGTCGATCTGTATCCGCGAATATCAGAAGGGAGAACGCAATCGATATCAGGATTGGCATCGAGAAAGTCCCTCAAGGTCTTCACCGTATCTTTTCCCATTAACAAAGCAGGCTCCTTCACTATCAATATGTACGGAGATAACCGGGAGAAATGATCCTTGACGAATTTTCTGAAAGATCCCGGCTGTGTACTCTCGTTAACCAACAATAGTGAATCTTCGGGAAGCGCCTTTCTGAACATGCGCATGCAGAGCATCAGTTCAGAGGAGTACCGGTAGGAAGGTGAGACGGCTGTAATAATTGTGAGTACTTCAGACATTTTTAATTACACCGCTTTCGTCATATTGTTCGATGATCGGAAGCCCCATCCACTGCCAGGGTTGTTCTGCTATGCACCGTGTAAGTCTGTCAGCGTATTCCCGAAGGACCGATTCGCCCCCCATCTCCTGAGAGATGGCTGGGTCTATAGTCAGAAGACGATAAAAGTCGCCCCCTTCAGAAACATCGACAGTGCTCCATGCAGTAAGGAAGGCGGCATTTTTCTTTATTCCCCACTGAATAATGCCCGAAGGCAGTGAAGACGCACGACCGAACAGGATTACGGGAAACCGCTTGTAAGGAT
>JARRRI010000038.1:0-702 GCA_037380845.1 Candidatus Sulfobium sp. | reverse complement strand
AGTTTCCCTGAAAAATCGGAATAGAGGTATTTGCCTGGAAAGCGTTTCTCTGAAAGTTTGTAGTTGAGTTCAAGATAAAGTCTTGTAGGATAAGGAGTTTCTCCCGAGCGATCTACCGACCGGGCCACCGGATAGACGGTAAACCCCGCCGCTCCAAAGGCGATGGCAGGTATAAAGAAACTTCCAATATGACCAGTGAGGAGAATTACTGGTCGGCCTTGATCTTCGGCCGCTTTGAGATTTTCCAGACCTTTAAAATGAAAATACCGATGGATATTTCTTGGCGTCATTCTCAGGCATGTGTAAGCGTCGCTTTCCCGTATAAGCTTTACCCATAGAGATCTTCTCGCCACCTCTTCTTTTTCGGCAGCTGTGGGCTCTTTGCCAAGATAACGACACAGACTGACATACCCGTCTTTTAGTCCCGAGAGGTCGCGGTCAAAAAACTTGAGAAGGCGGCTTTCAAGACCAGGCAATTTTATTCCCGACGACAACAGCGGCAAGTCGAAAAAATAGTACTTCCACCGATATAATTTCCTCAATACGCTCATTTTGCATACGCCATAAAGATATTTTCAAGCCTCTCCGCTACGATACTGCTTCGAAAGTTCCTGTTTACCACTTCTATTCCCCTTCGTCTCAGAGATCGCCGGACCGAGGCGTCCTTTATGATTTTATGTGCAGATTCGGCCATGGCAAAGG
>JARRRI010000037.1:0-15641 GCA_037380845.1 Candidatus Sulfobium sp. | reverse complement strand
CGGAGAGAATAGAAAATACCATAAAGGATGTAATGCCGGAAATTGCTAACATTCAAGGAATTTCGATAAATTGTCAGGTAGAAGGCCCATTTACAAAAACTGTTTAAATCGCTCTCATAACCCGAAGGTCAGAGGTTCAAATCCTCTCCCCGCCACCAATGAAGTCAAGGGCTTGCAGAGATGCAGCCCTTTTTTGTTATGTTTTAAGTCATCCTGAAGCCTCATATGTCAATGTACTCTTTTTCATTGCCCCTCCCTGAATAGTGTGATAGGATTTGGCTGAGGGATTGAAATGAAAGTTCTGCTGGCTACCGACGGTTCCGAGTTTTCCGAAGGCGCGGCAAGGTTCCTTACGCGCTTTGATTTTTCCGCGCAGGACGAGATCGTGGTGCTTCATGTCGTTTCCGAAATACCCTTCGAGGATGACTATCGTGCCCAGGTAAGACAGTTTATCAGGAGGGCGGCCCCGGGAATACTGAGGACGGCGGCCGGCATCCTCAAGCCCGTGAAGGCCAGGGTGGTCACGATGGAAGAGGAGGGCTATCCCGATTCGACGATCATGGATATCGCGGCCAATGCGGGCATGGACCTGATTGTGATGGGGGCGAGGGGGATAAAGGGCCTCAAGGCCTTCCTTCTGGGAAGTTCCACGCGGTCCGTTGTTATCAATTCATCAAAACCGGTACTGGTTACCAAGCCAGCGGCGCGGGGTGGAGGAGCCTTGAAGGTCCTTTTTGCCGCGGACGGCTCGGATTCTGCAGAGGTGACCGGCGATTTACTGACGTCCTTGCCGCTGGGGGATGACACCCAGGTAAAGATTATTAACGTCGAGTGGTCTGCGGTTTCCGACATACCCGAGAGGCTGGCACTGGAAGTGGATGAAAAAATGAAGGAGACGGTTGCCAGGATGAGGACCGTGGAGGCTGAAGCGGCAGAAAGAGTGGTGCAGGAAGCGGAGCTTCGGTTGAGAAGGCGATTTTCGAATGTCGGCAGGATCATCGAAAAAGGAGATCCGTCGACATTGATACTTGAGGAGTCCGAAAAATGGGAAGCGGACATGATCGCTGTGGGCAGCAGGGGACTGAGGGGGATCAGGGGAATGCTGGGAAGCGTGTCCAGAAGGACACTGGGCCATGCCGGATGTTCGGTCCTGGTAGGCAGCAAGACAACTGTGAAATAGCTGCCGCCTGATCTGACCAGAACGAAATAATTGACCGTATCGGCAGACCGGCTTGCCCCTCGACGTCTTAACCCTGGCGGTGCATTATCTTTAGTCCACCGGACCGTCCCGGACTCGCTTTCGGATGTGCAAGAATTGTATGCTTATTCATGGGAGCCAGGATCACAGACTTAGCGGGTTGTTTTCGAAGCCTTGGAATCAACGACCTGCGATGGTCATTGTTTCAGAAATCCTGATTTTTTCCAACGGATTGCCATATTTCAGACCGGTGGCCTCTCCATCCGAAACAGGCGCTTTATTAACCGAAAATGTAAATCCGGCCCAGAGTCTCCATCGGGCGGTTCATGAATTAATGGGATTGGGGCGATGGAAGGAATGCTTTGAGTCTTATCAGGATTGCTATAACAAATGCATTTATCTTGCTGAACCTGAGTACTGGATGGACAAAAAGCAGGATTCTTCTCAAGACCGAGACGTTCTCTCTCTCGATCTTCGTCACCCTTCCCAGTATTTGGTCCGATGTTACCGGGTCATCAAGGCAAAAAAATGAATCCCCCCGGGCTTGATAATATTTGATGCCCCCTTTCTCGAAAACTTTTACAAGCCTGTGACACACCATCTGTTCACCTCTCGTGAATACGATAAGGTTTCCGACGACGAAGCTTTTCTCCGGGCTTATGGTGATCTTGTCACCTGTCGCAATCAGAGGAAACATTGACGAGCCAAGGCTACTGATACGAATATCAAATCCTTCCTCCAATAGTTTTTTGTGAACTTCTTTAACCTTCTTCAATCCTCGTTCCTATTCCCAATTATTTTATCAGTTCAGTAACAGGCTTTGAAAATCACGTATATATTTTGGCATAGTAATACAATGAGGAGATTCTTTAGTATCGGAGAATTGAAAATTTCCCTTGAATCCAATCCGGAGGAGTATAAAATATTTTTGGATGCGGCTCTTGAGTCATTTGCCGCCGGGACCTTTGAATTGCCGGACATTCAGTTCCGGCTGAATACAACGTCCCCTTTTCCTTCCTCGGAATCGTCGAGAAAGATATTCACATCCGGTCCGGACGGTTTATGGACAATACTTAAAGATGATAATAAACCTGGCTACTTAATCTCTTTACAAGCAGCTTTGAGAGAAGTTAAGCCTTATAGGATGATAAAGGCCGACAGGGAATTTACTGACTTCATAATTTATGCAAGACCCAATGACGAAGGTATACTCGCCCCCCTCGAATATCCCCTTGGCGATCTAGCTGTCTCCGGCCACATTAATATTAACAAAATCGGAATAATTCTCCATTCCGCTTGTATTTCTTTAAACGGCAGAGGATATCTCTTTGCAGGCGTATCAGGCGCGGGCAAGTCAACGATGTCAGAAATCTGGCAGCAAGATGGTGGAGCGGACGTTTTGACGGACGAAAGGGTTATAATTCGAGAATTCAGCAATGAACTCTCGGCATTCGGTACCCCATGGCACGGGACTGCAGAGATGCATAAAAACATAGGGGTCCCGATAGAGAAAATATTTTTCATCAGGCACGGCAAGGAGAACAGGGCGATTCCAATTTCTAAAACCGACGCTGTCAACAGGCTTTTGGTTAGGTGCTTCCCAACCTTCTGGAACAGGGAGGGGATGGAGTTTTCTTTGGACTTCTGTACACTGGTTGCCCAGGAAAAAGAATGCTATGAGCTTGAATTTGTTAATGATTCTTCTGTTGTGAACTACGTGAGAAGCTTAGTGACTTAACGTTGTTAGTTTGATAACTCGTTGCCTATGGCAACAATTCAGGCATTTTAAGGTGCCTGAAACGAGGGAACATTACACATTACCCTCAGAGATAAAAAAAGAGTCTGTGCCTCTCGTTATTTTTCTTCTCAGCGAGGGATTAGCTCGCACCGGTTCTGCATAGCGCTCCGCCTGCACAAATTGTTCCGGGGCCGGAATCGTGGCCATGTTTGCACCCGGTTATTACGGCTTCCTCCACAACCAGTTTTATCTTCTGACACTCAGGCTTTGACCATTTCTTCTTTCCCATATCTTTTCTCCCCTCGTTCTGGTTTGATAAATTCAAAATTCCTGCTCCTTATTTTTGCAATTTCACATAAATATGCAACTTCTTTTCTCATGTCCCCGCTTTCAAGGATTGACCATGCCGGGCACTGCCCGCAGAGATTCGCGAGATGACAGTCATCGCAGGGAAGGAAGAAATCCTTCTTTCGGGTGGTTACTGAAAGTATGCCTTCCCTCCAAATCCACCCCAGGTCGTGCTCCCTTATTGAAAAACCATCCCCCCTCATCGTCATGCAGCCCCTTACATCCCCGTAAGGGTCGACGTGAATGGCGCCGATACCTGCGCCGCATTTGTAGAGTCTGTTGTCCCTGTTCTGTTCTCCAACAAATTTATCGCAAAATCGCTTCCATCCCTCCATACGCTTCGGATATGCCTTATCGAGGCGCACGACGTCTTCGGGAGAGATTCGATATTTCGCAGGGTCTGACAAAGCATTCTTGTCAATTCGTTTACTGACTATGGGGTCAAACCGGAACTGGCACCCCAGTTCCCGGGCCATCCTGTCCATTGCATCAATCTCATGCCGGTTGATTGTCATAGCCATGGACTTGAGTCTAAGCCTTATGCCGGCGTTAATGATTCTTCTTATCCCTTCCATGCACCGTTGATAAGACCTTTTTACGCGGCTAACTTTTTCATACGTATCCTCAGCAGCTCCATAAAGGGAAATCTCGACCACGAAAGGAGGATATTTCGTCAGAAGCCGAACGGTCTTGTCTTCGATGAGGGTTCCGTTCGTAAAGAAAGTGATGAGAAACCCCTTCTTTTTTGCATAAATATAAATCTCCTCGAAGTCTTCCCTGAGGAGGGGCTCTCCCCCGGTTATCAGGAGCCATAGAGTGCCTAACGACGCGAGGCCGTCAAACAGCTTCTTTACCTCTTCCGTATTCAGCTCATTGCTTTTTGCCGTGACGTCGCGTTCGGGGAGATTGCAGTAACAGTGGACGCACTTGTTGTTGCACCGGTAGGTGAGGTCGATGCTTGCGTCGAGCGGGATGCGCTTATCTGAAGTGCCGGAATGCACTTTCGCGCTGAAATATGCGTAAGAAACGTTGCTCATCACGCTTCAATCAACTTTTCTTCTACCATTCTACCGACAAACGCCATTACGTCATCTTCTATCTCCTTTCGTTCGCCTTCATATTCCGCCTTGATATCTTCAATTATGTCAGACAGTTTCTTCACACCGTCAATTCTCTCCCAGACTGCGGCACCCGTCTCATTGAGATTGAAGATCGAATCGACATCAGCAGCAGAGGCGACGATAGGCACAAGGATGTATTCATCCTGTATTTTTCTAAAGACAACATTTTCGCTTTTTTTGAAAATTGTATCCACCGATATTTTCACAATTTAGAATAGACAAACGGCCGTAAAAAGTCAAAATATACCCGCCCTTCTGCCAAGACAAAAACTTAGTTCGCAAAAAAATGATGATAAGCGGTATACGTTCACTGAGAACATTTCTTTTTTGGACTTGGCCGACTTTGGCTATGGAGCTCTTGTGTGATTAAGGGGGGCAGAATTTTTCTGCCTACCGGGCCCTAATTGATGGCGTAAATTTTCCTTTGATGTGCCTTGCCGCGCAAATACTGTGGCAGGATTTGTTTGCGATTATGCTCGGTTCGCCGGACCATCCACTCGCTTTCGGATGTACAAAAATTGTATGCTTATTAACAGGAATTTTGGAAAATAACCGGTGACGCAACTTCGTAAAGCAACGGCATATCTGAGGGACATCCTGGAGAGGCCCGAACGCCGGGGTGGTGAGTTTGGATACCGGGATGTTCTTTTCTTCGGCAGATTTGTGAGGCCTTTGTGGAAGACCGGTCTCGCAGTCCTTGTTTTATCCCTTGTTGCCACCGCTTTCAGTTCACTGCTACCGCTGAGTGGCAAGGTCCTGATAGATTTTGTGGTCCTGAAAAAGGACCTCCACGGGGTCGGACATTTTCTTCGGATTCTCGGCCTCTCTGATATATCGGACCCTGTCAGGCACGCGCCCGAAGCATTGACTTTTGTGGTCCTGGCCGTACTGACAATCGGTATAGCGGCCGGAATAACCGGCATCATCCAGAAGTACCTGGCGCTGAGGTTTCAGCAGGAGGTTACCTTCAATATCCAGACAACCCTGTTCGATCATCTCCTGAGATTCCCCGTGCCTTTTTTCAAGAGACAGCGGACGGGATACCTGATGTCGAGGGTGTCAGACGATATATACGTCCTTCAGATGTTGTTTTCCGAAAGCATTGCCCAGGTTTTTTCCAAGGCGTTCTATTTCTTTTTCGGCATAGTAATAGTTTTCGCACTCAGCTTCAAACTGTCGCTCATACTGGCCGCCGCTTTACCTCTCTATTTGATGATAAACTATTTTTTCGGCTCAAGGCTCAGGGATGTCAGTTTCCAGGAACGCGAAACGAGTGCCCGCGTCTCAGGCGACTTACAGGAGATCTTGTCCGGAGTGGAGACCATCAAGGCGAATACCGCCGAAGAACGGGAAGGGCAGAAGGTCTCAAGCGGTATGAGGGCTGTTGTCCATAAAAGGATAAAGGCGATGTTTCTTTCTCTTTTTTCGAATTATGCTTCGGCCGGTTCCCTGTTTGCAGCCAATCTGGTAATCATGTGGGTTGGTATCAATGAGGTTTTGCAAAGGCAGCTGACCATCGGAGATTACGTTGCCTTCACGTCTTATGCAGTTCTTCTTGCAGGCGCATTGAACAGCATATTGACTTTCCACATGTCGATCCAGCCGGCCTTTGCATCCATGGAGAGGCTTAAGGAGATTTTCAGCCTCATTCCGGAATTTACTGAAGAAGATGATATACGGGACGTTGGTGACCCGGGGAAAATAAGGGGTGAAATCACATTCGACAACGTCTCCTTCTGGTATGAAGAGGGCAGGCCGGTCCTCAGGAACACAAACTTCTCGGCGGGACCGGGCGAGATTATTGCCCTTGCGGGACCCACAGGGGCGGGCAAGACCTCATTGGTGAACCTCCTTCTGAAGTTCCAGGCTCCGCAGCAGGGGGCCATATATCTGGACGGTCGCGATATCCGGGAGATGTCCCCGAGATGGCTCAGAGGGAAGGTCGGCGTCGTGTCCCAGGAGGTCTTCCTGTTTGACGACACCATAGAGAACAACATAAAGCACGGCAGCCCATTTGCCGCGAAAAAAGATGTTGTCCGGGCCGCGAGGCTGGCACACATTGCTGACGATATCGAGGCGTTTCCCGACGGATATGAGTCTGAAGTGGGTGAACGCGGGGTCCGGCTTTCGGCAGGACAGAGACAGCGCATTTCGATCGCACGGGCATTTCTGAGAAATCCGGCTATACTTATACTTGACGAGCCGACTTCTTCGCTGGACCCTCGGACGGAAGCGCTGGTCAAGGACTCGATAAACAAACTCGCCGCCGACAGGACCACATTCATCGTAGCCCACCGGCTTTCAATGGTAGACATGGCCGACACGATACTGGTTCTGGATAAGGGAGAGATAGTGGAGCGAGGGACACATAGGGAGCTTCTCGGGAAGAACAGCCTTTACAGGAAGCTACATGACTGCACCCCCGGTGTTCTTAATGCCAGCAACGGAAGGGAGGTGTGAGACCTTGAGGTATTCTCACCCGTATCCCGCATTCGGTTTATCCCCGTTGATCTTGACAGAAGGGCGCTTTTTTGGAATAATTAAGGCGGAATGAAAGGCGGGAAAACAGCTATTAGTAAGAGTTCTGTCTCGTGTATCGCTGCCGCGATATTCTTTCTTATCTTCTCCATTCCAGCCTTCGCCAGTAAGGACACAAAGGACAGGCTTTATGAAAATAATGGACGAGCGGATATTTGCAGAGCCGTAGAGGTGACGATCGAGCAGGGCATAAACGACAGGGAAGTTGTCAGTACTGCTATAGAACTTGGCAACAAGCCGTGCCTGGTGGTCAAATGTGCCATAGACGGTGGCGGGAACCTGAAGGAGATAATTTCGGGCGCCCTGGAAGCAGGTACTACATCCGACGTTGTTTCAAGATGCGCTGTGGACGCCGGAGTAAATTCCGTTGCCGTGGCAGCAAGCCTGCAGCGGGCGGGAGTGAGCCTCAGCTTTTTTGAAACTGAACATCAAGCCTCCGACCCGCCGGAAAACACTCTTGCGCCTTTCGATCCTATCCCGAAGCCTAACCCCGACCCTCCCATCAGTCCGTCGACTTTTTAATCTGGACTATTTATGAACGTAAAGCGGAGAAACCGCTCGGAATCTTTGTCCAGCCCTATGTCAGAATACTGCTTTTGAAGTTTACGGATGAGGCAGGCTAGATAGCAGATGTCACGACATCTGCTTGGCGTGGCTGAACTGAATGTTAAGTTGGAAGCCTTGCGCACAGACGTGAAGAGTCTCCC
Organism: Candidatus Sulfobium sp.; assembly: GCA_037380845.1. Lineage (GTDB taxonomy): Bacteria > Nitrospirota > Thermodesulfovibrionia > Thermodesulfovibrionales > UBA6898 > JARRRD01. The sequence continues at coordinate 7,991 of JARRRI010000037.1, read as the reverse complement.
TGGAATGTCCCGATTTTGCTTGACAATACCAGTTTCTTTGTCAAGAATATCAGGGAAATTATGAAAAAAATCGTGTTAGCTATCTTGTTTTTTTCTTTCTTTTTCCATGCAATCGCTTCCCATGCCGGTATTGTTGAAGGTGAGAGGGGTGGGGCGCCTGCGAACTTGAACTGCTATTTCCTTCTGAGCGAGGCTGGAGATGAAGGCACACCGGAAGGATTGCAGCGGGAAGAAGGCCCGGTCGGCACCATGAGAAGTTACAGGGATATATTCGGAAGGGGAGGGAGTTACTTTCACCCCTCCCTGTCGGTTACTGAGATATACACGGACAACGCCTTTGCGACAAAAGACAATAAAAAGACGAATCTGAGCACAATACTGTCGCCCGAGATATGGCTTTCACTGCCCCGGGTTACCGAAAAGCGCCTGGTGATCGACGACACGGCCAACCGCATGCCGGGCGGGCTGATCTTCACGAGGTACAAACCGGAGGTCCTGAGGAGGTATCAGACCTATTTTCTGTATCGGGCCGATATCCCTTTGCCGTCTGCCAATTCTCCTTACAGGAATACCCTCAGCCATACCGGATACGGGAGCTTCGAGTATAACGGCAACAAATTTTCGGCCGATGTTGTCGACCTTTTCGTGAAATCCTTTGAAACCAGGGGGCTGAACATATCGACCGCTCCGGGAGAGGTCGACAAGTTTTACAATAATCTTTTTGAGGCCGCTGCATATGTCGATACCGGCAACCGGTTGCGTCTCCGGCTGGATTATTCCAACTTCATAACCCGCTACGATGACCTGAGGAACAGGTTCAGGGACCGGACCGACAACTCTTTTTCCGGGTATGTTTTTTACAGGTTCAAGACCAAGACTGCTGCGTTTGCAGAGTACAGGTTTATCGACATTTCATATGTCAATGATCCCAGCCTCGACAGTGACGAACATCATTTTCTGGCCGGTGTCCAATGGGACATAACGGCGAAATCAAAGGGGATGGTAAAGGCCGGCTACGGCGTCAAAGACTTTACAGGCTCTTCAGAAAAGGTAAATACGTTTATAGCGGAGGCCCGGATGAAGCATCAGTTCACCCCCAAGACTTCTCTGACGGTAACAGGCTTCAGGAAGACGGATGAGACCAACGTGGAGACATCCCTGTATACAATAACCAACCAGATAGGAGCCAAGTACCAGCAGCTCTTTACTTCGAAGATCACCGGCCTGGCAGACCTTCTCTACATCAACGAGAGATATAAAGGCATTGTTTCAGCGGAAGGGAATACTGCTGACATAGAGAACAACATATATCAGGCGGCCATAGGCCTGCAGTATGAGTTCCAGAAATGGCTCAGAAGCAGTGTCGGGTATGTATACACCAGGCGCGACTCCTCCTATGCCGATTTCGATTTCGTGAGCAACACGATATTCTTCAGGGTTACGGGGTCCTTGTAACCCTCTTGAGATGTCGGGGCCGGCGGCGGCCTCATGCCTGCGCCCCCCCTTCAGGGACAAACATTTCCGTTTTTTTGATAAATTCCTTTATAATTGTGACGGTCTTTAAGTATACTAACTGAGGATTATGTATAAGTCTAGGATATGAAGTCGATTGGGATCATCGGATTTCTGGTTTTCATCCTGGCCATATGTCGTCCCGTGGCCGCTCAGGATTATATCGTCGGGGAAGGCGACGTTCTTCAGATAACGGTATATGACCATCCCGATCTGACTACCACGGTGCGCGTGAGCGGTGAGGGGACCGTAATCTTTCCGCTCATAGGGCATGTCAAGATTTCAGGACTCACAGTATCCGAGGTGTCGCGGAAGATAGCCGGCTTGCTTTCCGACGGTTATATTGTCTTGCCCCAGGTTACCGTATTTATCAAAGAGTTCAGAAGTCAGAAAGCGACTATCATGGGCCAGGTAAAGAACCCTGGCCTGTATGAACTCAAGGGTTATACGACCTTCCTCGAAGTCCTTTCGAAGGCGGGTGATCTGACCAAGGATGCCGGCGACAAGGCGATAGTCAAGAGGAAGCCGGGTTCTGCCGGTAAGAAGGAAAAAATCATCACAATCGATCTCAAGCGCCTGATAGAGATGGGTGATACTTCGCAGGACATCCCCATTGTGGACGGCGACAGTATTTACATACCCAAGGCCGGAGTTTTTTATGTGACGGGCGAGGTCAGGAAACCCGATGCATACAAATTCGAGGAGGGGACAACGGTACTGAAGGCGATAACCATGGCAGGAGGGTTTACTGATAAGGCGTCGACCGGAAGGGTGAAGGTCATACGAAATGAAAACGGGAAAGACGACGTAATAGAAGATGTGAAAATGGACCAGACCGTGCTGCCGGACGACGTCATCGTCGTACCCGAGAGTTTCTTCTAGTCATACAAGGGGAGATGGAAGAGAGAGAGATTCATTTACGGGACTACCTGAGGGTCATCGATAAGAGAAGGTATACGGTCTATACCTTTTTTATCGTGGTTTTTACGGTTGTTCTTATAGGCACATTTTCTGCCACGCCGGTCTATATGGCATCGACCAAGGTCCTCATCGAGAAGAGGGAGTCCGTACCCCTTATGACGAATTACGGATATATGCCTTATGACCCCGACTTTTACGAGACCCAGTATCAGATAATAAAAAGCATACCGGTGGCAAGAAGGGTGGTCCGGATGCTCGACCTTGAAAAGACTTATGGCTCTCTTATGAAGGGGCCGGACAGCGGGTTTTCAATGGTGGACGCGGTTTCCGGATGGTTCAGGGACCTCTCGTCAGTGATTTTCGGAAAGAAGGAGGAGAAGCCCTCGGGCTCGGAGGAGGAGAGCAGAGAGGACATGCTTGCAAAGACCATCAGTGCAGGTATATCCGTCGACCCAGTGAAAAACAGCAAGATCGTCACTGTCAATTATATATCAACTAATCCCGGGCTGGCAAAATCCGTTGCCAACACGGTGGCGAAGGCATACATAGATGAGCTTCTGGATTTGAATATGGGTTCCACCAAACATACGCTTCAGTGGATGACCAAGAAGGCTGAAGAAGAGAAGAAGAGGCTCGACGACTCCGAGAGGGCGCTCCAGAAGTATATCAAGAGCCAGGACCTCGTTACCATCCAGAACAAAATGGCTATCGTTCCGGAACAGATATCGCAGCTCAACAGTCAGCTCGTAAAGGCACAGACCAGGCGGGAGGAGATGGAGACGTTGTATAACCAGGTCAGGGAGGTCTCCAGCCATCCTGGAAAGGCGGAGACGGTGTCTGCCATCGCTGATGACCCGACCCTCCAGTCCCTTCGGCAGCAGATACTGGAGGCGGAGCAGAAGATCATGGACCTTTCGCAGAAATACGGAAAGAAGCACCCCCTCATGATCCGGGCACGTGAGGACCTGAACGTTTTGAAGGAAAAGAAGGAACAGGAGATAAAGCGGGTAATCGACTCGATAAAAAATGAATACGATCTGGCCAGGTCCAACGAGAACAACCTCAGAAGGATGCTTTCCGAGGCCAAGGGTCACGCCATCAACCTCAACGAAAAATTCATTGAGTACGACATGATCAACAGGGAGGTCGAGACCAACAGACAGCTCTATGAGGCACTGATCAAGAGGATAAAGGAGCAGAATATCACCGAACAGATCCAGACTGCCAATGTGATGATCGTTGAAAAGGCCCGTACACCCGCTTCACCCGTGAAACCGCGGAAGACCCTCAACGTCCTGCTCGGAATAATCGTGGGATTATTCGGGGGCTTCGGCATGGCGTTTTTCGTTGAATATCTCGATCAGTCCGTCAAATCGCCGGAGGAAGTCGAGGCCAGGTTCGGCGTGCCGGTTTTCGGCCTCATCCCACTTTTCCCCTCTAACGACAGGCCGATTGAAAACGCCGTGGTCGACAACCCGACTTCGACCTTCGCCGAGAATTACAAGGCTATCAGGACGTGCCTCCTGCTTTCTTCAGCCGAGAAACCGCCCAAGCACATACTCGTGACCAGCGCCGGACCCGAAGAGGGCAAGACAGTCACCTCAATAAATCTGGCGGCGGCGATCGCCCAGTCGGCGTACAGGGTGCTCCTGGTCGATGCGGATTTGAGAAAACCGCGTGTCCACAAAGTTTTCAGGATGGACAACTCGAAGGGACTGAGCACATACCTGGCCGGAGCCTCCGACATGGATATCATACGTGTAGGCCCTCTTCCGAACCTTCAGGTTATCCCCTCGGGGCCTGTCCCCCCCAATCCGTCCGAACTTCTCGGTTCCGGAAAGCTTGTGGAGATGATGGGCCTGCTGGGCCGGGAATACGATATAGTAATCTGGGACTCGCCGCCCATCCTCACGGTAGTCGACAGCCTTATCCTGGGCAAGGTCCTGGACGGCTCTATAGTCGTTACCAGGGCGGGAAAGACCACTTACGAAGTACTGGGCAGGAGTCTGAAGTCGCTCGCCGACCTTAATGCCAATGTCTTCGGGGTGGTGATCAACGCCTTCGACCTGAAAAAGAACAAGTACTATTATTCGCGCTATCATAATTACTATTACGCGGCTGACGGAGAAAACAGATACGACATCATGTAGCGGCAGATGGCCGGGAAACGTTTGACCTGGAAACAGCCGAAGAGTAACTTTGAGGGGAATGGGGCTCACGTCTCGATGAACGTTACGGTCCAAAGAATTCTTGTCTTTCTCCTGATCTTTTCCCCCCTCGCCTTCGGGACCGTCGAACAATGGTCTCTGACAGTGATGGAGTCGGCTTCCGTTCTTGCGCTGTGTCTGATATTTTTCAGAAGTGTCCTCACCGGGAAGCCATTACGGGAAGTCCCGGGTACCGTCCCTCTGTTGCTGTTTCTGTCGTACGCGATAGTGCAGATCATCCCCCTTCCTCCGCCGGTCCTGAAGCTCCTGTCGCCGGGTGCCTGGTCCCTGTACCGGGAGACGGCATGGACAGGCGGCCATGCGGGATGGGGTTCTATTTCAATCTGCAGGAAGGCCACTGTTTCAGAGTTCTTCAGGTTTACGTCTTACGCTGCCGCCTATTTCATCACCGTCCAGGTCCTGGCGAGGAAGGAGATGCTGAAGAAGACGGTTTCTACCGTGATTCTGCTGGGATCAGTGGTCGCCTTCTTTGCCATACTCCAGTATATTATCCCGAATGGCAAAATCTACTGGCTGAGGGGTTTGACATATCCGGGGACGCCCTTCGGACCCTACGTCAACAGGGACCATTACGCCGGTCTGATGGAGATGATCTTTCCGGTCGTCTTCGGTTTTTTTCTGCTGAGCAGACCGTACACCGAATACGGGTCTTTTCGCGAAAGGATGACCGAGGCATTCAACCAGAAGGGCACAAACGTACACATCCTGCTGGGGCTGTCGTCGGTGCTGATCGCTACTTCCGTCTTCCTCAGCCTTTCCCGGGGCGGCATCATAAGCCTGAGTCTGTCAATGATATTCTTCTGTCTGCTGGTCGCAAAAAAGAGGAAGAGGAGCAACAGGGCCCTTGTAATTATTGTTATTCTGGCTTTTATTCTTTCGGCGTCCGGCTGGTTCGGCTGGGGGCCGATACTGGAGAAATTCAGGAATCTGAGGGACGGGCAGGGAGCTATTTCCAATTTGCGCTTCGACATCTGGCGGGACTGCGTCAACATCGTCAGACAGTTCCCCTTGACGGGTACCGGGTTCGGCACCTTTGCAGATATTTATCCCCGATACCGTTCAATAGCGGCGGCGGGTCCGCTCGAACATGCCCATAATGACTTTATGGAATTGGCGACTGACGGCGGCATCGTTGCATGTGCGCTTATGGGATGGTTCCTGCTGGCTGTTTTATACCGGTCTCTGAGGACTTTCATGAAAAGGAGAGAGCCGTATTCCATCTATCTTTTGGCGGGCGGCCTCACCGGCCTGGTTTCCATACTGATCCACAGCATGGCAGATTTTAATCTTCAGACAGGGGCCAACGGCCTCTATTTCTTCTTCCTTGCCGGGCTGACGGTGTCCGCAGCGCACACGAGGATGAGAAACGGGACGAAAGAAGGCACACTTCTCGCAAGGAAGGAGTCTCGCCATGGGCGGATATTCGCGGTCTCCGCCCTGGCGCTTCTGGCCTGCGGTCTGACATTCAATGTCGGCATACTGGCCGGGAGATACTTCTCTCCTTTCATGCAAAACGGCAGGCCGGAATCCCGTATCGCAGGTGAGGACCTTTCCCGTGTAAAGAGTGAGGCCTACAGGGCCGCCGGCGCCGATCCGCTCGAGGCTGAGTACCGCTATGAGATAGCCAATGCCGAATGGCTTTCTTCTAACAAGGAGCAGGCCCTGGTCCAGTACAGGAATGCGGTGCTCCTGGACACGACGAACGCCGAATATCTGCAGACCCTCGGACTTGCGCTTTCAGATCTGGGGAAGGGCGGGGAGGCAGACAGGCTTTTACGGGCGGGCATTGACTGCGACATAAGCAATCCCGCGAGATACAAGGTTTATTCCTCATGGCTCATAGCTCGGGGCAAAAAAGACGCCGGGCTCGGTTATATAAAGAAGGCAATTGCACTCGAACCGCAGGATACCGGAGAGTACATAACCTTCCTTATATTGTACGGCCTGGACGATAAAGACATTCGCGGCTCACTTCCCGAGAGGGTCGCGCCGCACCTTTCTTTTGCGGATTACCTCAGCCAGACCGGCCGGGACGACCTTGCGAAAAAGGAATACCTCCTGGCCCTCGGTTATGCCGGTAATGAGAGGGAATTGAGGCCGTCATATTTTTTCCATGTCTACCGGTATTTTGTGAAGAAAAACATGCCGGATGAGGCGGTTATGGTCATGAGAAAGGCGGTCGATGCCTTGCCGGAAGATGTCAACATAAGGCTGGCGGCCGGAGAGGCCTATGAGAGGGCCGGCATACGATACAGGGCGATGGAAGAATACAAACACGCGCTATTGATCGACCCCGGCAATGCCAGGGCGAAAAAGAAGCTCCGTGAACTCGGGTAACATAGTCCCGGCACTGTCGCTGTTTCCGGTGACATCAATATCGCCGGAAGAGAGGTGTGTGCGCCTTCTTTTCCCCTGTCCTCCCTTTTTTGCCCTCTTTACGCTCCCCTGGGCGGCACATGCTGCACCGGGTCTTGCTGCAGTACTGGCAGAAAGTGCAGTCTGGGCAGGGGTTCTTTTTCAGAATAATTTTTTCTGCCACCGTAACTTTAGTATATGCTAAAAGTCGTTGACCGGACAACTATGCATTTGACTCGCGACTCCCAAATCTTTTACACTCTAAGGTCATGAGTATCCGGCCCTGCGCAGTCTAGAATCCATAATCTGCAGATGAGGTGCGAGGGACTTTATTTTGTTGAGAGGTAATCAAATGTTTGACGAGACAGAGAGAAACAATTCAGTGGACGTAATCGGCAGAGGAGGTGACGAGACTGACGTAGAGGAAGACTTCGCCGTTTTGCTGGAGAAGAGCGGAGATCCCTCGGAGAGGCTTTCCCGCGGCCAGAAGGTCACGGGCCGGGTCGTGAGTATCTCAGGGGATTCAGTTTACGTCGATCTGGGCGGAAAGACAGAAGGTTCGATAGACATAGGAGAGTTTGCCGGCGAAGAAGGCGTTCCCGGGATAAAAGAGGGAGATGTAGTTGAGGCCTTCTTTGTATCCGTGCAGGACGGCATCAGGAGGCTCACTACCCTGGTCAACGGATACTCGGCAGTGACACTGAAGGCCATCAGCGACGCCTTCGAGGCCGGTGTGCCGGTCAACGGCGAGGTCAAACGTGAGGTAAAAGGGGGCTTCGAGGTGTCTGTCGGCGGCGTCAGGTGCTTCTGCCCTTTTTCCCAGATCGATTTAAAGGGTGGCCGTGAAGGCGGTGTTTACCTGGGGCGGACCTTCCCTTTCAATATATTGGAACACGAAGAAAACGGCAAAAACATTGTAATTTCAAGACGGTCCTGGCTGGAAAAGGAAAGGCAGGCCAGGATCGAGAAGCTCAG
>JARRRI010000036.1:790-16492 GCA_037380845.1 Candidatus Sulfobium sp. | reverse complement strand
ATACACTATCAGAAACAAAAAAAGAACCTGTCATTTCTGACAGGTTCTTTTTTGTACATGATTTGTTATACTATTTAATTTTGCCCGCGCCTGGATTAGGTCGGCTCTTTTTCTATAGGTAAAAAACAGGACTGATTATTTCTAAGAAGATAGAACCTGAAAATCACGGGCTCCAAACCGGCATTTAAACCGACTGTTAACAAAAAAAGTAGAAATTCAAGAGGGCGTTGAGCTGTCCGCCCGGCCAGGTTAGTGCACGCGCTCAGAGGACTACGTCAGATGTTTTCGACCATCTCCCAGACGCCGCAGGGACATATACCGGCGCAGAACCCGCAGCCTATGCACTTTTCGTCGTCCACCACGTACTCGTAGGAGCCGTCGTTGTGCTCGACCCTGCTTATAGCGTCCCAGTAGCATGTGGCCTCGCACATGTGGCAGTCGCGGCAGGTGGCGCAGGACATGCAAAGGCCCGCCTCCTGCTTCGCCTCGAATTCCTCGCGGCGGCAGACCTCATAGTATTCGGTCTTGATGCTCTCGTAAGGGATGACCTGCTTCACCTCCGGCATGTAATCGTAATGCATCAATTCCGAGTGGATCACGTCGGCCGCGGTCCTTCCCTGTCCGATAGCATGAGTTACCAGCCCGGGCCTGGTCGCGTCCCCGATGGCGAAGACCTTCGGATCGGACGTCCTGCCGAGTTCGTCAACGGTGATCCATCCTCTTTCTGCATGGATGGCCGGAGGGAGGAAATCCAGGACCGGCACTTCACCGACCGACATGATCACCATATCGGCATCGAGGAACGTACCATCCTTAAAGAAGATCTTCTTCGCCTTCTTGTCATATTTCTTCGCCACCTTCGGCCATATTATCCCGGTCCCCTTCTCCTTCGCAAGCTCCATCTCCTTTCCAAAGGCCGCGGGCTTCTGGATGTCGACCGCGGTCACAGAGGCCGCACCGCAGTTGAACGCCTGGGAAGCAACGTCCATCCCGACGTTTCCGGCGCCTATGATAACGACCCTCTTGCCCTTGAGCACGACGTCCTTCCCGAAATTTATGCCCTTCAGGAAATCTATCGCCGACATGACGTCATCTGAACCGGGGAATTCTATCTTCCTGGGCTTATGGGCGCCGCAGGCCACTACCACGACATCATGCGCCTTATAGATTCTCTCGAAAGCCTTCTGGTTGATCTTCCTTCCGATGTGAGCCGTCACGCCTATCTCTTTGAAACGGGACAGTTCCTTCAGGAGGACCTTGTGCGGGAGACGCTCTCTCGGGATACAGAGTTCTATCTTCCCGCCCAGCTTGCGCTCCGCTTCATATAAATCAACGCTGTGTCCCTTCAGCCCGAGCTGCCAGGCAGCTGAAAGACCAGCCGGTCCGCCGCCGATCACCGCTATCCTGTGGCCCGTCTTTTTAGCCGGTTTCGGGGCGGGCAGTTTGAGCGCCAGATTTCCAAGTTCCCTAATATTGAGGGGCTGGTCGAGTTGTCCCCTGGTGCAGCTCTGCATGCAGAGATTGGGGCATATCTGACCGCAGACGGTTGCCGGCAGCGGGCTGTATCTCAGGACCAGATCCATTGCCTCTTTCATCTTCCCCTGTCTTATGAGAGTCGCCCTCTTGTGGGAAGGTATATGGGTAGGGCAGTTGTAGGCACAGGGAGGCAGATACTTTTCATTGTTCCAGACAGGCCTGTTCCGCCTCTCCACACCGGTCGTGATATACGGGAGAAGCGTCTGTTCGTGTGTGATATAAGGGCCGAAGATTCCCCCCTCCCCGACTCCCTTCTCCCAGACATCCTTTCTGAAATCAGTGGTCGACAACCGGTTCTTCGGAAATGCCTTTTTTTCGGCAGGCGTGTAGGCGATCAGTTTCTTCCATTCATCTGACGAGCGGGTAAGCTCCCGGTAATGAGGCTCCCTGTCAATGGCCTTCAGATAATCCTTCATGTTGCCCTTCAGCCATTCCCAGTCCTGTGGAGTGAGTTCCAGCAGTTTTACGTCGCGCTCGCTGTATCCGCTGATATTGCCGCGGAAGTATATCGTCCCTCCGACCATCCCCACGCAGGGCCTGTAGCCGAGCACGCTGTCGACGTCACGCGAATCAACACCGCAGACTACAGCAATACCCCCCGCCTTGAACTCTGCGAAGGAGTCGCCCACACTCCTGAAATACCAGGACTGAGGGGGTTCGAACCGGGGGTTCCTCTTGGTCATGGTGTCGCACCTCGCTCCGCCGCTCCCCTGGACATACAGGATGCCCTGGGCCGCGGCGTTGTGAGCGCCGTTTGTCACGTCTCCCAGCACCGTTATCTTTGCGCCGCAGTTGAGCCAGCCCGCGTCATCGGAGGTGCTTCCCTTGACAAGGATCTCCGTCCCTTCCATCCCCATGCTGCCGATACGCTGGCCGACGGGACCCTCAACGGTTATCCTCACCCTCTCGCCCCTGGGCCAGATGCGACCGCCTATACCGTGCTGCCCTTCGGCACGTACCAGCATCTCCCGGGCGCCTTCCTGCACGGCCTGCTGGATATGTTCTTCAAGGATCCGGGAAGGGATCCTCTTGCCGTCGAACTCTCCATTTATGGTCACTTTATTCATTCGCATAACTATATCGCAGGCAAACACCTGCAACCTCCAGCCTCATACTGTCATGCCCGAGGACTTCAATCGGGCATCCATGTTTCAGAAACAGTGGATGCCCGTCCAAGAACTGCGGGAATGACGGAGACAGCAGCGTCTCTGTCATGAGCCGGCTTTCAATATTTGCCGAAGTTATGGACTTTTTCAGCATGTCCGCCTTCTCCTTCGTATCTTCCCCGCTTCCGAACTTCCTGTCTTTCTTCAGCACGCATAATCTATATGCAACCTTTCCGCCATCTCGCGGTCTCCTATGCTCAGGCCGTCCGACATCCCGATCGGCAGTTCGGTACTCCTGCCCATGGGGGCAAATATCTTCCTCAGTTCCGTATCCGCCGTCTTGAAGACTTCCACCACGCGCTCGGCGACCTTATCCGGATCCAGTCTCCGGTAAAGTTTCGGGTCCTGCGTGGTGATGCCCCTCGGGCACCTCCCCGTATTGCAAAGATTGCACCTGTTGTATTCGTCTCCGAAGCACTGCGCCGCGGTCTGCATGATATATTTGCCTATGGAAACGGCCGATGCACCCAGCATTATCAGTGCTGCAGCATTGGCAGCAAGGTTGCCCTTTTTGCCGACCCCGCCGGCTGCTATCAGCGGCAGTTCGTTCTGTTTGCCCTGCTTCACAAGGTCGAGATAGCAATCCCTGATGTTGGACGCGATGGGATGGCCCATCTTGTCCATAGAAACGTTGTAGGCTGCGCCGGTGCCGCCGTCCTCGCCGTCGATGCTCAGGGCCGCTGCATAAGGGTTCCGTGCGAGGTTGTTAAGAACAGCCTGCGCTGTCTTCGTGCCCGAAATCTTCGGATATACCGGCACACGGAAACCCCAGGCCATAGACATCGACTGGATCATCTTGGCCACCGCCTCTTCGATCGAGTATTTGGTCTGATGGGTCGGAGGCGAAGCGAGGTCGACCATCATCGGGACACCCCTGATCTCGGCGATCAGCTTGAGTACTTTATAGGCCATCAGGAGTCCGCCGTCTCCGGGCTTTGCGCCCTGGCCGTATTTTATCTCTATCGCGCAGGGGTCCTCTACCATGTCCGGAAGGGCATGGATGATTTCGTCCCATCCGAAATAACCCGATGCGATCTGCAGGATGAAATATTTGAGGAACTTGGATTTCAGAAGCCTCGGGGGCATTCCGCCTTCACCGGAGCACATCACTACGGGCATTCCCTCCACCTCATTGAGGTAGGTAATGCCCATCGCCAGCCCCTCCCACATCGGCGGCGAAAGTGCGCCCACTGACATGCTGCCTATCATGATCGGGTAGATCTCGCGCACGGGCGGGACGAATATGCCGTCTTTGTCCACAACCAGCTTTCCGCCCATATCCTTCAGGGGAAGTTGCTCCGGAGGCAGGTTCCTCCCCAGAAGTGTACGTATCCTGAATTCATGACGGCCCGCGTCCAGGGCCGGGTCGGTCAGCATTGATATCCTTGTAAACTTGAGCCTGTCGAGGGTCGATATCGACGGGTCGTTGCGCCTGCCGCCCCTCTTATAGGCGTCCCCGCCCTTGTTCTTAAAGTGAAGGAACTTGTTCTGGGGATTCAACTCCGGCTCTATCGCCTCGTTCGGACATACAAGCGTGCACGTCCCGCAGCCGGTGCAGTAGCGGTTGATGTCGGTCACCTGTTCCACGACATAGGTGATCTTCCTGGTCGCCGTCGGTTCCGGCACAGGGCCCTCCGAAGTCACTGTTCTCATGATCTTTATGGACGGCTCGATAGCCTTGACAGGACATACGGCCGTGCATTTGCCGCACCTCTTGCACCTGTCGTCCCTCCACCTGATTATGTAAGGGAACTCTCTCACTGAGAGTTGATGATTGTGGTCTAATCGCGAAGCTGGTTCCAAACCCTTACCTCCTCAGCCCCCGGTGAGACGACCACCATGTCGTACTTCATCGGAAATATGTCTTTCGATCTGTCCCTGTCGGGCACAGCGCTGTCCACGCCGCATTCCTCCGACATGAGCGCATACCTGCCCTTCACGCCTCCCACCATGCCCGGCCTCAGCTTCTTGGAGTCCTGGGTCATAAAGCAGGCTCCGTCGGGAGTAAATCCTATCACACAGTTCGGCCCGTCGATACAGAGCATGCGCAGGGATTTTTTCAGCAGGTCCAGAACCTGTCTGTCCTCCCTCTTCTCTATCTCGGAGGACTTCAGGGGGGTGATGACGTGTTTGTAATAGGAGAGAGGGTGGCCCAGCTGTCTGACCAGGTAATGGAGGATGTGGGTAAAGACCTCGCTGTCGCTGTTATACCCTACATAACCGGGGAATCCCCTGCTCATGAGATACTCCCTTATCGGGACAAAGGCTGTGTTCTCGCCGTTGGTCATGGTCGAAAACCCCTGGATGAAGAACGGGTGGCAGGCATACAGGTTAATCGCGTAATTGGTATTTTGCCTTCCCTGGGCCATTACTATCCTCGCCTTCAGCGAAGACTTTTCAAGACTGAAGAATTCGCTGAGCTGAAGGGGGTCTCCGACTTCCTTGATCGACAGTATGTCAGGATAGAACGAGAACACGATAATCGATTCGTCGGCCTGTCCCATCCTCCTCAGTTCAAGCCGCGTTCTCAAAAGAAGGTCTTCTTTTTCACGGTCCGGTTTTCCGGCGTAAGAGTCGGGATAACTGTATGCCCGGGCAAAATAGTGGTCCCTTCTGCGGACTCCCGGCACTTCCTTTATCGAAGGCGTCCACGAATGCTTGACCGTGAACCCTTTTTTCTCCATGTATTCATCGACCGCCTCCATGCCGGCATCGGAACAGATGGCCGACAGGACAGGGTATTCCTTCAATTCTTCAAATTCCCCGCCCAGGTCCTTCATCATGACGCCCAGCCCGGAGCCGTCGTGACCTTCCTTCATGGTCTCAAGGGCAAGAATGGGCTCCATCGGGGAAACATATTCAGAAGATGTTATCGCAGCCAAACGGCACATTTCAGCCTCGCCTCGACAATATTTTATGCTAAAAAAACGCCTACTAACCACGTGGTTACATTAGGCGTTGAATACGTCAAAAAGACTGTAATCAAAGTCGTCCCATATAATAAAACTTATGCCGATTTATTGTCAATTTCAAAAACCGGCGGCGGCGTTTGCTTGCATTTCGGCCCTTTTTTAACTTATTCTAAAGTGTAACTACGTTTTATGGAGGTGGATTGTGTTGAAAATTTCCGATGCGGCTGCGGAGAAGGCCTTGCAGCTTCTGAAGACCGAAGGAAAGGAAGGCTGGGGGCTCAGGGTTTTCATACACGGGGCCGGATGCTGCGGACCGAGCTACGGCCTTGACATAGATCAGGCGGCTTCTGAAGACGATGAAACAGTCGAGAAGAACGGGCTGAAGGTTTTCATGGACAAAGAGGCCTCGCAGAGCCTGAGCGGTAAAGAGATCGACTACGTCAAAACGGACCAGGGAGAGGGGTTTGTCATAAACAGCAACGAGCCCCCTTCGTGCGGCTCCGGCTGCAGTTCCTGCGGATAAATGTTTCCCGTCGTAAGACCGAGGAGACTGAGAAAAAACGAGACCGTCAGGAGAATGGTGAGGGAAACCCCACTGTCTCCTAACGATTTCATCTATCCCCTTTTCGTCACTTACGGCAGGAACGTCCGGAAGGAGATAAGCTCCATGCCCGGGTGTTACCAGGAGTCCGCAGACAGGATCGTCAAACACGCCAAAGAGGTTTACTCCCTCGGCATCCCCGCGGTAATACTCTTCGGTATTCCCGAAGAGAAGGACGAAACGGGCTCCGGGGCCTACGACCCCCACGGCGTGGTCCAGAAGGCCATCCGGACAATCAAGGACAAGGTGCCGGAGTTGTACGTTATCACCGACGTCTGCATGTGCGAATACACCAGCCACGGCCACTGCGGGATAATAGAGGAAGGGGATGTAAAGAACGATCCCACGCTGGAACTCCTCGCCAGAGAAGCGGTCTCGCATGCCAGGGCCGGGGCCGACATGGTGGCCCCTTCCGACATGATGGACGGCAGGGTGCAGGCGATTAGGGCGGCCCTCGATGCGGAGGGGTATGAAGAATTGCCCATCATGAGCTACGCTGCCAAGTATGCCTCGGCCTTCTACGGTCCTTTCCGCGACGCCGCCGAATCGACCCCTCAGTTCGGGGACCGGCGTTCCTACCAGATGGACCCCGCCAACCGAAGGGAGGCGCTGAAGGAAGTCGCCCTCGATATCGAAGAGGGCGCGGATATCGTGATGGTCAAACCGGCGATGACTTACCTTGATGTGATTTCCGACGTAAAAGAAAGTGTTGACCTTCCTGTTGCCGCTTATAATGTGAGCGGCGAATATTCCGTCATCAAGGCGGCGGCAAAGATGGGATGGATTGATGAAGAACGCGTGATGATCGAGATCCTGACCTCGATAAAACGCGCCGGCGCCGACCTTATACTCACCTATTTCGCAAAGGAAGCCGCCCGGGTATTAAGCAGGTAGTCATAATCGTGCCGGGACCTTCTTCGTGTTCATCCTTTTAGACTATTCAGATATCTATTACCGGGCCATCGGAAAAGCGTCAGTACCGGACAAGCGTCTCGGCAAGTTCGTCCTGATCAGAAACGACGGCACGGAATATCTCGTTCTGTCTCCGAAAGGGCTGTCGGTTTATCATGCCAACATTGTCGAGCGTTTTTTCACCCGACTGAAAATCAGGGGAGATTATAACGGGAAGGGCGATTTTTACGAAATACACGAAAATGGATGGGAAGTCCGCGGCGGCGGCATATGGGCGATAAACGATGCCGACAGGCTTCTGCATCTCTCTGGCAGTTCGCAGGCATACGGCCGATATGACCGCACCGGATTACGGGACAAGATCGAAGCGGTCGAAGAGTTGTCCGGCTATCGCATTCTCATGGACTAGACCTGCCGCTTAACGTTCCGGGTCCCGGCCTCTTCATAACCCCTTCCACAAACATCGAATACTGAAATCGAAGTCTTTCCACCCGAAAAACCGGCCTCTTTGCTTGACTTAGAGCGGCCAAAATGCTAGAAATATTGACGGGAAAATGTCGTTGCCGTGCTTTATCCAATTTTCCGGTAACATCTCTCAAAGCAAGGAGGTGGTAGAGGGAAATTAAGGTCGCAGACGCTCTCTTTCGAGGGTTTGAACTACTCATCATAACTATCAAAGGGGGAAAATTGTGAAAAAAGGAAAAGTCTTGCTTGCCTGCGTCGGTGTTATCGCCGCTGTTCTCTTTGTCGGAACCGCACCCGCTTATTCTTCAGGATACCCGGTTTTGGGATTATATATGCCGGGCGGCAGCGACAATCTTTCCGCCGTCGTGGTCGGTAAATTCGACTCCTCCGACTTCACGCTTCAGGAAGTAGACACCTATGCACAGTCTTTGCCGCTTGTCCTCGGAATGTTCGGCGGTTCCTTACCGGGCATAACAGTCTACGGCCCGGGCCAGCTGGCCCAGATAGGAAGCGCATTTGCGGATGCGGATTACCTGAAAGACTATATAAAGGGCATCTATCAGGGGGTCGTGGACTTCTATGTCTTCCTGGACATAACCAAAGCAAACAACTCCTACGGGCCAATAGTAAGAATAGACGCTTTGTTGGATACCACAGATGGTTATCTTTACGTAGGTTCTTTAGAAGTCCCTGTAGCATATTTCCAGCTATTGACGGCGTTTTAGATTTAATTGTCGCTATGAGCTGATCGAAACAACAAGGAGGCAGGCTCCCGGGTGGAGCTGCCTCCTTTTCAACATTGAACATTGCGGGAGTTCAGGTTAATATATGGCTACATGAAAAGAGCCGCTCTGATTCTTTTGCTCATATCCCTCCCGGTCCTCTTCCGCGCGCAGAAAGCCCATGCCCTGTATTCCGAACTGCATTCCCTGATAGCCTACGAATCGTCTCTTGTCCAGACCGTGCCGTCCGAGCTGCATGTATATTCAGGGGATTATCCGGACTGCCTTTATTCAGCCAGGGACAATTTATGCAAGGGTGCCTATGACGAAGACGCCGATCGTGACCCGAGGCTTTCGGATGGACCCGACGTATGGTGGGGACTCCTGAACTGGGGCACCCACTTTTGGCAGCCCGACGCCGGACCGGACGGCGGACTCCTCACGAAAGTCGAAAATATCCCTGTCAATCTCGAGTCCCAAAACGCCTATCAGCGCGCACAGTCGCTTTATCGGTCCGCCGTCGAAATATATGACGAAGATCCCTCCGGGGCCTATTACCTCCTGGGCAGGGTGGCGCATCTGCTCGCCGACATGGCAACACCGGCTCATGTACACCTAGACCCTCATATCTCCGATATGGACTCCACGGGCGACGACTCCTTCGAGGAATATACCGGCAGGCAATACATTTCAGGCATTCCGGCCGGGGAACGGGCGGCAAATTTTGAAGCCGCCTTCCCCCGCGCCAACCTTCTTCCGGTCCCTTACGGAAGTCTCACGGATGGAGGTTATCCCGAAGAACCTCCCCTGTTCAGGCTGTTTTACTCCATGGCGGAAATGTCCGATAACTACGACAGTGACGACGCCGACGGAAAGACCGACAGAGGGACAAGACGGGGAACGAGCGTCCGGACAACGCACAGCGGGCTGGAAGGAGTCTACGCGGTCGGTGAGGATTTCACGGTCAGACAGTTGTCATGGGGTTACGGGCTGTCGCCGGCAAGGAATAAGTTCATCCTCCTCGACTCGGCCCGTAAAACCCTGGCGGATGAGATGCCCTCCTTTTACGGAATCGGACTGGTCTTTGACGACGGGCTGGAACTGCATCTTCTTTCAGATTTCGACAAGACCGATATCGGCGACGAAGACCTTTCACCGGTTGGCGACACGCTGCTTCCATCGGGCGTGGAACATACCGCCGCGCTCTACCGGATGTTCTGGGCTGATACTCATCCTTCTCTCGGGAACGGAGTACCCGAAATTATTCTCAACCGGGGCGACCATATCCTTACGGTCCAGAGGCCTGCTCCCTTTGACGTCCCCATCGACATCGTTCCGGGGGACTGGGAAGGCACCGGGGTGGAAATCTATGCATGGGTCGGGTTTGCCGGGGACGGCGGGGAGACAATGTTTTATTATGACGGCGCCTGGGAGCCGGGCGACGGCCCTGGAAGCATGAGGCCGGTTGTCTCCGGCTACAGTCTTGCCGGAATAAACGCCGGAATCTGGCGTATTCTGGGTGCCACATCCGCCTTTCCGGTCCTGCGGGGCAGAGTCAACGTCTGCATAGACAAAGAAAACGACGGTCGCCTGACCCCGTCCGAATCGGTCTGCGACGGAATAGTCTTATCGATAAAATAGGGCCTTCATCGAACTGCAGGCAAGGACATCACGTCCTCTTGTGTCTTTGTTGCTGACCGTCCCTTGCTGCTTCTTCCTTTTTGAAATACTCGGGATAGAGTTTCTCGGCACAATCGGGACACAGCCCGTGGCTGAACTGGGCGTCCGAGTGCTCGCTGACATATTTCTCCACCTCGTACCAGTACCCTCTGTCGTCCCGTATCTTCTTGCAGGAAGCACAGATAGGCAGGAAACCGCTCAGTGTCTTTATTTCATTGAGGGCCTTCTTGAGTTCGGACACGAGTCTTCTCTGCTCCTCGAAGCTCTCCTTGAGACCCGACAAAAGGAAGACAACGATGAGATAGAATGAGATGCGCAGGAACAGTGTCCATAAATCCGCGAGATATCCCCGATGACCTACCCCGGCAACGTATCCGGTCAGATACATCGACCCAGCCATCGTTACGGCACTGAGAACCGACATCAGCAAACCCGCCTTCCGGCCGATATACCAGGCGCACAGCGCAATGGGCGCGAGATAGAAGACCGAGAGACCGATTTCGTAGCCGGTCCTGTAATCGACCAGGCCGATAAGCAGGTCGAGTAAAACAGCTGCCGCCCATATGAAAGGGACCGACTCTTTCTCCAGGTAAGTCGAAGCTGCCTTCGTCAGTCGCATAAAAGAAACCCCCGGTATGCCTGCACTGCTATCGTCTTCCCGATTAATAAGGTAAACAACCTGTATGAAGATAATGTGAAGTCATGGGGGGAAGTTGCGCTGCAGAAAACGAACACCTGTTCCTCGTGTCTGAAAGGGAGGGTATGCCTTCCAATGGAGCAGCAAGTCCGCGCCCCCGTTTCCGTTTGACTTAAATCCCGGAATATATCATTATTAGTAATGGTTTTTCGGGTATGCATCTCATTTTTCCGCCTTGGCGGTCGATTTAGTTGGTCCGGCTCCGTCCTGATGGGGGTGCCGCCCGGTACGTAGCGTTAGCGGAATAACGGGAAAAAAGCCACAGGCGGTGCAGGCCCCTGTGGCTTTTATATTTTTTAATACACTGATAAGGGAGGAGCACATGATAATTGTAATGAAGCAGGGGTGCAGGAAAAAGGAGATAGACGCGTTGATGAAAAAGGTCGAAAAGCTCGGCTTCAAGCCCCACGCCATCTTCGGGGTGGAGAGGACGGTCATCGGTGCCGTCGGCGACGACAGGGACAGGCACCTGCTTGAAGTCCTCGAGGCCAGCCCCTGCGTCGAGAAACTCGTACCGATACTGCAACCCTACAAGCTTGCCAGCAGGGAGATGAGGAAGGAGCCTTCGGTAATCAGGGTCCACAACGCCCGGTTCGGAGGGGATCACTTCGGCGTCATTGCGGGGCCATGCTCGGTCGAAAACCAAAAACAGATCGTCGAGACGGCAGTCGGGGTGAAGAAGGCAGGTGCCCGCATGCTGAGGGGCGGGGCCTTCAAGCCCAGGACTTCGCCTTACTCATTTCAGGGGCTTGAGCATGAGGGCCTGAAGCTGCTGGCAAAGGCCCGGGAGGAGTCCGGTCTTCCCTTCGTCACCGAGGTCATTAATCCTGAAGATGTGGACCTCGTGGGTCAATATGCCGACGTACTTCAGATAGGGGCCCGGAATGTCCAGAATTTTTCTCTTCTCAAAAGAGCGGGTAAATACGGCAAACCAATTCTCCTGAAGAGGGGCATGTCCACCACCATCCAGGAATTTCTCATGTCGGCGGAATATGTGCTCGCCGAAGGCTGCCGCGATGTCATACTCTGCGAGAGGGGGATCAGGACCTTCGAGACCGCTACCCGGAACACCCTGGATATTTCTGCGGTACCCGTTATACACGAGCGCTCCCATCTCCCGATAATAATCGACCCTTCCCACGCCACGGGATCGAGGGATTACGTTGAGCCTCTATGTTTTGCAGCGATGGCGGCGGGGGCCGACGGCCTGATCATAGAGGTACATCCCGATCCTCTTAAAGCCCTGTGCGACGGTCCCCAGTCGCTGAATATCGCGGACTTCGCGGCGCTCATGAAGAGGCTGAAGGAGCTTTCGAAGTTCAACAGGGTGAAGCTCTGAACAAATAGAAGAACGGCAACCACGGATGAACACGGATACTCAGTAACTGCAAAGCTTTTTCAATCACTCACGCCAAGGGTCCCGCCACCTGAAAATACCACTCCTTCTATCCGTATTTATCCGTGTCCAGCCGTGGTTGAAATGCTGATTCGGGGGGTCTCCAGCCTTCTCATTCTGAAGGATTCCCGGCAAGCCGGCTTGACAACCGGTCTCTTCGCTGCCCGGCAGCAGAGATACCCCATTCTGTTTCAGAATCCAGGATGACGCATGCCTTGAAAAAATAAGGAAAAACAAGTAATATTAAAATTTAATCGTAAACCGGCCCGGGAGGAGACCCTGCATTTGCGGCACACTAAGTTGACATGAGCGAGCTGGATAAAATCAGAAAAAAGATCGACATGATCGATGACGAAATACTCGCCCTCCTGAACAGACGTGCGGAAAACGTTATGGAAGTCGGGAAGCTGAAACGCAGGGAAAACCGCGATGAAAAAGTAAAATTTTACAAACCGGAACGCGAACGCCAGATATTGGAGCGATTGACCCGTAACAATGGCGGCCCCTTCCCGAATGACGCACTCAAGTCCATATACAGGGAGATACTGTCTGCATCGCTGTCACTTGAAGAGCCCCTGAAGGTCTCCTGTCTCGGCCCGCTTGCCACCTTTACGCATTTGGCCGCTCTAAGGCACTTCGGGTCGTCCGCCGCCTTTCTGCCGGTGGACAGCATAAAGGCGGTCTTTGAGAACGTGGAAGGCGGAAAAGCCGACTATGGGGTCGTGCCGATAGAAAACTCCAACGAAGGCGTCATCAGTCATACGCTGGACATGTTCATGGATTTCGATCTGAAAGTAAACGCCGAGATCGTCCTGGAAGTCTCGCACAATCTGCTTTCGAAGCAGAAGGACAGGGGGAAGATAAAGAGGATCTACTCCCATCCCCAGGCCCTTGCACAGTGCAGGGGCTGGCTGGAGTCCAATATGCCGGGGGTCGTTACGAAAGAATCCACCAGCACCGCCAGGGCAGCCGAGCTCGCCGCCCAGGACGCGGCCGCAGCCGCGATCGCCAGCGAGGTGGCCGCGAGGATGTACGACCTTTCGATAATCGAGAGGAATATTGAGGACAGCCGCCATAACGTCACCAGGTTCCTGGTGATCTCGAAAGACTTCCCCCCCAAGACCGGAAATGACAAAACATCCATAATGTTTTCTATCAAGGACAGGCCCGGCTCGCTTTATGACATACTGCTGCCGTTCAAGAGGGCGAAGATAAACCTCACCAAGATCGAATCGCGCCCTTCCAAGAGGAAGGCGTGGGAGTACATATTCTTTGTCGACATGGAAGGACACATCGAAGACAGGAAGGTCAGAAACGCGACTGAATCTCTCAAAGACCGTTGCCTTTATCTGAAGGTGCTGGGTTCTTATCCCCAGGGGGCCGTCCAATGATCCGTCCGCCGGACTACGTGTTGTCGGTACGTCCCTACGTTCCCGGCAAGCCGATAGAAGAACTGGAAAGGGAACTGGGCATCAGCAATTCGGTAAAGCTCGCTTCCAACGAAAACCCGGTAGGCCCTTCACCCGCTGCGGTTGAAGCTGCCGGGAAGGCACTCTCCGACATCAACAGGTACCCTGACGGCAGCGGCTACTATCTGAAGAAGGTCCTTTCCGAAAGGCTGTCCGTGAGGGAGGATGAGGTCATTCTCGGAAACGGGTCGAACGAGCTCATCGATATAGCGGTCCGGACATTCATGACCGACGGTGACGAAGCAGTCATGGCTGTCCCTTCTTTTGTAGTCTTTTCGATGGGGGTGCAGTTGGTAGGCGGCATCTGCGTCCAGGTACCGCTGAAGGATTATGTCCACGACCTGGAAGCCATGGCCGCCGCCGTGACGCCCAGGACAAAAATGCTTTTTATAGCGAACCCCAACAACCCCACTGGCACCCTGAACCGGCAAGAGGAATTCGACAGGATGATGGCGAAGATGCCGGATGATCTAATCGTGGTCCTGGACGAGGCGTATTACGAGTACGTAACCGACCCCGGTTACGCCGACAGCATGAAATACCTGCACAGCGATAAAAACGTTCTTATTCTGCGGACTTTTTCCAAGATATACGGTCTTGCCGGGCTGAGGGTCGGCTACGGGGTTGCAAAGCAGGAAATACTGACGGACATGAACAGGTCGAGAGAGCCTTTCAACACCAATTCCATAGCGCAGAAAGCGGCGATTGCCGCCCTGGACGACGAGGAACACCTCCGCCGTTCAAGGGAAGTCAATGAAGGAGGCAAGGAATATCTTTACCGGCGGCTGGATGAGATGGGAATGAAATACGTCCCTACGGAGGCGAACTTCATCTATATGCCGGTACCTGAAGCGCCGGCTCTTTACGAGCAACTGCTCGGGCTAGGGGTTATCGTAAGGCCGATGGGACCGGATTCGATAAGGGTGACAATAGGTCTCCCGGAGGAAAACAGAAGGTTTGTTGAAGCGCTCGGCCGGGTTGCGGTGAGCAGGGAGGTTTGAATGGATATTATCGTGCTTAAGCAGGGGGCGACCGAGGAAGAGATAAGACACATCGTCAAGAAACTGGAGAGTCGCGACCTCAGGGCGAATGTTTCCCGGGGCACGGAGATGACGATAATCGGTGTGATCGGCGATACATCGAAGGTCAGCGAGGAAGAGGAAGATGCGATCCGTGCCGCCGCGGGGGTCGAAAGCGTCGTTAGAATAGTAAAGCCCTACAAACTCGCAAGCCGTGAGTTCAGAAAAGAGAATACCGAGATCACCATAAAAGGCACAGTGATCGGGGGCAGGAGGATCCCCGTCATGGCCGGACCGTGCGCGGTAGAGAACAAGACTATACTCACGAATATCGCCGAAAAGGTCAAGTCCGCCGGGGCCGCTTTCCTCAGGGGCGGCGCATACAAGCCCAGGACATCGCCCTACTCGTTCCAGGGACTGGGAGAGGAGGGACTCAGGTACCTGGCCGAGGCGAGTGAAAAAACGGGTCTTCCGGTAATTACCGAAATCATGGACCCCAGGGACCTCGACGTAATCGTAAGGTACGCTGACATCATCCAGATCGGGGCCAGGAACATGCAGAACTTCAGGCTGCTCCTGGAGGTTGGGTCGGCCAATAAGCCCGTCCTCCTGAAAAGAGGGCTCTCCTCGACGGTCAAGGAATGGCTGATGTCCGCGGAATACATAATGTCCAGGGGCAATCATGAAGTAATGCTCTGCGAAAGGGGCATAAGGACCTTCGAGACCGCCACAAGGAATACCCTCGATCTGAGCGCGGTGCCGGTGCTGAAACAGCTCACCCATCTGCCGGTGGTAGTCGACCCCAGCCACGGGGTCGGGAAATGGGACCTGGTAGCTCCGATGGCAAAGGCAGCCGTGGCGTCTGGAGCCGATGCGCTTATCATAGAAGTCCACACAAACCCGGAAGAGGCGATGTCCGACGGAGAGCAGTCACTCAGGCCAGATCATTTCGAAAAGCTGATGAAGGAACTCCAGGCCGTTGCCGCCTCGGTGGGGAGGGAGATATAGATATCCGCGGAAATGCGCAGCCGGCCGGAAGAGGAGATGCCGACAACCTTTTTTTCGACAAAGTCACCATCCTGGGTGTGGGTCTGATCGGGGCGTCCTTCGCTCTTGCCCTGAAAAAA
>JARRRI010000036.1:0-751 GCA_037380845.1 Candidatus Sulfobium sp. | reverse complement strand
ATCTTTCGGAAGCAAGAAATCGCGGAATTATTGATTCCTTTGCGAGGAGTGCCTCCGAGGCATGCAGGGACTCCGACCTCATCGTGCTGGCCACACCGGTCGGAACTTTCACGGATCTGGTCAGGCAGTCATCGGCCTCTTTCAGAGAGGGGGCCGTCGTGACCGACACCGGAAGCGTAAAGGGTGACCTGGTATATGAAATGGAGAAGCTGATGCCTGCAGGCGTCAGATATATAGGGTCTCACCCGATCACGGGCAGCGACCGCTCCGGCATCGATTCCTCGCGGGCAGACCTCTTCCAGAATTCGAAATGCATAGTAACACCGACCGGAGATTCCGACCCTTCTGCCCTGGAGGTGATTATCGGCCTTTGGCGGTCGCTGGGCTCCGACGTAATTACCATGGAACCCGCGAGGCATGACCGGATCTACGCATCAGTCAGCCACCTCCCCCATGTTGTCGCTTACGTCCTGCTCAACACGGCTGCCGACATAGACCCCTCCTGTCTCGAATTTTCCGGGCAGGGGTTCAAGGACACCACGCGGATAGCAGGAAGCTCCCCGGAATTATGGCGCGATATATGCCTGATGAACAGGGATAATCTGGTCGAAATGATCGCGATCTTCCAAAAGAACCTTGACACTCTCAGCCGGTATCTCAGGGACTCTGATTCTGCCTCCCTTGGAAGGGAGTTCAGAAGGGCCCGGACACTGAGGGAAGGTATTGGACAGAATTGAGATCTGCCGTACCG
>JARRRI010000035.1:0-69265 GCA_037380845.1 Candidatus Sulfobium sp. | reverse complement strand
GTTTCCCTTCCTGGTAAAAGTAAACTTCGTGCTGGGCAGTCTCTTCCATCCCAGGGCCTTTCTCATATCCGTAGCCTTGACTATCGACACGCCTTTGTCGTGCCGGACTTTCAGCGCCCTCACCCTGCCAGTGGATGTATATGACTGTATGCTGATCTCTTTGATGCCGGAAATGTCCAGCGCCTTTGCAATCTCTCTGAGCGGTATTTTCCTCTCCCACATGGAGTAAGGAGAAAGTTCACAGTCCGATTTAACGGGCTTGAGATAGGGATAACTTTTTCCGAAGACTTCACGGGGGTCTTCGGTTTCTCCCCCGCATGTCGAATGATAGAAGGCCTCGATCAGCTTTCCCTTATATGTGAGAACTTCCCCCCTGGTGTCGGCCACGGCACTGGATATCATGGCATCTTCGACACTCCCCTTGTAAACCTGATCGAGTACCGTTGAGGTGAGGTCGTAGTTGGGATTTCTGTTCGTCGATTTCTGATAGAGGGCATAAGTCCTAGCTATTACAGCCTGGGCTTTTAAAGCCTCCAACGCCCAGTTCATGCCGACCTCCGCGCTCACCACGTTCTTGACATACTCCTCCAGAGGGACCTCGTTTATGAGATACATGCCCGCCTTGTCTTTGCATACCTCGATTTTCCCCTCGTAATGAGTGCCGTCTACCAGCAGGTCGCCTTTCAGCTTGCCCATTACTTCCAGTTTGTTGCCCTCTTCCGGAATGCTGCGGAAAATGCCTGCCCATATCATTTCCTCCCGAAGAGCCAGAATAGAACTGTGAGAACGATGCTGATCAAAATGCACGTGGCAAGTGGAAAATAAAACGTGAAATTCTTCCTCCGAACCAGGATGTCCCCCGGCAGTTTTCCCAGCCATGGTATCTTGTCCGAGAGCATGAAGAGCACCCCGATTACCACCACGACGGCGCCAAGCACAATCAGCAGTTTTCCTATGTAATGAAAATGGATTCCCGACTACTACTTCGGCAATGACCACGTCAATGACCGCACAAAAACAAGCAATCAGGGACGGGCCTGTTTCCCGCCCTTTTTCAGATATCTCTCCATTTCAGAGTATATACAGCCACAGTATTTCTGTCTGTATAGGCCCAATTCCCGTGAAAGGTCCCTGGAAACCGACCAGCCCTGTCTCAGGTCCTCCCAATAGAATTCTATCCCGTGCTTCCTGCCGATCTGGCTGCCCAGAGCTATTATCATATCAAATTTCTGGTAGGGACTTGCAAAAAGGGATGTGGTAAACCCCCTGAGGTTCATCTTCTTCGCAGTTTCCGCGGTCTTCTCCAGCCTGAGAGAGTAACAGACAGAGCACCTGCCGGCACCATGTCCAGCGACGGACTTGAGAAAATGATCGAGCGCATAGTCGTCAAGATACTCTATGTCGAGGCCCCAAACGGCCTGAAGCTTCCTGAGAGAGTCAAGTCTGGCCGAATATTCGGTGTAGGGGTGAATGTTCGGATTATACCAGAACCCCTTTACGTCTATTCCCTTCATAAGGAAGGTCTGCAGAGGATAGGTGCAGCAGTTGGAACAGCAGATATGCATGAGAAGTTTCATAGTTATTATGCCCTGCGGCTTCCGCCACAGTTCCGGATTTCTGTCATTCCGGCCCGTCCGGCCTGTCCCGACTTCCACGGGGCACCTTTCCGGAAGGATTCCCCACGCCTGCCTGCCGGCACGCGCTTACTTGCGGGAATGACAGCCGAAAATACACATTCCAATAATAGAGGACTGCGGTCCCTGTCGAAGCGTTCTTCATAAGACGAGCGCCCCATAAATCTCAGAAAAGACTCTGCGGTATGGTTTTCCCCAGATGACCGTAAGCGTTCCTTGTCACCAGCCTCCCGCGGGGTGTCCTTTCAAGAAGGCCTTCCTGCATCAGGTAGGGTTCGTAGACGTCCTCTATGGTCTCCTTGTCTTCCCGCAGGCATGCTGCGATAGTCTCGATTCCTACCGGCCCGCCGCCGAATTTCTCTATTATTGTGGCGAGCAGATTCCTGTCCATCTCGTCCAGGCCCCTGTGGTCGACATTCAGGGCGGTGAGGGACTTTTTAGCTATTTCAATATCGATTGTGCCGTCTCCCAGGACCTGGGCAAAGTCCCTGATCCTCTTCAGGAGCCTGTTGGCTATCCGCGGTGTTCCGCGGGACCGTCCCGAAACCTCGCCGGCGGCCTCATCAGAGATAGTGACATCCATGATTTCCGCAGACCTCATGACGATCCGGCGGAGTTCGGAAGGGTCGTAGAACCTGAGCCGGTCGATTATGCCGAACCTGTCCCTCAGGGGCGAAGTCAAAAGACCCGTCCTGGTGGTTGCGCCGATGAGTGTGAACCGCGGCAGGTTCAGCTTCAGCGTCCGTGCATTTGGCCCCTGACCGATTATGATGTCGAGCTGGAAATCCTCCATGGCAGGATAAAGGACTTCTTCGACTACGCGGGGAAGCCTGTGTATCTCATCGATGAAAAGGATGTCCATGTCCGACAGGTTGGTCAATATGGCGGCGAGGTCTCCAGGCCTTTCAAGGACGGGACCGGAAGTGGTCCTTATATTGACCTTCAACTCATTTGAAATAATATGGGCCAGGGTGGTCTTGCCCAGCCCCGGGGGGCCGCAAAAAAGTGTATGGTCAAGGGCTTCTTTTCTCTGCTGTGCCGCCCTTATGAATATTCTGAGGTTGTCCCGTATGTTGTCCTGCCCTATGAAGGTATCGAGGGTAGAGGGCCGGAGGTCCAGATCTAATGCCTGTTCGTCGTCAGAATCGGCCGGACTGACCAGCCTGTCTTCTTCTTTCATTCGTCTCCTCCCGTCATTACAGGCCCTGGAGCAGCTTCAGGGTCTCCCGGAGAAGGTCCTCGATATCTGTGAACCCCTTTTTGTAAGCCTTTTCGAGGACTTCCTGGGCCACCGCTTTCTTGTAACCCAGGTTAACAAGAGCGGAGAGTGTGTCATCAAAGAGCCTGTCCTTCGCGCCGGAGGGGGAAGGCAGTTTTTCCCGCAATTCCAGGATCAGACGGTGGGCGGTCTTCTTCCCGAGGCCGGGCACCCTGCAGAGGAGCGCAACGTCCTCTGTTTCTATGGCATCGAGGAAGTCATTGTGCGATATCCCGGAGAGGACATTGAGCGCCATCTTCGGCCCTATGCCGGAAATGCCCAGCAGGGCCAGAAAAACCTTTTTCTCATCCTCGGAAAGAAAACCGAAGAGCTGCAGGGAATCTTCACGGACGTGCGTATGTATGTGGAGAAAGACTTCCCTGCCTTCCCCGGGGAGGTCGGGAAGGACGTGCAGGGGGACATGGACCGTGTAACCTACGCCGTTCACGTCCACAATCACACTGTCCGGTCGCCTCGTGATTAACTTTCCTCTGAGTGAACCTATCACCTGTATTTGCCCGAATTATCTCCAGAGCGCCGAACGGCGGTCATCTGCGGCGATAATAAGAAGACCGGGACACTTTTCCCGCCCCGCCGGTCGCCTCCGTGAATTTTAGCGCATTAACGTAACAGAGAGCAAGGGCAAGGGCGTCCGCACTGTCGGGAGAAAGGGCTCCCCTGATATTCAGGATCATCCTCACCATTTCCTGTACCTGGCTCTTTTCGGCCCTGCCGTAGCCGACTACCGCCTTTTTTACTTCCAGGGCGCTGAACTCGTGGAGAGGCACATCGTGACGGGCCGCCGCGAGAAGAGCGATTCCCCTGGCGTGGCCCAGGCTCAGGGCGGATTTGGCCCCTTTGGCAAAAAAGATTTTTTCGACCACAATGTTGTCCGGCCGGTATTCGGCTATCACTTCTCCAAGGGACTCGTAAATGGATTTCAGCCGGTAATGCAGCGGCCTGGAAGAAGGGGGTGATATTCTTCCGGAAGAAACGTAGACGGCATCTTTTTCGCCGGCGTCGATCACGCCGTAACCGCAAAAGACCGTGCCTGGATCTATACCCAGGATTCTGCCGGTGCCTTTACTTTTTTCGGGGTACTTCAAACAGGATTTCCTCGACCATCAGGCAGAGGACGTGCCCCAGGGTTATATGCGTTTCCTGTATCCTCGGGGTATTATCCGAGGGCACCACGAAGGCATATGTGGACTTCGCGGCCAGTTTCTCGCCTTTGGCGCCCGTAAACAGAATGGTCTTCAGCTTTTTCCTCCTCGCCGCATCCAGCGCCTTTACCACGTTGGAGGAGTTTCCACTCGTGGTTATGGCGATAACGATATCCCCGTCAAGTGCCAGAGACTTGAGCTGACGCGCAAAGATTTCGGAATAGTCGTAATCGTTCGCTATTGCAGTGATGACTGCCACATCAGTATTGAGTGATATGGCGGGAAGTCCCGGCCGCTCGCGCTTGAACCTGTTCACAAATTCTCCGGCTATGTGAGACGCGTCGGTGGCGCTTCCGCCGTTGCCGAACAAAATAAGCTTGCTCCCGTCGTTGAACGCGCCGGCAACCGCCTTTGCGGCCTCCAGTACAGCGTCCAGATGGCCCTGAATAAAGGATTCCTTGACGGCCACGCTCTCCTTGAATTCGTTGAGGATCTTTTTCTTCATGTTTGATTCCCGGCCCCCCTCCCCGGAACTGCCAGTTATTTTATGGAGTAGAGTAAAACAACGCCTCGCGCGCTGTCAACAGACAAGGCTGGATGTCAGAAGGTCCGCTTCTCGCCGTCCTCCCGGCCCAGCGTATAACCCTTTGTCCCCTCTTCGGCAAAGGGAAGCAGAAGGAATTTGTCTTTCCAAAAATATCATTCCACCAGTCTGTTCTGTATTGCGTAATGAGTGAGGGCTGCATTGTTTTTCAGTCCCATCTTCTCGAGGATGCGGGACCGGTAGGTACTTACGGTCTTTACGCTCAGAGAAAGCTCGTCGGCGATCTCCTTGATCATCTTTCCCGAGGCTATCATGCAGAATACCTGGTACTCGCGGTCCGAGAGGTTTTCATGAGGGGGGTTCTGCTCGTCTCCTCCTTCCAGGTTCAGCGCCAGTTTTTCAGCCAGTGTAGGACTGATATACTTTCTGCCCTGGGACACCTTCCTGAGCGCCTGAATGAGTTCATCCGGTGCACTCTCCTTGGTCATATATCCTGCGGCGCCCGCCCTGAGCGCCCGCATGGCGTACTGTTCCTCGGCATACATGCTCAATATCAACACCGAAATCCCCGGGTTTTCGATCTTCAGTTGTTTGAGGACGTCAAGTCCGTTTCTTCCGGGCATGGAAATGTCGAGGAGGACGACATCGTAACTGTTCTTCAGAACTTCATCGATGACTTCCTGTCCGTTGGTGGCCTCGCCGGCCACTACCATATCACTGGTCTCGGCCAGAATCTGTTTGAGACCCTCACGTACTATGGTATGGTCGTCAGCGATCAGAATCCTCGTCATTTAAACGCCTCCAGCTGCTTTTTATCTTACATCGCCGGGGTTGAAAATGTCATCACTGAGTCAGACCTTCAGTGTCTGAAAAAGGGAAGACTACGGTTACCGTCGTGCCTTTGTCTCTTTCGCCCTTTATCCCGATCCGGCCGCCCAGGAAGTTGGCCCGCTCCTTCATGCCCATCAAACCGATGGAAGTGGGACTTGAGATCTGCCGGTCCGTGATCCCGCACCCGTCGTCTTTTACCTGCAGGACCAGATCTCCCGCCTTTCTCTCCAGCCTGACCGTGACCCTGCCGGCGCCGGCATGGCGCGCCACATTCGTAAGAGTCTCCTGGAATATGCGGAATATGGTGGTTGACATTTCCTTGTCAGGGGAGATCTCCGGCGGCGTGACCCTGAGTTTACACTTTATCCCGGTCCTCTGATGGAATTCCTTTATCTGCCATTCCAGCGCCGCCGTAAGGCCGAGCACATCCAGAAGACCGGGACGAAGCTCGGAAGAAATTCTCTTTACCGCCTGTATATTCATATCGATGAGCTTCGACATGTCGCGCGCCTTTCTGTGCAGCGTCTCCTGGGACCGGTCCAGCCTTTTGATTATCCAGGACAGGTCCATTTTCAGGGCGGTAAGCGCCTGTCCCAGTTCATCATGTATCTCCCGGGATATCCTGGTCCTCTCTTCCTCCCTCACGGACTGGGCATGAGCGAACAGCTTGCGGAGCTGCTCCCTTGACCTTTTAATCTCGTCCGCCGCCTTCTTCTTCTCGGTTACGTCCTCGGCTATTCCGAGAATAAGCTTCAGAATTCCGTCGTTCGTCCTCTTGAATACCACATCCCTGCTGTAAAACCATCGCCATTCTTCCCGTTTGGTCCTCATCCTGTATTCATGCTCTGTAACGTCGCCGTCCCTGGCAAGGGAAACGCGTTCCCTGAACGCCCGGTAATCCTCGAAGTCTTCGGGATGGAGCACCGTTTTGTAAAAGCTGCTCCCCATTTTCCGGACTTCATCGGGCGAGTAACCGAGGAGGTCGTTCACCAGGGGGTTAATGTAGACTATCTGGTTTTCAATGACGTCGTAAAGATAGAGGAGATTGGGAGTTGCATCGGTGATACGGCGAACAAAACGCTGACTCTCAATCAGGTCCTTCTCCATCTGTATGCGCCTCATGATTTCGGCACGCAGGTCCCGGTTTACCTTTCGCAGTTCGGCGGTCCGTTCCTTTACCAGGAAATCGAGATGGTCCCGGTGCTCCCGCAGTTCCTCCTCCATTTTCTTGCGGCCCGTGATGTCCCTGACGATTTCGATCCCGGCCGCAATCCCGCCGCCGGCCTCTCTTAAAGGTGAAACTGTGATCTCGAGGTAGGCGGGTCTCATGGCCGTTGTGACAAACTTCTCCACCGTGAGAACCGTTCCTTCCCTGAAGGCGGCCTCCATGTGACATTCCGCACAGACTGCGTCCAGCCCCGCGTAAGCCCGGTAACAGTATTCGCCCACGTGGTCCCCCATCAGGTCCTTGTGGATCCGGTTCTGATAAAGGATCTTAAAGTTGCCGTCCTGGATGCTGATGCCGTCCCCCATGGCCGCTATGATGGCCTCGGATTTCGCCCTCTCCTCTTCCACCTTGGTTATAGCCGTCCACAGGGACTTTTCAGCAATTTTCCGGTCCGCGATCTCCCGCTCAAGCTTCTGGTTGGTCCTTATCAGTTCTGCGGTCCTCTCCTCAACCAGTCCTTCCAGGTCATTGCGGTGCCTCCACAATTCCTCTTCCTGCCGCTTCCGATCGGTAATGTCGCGGATGATCCCTACGGCGTGCCATTGCTTCTGCATTTTTACAGAGGAGAGAGACACCTCGACCGGGAATTCCGAGCCGTCTTTTTTCAGGGAACGCAATTCTATGGTATTTCCGATTATCGGCCCCCTGCCATTGCGCAGGAATTTTGCCATGCCCGCACTGAAAGACTGGCGGTATTGGGCCGGTACAAGGAGGTCGACCAGCGGCTGTCCGAGTGCGGCTTCTTCAGTGTAACCGAATATCCTGACGGCGGCGGGATTCCAATACGAAATTATACCGCCGCTGTCTATCATAACAATGGCATCCGTGGCGGCGGCCGTGATGGCGGCCATCTTTACTTCACTTTCCCGGAGGGCCCGTTCGGCCAGCCGGCGGCTCCGCCGGGTTTCCATCTCGCGGAGTTCACGTTCAACGGCCGGGGCCAGCCTGGAAAGGTGCCCCTTGATGATGTAATCATGAGCGCCGGACCTCATCGCCTCCACAGCTATATCTTCGCCGATTTTTCCGGATACGATTATAAAGGGTATATCAAGGCCCTTTTTCTTAAAGAGTTTGAGGGCCTCGATGCCGCTGAACCGGGGCATAATGTAGTCAGAGATGACGATGCCCCATTTACTGCGGGCAAGAGCCTCTTCCATTGTGTCCGCAGTGTCGACACGCTCATAGTGGACGTCATAACCTCCGCTCTTCAGGGCGCGCAAGAGCAGAAGAACGTCATCCTCGGAATCCTCTATGATCAGTACTCGAAGGGGATTTTCCATAATCCGACTTAGATTTATTTTATATCATTACGTATGAAAAAAACCCCTTTTACTTCCACCCCCGGCCCCTCTCTGGCCGGTCCGACGGCGTTCACCCTGTAGTCTATTTCCCCTGAAGCTCCGTTCCTGTCAATGAAGGTCGGGACCTGCGTTTCGCCGATCAGCATATAGGATCCGCCCTCTGTTTTTCTGTACACTCTGTAGCCTGTGATCCACCGTTCATAGGGCTCCTTCCAGTAAAGAAAGACCTTGCCGGGCGCAGTGAAATATCCGGGATCGCGCGGCGCCGACGGTACCAGCTCGAAGGGATCGACCGAAAGTTCCGGCGAAGGGCGGCCTTCATCCTCTGTCGTGCGGTTCCTCAGGCTTCTTACGGTGTAGTACACCGTCCTGTCTGCATGGAAGACATCCTTGAAATGAGCCTCTGAGAGAGGCGTTGAGTTGGAAGGCTGATCGCCGAACGCGTTCTTCTGAAAGCTTCTGTAAACGTTATACAGTATGCTGTTACCCTCGCTCTCCCATGAAAGTATTACGGTATCGTCCCTTATTTTAAAAGAAAGACCGGTTGGTGGTGGAGGAGGTTCCAGTGGGGTGAAGATCAGCGCATTGGAATAATCACTCAGTACGCCGGTCAGGCTTCGGGCGACGATCCTGTAAGTGTAAGCCGTGCCGCAGGTGAAGCCGGTGTCCGTGAGGGAGCGTTTTTCCTTTCCCACCGTGATCTTCTTAACGCCCCTGCCTGATGACTTGAGCACCGTGAAACCTGAGATCGGGCGGGTCCTGTCCCCGGGGAAACTCCAGGACAGCATAATCCTGTCTTCTCTGTGGACCGCCCGGAGGAGGACCGGGGCCGGAGGTTTTTCGTAGGCGGCCAGTGTGGGTGCCGACTTCTTGCCGCAGGAAGAGGTCAATAGTATGATTATGAGAAGCAGCGGGGAGGACAATGCTAATGTACGTCTCGGTCTTTGGGAGTAATCGGGATATCGCGCCATTCTTATTTGAGAAATTTCCGGAAAAGTCTGATCTGCCTCTTCACCTCGGAGGGTGAGGTTCCCCCGGAGGAAGAATGTCCTTTAACCGATTCGCGTGGGTCAAGCACTCTATAAATGTCCTTCGATATATGCGGAGAAAAGGACCGAAGCTCCGCCAACTCAAGAGACAGGAGGTCCTTCCCCCCGTCGATGCAGTAACGGACGATGCTGCCCGTGACCTCATGGGCCTCCCTGAAGGGGACCCCTTTTTTCACCAGATATTCGGCGATGTCCGTCGCCGTGGAATATCCCTCGCCGGCTGTGGCGGCCATTCTTTCGGAGTTGAACCTTGTCTCGGGAAGCATTTCATTGACCGTAGTGAGGCATGCCTTCAGAGTGTCCGCTGTGTCGAAGACCGGCAGTTTGTCCTCCTGCAAATCACGGTTATAAGAGAGCGGGAGTCCTTTCATCAGGGTGAGAAGGGCTACCAGGTTGCCGTAAACCCTGCCGGTCTTTCCCCTGACCAGCTCTGCGACATCGGGATTTTTCTTTTGCGGCATAATGCTCGAACCCGTGGTAAAGCTGTCCGATATTTCGATCATCCGGAATTCTTCGGTAGACCAGAGAACAAGCTCTTCGGCCATCCTTGACAGATGCATGGCTGCCAGCGCGGAGCATGAAGTGAACTCTATCGCAAAATCCCTGTCGGATACGGCATCCATGCTGTTGCCGGAAATCTTTCTGAACCCCAGCTCCCTCGCCAGGAACGCCCTGTCAGTAGGGAGCGTCGTCCCTGAGAGAGCGCATGAGCCGAGAGGCATGACATCGATCCGGGAGAGGGCGTCCTCAAAGCGCTCTCTGTCCCTCTGGAACATCTCCGCGTAAGACATCAGGTGATGAGAAAGGACAACGGGCTGGGCCCGCTGGAGGTGCGTATAGCCGGGCATCAGGGTGTTAGTGTGGGATTCGGCCATGTGCAGAAGAGTCTTCTGAAGTTCTTTGATCAGACGGATGATTTCGGCGGCTTCCTCTTTAAGGTAAAGCCGCAGGTCAAGGGCGACCTGATCGTTCCTGGAACGGGCGGTATGAAGTTTCTTGCCCGCAGGACCGATTTTTCTTGTCAGGGCGGACTCGATGTTCATGTGAATATCTTCGAGGGATCTGCTGAACCTGAATTTGCCGGCTTCTATTTCAGAAGCGATTTCATTGAGGCCCCGCACGATATTATCGGCGTCCTCCGCCGGGATGATCCCCTGTTTCCCGAGCATCTTTGCATGGGCGATGCTTCCCCGGATATCATATTTCCAGAGCCTCTTATCAAAGGAAATGGATTCGGTAAACCTTTCGGTCGACCCGGATGTTTTTTGTTTAAACCTGCCCGACCAGGGTTTTTTCATCCCGATGCGCCTCCAATATAACCCTCCTGTTAAAAGAGGGGAGATGTGATATCTTATCATATATAGTATTATTGTGAGATGGACCAGAGGACCCGGAATGTTGGATGAGCCTGTGAAGCACCTGCAGTCGAGGATGGATTCCGTTATCAAGGGGAAGAGCGCCGCCGTCAAGATGGCGATTGTGACTCTCATCGGCAGGGGTAACCTTCTTATCGAGGACGTGCCGGGGGTGGGAAAAACGACCCTGGCCTTTGCCCTGGCAAGGGCCACGGACTGCTCTTTCCAGAGGATACAGTTTACAAGCGACCTCCTGCCTACCGACATCCTGGGAATCAGCATCTTCAACCAGGAGAAGCGCGAGTTCGAATTCAAGCCGGGTCCGGTTTTCTCGAATATCGTGCTTGCCGACGAGATAAACAGGACGAATCCCAAGACCCAGTCGGCATTGCTCGAGGCGATGAATGAAAAAAAGGTGACCGTGGAGCGAAAAACCTATGGACTTCCGGCCCCCTTTATGGTTATTGCGACCCAGAACCCCATGGAATACCACGGTACTTTTCCGCTGCCGGAGAGTCAGCTGGACCGCTTCATGATGCATATCAAACTCGGATATCCCTCCCCTGATTACGAAAAACAGGCGGTTCTCGACCGGCCGAGTTTCCAGCTCCTCGAAGTTATGGAACCGGTAATTTCAAGACGGGAGATAGTGTCGATGCAGGACGAGGCCGGACGTGTGAAGGTCGAGGAGAGTCTGGTCGACTATATGATGAGTATTATCGCCGGCACGCGGAAACATGAAAAGATACGTCTCGGTGTGAGTACCCGGGGCGCGCAGTTCTTCCTGCAGGCGATAAAGGCGCATGCCTTTTACGAGGGCAGGGATTACGCACTGCCCGACGACATAAAGGAACTGGCCCCCCTTGTGCTTGGCCACCGGCTGATATTGAAGACGAAGAATTTCATCTCCGATGCCGAGCAGATCATAAGTGAAATACTGGAAAGGATCCCGGTCCCGGTGTGATCGGCATGAAGACGACAAGGGAAGGCAGAAGGTTTGTCCTCCTTGCCTTGCTTATCGCAGTCGCCGCCGTCAATACCGGGAACAATCTCATCTATCTCATCTTCGCCCTCATGTTTTCCGTCGCCGTGCTGGCGGTCGTCCTGTTGAAGGTAAACGTATCGGGTCTTGCTCTTGAGGTCTCTTTCGAGGGACCGGTTTTTGCCGGTGAGCCTGCTTACGCCGCCGTTTTAACCAGAAATAATAAGCGCTTTGTCCCTTCCTACTCCCTGCGTGTTGCGGCCGATGGAGCGGTCTCTCCTGTTTACTTCGGGCTGATATCTGCGGGAGGCGCCGCCGAAAAGGCAATACCGCTCCGGTTTGAGAGGAGGGGTCTGTATGGACACAGGGATTTCTTTATCGAGAGCGGTTTTCCCTTCATACTGTTGAACAGCAGGAGGGCGGCCGGGGTGTCGGGTGAGATACTCGTTTATCCCGCGCTTGTAAAGACGGACGACATGATTGCGGGGTCCTCCCGGAATCCGGGCGAGGGGGCCCGCATACGGAGTTCCTCCGGGGATGAGATTTACTCCGTGCGTGAATACCGGCATGGGGACGACCGCAGAAGGATACACTGGAAGGCCACGGCAAAGACAGGTGCTCTGATGGTGAAAGAATATGCGGAAGGTGAATACAGAAAGGCCACTGTTGTAATCGATAACCTGAGTGTGCCCGGCGATGAAAGTCGTCGCGTTATCAGGGGCCGGGGTGAAAGACATTCGTCGGGTATATTCGAAAAAGCGGTTTCCATAGCGGGGTCTCTGGCCGGAGATCTGCTCGACAGGGGCTATCTGGTGAGGCTTATGTCATGCCGGAAGGTGATACCTTTCGGGACAGGGAGGGACCATTTCCTCAGAATCCTCGATATACTCGCGGTGATCGGGGAGGAACCCTCCTGGGACAGTCCCCGGCCCGACGGTGACGATCTTTGTGTCTCTGTTGTCAGGTCGCGATTAACTTCTTCAAACCTGCCTTTTGCTCCTCCCGGGCCGACAGTGTATGCCGATTCTTTATAACCTCGTTACTGCAATACTCGCATTGACCGGATGCTTCAGCCTGCTCATGACGGGCGAAGTCAGTCTGCTGATGTCTGTCAGTGGTATCGCTCTTTTCCCCGGCTATTTTCGCCTTTTGAAGAACAGGCCTCCGATGCCCGGATGGGCGGTCGGAATGTTCTCGGTCCTGACACTGACGGTGTTTGTCTTTGAATCTGCGGTAACGGGCGACGTCTTCATTTCCGTCGCACATCTGACAATCGCCTTTCAGGCCATAAAGAGTTTCGACCTCAAGGAACCGTGGGACCATCTGCAGGTATACTTCGTATCACTGCTCCAGTTGATCATCGCCTCTGAATTGACGCATTCCCTGCTTTTCGGAGCGGTCTTCATAATATTCATGGTCCTTTTTGTGACTGCGATGGTGTTGTCACACTTCCTGAAGGAGGATTACCGCGCAAGACCGGACCTCAGGAAGCCTGTCTTTGTGATCTCGTTGCTGATCGTAACGTGCACTTTTATTTTCTTTGTGGCGGTACCCCGGACCCCCTACAGGTTCATGGGAAGGGGACATGAGAGGGGTGAAATAAAGACAACAGGCTTTTCCGATACCGTCGACTTCGGGTCCTTCGGGGATGTGAAACGGGATTTCACGGTCGTCATGAGAGTGGAGGTGGATGGCAATTCGCAGGCGCGGTATTACTGGAGGGGGCTGACTCTCGATTACTTCGACGGGACGAAATGGAGGAAGTCTGCTGCCACCAGGCGGAGAATCCCGGGGAAGGATGGCGAATATGTCATTTCCCGGTACAGCCGCGGGCCCGAAGTGGAGCAGAAGATATTTCTGGAGCCGGTAGATTCACACGTCATATTCGGTCTGTCGCGGGTCAGGACTGTACGGGGGGATTCTTTCCGGGTGAGCGCTGACGACTCCGGCGACATATTCTTCTCCAGAAAATCTTCGAGGGGGGCCGAATATAGGGTTTCCAGCGCCGTGACGCGGAGCTATCCCGGAAACTTTGATAAGGCATATCTGCAGCTTCCACCGGGAATGGGGAAAGTGGCTGCTCTTGCCCGGCGGATTTCTTCCGGGGCGAAGACAGACCGTGAAAAGGCCTCGTCTATCGAGGACTACCTGAAGCGGAATTACAGCTACTCGCTCTCGACGCGAAAGCCTCCTGCCGGAATGAGCCCGATCGAGAATTTTCTCTTCCGCTCAAAGGAAGGCTATTGCGAACATTACGCCACCTCGATGGTGCTGATGCTTCGGAGCCTGGGAATACCCGCCCGCATTGTAAACGGCTTTTACGGCGGCGAGAGAAACGAATACGGCGGATACATCATAGTCCGTCAGAGCGATGCGCATTCCTGGGTGGAGGCGCTGATCAACGGCATGTGGACGCGGTTTGATCCGACTCCGCAGGTCCCGTCGCTGCAACCCTCTACGATCTCACTCCTGCTCGATTCTCTGAGAATGACGTGGGCAAGATACGTGATCGGCTTCAGTTTCGCAGATCAGAGAAGACTGATACGTACTGTCTCGGTCCCTTTCAGGTTTCCCTCAGCAGGTTCCCTGGGACCGGTAAGTTTCCGGCCGGCCCTTTATTTCATACCACTTTTGGCAATGCTTGGACTCATGGTCTGTTTTTTGGCCTTCCGTCAAAGACGCAAAAGGTGCGGCTTTGTTTCGGCGAAATTTCTCTCGGCCAGACGGGTGCTGGGTAAGAAAGGGTTCAGGATATCGCAGGCCACCACTGCGGGCGAGATAAGGGAACAGGTCCGGCGGCTGAAGGCACCGCGGCAGGTGGAAAGATTTCTCGACATTTATGAAAAGCATAGATTCGGTCTGAAAGAAATGAGCACGGATGAGAGTAGAGAATACCGTTCCCTGCTGAGGCAGATTAAGGAATTGTAATCCGCTGATTCATCTCTTCCGTACCCGCAGAATGTGAAAAAGAACAGGCAGGAATATCAGTACAACCGGAAACTGGATTACAAGCCCTGAGATTATCGCAATTGCAAGCGGCTTCAGCATGGCGGAGCCCTGGCCTATTCCGAGGGCCAGGGGCAGCAGGGCCAGTATGGCGGCAAAGGTCGTCATGGCGATGGGTCTCATCCTGTTTTTCCCTGCCAGAAGGAGTGTTTCCTTCCTGTCAGGTCTTTCGTCGATGTCGTAGTATTCAGAAACATAAAAAATCGCCACTTCTGTTGCAATCCCGATGATCATCGTCATTCCCATCATGGCGGAAATGTTCAGCTCCACCCTGGTAACAAACAGACCGATGAATACCCCCATGACTGCTAAAAGAGTTGTTATCAGAATTGAAGCGGCTACGCGGAAACTTTCATAAAGGTAGAGCAGCAAAAGGAAGACAAGCGCAACGGCTGCGGCAAACACGGCCATGAGTCCTGCAAAGGCTATCTGCTGCTGCTTATAAAGACCGCCAAGGCTGTAATATACCCCTTTTGGGAGCAGCCCCGGGCGGTCAAGGACCCCTTTTACATCCCGCATCACCGAACCCATGTCCCTGCCGCTTATTCTGCCGGTGACGTTGATCATTCTTTTTAAGTTGTCACGGCTTATCTCAGGCTGGCCGGTGATGGCTGTTACGGTGGCTATCCTTCCAAGTGGAAAGAGATGGCCGTCAGGTGCGCGCAGTTGCAGACTGGCGAGGTCTCTTTCAGTTGACCTGAAATCCTTCGGCACCCACACCCTGACCCCCACCATCTTCGGCCCCTGTTCCACCTTCGTCGTCACAAGGCCGCTCATGAGGGCATTAAGGTCCGAGGTGACTGAGCCCGGGTCCACTCCCTCCAGCGCTGCTTTGACGCGGTTCACTTTTATATCAAGCGCGTCACCGGCCAGTATTATCCCGTCGTTTACTCCGACCACCCCCGGGATCCTGCTTATCAGGCCGGCTATTTTCGGGCCGAGCTCCCCAAGGACCTTGCCCTTGTCTGAAAATATCTTTATATCAATCGGTTGAGGGACGCCGGTAAAATCCCCTATCATGTCTTCTATGAGCTGGTGCAGGTCTATATGCAAGCCTGGTATCGAATGCTCCACCCGCTGCCGGACATCGTCCATCACCTCATCTATCGGCTTGCGCTGGAGGCCCGTGCGCCTGGAATATGTGTCCATTGCGGGCGTTTTGCGAAGGATTGCCCCCACCTCCCGTAAAAGTCGGTCGGTCTCGGTCAATGATGTCCCCGGTTTTGCCCGGTAATCAAGGACGAATCCCCCTTCGTCCATTTTGGGGATGAAGCCGGTGCCCAGGTGCCTGTAGCTCATCCATCCGGCAGCAAAAAGAGCCGCCAGTGGCAGTAACAGTAATACCGGACGGCCCAGCAGGCGGCCCATGACATTTTCATAGCCCTTGTGAATCATATCTGTTATGAAACCGCCTTCTTTCTGTTCGGCGTCTTCCTGCTTGAGCAGGTGGTCTGCCAGCAGGGGCACGGCAAGCCAGGCCACAAAATAGGAGACCAGAAGACTGGCGGCCATGGTAAGGGAAAGGGCCTTGAAAAAAGCTCCTGTCACGCCAGAGAGGAAGGCAAGAGGAGTGAAGATGACTATGGTCGAGGCGGATGACCCCATAAGCGGGGGGGTAAACTCGCGAGCAGCCTGCATGATTTTTTTGTGATGACCGCCGGGGCTGCCGCCTCTGAGCCGCCTGACGATATGCTCAACCATGACTATCGTGTCATCGATGATAAGTCCCACGGCCGCAGCCATGCCGCCCAAGGTCATCATGTTGAAGCTCTGGTGCAGCACATAGAGCAGCAGTACGGAGGCTGCCAGCACTCCGGGAACGGTGATGATGGCTATGAGCGTTATCTTTATGTTCCTGAGAAAGACAAAAAGCATGATGGCCGCAAGCGCCACTCCTATCAGTATGGCGTCACGGACGCTTCCGACGGATGCCGTTATGAGCCGGCTCTGGTCGTACCAATTGGCGATCCTGATCCCCGGAGGTATCTGATCTTTGAAGGACGCCAGTTTCGCCTTCACATCAGCGGCTATCCGGACGGTGTTCCCACCCCGCTGCTGATAGATATTCAGGAGCACAGCATCATGTCCGTCAGCGGTCACCCGGGTCCATTGCGGCACGGTGCTACGTGTGACGGATGCAACGTCATCCAGAAGTACCGGTCCGTTCGCCCCGGAGCGAAGGACGGTGTTTCTGATCTGGTCAAGTCCCGTAAACCTTGTATCGGACATTACGAGATAGAGCTTGTAATGGTCCTGGAGACGGCC
The DNA here is from genome assembly GCA_037380845.1 of Candidatus Sulfobium sp. Classification (GTDB taxonomy): domain Bacteria; phylum Nitrospirota; class Thermodesulfovibrionia; order Thermodesulfovibrionales; family UBA6898; genus JARRRD01. The sequence continues at coordinate 52,649 of JARRRI010000035.1, read as the reverse complement.
GACGGCGGTTATGACGTTTGCAGCGGATAGTTTGCCGGCCACGTCGGACAATGAAAGGCCGTAAGAGGCCAGTTTAGCGGGATCGACGGTAACCCGATATTCCTCTACCTGCCCGCCCTGTACCCCCACCTTTTTCACTCCGCTCGCCGTGGACAGCAGCGGACGGAGCTGATAGAAGGCAAAATCGTGAAGTTCCGTAAGCGAGCGGGTCTCGGAGGTCAGGCTGTAAGCCATCACCGGGTCAATAGTGGGGTCCATCCGTATTACCGAAAAGGTGGTACCGCCGGGCAGCGAAGGCATTATCTGATTTATTGCCGATTCCACTTGCAGAAGCGGCGCGGCCATGTCCCTGCCCCAGCCAAAGTCGACTATCACCTCGCCGCTTCCCCGGCTGGTGGTCGAATGTACGCTTACAACACCGGGGACCGCCCTTGCGGCCTGTTCCACAGGCCAGGTAACCTCTATGGCCATCCGGCTGGCCGGACGATCTCCCGCATCCAGGTCGACCCTCACCCTTGGAAAGCTCACGTTAGGCAGAAGGGAAACCGGAAGCTTTACGCTGCTTGCGAGCCCCCCGATCATGAGCACCGCCAGAAGGAAAAGTATTGAGCGGCGGTGATACTGGACCCACCCGGTAAAGTTCATTGGGCCTTCTCCATCTTAACCGCCATGCCGTCCTTCAATTCGTAATTGCCGAGAATTACGGCACTATCGCCGGGCTTAAGGCCTCCACCTGAGACTTCGACCCGGTTCCCGCTTTCGATGCCGACCTTTACCACGTGCCTGACTGCGTGCCTGTTGCGGACCGTGTACAGGACATGTTTACCTTTTTCGGGAAGCACCGCACTGCGGGGAACGACCATGCCGTACGAGGAAGCCATTTGAATCCTGCCCACGACGTATTCCCCAAGCAGAAAGCCGCCGGGCCCGGGCAGTGACACGAAAACATCCACCAGCCTCGTCGACGGGTTTACGGCCTGCGAGATCTTCCTTATACTGCCTGTAACCGCTTTTTTCGCCGGCTTGTTTACAGAGTAGAGAGAGACCTGCCGGCCGGAAGAGAGACGGGCGGCGTCACCGGACTCGACACCCAGGCGTACTTCAAGGCGGTCCTGAGCGACTATTTCGAGCAGGGGATTTCCTGCCGGAACGATAGTCCCGTCCTGCACATACACCTTATGCACCAGGCCCGTGACGCCGGCGCTGATGACCCTGTTGCCTTTGACCCCCCTCTGTTTGAGGCTCTTCAGGCGGAGGTCGGCCTGCTCGAACTTCTGCCTGGCCTGGAGGAGTTGATTATTGGTAGCCAGTTTGAGTTCAAAGAGCTCTTTCATATGTTTGAGGCCTTCCCGTGAAACTTCGTAGTCGTTTTGGGCCTCATCAAGCCGGAGGCTCGTGTCGGGGCTCAGTCCTATTTCAATGATTCTTTCTCCCTTCGAGATCTTCTGGGCGCTGCTGACCATGACGTGCCTGACCTGGCTCTCGTAGGGCACGGAAACCACACGGATCGCACCGGGCGCCGGGACGACTTCGCCATATGCACTGATGCCTGCGCTGATAGTTTCTCTTCCGAGCTCGATGACCTTCACGGTCGCTACCGGCCCCGAAGTGTTCGGGCCGGAGACTTTGGCCTTCGATCCTCTGCTCTGACTGTAAAACCAGTAGCCTGCGGCCAGTACACAGACGATGACAATACCTATGATTACCTTTCGCGATGCGGGTTTCATTTTGTCGCTGCCCCCTTTTTTTCCATTTGTCCCAGATGCTCCCCTGAAGTGATCTCAAGTGCGACCACGGAATCGGCCAGATTCTGCTGGAGCTTCAAAAGATCCAGCTTCTTTGTAAAAAGCCGGTTCAGCTCGTTGTAGTAGGTGAGGGCGTCTATGTTTCCCTCCAGAAAACCGTTGTAGGAGGAGTCGACCAGTTTTTTCAATAATTTGACGGTATCCTGAGCGGCATCGATCTGCTTTTCCAGGTCCCGCATATCTGCAAGGATTCTTGCCGCTCCTGATCTTGCCTGGAAAACCCGGTCCATATACTCATCGAAGAGTCTCTGGCGCGTGGCCTTTTCTATAGCGATGTGTCCCTGATTGAGGTCGAAGAAGGGAAGACTTATGGACGCCGTAAAGCCGGTGGTGACAACGTCACCCGTATCTCTCAGATGTGTCGGACCTATATCTATTGCCGGAAACTGGCCTAGAACGGCGGCTCTCAACCGTGCTTCCTGGCTTTGATACCCCATTCTCAGGGCCAGCAGGTCGAGCCGCCTCTCTTCAAGGCCTTTGAGAATTACCTTCAGAGGAGGGAGTTTTTCCGGGGCGGGCAGTGACATGTCTTTCTTAAGTAGAATGTTGTATTTTGGCGGAAATCCCAGTATCCTGTTGACTGCGAGCCTTTCCTGCTCCAGTTGCCTGGCAATGTCTAGGAATGAGGTTCTGGCGCTCCTGAATGCAGCACCGGCAGCCTCCTGATCCAGAGCTGTCATATCTCCCAGGGAGACCGCCTTCTTTATTGCTTTCAGGTTCTGTTGGAGCCTTGTCACTTCATCGTCTGCTACCGAGAGCTGTTTTTCCAGAAAGGCCAGCCTGTATACATGGAGCTTGGCGGATTCCGCCACCTGCCATTCCTTCCAGGCCACCTCAAGATCAACCGAGGTCGCGGCTGCACGCGCCGAGTCAACTCTGGCTCCCCTGGTGAAAAGAGAGTTGATCGTCCAATCCAGGGTGAGACCGTATCCATTGACCGTCCCCCGGGTTGCCCCGCCGGTCGGAAAATCCATACTATAGGTAAAGGCCGGATTGGGCAGGATGCCTGCCTGCAGAAGCTGGGCCCCGGCTATTCCTCTGCGGTCTCTTTCAGTCCGCAGGGAAGGGTTGGCTATGACCGCTATAATTGCGGCATCTGCGGCGGATATGCCCTTTTTGAAATCTATAGTCTGCGGTTTCAGGATGGGATGTTTTATCTCCAGGGCTTCTATGCGGATGGTTTCCGTAACCGGAGACTTCAGCCGCTCCGAAACTGCCTGTTCGTCAAGGGGTTTGGGGTGGTAGGCGGCACAGCCCGGAAGGACAAACAGGGCCATTAAGAGTAAATGACATATCTTTTTGGATGTAAGCAATATGTTGTCGGCGCGCTTATTACCCGCGGAATGCAAAGGTGCCTTTACCTCTCCGTCGACGGAAGGCGATCCGGTGGCACGTGTTGTCAGCCGTTTTTTCGGATCAGCAATCAGCCTCTGTTGTCTTTCTGACCCGCGTCATCCTCTTCGTCGAAAGAAGGGTAACTCCTCGTCAGCCTCTCCAGAAGGGACTGCCTTTCCTGCAACGAGAGGGTCATGTACAGAGGCGATTCCATCAGTATGGAAAGGAATCTCTTGACGGCATGCTCATGATCGGTCATCGGAAATCCACCCTTTCAGCCAACCCATATGTGCTCTCCTATAATGCCTGTCTGCCGAAATTCAGCCCAATATGGCTCTTGTTATACTTATACCACGAAATAATCCGCCTCACCAGTCCGGACTGACTGTGGCAAAGGGCTCCGGGAGGCGGAAATGCGAAGGAGGCTCAGAAGAAGAGCCGGAAGACGCCCAGCCAGAAAAGACATCCGGAAAAGGCGAGTACCTTCTCGATGAGGTTAAGTCTGTCGCTTCTTGTTAACGAAACCAGACTGAGGGGAGAAGTGAGAAAACAGGCGGTTATATATATCCATTTCGGCGTTGACTCCCTCGGGGAGGCCGAGCGGAAGGTGGAGCAGAAAGGGCATTCTATCTCGCCTTCCAGCCGGTGCCCGCACCGCGCGCAGCGGCTTATCCCAAGTACCTCATCGAGTTCGTCCTGATCCATAGTTATAGTATAACCGGCCGACGGGGTTAAGGGCATAGCGCATGCCCGGCCAAGGAACCTTTTCCATCTCGTATTGCCCGCTTACTATTCACTATTTACTATTAACGTCTCATTCTTCATTTCGGCTCCGGACCCAGGGTGACCTGGACGAAGTCCAGCGGCCGGACCCGGCGTGAGAAGGCCGACTTTACCTGTTGGGCCGTCATCTTGCGGTAGCGTTTTGCGGCGAGAACAGACTCGTTGAGAGGCAGCCCCTCCAGTGAATAATGCAGCAGTCTGCCGGCAATCCCGTCAATGCTCGCCTCCGAAAGGGGGATCCGGCGGATCAGCAATGCCTTTGTCCGCCTCAGCTCGTCTTTGCTGACGGGCTCTTTTTGCATCTGGATAAGGTCACGCTCCACGATCGCACGCGCCTTTGATACATTGGGCGGGTCGCATGCATAAAAGACCGCGAACAGCGAACGGGTCCTGCCGGCTTCGGTAATTGCCCCTACAGAGTAAACGAGTCCGGTCTTCTCCCGCAGGTCGCGATACAGGCGCGAAGAGTAGAATCCGCTGGAGAGGACATGGGTTCCGACCTGGAGGGCGTAGTAATCGGGGCTGAAGCGGGTTATCCCCATGGTCTGGGCAAGCGTAACATCCACCTGCGAACGGCTTATGTCTGGGACGGCAACTGACGCGGGCTTGTTTTGGGGTACAGGTGGAAGGTCGGTCTTCGGCTTCGGTCCCTCAGCCTTCCAGCCCCCGAAATATTTTTTTATTACTTTCCCGGCGTCTGCGGGTGTAACGTCACCGATTACTACGACAGTTGTCATGTCGGGCCGGAATATGCCCTGGTAATAGGACCGTACGTCCTTGAGACTGATTGATGACACGCTCTCCGGTGTGGCCTGCCTCAAGGCCGGATCATTTTTAGGATAGAGAGCAGCGCGCAGGGCCCGCCGTGAGAGATGGCGCGGACTTTTCAGTTCGCCGGGAAGGGCCGCGATTGTCTGCTTCCTTATTACCTCGAACGCCTGCCCGGGGAAGGCGGGTTCCAGGAGGTTTTCCGCCAGAAGTCTGGCGCCTGCGTCGAAGCGGTCCTTTAAAACCTGGAGCTGAAAGCTGGTGCCGGCGGACTCATTGGCGGCAATGTCGTCAAGAGCCTTTTGAAATGCGAGGCGACCCAGGGACTTTGTGCCGTAAGAAAAGAGGTTGCCGAGGATTCTTGATATCCCTTCCTTGCCATTCGGGGCCTGCATATCGTGGTTTGTTTTGACACGCCCGTATACACTTACAGTCGGGCTGACCGTCTCCCGTTGCACGATGAGCTTCAGGCCGTTCGGAAGGACCGTTACCGACGGTTTCACGGTAGCAGCTGGTACGGCCGGCAATTGGGTGATCTTTTTTGCCCAGTCAGGCACAGTGATGGGCTTGGTACTCTGGGGCGTAAAAGACTCCCTGCCCCCGAATTCCCTTGAAGATACCGCCTTGCCCGAAGCCTGGGGCGTTAGTACGGCGACTACGGCGGTGTCGTTCAGAAGATATTTCTTCGCAACCCGGTCGACGTCCCCGGGACTGACTTTTCTGATCGCGGATATGTCATCCCCAGGCGAATTCCGGCCTTCGACGGCGAGGGCCTGAGACCACCAGGAAGCCAGACCGGAGACCGAGTTCTTACCGAATTCGGCATCGGCGATCTCGTGACGCTTCGCTGCCTCGACGAGGTCGGCCGGAATACCTTTTTTCAGGTAATCCGCTATTCTCTTCTTTATCGTCGAAATGAGAACTTTGCCGTCTCCGCCCTGGGGAAATGCAGCGGTCACGTAACCCATCCCGGCCCTCGGCAGCGTCTCGATATCGAAGCCGGCCGAGAGCGCCTTGCCTTCCGGTACCAGCGCATAAAGGGAGCCCCTCTGGCTGTCCAGGACGTCGGCCAGCACCTGACCGGCCGCGTAGTCCGCGCTGTCGAAGCCCGGCATCCGGTAGGCCACGACAGACAAACCATACGGCAGGTCCGTTTTCATTTCCATGGAGACCGGCTTGAGAGGACGCAGGTCGACCCTGGGACGTTCCGGCAGAGGGCGGGAGGGAATATCCCCGAACAGGTCCTTTACCGTGGCAAGCGTGCGGCAGGGATCCACGTCACCCGCTATTATAAGGATGGCGTTATTGGGTCCGTACCAGTCGTTATAAAATTTCTTCAGCATCGCCCCCGTCGTCTTGTTGAAGGAAGGCCGGGTCCCCAGGGCGTCGTGGGCATAAGGGGTACCTTCAAACATGGCGGCCCGGAGTTTCTTGTAAAAGACATACTCCGGGTTGGAAAGGTCCTGGGCAACTTCCTGTTCGATGGCCCCCCGCTCTTTCTCCCATTGCTCCTCGGAATCCAATACACCTCGCATCCTTATGGACCCGATGTGCAATGCGATATCCAGGTCATCCGCCGGCACCGTCAGGAAATACTGGGTCACCGTCTGCCGGGTGTCGGCATTGAAATCTCCGCCCAGAGAGGCGACTATGTAAGAAAGTTGATCGGCAGAGAGCCCCGGACTGCCCCGGAACATCATATGCTCCTGTGCATGGGCAGTCCCCGGAAACCCTTTGGGCGTCTCGTTGGCGCCCGCAAGGTAGTTTATTTCGGTCGTTACAACCGGGGCCAGAGAGTTACGTACGATGACGACTCTCAGGCCGTTTTTCAGCGTCGCACGGAGGACAAGGGAGTCATTGGCGCTGACGGGCGGAGAAGCCGACAACACGAAAAGAGAGACCAGCAAGATGAATATCCGGGCGGGTTTGAAAGACATTACCTGAGTACCTCCTTACGCAAAACTTTTCTTTCTCAGTATAAGACGCCGGAGGCGCGGAGTCAAAAGCTGAGCAGGATCTCTTTATTACGGACCTGCGACCAGGTACTTCGGGAGGATGTGGAAACAAGACAAAAAAAGTAGGATAATATTACATATTACTCCGGCATTAAAAAAATGAAAGTTGTCGTTCCCCGAATCTGTGTGCGCGTTTCCGAAGAAGGACGAAGAAGATTCCCCGTGAGGGTCGGGACAGGCCGGATGTGCCGGAATGACGGGTTTTCGAAGTTTCACTTTATGGCTGCCGGAGTAACAGAAATTTGATGTGAAGAAGGAGGTGTTCTATATGAAACGCGGATTGCTGACTTTCTTTTTCGGGGTGGTGGTTATGGCTGCGGCGGTGTCATATCCATACGGCGAGGCTGCAGGCACCGATGTACATGTCGGGATCAATATAGTACCGCCGCATGTGGTCTTCTCCGCGCCGCCGTCCGTGGTCGTCATCCCCGGAACATACGCCTATTTCATTCCGGGCATCAAGGCCGATATATTTTTCTACGATGGCTATTGGTACAGGCCCTACAGGAGCTACTGGTACAGGGCGCACAGGTATGACGGCCCCTGGGTATATATAGAACCGCGGCGGGTCCCGGGTCCTGTTCTCCACGTTCCCCACGATTTTCGTCATTTACGGCCCGGATATGAACGCATACCTTACGGCCACCTGAAGAAGAACTGGAAGAAATGGCAGAGGGAGAGGCACTGGGACAGACACGAACGCGGTCACGGGCGCGAAAAGGGACGGGGACGTCACTGATAACCGGCGGGCGTCACACGAATTTTTCGGAGGTGATTAATGAAAAGAGTGCATCTGAAGGTCCAGAAGGAATTCTGCGGGGAATGCTCACTTGCATTGATGCATTTCATGGGAGGTATGGACGGGGTCGAATCGGTAACCGCCGAAAACGGAGAGGTGGTAATTACCTATGATGATTCGAAAGTCCCGGGCGAGGCCATCGAAAGAACAGCGAAGGACAGCGTGAAGACCATGGGCTACAGGATGGAAGAAGAGAGCGAGGCGGGCAAGCATTAATATCATCCGGAAGAAAGTCTTGACGACCGTTTCAGGGCAATTTACAGCCGGATCCATGATTCCATCATGTATGATAAGAGTCTCAGGAGGACAGAAAAAATGAAAAAATCTCTGGGTGCAAAGACACTGCTTTACCCGGCGCCGGTGCTGGTGGTGGGAAGCTACGATAAAGGCGGAAAGGCAAATGTGATGACCGCTTCGTGGGGCGGGATATGCTGTTCGAGTCCACCCTGTATTGCCGTGTCGTTGCGAAAGGTAACCTTTACCTATGGAAACGTGATGGACCGGCAGGCGTTTACGATTAATATCCCTTCTGAAGAATATCTCAAACAGGCCGACTACTTCGGAACGGTTTCAGGGAAGAACGAGGACAAATTTGCCGTCTCCGGCCTTACGGCGGTGAAGGGCGACTTCGTGGATGCCCCCTACGTGAAGGAATTCCCCCTGGTAATTGAGTGCAAGGTGCTCAAAACGGTTGAGATCGGCATCCATACCCAGTTCATCGGGGAGATCAGGGACGTAAAGGCGGATGAGACGGTCATCGATGCGGGCGGAGTGCCGGACATTGAAAAACTCAGGCCGGCGATATTTACACCAGAAAGCCGCACTTATTACGGGGTGGGGCGACATCTGGGAAAAGCCTTTTCCATGGGCAAGCGCTCTTAGCAGGCTGGTAGCTATGGAACTGCCCGTGTGGTACTGCGGAACAATTGACGGCTCCGTAATGCTCATTAATGCTCTCTACATTAATCTTGCAATTAAAGTCTCACATTTCAAATTCGCCATTCCCGAGGTGGTAATCGGGACGCAGAGACTCGCTTCGAAACTCGCATCGAGAATCCGGGTTGTCGGGGAAAATGGATTCCCACCTCCGCGGGAATGACGACCGGGACTTACGGATATGGTGAGACGTTAATTAAGCCGGACCTTCGCTGAGACGGATTCAGTTCATGCCGGACAGACTGCCCGGTATGGTAAAGCGTTCTTCCAGGATCCTGCGAAACCTCGGAGTATATACAAGGTCGTAAACGAACTCCTTGTCGGGGAAAAGGCTGAGGGCGGCCTTCTTGGTGTTCTCCATCAGTTGCAGGGCCTCCGGCAGGGAAAAGCCGGACTGCGTCAGTACCGCCTCCGTGAGATTTATGATCGATCTGAGCCGTCTCATCCTCTTTTCTTCTTCCCTTATCAGTTCTTCTTTCAAATTAATAGCCTCGCTTTTTTGATTTTTTATAATAACATATATCTTTAGGGCGGCTGGCAGGAGGGTCACGAGCGGGCCCGTATGCAGCACTCCCGAAAGACTTCGGGAGTGGGGAATCTTGCAAAGGCCTTCACATGTGGGGCAGTCTTGATTATTCCCGATTTCTGCCCCGGAATGACGAATTTCAAGTTCATGAGTCCGTAATAGTCCGGCCTGCGACCCGGGATCCATGTTAAGTATAAGTCATTGAAAGACCCGGATTCCCGCCTTCACGGGAATGGCGTACCAACGGCTGGAAAAAAGTCTTTGGGCACAGTGCCGGACTTATTCTATCCTATCTGCTCCGATTCCGCTTCGCTCAGGAGGCGCCTGGCCTCCGTGAGTCTCTTAAGGTATTTTCTCGACTTGCCGGGGTCTCCGGCAAGGGTCGCCTTGAAGAGGTCTGCCTCCAGCTCGGCGATGTCCAGCCGCCTGTAGTAATCCATGGTTTCTTTCAGATGTGCGAGCACAATCTTCCCCGTGAGGATCGGGTGGTTGTTAGTGACGTTGGCGTCTTTATACATCAGGCCGTGTTCAAGCTCAACTTCGAGTCCCCGACGGAAGTCATTAAGTGGGATGTTCATTTTTCCCGCATTTACCGCGGAGAGGATGATGAGGGCCTCTTCGGGGCTGACCTCAGACTCGCTTTTTGATGTCCAGTCGCTGATCTTCAGCTCCCTGCAAATCCTTTTTACCTCATCGATGGTGATATATTCGGGAAGTACCATAACTCCTCCTTTGCAGGACATTCTCTTCCGGCAATTCATTAAGATTTTATCTGAATGACAGTTCAAATACAACTTGTTGGTGCGCGCAGTGATGGCTCTTCGGTTTGTTTGCAAAGAAACGGAGGTATGATAGGATTTTATATAAAGAAATCTCCGGTGTTTTTCCCGGAATAACACCGGAAGGATGAAAGGAGCCGGATGTCTACGGAAAGCCGTCAGACCATTGAGGAAAGAATCAGACAGGTGGGCTCTGAGCTTCAGGGGCACATGAAAGAGGAGGTCCCTTCGCTTTTCGAAAAGAAGAAGTGGATAGGCAGGATCATGGAACGCGTTATGAAAGACGAGGAGTTCAAGGTCAGGCTCTTCAGGTTTGTCGATGTGCTGCCGGCATTAAAGTCGGACGACCTTGTAGTGCGCGTCCTGAAGGAGTATTTCAGTGTCAGCGACCTCGATGCTCCCCTGCTTATCAAGCGCGGAATCGAACGTCTTTCGCGGGGAGGGGTTTCCTCATTCGTTGCAGCCAGGGTGGCGAGGACGGGGGTGGAGACCCTCGCACGTCAGTTCATTGCGGGCAGGGACCCCGAAAGTTCAGGAAAGGCCATGAAATCGCTCAGGAAAGAGGGCGCAGACGTGAGTATAGACCTTCTGGGGGAGATTGTAGTGAGCGACAGGGAGGCCGGGGATTACAGGGAAAGATATATTGAACTGCTCAACTATCTCGGCGAAAGGGCCGGCAGGGCGCGGTCCGGAGAAAAGTCTCAGCCCCCCGGGATTTCCCTCAAGATATCGTCATTCTACTCCCAGCTGGACCCCGTGGACTGGGACGGGTCGATAACAAACACATTGCGGGGCCTGAGGCCGGTTTTAGACAGGGCCGGGGAGGCGGGAATTCCGATAACCTTTGATATGGAGCATTATTATTACAAGGACCTCACTATCGAACTGTTCAAGAAAGTTCTGCAGGAATATCCGGACTTCCCCTCGGCGGGGATAGCACTCCAGGCCTACCTGCGGGATACGAGGAATGATCTTGAGGGACTTATCGAGTGGGCCGAAAGGACCGGAACCCGTATATTAGTTCGTCTGGTAAAGGGTGCTTACCGGGACTACGAAGTTGCCGTGAACCGGCAGAAGGGCTGGCCCGTGCCGACATTCATGGAGAAAGGGGAGACGGACCGGAATTTTGAGGAATTGACCAGACTGCTCTTTGAGAATACCCGTTACATTTATCCCGCCTTTGCAACTCATAATATCAGGTCCATAAGCCATGCCATTGCGACGGCCGATATGCTGAACGTACCCGGGGACGAGTTCGAATTCCAGATGCTTTACGGAATGGCGGAACCCGTGAGGCGCGCGCTGCTGAAGATGGGACGCAGAGTGACTGTCTACACCGCGGTGGGTGAGTTTATCCCCGGCATGGCATACCTGATCAGGAGGCTGCTTGAAAACAGCTCTGACGAGTCTTTCCTGAGGAAGTCTTTTTTTGAAAACCGCCCTTTTGACGAGCTTATGCAGTCCCCGCCTGCAGGAGGGAAAGTTATGGAGAAGGCTGACGGGGGATTTACTAATGAACCGCCGGCCGACTTCTCGATCGCTTCGAACAGGGAAAAGATGAGACTTGCACTCCAGACCGTGAAGACGCAGACAGGTTCCAGGTTCCCCGTGGCAGTGGCGGGCAGGGAACTGTTTACCGGGAAAGAGATCAAGTCAGGCAATCCCTCCGACCCGGATGAGATAATCGGTATTGTGTCTTCCGGCGGAAGGGAAGAGGCCGACGCCGCCGTAGCCGAAGCCCGGAAAGCATTCCACGGCTGGAAGAAAGTGGGGCCCGCCGGGAGGGCGGATCATTTATTCAGGGCGGCCGCAGAAATGAGGAAACAGCGCTTCGAACTTGCAGCCCTGGAAATATACGAGACGGGCAAGACCTGGAAAGACGCCGACGGGGACATTACCGAGGCCATAGACTACCTGGAATATTATGGAAGAGAGATGCTGAGACTGGGCCGGAAAAGCCTCCTCGGGGACTATCCAGGCGAAGAGAACGAGTATTCATATTCCCCGCGGGGAGTCGGTGTCGTCATTTCTCCGTGGAACTTCCCGCTGGCCATCCCGACGGGCATGGTCTCCGCCTCGGTGGTCGCCGGCAACTGCGTCATTTTCAAGCCTTCCGGGCTTTCTCCCGTAACGGGATGGAAGCTATTTGAGGTCTTCAAAAAATCGGGCCTCCCGGAAGGGGTCCTGCAGTTCCTTCCCGGCCCCGGGGGCGAGGTGGGAGAACATCTTGTGGCCCATCCGGATGTCGATTTCATAGCATTTACGGGGTCACGGGAAGTGGGTCTGAGAATTATCCGGCTGGCAGGCGAAACCGGTCAGGGCCAGAGGAATGTGAAGAAGGTAGTCGCTGAGATGGGGGGTAAGAACGCCGTTATAGTAGATGAGACGGCCGATCTCGATGAAGCGGTGAGGGGGGTCCTGGAATCGGCCCTGGTTTACCAGGGGCAGAAGTGTTCGGCATGCTCCCGGGTTATCGTGGTCGGCGACACTTACGACGAATTTACGCTGAGACTCAAAGAGGCGGCCGAAAGCATCAGGATAGGGCCGCCGGAAGATCCGGCAACCTTTATGGGACCCGTGATCGACGTTGCCGCGAAGAGGAAGGTGGAGGAATACATCGATCTGGGAAGACAGAAGGGGGCCCCCGTCTTGATAAGAGAGGTGAAGGAAAAGGGGCTGTATGTCGGCCCTGCGCTTTTTGAAGGACTCAGCCCCGATTCGAGACCGGCACAGGAAGAGATCTTCGGTCCCGTCGTTGTGCTTTTCAGGGTCCGCGACCTCGATGAGGCGCTGCAGATAGCCAACGGTACTGAATATGCCCTTACCGGCGGGCTCTTTTCGAGAAGTCCCGGCAACATTGCGAAGGTGCGGAGCGATTTCATGGTCGGCAACCTTTACATAAACAGAAAAATTACAGGCTCGATGGTGGGAAGACAGCCTTTCGGAGGGTTCGGCATGTCCGGTGTCGGCTCGAAGGCCGGAGGTCATGATTATCTTCTACATTTCATGAACCCCAGGAGCATTTCGGAAAATACGATGCGGAGAGGATTCACCCCGGAACTGGGGTAGGGATGCTGAGACCGGTTTGTCGGTTAAGCGGGTGACGTTTTGAAAGATATGAGAGACTTATGAACTTTTGAGTCGTATCTTTCAGCGGGTTCATCGTGATGGCTGAATAGAGGTCTGCGTCTCTTCCGTAAATGTCGTTTCTGAACTCGGCTGACCCGTCCTCATCAACCCAGGCAGTCACATAGACTAGATACACAGTCACGGGACCGGGTAAGCGGACATCCTCTGTTTCACCGTCTTTCAAAGCCGCCGTAATGTCTTCTTTTGTCCAGTGAGGGTCGCCTTTCATCAAGTACTCGGCAAGCTCAAGCGGCTTTTCTATCCGGATGCAGCCGTGACTGAAGGTGCGGACATTCTGCGAAAAGAGGTTCCTGGCAGGCGTATCATGCAGATAAACGTTGAATTTGTTGGGGAACATGAACTTGACGCGACCGAGCGGATTTAGCGGGCCTGGTTCCTGTCGAAATCTGAAGTCCGCTTTCCGTGCCGTGACTGAACTCCAGTCTATAGTGCGGGGGTCGATTACCTCCTCCTTACCACCCCATCCCCGGAGAATGGTTATGTGCTCTTTTTTGAGATAGCCGGGATCTTTCTTTACTTTCGGCAGTATCTCCTTGCTGGCAATACTGACCGGAATGTTCCAGGCCGGGTTCAGTACCAGGTAGGTCATCTTTCCCGTAAATACGGGCGTATCCAGAAACGGTTTTCCAACCACTACCTTCATGGAGAGTACGACATGATCATGTTCCACAACGTCCAGCTCAAAGCGGGCGATGTTGACGATCAGATAACGGTCGCCGCGACCACCGTTGTTCCAGCGCATGCGCTCCAGGTTGACGAGAAGCTGTTTTACCCTGTCACCCATCGGGACATTCAGTTCCCCGAGCGTGGAAGGACCTGCTATGCCGTCGGCTTTCAGGCCGTGCCTCTCCTGGAATCTTTCCACCGCCTGTTTAAGGCCGCCGTCAAAAAGGGTCCCGTCAGTTTCAGTGTGCAAATTGAGGTCTCCCAGAAAAGCCAGCCTTTCCCTTATCTCCGCGACCCTGGGCGATCTCATGCCCTTCTTGAGAAGCCGTCCGTCCGGTATAGGCGGCTGATCGTCTTTCGCTGCCATTTCCCTGTAACGCACAAGGGCCTTCCTTAACGCCGCATATTGCCGTGTCTGTGGCGCCAGTCCCTGAAGGGTCTGCCCGACCGTATGCTCCTCCAGGGCGTGTGCAAGTATCCCGGGGAGGTCCATGTCCGGGAAGAACGACCATTCAGGCTCGAGAGTCACGGGATTGACCGAGCCTGTTGAGAGATGGTGTGCGAGTGTGAAAAAGGAGTCGGTAAGAAGTATATCGAGGTCTACGAGGATTTCCGGATCGACAAAGTTCTCTTTCTCCTTTATATTGTAAGCCCTCCCGAGGAGGTCTTCTATCATTCTGAGATGGTAATGTTCCGGAATAAGCCCGTCGTTACCGGACCCCCTGACGGCTTTTATCATCTCTTCGGCATCGGAAAAGCTGTTTCTTCCGAACCACGCCGGCTCATAATTCCTTTTTCCGTAGAAAACTTCCAGGGTTTCAAGAGAAAAAATCCTTTCATTGTCCGGGGGCCCGGGGGGATGGATCCGGTAAGCGGCAAGGCGGTCTCTTATAAGCCGGGTCACCACTGAATACGGATAATTTAGCTGCGACCCTTCCTGCGCACTGAAGGCGACGCCTGGCAGGGCAAATATGAGCAGAAAGAAAAAAATCCCGCAAGCACTAAAATAAATTATTGAAAAATCAGAGGCCGCGGATGAAGTCATTTGAGTGTCGCAGAATCATGAATTCCTTTCCCGTAGACGGCGTGCTTCCCAAACTGAAAGAAGCCGTGGAAGAGAAATCAGCGGCCGTCCTCCATGCTCCTCCGGGCGCAGGGAAAACGACGCGTATGCCCCTTGCTCTGCTTGACGCAATAACGCGTCAACAGGGCCGGATTGTAATGCTTGAACCGCGGAGGATAGCCGCGGTTTCGGCCGCCCGGTGGATGGCCCGCACCCTCGGCGAGGAGGTCGGCAGGACGGTGGGTTACAGGATCCGGTTCGACAGCCGGGTCTCGGAATCGACGAGGATAGAAGTTGTCACGGAGGGCATTCTTATCCGGCGTATCCAGTCAGATCCGGGCCTTGAGGGCGTAGCAATGGTCATCTTTGACGAGTTCCATGAGAGGAGCCTTCAGGGGGACCTTGCTCTGGCACTCTGCATGGATATCCGCAAAGCCCTAAGAGAGGATCTGCGGATACTTGTCATGTCGGCGACCCTCGACTGCGGCCCTGTAGCCTCCATGCTGGGGCACGCACCGGTCATCAGTGCGGGCGGCAGGTCATTCCCGGTGGAGGAGCGCTATCTCGCCGCAGGGGCGGGAGAAACATCTTCCCGAGAAGGTGGTTGATGCGGTGGAAGTAGCGCTCAGGGATACGGCAGGCGATATACTCGTTTTTCTACCCGGAGCCGGGGAAATCAGATCGTGCACTGACAGGCTCGGTTTGCTGCCGAAAGGAGAGAACGGGGTTTCCCTTCATCCGCTTTATCGGGACCTGTCTTTCGAGGAGCAGGAAAGGGCCATTCTCCCTTCGAACAGACGAAAGGTTATTCTCGCTACGAACATAGCCGAAACCAGCCTCACGATAGAGGGGGTCGGCGTCGTAATAGACAGCGGTCTGACGCGCCGCCTGCAGTATGACCCCGCGACGGGAATGAACCGCCTCATGACCCTTAACGTGTCGCAGGCGTCCGCGGTGCAGCGCAAGGGAAGGGCCGGAAGGCTTGGGCCGGGAGTCTGCTATCGCCTTTACAGTCGGCATGCTTATGAGGGGATGGTCCCATTTGCGCCCCCCGGGATTTCCACATCGGACCTTTCGTCTCTGGTCCTTGAACTTGCGGTGTGGGGCGTGAAAAACCCCGGGGCGCTTTCCTGGCTCGACCCTCCGCCTCCGGCGGCGTGGGACTCCGCCCGGGGACTGCTGAGGGATCTCGGCGCTCTTGACGCTGACTTTTCCGTCACGGCGGCAGGGAAGACCATGGCCCGGCTTCCGATCCACCCCAGGCTTGCGAGGCTGATGGTCAGGGCCTCCGATCTCGGGTGTCCCCGTCTCGGTGCGGACATTGCCGCCTTGCTTTCGGAGAGGGATGTCATGAAGAGGGACGGGCAGGTCGGCTTGCGGGGAGGTGACCCCGACATGGCGGGAAGAATCGAAAGGCTGGGCCTGTGGAGAAGAGGGAAGGGAGTGGCCGGCTCGGACCCGCGTGCCCTCCTGGCAGTAGAGCGGACCTCAGCGCAGCTTTTGCGCCTTATGCAGGGAAGGTCGGGAAAGGCATATCAGGAGAGTCCGGATGCGGACACGTTGTCCCGTCTTCTGGTTTCAGGGTTCCCTGACAGGGTCGCCAAAAAGCGGGAGAAAGGGGGAGGCCGCTTTCTGCTCGTACAGGGAAGGGGGGTGAGACTTTCCCCTGAAAGCAGCCTGAGCGGCGGCGCATTCATTGTTGCACTTGACGTCGACGCAGGTGAAAAAGCGGAAGGGATTATTTACATCGCGGCATCCGTTGACGAGGAAGTAGTTCGGGAGGAGTGCGAGGGAAGGATAGAGACTGTCCGGAGGGTGGAATGGGACAAAAGAAGCAGGAGAATTACGGGAACTGCCGAAGAGAAGATAGGCGCTGTCCTCCTCTCCCAACGGTTGTTAAGTCCGTCCGAAGAGGAGTGTCTCCCTCTGCTCTGCGAAGCTATCAGGTCGGAATACGGCATGCTTAGCTTCGGCAGGGAGGCAGGACAGTTCAAGTCGCGTGTCTCCCTTGTGCGGAGGGTTTTTCCCGAAGAGGATTGGCCTGACCTTTCGGATGAACGCCTCAGGTCTTCGGCCGAAGAATGGCTGCTGCCCTGGCTGACGGGTGTCCGGAGTGCGCGAGAACTGTCATCTCTTGACCTACTGCCCGCGTTAAGGGCACAACTCTCATGGAAGGAATTGCAACTCCTCGATGAACGCGCACCCGCTTCTGTAACCGTTCCCAGCGGTCACAGTGTGCGTCTCGATTATTCCGGCGAAACGCCGGTGCTTGCAGTGAAGCTCCAGGAGATGTTCGGTCTTGCCGATACTCCCGAAATTGCCGGGGGAAGGGTGAAGGTCTTACTGCAACTCCTTTCACCTGCGCGGAGGCCGGTCCAGATTACTCAGGACCTCAGGGGCTTCTGGAACGGAGGCTACCGGGAAGTAAAAAAAGAACTGAAGGGCCGCTACCCGAAACATCCCTGGCCGGACGACCCGTGGAACGCCGTCCCCACGCGCAGGGCGAAATCGAAGGGAGGAAACTGAACTATGTCACTTCTTTTCAGGATGAATATGATAGACGTCACCGGCCTGCAAAAGCTTCCGGTCCTCATACGGAGCGGCGATGCGCCTGTATAACTCGAGCTTCGCACATTCGAGTACACCGATCGCTTCGTTGAGATGACCGTATCGTATCTCGCCTTTTTCAAGCAAATAATCATCCACCAGTTTCGTAATCAGGTAGTTCAGTTCGCCGGCAGTCTGTGGCCGGTTTCCGCTTTCCAGTCTCTTTCGGGCATCGATTTCAATATATGGCATTAATGACCTCCCTGTTTCTTCAAACAATCGAGGGCTTCGACGCCGCGGTAGTCCGGGTCGAGAACGGTTGTGAGGCCCCGCCGGACGCCAAGGGCCTCGCCTATCGTGCCGTAGTAGGATGGGAAGGCATAGATCATCGTCTTCAGCTCCGCGATCGGGACTCGCGCATGGACTGCCAGGTTGAGCATGCCGAGCATGTCGGTGCCGCGCGGGCCCACTACCGTCGCTCCCACCAGAACGCCGGCGCTTCGATCCGCAACAAGCTTGATGAAGCCGCGGTCCACCCCGTCGATGAGGCCCCGAAAGGTCAACGGAAGCTTCTTAAGGGCGACGGCCGTGTCTATCCCCGCATGCGAAGCCAGGGCCTCGGTCATGCCGACGGCTCCGACTTCCGGATCGGTGAAGATGCCCCGGGGCACGGCATCGTAACGCGCAGGCGGGTGGTCTTGTCCCAGGATTTGGGCGGCGATAACTGCAGACTGGTACTCCGCGACGTGGGTCTGGAGAGATTTGCCGGTGACGTCTCCCATCGCCCAGATCCCGTCGGTGGCGCGCATGCGGTCGTCCACTTCGATGTTCCGCGCCTTGGGGTCGAGTCCGGCCGATTCGAGTCCCAGGCCGCTGAGGTCAATCACGCGTCCGGCTGCGACCAGGAGGCGTTCCCCCGTTATTTCCGCTCCGCCGGAGAGCGCGACCGCAATCGACCCGTCGCGCACTTCCATCCGTTCTGCCCGCGTTCTCGTGCGGACATCAATGCCTTCATCCCGGAATGTAGCCTCCACCGTTTCGGAAACTTCCGGTTCCTCGCGCGACATGAGGCGGTCCCCGGCCTGGAGTATGGTCACATCCACCCCGAACCGGGCCAGTACCTGTCCCAGCTCGCAGCCGGCATTTCCACCGCCGAGGATAATCATGGACTTGGGAAGTGCGTCCATCTTCATCACTTCATGGGTAGTCCAGAAATCGACGTTCTGAATTCCGGGAATCGGGGGAATAAACGGCTTCGAACCGACGGCGATGACGATGCCGCGGCGGGCCGTGTATGTACGGTCAGCGACGGCAACCGTACGGGGACCGGTCAGCCGCCCGCGGCCCTTGATCATCGTGCCGCCGCGCCGATTGTAGCGCTCCACCGCGACCGAATCCTTCCATCCTCCGGTGATCCAGCGTAGCCGCTCCGCCACCGGGGCCCAGTTCGGCTTTACCCCGGGGATCCCCGTCATTAAAGAGGCTCTGCGGGTCGTCCACACCGCTTCGGCCGCCTGGACCATGACCTTGGACGGAATGCAGGCCCAGTACGGGCATTCACCCCCGATGAGGCTGGATTCGATGCCGATCACATCGAGGCCCGCGGCGAGGAGCCGCAGGGAAAGATCCTCGCCACAAGTTCCGACGCCGACAATGATGATGTCCGCTTCTCTCTTTTCGTTCATGATACGCTCCCCAGGGTTATTGGTCCGTGACGTAGCGACCTAAATCTATGGACTCCGGCATTATACACTTCGCCCATGCCGCCCTCGATACACAGAGTTCTCTATTACAGATATCACCAAACAGAGGAGGTGTCAATTCTTAAGTGCAGGTGCTGCAAACCTGAATCGCGGGCCTCTTGGATGCATTGTTTTGAAAATAGGTTCGAGTCTTGACACATTTTCAGCGTATGGTAGGCTTGGAGTATGTAAGCCACAAGCAAGCCCTCGTTTTCGGAGAGATGAATCACGAAGGGCATATGCCGCCAAACGCAATGGGTTCAACACTAAATAATGCAAAAGCTGTAACCATGTTGCCGGTGGGAGATCTGGCCAGGGCCCGAAAGTTTTACGAAGAGACGTTGGGATTGAAACTTGTGGCTGCAGGCCTGTCCGGTCCTCTCAACCCCGGAGCGCTTTACGAAGCCGGGGCTCAAACACAAATTTATCTCTTCCAGCGCGCTCCAACCAGGGCCGATCATACGGTTATCTCATTTTTGGTAGAAGACATTGAGAAGGTGGTGGGCGAACTCAAAGCGAAGAATATAGCATTTTTGGAATATGATACTCCTCAACTCAAGACGGTAAACAGCATTGCTCAATTTGGTGCTCTTAAAGGCGCCTGGTTTAATGATACGGAAGGCAACAATATTGAGATTGCACAGATAGTTGACCGCCGGTGAAACTCCTAAAGCAAAGGCAGCACATGCTTTCTGCGGTATTCCACAAAGAAGAGGACTCATTCAATTACCTGATACATTCCAGGGGCGTCTTGATTACGCGCCTTGAAGCCAAATGATTCATAGTATCTTTCAAGTCCCTTTGCCGCCATCAGGCCAACAAACGCACCCGTCTTTGCATTCGCGTTAATGTAAGTCATGAGCTCGTCCATCAATTTCTTGCCAATGCTCTGTCTCTGCAATCTCGGATGAACTATCAAATCCTGAATGTAATAATAAATGCCACCGTCTCCAACAATGCGACCAAGGCCTACTATCTCGTTGTTCTCTAAGGCTACCACTGAAAACAAAGAGTTGCTTAGAGCAATTTCCGCAGCCTGTTCGTCGATTTTCAACCAACCTACAGAATCTCTCAGGTATGTATATTCGGAAACCGTTGGCAATTTATGTTCAAGTCGTATCAATATCTCTTTCCAATCCTTTTCACTGCTGGTCAAGGCATTCTTATGTGCCAATATCCTTGTAGAACAACACACGATCTTCACCTCTTCCGTCATAGGCTTCTGCCACAGGAATACCTTCAATCTCTTTGTTGCCCGACTCCATTGAAAAACCCAAGCGTTGATGAAAGACAACAGATTCCTTGTTAACAGGTGAAGTAACGCAACGAACAATGGTGCAACCCAATTTCCTGGCTGCCTCGAAAAATTGTTTATAGAGTGCACGCCCTATACCTTTCTTTCGGAATGCAGGATGCACGCCGACAAAGTGGATGTAGGCTTCATTGGGGAATGTCTGTGAAACGAAGACTACGATAAAACCTACAATATTTCCGTCTTTGTCAACCACAAAACTGGTTTGACGAAAGTGGACGAAGAAAAGCTTTGGCAGCATATCCGCCATGTTTCGACCACCCCACCAACCGTTAACTACGGAAATAACAGGCGCATAGTCAAATGGCTCTGCATGGCGAATTTGAATATCGTTCACTGCGTCACCTTTCTCGCATAACGATGAAGCTCAGCCGCCGGAAGATTGATTGCATGAGCATCGGGGCCTGGCCACATGCGCTGCTGGACATCCCACGTACCGACCATCTGTTGGAGTAGAGACGTTATACTCTCAGCCGGTTTTTCCAGCGTTGCGTCTTTGGCACGCGCAACTGGCGCAACAATGGTAACGGACAGAAAGCCCGCCAACAGTAGAGTAAGAAAACCGGCCATTTGGTTAGTTCGCTTCACTTCCTGTTTCTCCTTGTGTCTATGGAGTTGAGGCCTAACGTTCGTGTTAACCTGCTGGCAAAAGGGGGGTGAAGCGCCGCTTTTGCGAGTCGGAGTTGAACGCGTTGTTAGGCGTTTTCACTTTCAAACAGATAATGCGCCCTGTTCTTTAGCTCGAAGTTCTGCTTTGTTTCCCAACCGCCACCTTGTTTTATCTTGCCTCTGTTGAATTTGAAAGGCAGTAAGTTGACAAAGAGAGGAAAGTATTGATCATTACTCATAACCTGAAGGTGCAGGTGCGGTTGAATTGATGATCCTGAGTTCCCAACTTCCCCAATTTTCCGGCCCACCTTCACGACATCGCCTTTGCCTACCTGCAATGATCCCTGCCGCAAGTGACAAAGCAACACAAAAATATCTTCCGCTCGAATCATTACGTGGTTCCCGCCAAATGCCCCAAAGCCGTCAGCCACTTTTGGTTTATTGATGAGGAGAGAGAACAGATCGTAGATAAACGATATCCTCTTGCAGTCATTTTCAGTACCGTGGCTTTCGACAACAACTCCGTCAACTGGGGAGAATACGGGACGTGACCACGTGTGTGTATCCTCGACCTGAATAAATGAAACCAGATGCCTCAGGAAATTGCCTTTGCTGTAAAGAGACTTGTGGTCATCTACTGCAAGAAAATCAAACGCAAGGTGAGGGTGGCCCGGGGGGTTGTAGATTGTCCAATGCCCCTTAATCGGCGGCTCAATTACGAGTTCTTGAGCGGTCATATGATGCTCCTAAACGCCGAACGGCGAGTTGAGCGAACCGGACGCAGGGTGGCGAGGATCGTCTATGGGGTCACCCATTATGTGACCCATTTATATTTTCTGACCCCTCGGAGGCCCAGCTCGACAGCGGGGCGCGGTTCGCCTGCGAAGCCTTCACGTTACCGGCTCCCGGGGGAGGGGTGTTTGCTGTTGTCAAAGGATTCCGGCGGTCCGAGCAAGGGTGTCTTGATGGGAGCAGCTGCACCCGGGACAATGACGAACGAGTTGCCGCCGGGATTTCGCTCGAAAACCGGATAATCGGACGGATAAGGGGGTGGATTGTCGCCGCCGACCTTTAGGGGAGCGAGCTTCTTCCAGTTGTTGAGAATCCAGATGTTGCCCGACGGATCGACGCCGCCGCCGGTAACCCGGTCTAGGGCATCGGACAAATACCCAGTTGGAGGAGAGATCGCATCGCCCAGCTTCAAGCCTGCCGGACATTTGCCTGCGCCGCAGAACTGCGAAAGCGGCGTGGTGTGCGATGAAGAATCGTTCGGATCGACGCCGAAATTGAACACCCAGACCGTGTCGTTTCCATCGACAAAATCGCCCCACGGGATGGTGAGCCCGCCCGTATTGTCAGGCTCTGTGCCGAACACCCGAGCCCCGCTTGCATCACTGCTATCCGCCGGGAAATAGACCAGCGACGGTCCGAATCCACCGCCTTGATCCGTCGAGAACGGGGTCACGCAGGGAACGCTCACGTGATCCGAGTTCGTTACCCACATATTTCCCCTGCTGTCGCCGGCGATGCCCATCGGGAAGGTCAAGAGCTGGTCCCCGGGCAGCGCTATCGTGACGATCGACCCATCTTTCGAGATCCGGTAGAGGCCGCCGGTGTAGTATATTGTGGGTGTCGTGCTTTGTTTAAACCCGATGGCATTCCCGACTACCCAGGCGCGCCCCTTGGGATCGAGCGCAAGACCGAAAGGCTTGATGAGCGGCCTGGGAGTACTGAACCTGTACATCAGCATCGGCGGGTCATAGGGCCCCCCTTTATCCACCAGTCCGCCGGGGAGCGGGAAATTCCGGGCCTGCGAGGGTATGCCGCGCGGGATCAGCGTCACCGTGTCATTGCCGCAGTTTCCAACCCAGATATCGCCCGCCTTGTCGGCGGCCATGCCCTGCGGCCACCAGATGTGGCCATTGGTGAAGCCGTCGGGGACGGAGATCGGCGTGCCGTTGGGGAGGAACAAGGAGATGCTGTCATGGGTTGCGGGGATTTTTTCCGAGTCAGGCGGAAAAGGCGGGACGGTGCAAAGCGGCGATTCAAAGCCGAAATTCCCCACCCAGACCTTGCCGCGCGGGTCGAGGGCAATGCCGAAGCCGGCTCCGCTCAGGCCGCCGCCGAAATACGGTACGCCCGGGAAGGGCTTGCCCGACGGATAAAATTTGAGCAGCCGCAGACCGGCACACCCGATTTGCTCCATGGTAGGGTCACCGATCAAATCGAGGGGATTTCTAGGGTCAAAGTCGGAGGGTGTGTAGTTATCGTTGATCCAGGCAAAACCGCGCTCGTCGAATCCGATCTGGCCGGGCCCGCTGAACAGATTGTCAGAGCTGTATTGGCCGGCGCGATCGCCGATAACGCCGGTAAACTTGATGAACAGCAGCCACGACGAGGGGTTTGACGATAGCGCCGGGCCGTAAACCTGGTCTTCCAAAGAGAGGCCGAACAAACCGTCGGCATTGGAGATCGTTCGTCCCGAAGGATACCTGGTCATGTTCGCCAGGGCTTGCAGCACAGTTGCCGGTGCTGGCCCGCCGATCGGCGTTGCATAGTCGAATAGATCGTCGCAATTGACGGGGTTGTCGACGCAAGCCGCAAGGATGTTGGCCATAGAGTAGAACGTCTTGCGCGTCGAGGTTTCGCTGCCGTTGGGACCGTTGTCCAGGACCTCGCCGATTGCGCCGGTCTTCGGATTTGCCATGTTTGCGGCCATCCCGACCGCATTGAGCATGCCATAGGTGTTGCCGCTGATGTCGCGACCATCGATGAATTGTGCGAACGCCGTCCCCATCGCCACCGTGGTCAGTTCGTTGACGACGACATGATCGTGCTTCGACAGGCCACCGACCGCACCGGCCAGCATCGCCTTGCCTTTTTCTGCGAGAACGTAGAGGACCGGTTTCGTGTGACCCTCGGGCAGAGGCCGGTACTTAATCTCGAAGCTGCCCCCGCCGTCAGTGGTGTCGTTGCCCAGGAGTTCATTGAAAGGCCCGCCGGGGAAGGCAGCGTAGAGGGATACGTCGTACCCAGTCTGCGCACCGCCGGCGCCTTTGACGATCCCACCAAGCGTTCTTGTGAGACCAGCCGCATCGGCGCTTGCCGCCCAAGCGATCAGGCAAACAAATGCCAGCGACACAACGGCCGCCCGTTGCGGGACGGAATCCTGCACTCGAGAAACAATATTTCGCCAACTCATAATCGCAGACCTCCAATTCATGGGCCTCAACCACTTGACGAAACATAAAACACAACAATCTTTACGAACTTTATACATTTCTCTGCAGTCCATTTGTCGGCACCCCTTTTCTCGAGATTTTTGTTCCGCGGAATTCGTTCGCCACTACAAATGACTCACCTGCTATAATCGCCACAATCATCCCTTGAGCGAAAGGCAAGACTTCTTTGCCCGGGGGGATTCAAGGCGGGATATCCCTTACTTCATTATATGCGGAAAGCATCACTATGCATATTGACCTGAGGTATCAATGAAGAAATAAGACTAAAGTTTAATGCCTTGCCTGTCTGAGGTGAAGTGAGGACCATGTTTGGTCAGCTGAAAGCAGTTTTTAAGTGATAAGCTGCTCTGCCTCATGCCGCTACCCGCTTCTGAGAAAGTGCTCGCGCCGGCAAGAAGGCCGGCTTGAAAAGGTGCCAGCGTTAATCCGCGTCGGCCTCAATGGAGTTGTTAGATTCATATTCAATAATTCTGAACAAGTGCAATAACAAATAAAACAAAGAATATTCCAGCAGTAATCAATAGTTTCTTGTCCTTCTTATCTATCTTGTCTTTAAAATAATCATCCTGTTCGAAGAATAATTTCGTTACAGAGAAGCGAGCGTGTCTAAACTGAATTATAAAAAGACAGAGTCCACATCCAATGCCAAATATTATTTCCAATATCCTTTATTTATTCGTTGAAATCTAACGCTCCGCATACCCGGCCGGCAATGCAGCGCAGCGGAATGCCAGTCCGGGTTTATGCAGTTGTTAGGTTAAATCAAAATATTGTGTACCCCAATACTTTCCATCCATTTGCGCTATCCTTTATGACTGAAATAGCCTCTCCTTTAGATGTATTGTTTTCAAATAGAGATTGATACTGCACGATCAAATATTTTCCAAGGTGCTCGTCAGAAGATTCCGTTACGTGCAGGAGTTTACGTTCCAACAACTTGCCCAGAGGCTTTCGAAACCTGTCTAAGTCATCAAGCCACTGCTCTTTTGTAGTGGTTTTCTTAAAAATGTCGGAAAATGAGCCCCAAGTTTCCTGGTATTTGTTTTGGTCTATCAATGACAGCCATCTTTGGACAAAGCGAATGTCGTCGTCATGTGTTCTTGTCTCTTGAGAATGCGCCAGGGTATTGAGTATACACATCAATATAACGATTATTGATAACGGTACAGCTTTTCTCATTTCGGTCCCTCCATTAGTTTTTCATGATCGGACAATTTCCTCAATATCTTTTCTTCGTCTTTATTTAACCTGATGGATATCACTCCCATTTGTCGCAGACCTGCTCTCTTTTAGCAATTGAGATCACAAAATAGTTGCTCTCCTCGATATAAAAAATAGCTCTGTATTTTCCCTTATTGTCCTGTGAAACATTGTTATTTTTGCATGCCCGCCAGTTTAGGAATGCCCGCAGACATGGTGATTTTTAGTGCATCTTCTTTAGTAAAACCCTGTTTGACAAGCGCATCATAGTAATTCTTCGTGAAAGCGGCCACTTTATTTGCCGTCTCCGGATCCGCAAGAATCCGAACATCGGCGTCATCATTTGCATGCTCTGTTGGATTTTTGCCTGTTCTTCAGCTGGAGTTGTTTTGTTATCTCCCGCGAGTGCAAGCGAAGATATTAAGAGCGTCAGGACGGCGACCGCGATTGCGATTTTCTTAATCATATTTCCTCCCCTATTTATTGGTTTTTTACACAGAACGAGGTGCATCAGCAGCGAAACGCCATATTGGGGTCAGGTCTTTCTTCTTGCATCAATGGTTTGATTCACCTTTCTGCTGATAGTGGAGTAATGCACGCCGAGAAATTCAGCCACCTCTTTCTGACTGTATCCATGCTCCAGGACCGCTGCCCTTATCTCCTTTCCTCTTATCTTCCTCTCGGTAAGTATCTCCGACAATCCCGGTCTACCCACATACCGCTGCCGCCTCGGTATCTCCTCTATGTTTTCGTGCGCTTTCACGTGGATGAGCACCTTCTCAAAAAAGAGGCTGTCCCCCAAGATGCTTTGGCCTCTCACTTCCTTCCACAGCCCTTCCCCTCCTCTCATGCCGGCTGAGACAAACTCCCTGTACCTCTTTTGCGCCTCTCCTCGTTTCATTCCGAATTGGCCCAATATCCAATCCCGTGTGAGGCACTTATGCCGCTTTCCCATGCCGGCCCGTGCCCCGATAGCTGCTCCACTTCCAGTGCTCCGGCCGCTCCACCGCTTTCGCCCTGACCGGATTCAACACAACATACCTGCTTACTTCCAGGAGATAACCCTCCTTCTCTATGAGAATCGTCTTGAACCTGCCCTGGAATAAATGTCCGACACGATGGTGCCTTCTGTTGAACAACTGGGTATACACTCCATTGAGTTGCCTCATTCCCTGTGAAAGATTTCCGTCCGGTGTTTCAATGATCAAGTGGTAATGGTTATTCATGAGACAGTATGCATGGCACATCCAGTTATACCGTTCGTTTACCTTGAGAAGGGTATCAAGAAATGCAGCACGGTCTTCGTCGTCCCGAAAGATCCGCTTCCTCTCATTCCCCCGGGAAGTAACATGGTAAAGTGCACCGTCGTATTCAATTCTCAGAGGCCTTGCCATACAACCACATTACTACATCTCATACCTGTCTGCAAGAAACAAGACCTGACCCCATTGAGAAACTCTATATCTTTTACTCGGCACTGCCGTTCTATCCGGCCCCGTTAGGCGCTCCCGGCGCATTTCGTTATTTCCTCTGGTTATTAATTTGTTTAAATTTTATCGAGGTCAGGATCATGAAAATTATGGACTATGCCACTAGAGATAATTCTTCGTTTTTTGGATATCTTTTTTTGAAGTTCGAGAATTATCTTTTGAAGTTTCGCATTCTTCGTCTTAAGTTCAGCATTTTCCGTTTCAAGTTGAATAATAGTTTTCTTGAGTTCCGCATTCTCGTTTTTCAGTTCGGTTTGTTTGGGGCTTTGATGAAGATAATAGGCCAAGAACATTATGATGAGTGCGATTAATGATCCATTCGCTAGATTCATGATTCACCTCACGGTTAATCGTTTATTTCTGCGCTCAGCCCCTCTGCGCACTCCCGAAGGGATGCGCCTGGGGCGTGCGCTGGGAGCGCCTAACGACCAGGCTCACCCGCACGGGCCAAAAGACAGGAGATAAGGATTGAGCGGAAGAGAGACAACAGAACAAGCAAAAACCAGGGCGCGCTTAACCCGTGTCGGTGTGGAGCCGCTTGTTATAGCTCTTTTCCGCATTTTGGTTTATTGCATTGCGTGGCATTGCCCGGAATCCACTCTTTACAGTGAGGACACCTTTTCATGGGAAATTCGCCTGTGTCGTATTTAGATTTATGTTGTTTTAACCAACCGGCCTCCTCGTCTTCAAATAAAGGCAGGATGTCGCATCTACATTCTTCATGGAATGGAGGAATATCGGCTTTTGTTGCCGTTCTGACTTTTATCTTTTTGTTTGCTCTTGCCTCACATTCAGAGCAACAATCGGGAGCTGGAGCGACCTCAAAATATTCGATATCCTTTCCGATAAAGTCCTTTAACTTTTCTTCAAAATCTGATTTTGTTGACCAGCGTCCCATAAACCCTCCGTTATATAAAGTTTCTTTTGAAAGGAGAACATAGTCATGAGACAAGAAGAAGCAACAGAGATGCTTTTCAAGGAGTTTACTGACATACTCTCAAAACATAATGTGAACCCCGGAGACGCAGCGATTCTTACATCCGCATTTGGGGCAAGGTGGTACTTTCTGCTCGAAGAACCACTCGAACCGTTGAAAGAGATATTACAGAAGATGTCTCTTTCTAAGTATTTCGAGAAACAAAATGACATTAAGCTGATATGTCTTCGAGCGACTGAAGAGTTGCGCCTTCTAGTATCGTAAGGCGCTTATGCATTTCATTCATTATCGCGAGGATATTCTTTGTAAGCTGTGGATCATTGACTTCTCTTTTCCGAGAATCTATAAGCCACTTTTGGCAAAATTCGCGCATCTGCTTCGCATCTTGATTCATGGTAAACCTCCGATGATTGGATTTAATTCGTCTTTAATGTATTTTTGCTATAACGTAGAGCTAACCGGCCCGGGCTGTGCCATGTCCAAAAGCAAGCGACATGGAAACCTGGGCAAGAACCACGACGGGTGGACGGTCCGGTTTAGTGACTGGTTAGCTGTATATTGTTAAATTTTTACCAAAACCGAAACGGCCTTGTTTTATAGCTGATGCTGGTGAGTAGTATTCTTGCTCAAAAACTTTGCAAAAAGAAGTGAAAGAGTCCTGAGCTATAACTCTAAACAATAAATTTGATTCTTCGATTTTTTTCCATTCTTCGGGAAGATTGGCAACCGTAGAAAATTCAAATGAACAGTTGATTGGATTGTTTTTGCTATATGGTTTCAAAATTAGATGGTCATTTTTTAATAATTCCACATCGTATATCTTTTTTCCTTTTCCACCTTCAACAACTCTTGTACCAATAATTTGCAATTCTACCCTGATGTTTATTGCAGAGCGGCAACCACAGTTGGCCACTTTGACAGAAAATATTTGCTTACCATCATATTCGCCAACGGATATATTTTTTGAGAGGGTGAGGTTCGGGCGAAACAATGAGGCGAAAATTAAGAATAATATTGATGCAACAAGACTTCCGGTTACTCCCAACAATATAGACTCTAGCATCATTTTTTCTCCTCACAGCTAACGATACGGCTGACCCGCCGGGGCACCCACCTTTGCCAAAAATCAAACCAGCTTTAATCCCGGTCGGCCGTCGAGCCAGTTGTTAGCTGTATCTTTTCCCTTGCCTTATTTGTCATCTATGACTGTGTCGCACTAATGACGGCAAATGCAATCACTAGAATCAGATTAATAATGATTGACCACTTGCAAACGGTTATTAGCCTGTAAACAAAGAGGGCGGTCTTGTCATTGTGCTCCGATAGCTCTTTCATGTCGTTTTCCATCTGTATGATGTTTCCGAAATATAAGTAGTTTTCAATAAGTCTCCTCTTGCCGCGTTTCGAAAGTATAATTGGACCGAGAACGGCATGGCAGACGGGATAACCGATAATAATTGATAACATGAGCAACGCGAGGGTTGCGATCAACAATTGAGTTGGCCAAATCATTTTATTTTCTTCATTTTATTGCCAGCTAACGAGTTGGCTGACCAGTGGCGGCAACCACCATTGCAAAACCCGCCGAGCTTATGCGCCATCTGTTCGAGCCGGTTGTTAGGCATTGTCCTTTATTAATGAAGCCTTAATAAAAAAAGCCAGAACGATTAAATGAAGGTTCGCTACGAAAAGACCAAGATAGTCAATGCCATGAAGCAGGATAATACCATCATAAATGACGGGAGCGCTTATAAATACCCCAAAAATATAAATGGCCGCGATCATGGGACGATAACGCGAACTATAAACTCTATCCGGCAAGAGTGCGGCGGTTAAGAAGATAAAAATCATTGCAAAAGCATATAAATGCAACCAAATGTTCAACTTGCCAGCAAAAAATAACCACCCGCCGGCAAAAAGGAATGAAATAAAGCCAGCAAGAACTTTCAATCGATAGAAATTGTCTGCCTTCATTTAGATTCCTTGCCTAACTGAATAAATAACCCGCGCAAGCAAGCGGCCTGTGAAAACCAGACAAGGTTAATCTGCGTCGGGTTGATTTGCTTGTTCTGCAGCCTTTTCTTTCTTTTCAAGGTAGTCTGATCTTAGCTGTGCAAGAAAGTTACCGTCTTGGGTTTTCCAACTTGTCCAGCCATTTACTGTTGTTCTGTCGCTTCCAGCCTTCTGTATGCAGTATATGGCTGCGTAGGAGGGGCTTGGAAAGTTTTCATCTAAAACGCTCAAAGAGCCGTCGGCTTCAAGTATGGCCGTAAAGGTCCGTTGTTTTCCGCCGCGTGGTTTGTATGTCATTGTTAGTTCTGCGCCTGCCGTCAGCAAACCTTCCTCGATAAGATCTGATATGGAAACATCGTATGTTTTTATGCCGGATTGCGGTTGAGCTTCTCTGTCTGTTGTATCGAACACAGGGCGATATTCTTCCGGTATTTCGTAAGCGATGCTCTTAAGATTCCCGAACTGAATGTATTTCTTGACGATCCACAGTTTAACATTATTCTTTAGAGTAGCTGCCCAGTCGCGAAGGTCATTTGTAACAGCATCAATCGGAATTCCAATAATGGGCGCTTTTTCAAGAATTTCGCCGAGCACCTTTCTGATGTCAATTTCCTTGATTCCTTCATCATCAAATTTCTCTTTTGTACTTGGATCATCTGTTACCATTTGCACTAATATTTCTGCGAGAAGTTGTCGGGTTTCCAAGCGGCCCGCAGCTAAGAGCTGCTTCGTGACCTGCGGTGCTATGTGAGTCCAAACATTGTGGTGAGAGAGCTCCGCCTCGACAACATACCAAACGCGAGTTGAGAGATCTATTGCGAAGCCATCGGGTATCGTGCCGAAGCCGTCTTTGGTTCTAATTTTCTTTTTAGGAACGAGAATTGATGACGGGCCGAAGAAATGCTCCGAGTTCGCAATTACGAGGTCTTCTACTTCCTGCTCATTAATAAATTTCGTCTCGATTAATTTCTTGTCGTCAAGTATTATCATCTATTTCTCCCCTAACTTATTATGCAGAACGAGCTAAATGAGGCGCAGAGGCAATCAGCCTTTGAAAACCCGCCGAGCTTATTCCCTGTCGCCTCGATTTTTTTGTTAGCCCTTGCTTCATTATTCTTTTTCGCTGTCATCGAGTGTTTGGGGCTTGGGCAAAAAAGATATGAACCGGGCAACAATGACAGCCACCATGAATACACCGGTTAATGCTTGCGCGGAAACAAGCAGCCGAGTCCAAGCCGAATTTGGTGTCACATCGCCATAACCAAGCGTTGTCATCGTTACGATGCTGTAATATAGAGCACCAGCCGACGATTTGAGAACACAGTTATTATCGATGAAATAAGTTCTGCCCACGATGTAGAACGAGCCGAACCAAGCGGCGATTTCTATATAATTTTGGATTATGAGTATCAATAACCTTCTGTAACCTCTTAATGCATAGGGGGGCGCACTTTTCTTTTGTTCATATGGATCAAATAATAATACAGTTGCTTGATACACAATAATTTCAAAAACTCTTACAGCGCCCCACGCAATGAGGATGACTAACAACCAATTTGAAGCTATATTCACGAGAAAAAAGAGACATGCAAAAGATAGTACAAAATTGAATAAAACCCATAAATCTACCCAACCTGACGATTTCATCTCCGGAATAATTTGTCTCAGAATATGAAAGACAGACACCCAGCGAAAGGTGTTGAAGATCCCTTTCCAGAATTGAACTACGAACGATTTCATTTAATATTCCATCGAGCTAACTATTCACTATGCGAAATTCCGTTTTGTCGGGGGGAATTGTCATGAACTTTAAGGAGATTCTGCCTGAGTTTCAGGAATTTCTTGTTGCCAGGAATCTTGCACAGAAGAAGCACGTCTCTTTCCTGGCCAATTGGGTCAGCAAGTTTCTTGTATTCCGGAGGGGCAACGAGGATGAAGACATAAACGTGACTGTCGCCCGTTTTCTCGACATGCTGAGGGATAAGGGAGATATCGAGGACTGGCAGGTCATCCAGGCCGACTCCGCCCTTCGTCTCTATATTCATCACTTTAAGGGCGGTGATATCATGAAGGTCGAAGGGGAAGCTTTTACACCAAAAGGAAGTCTTGCCGATAAGACAGAACTCCTTGCCGAGATGCGAAAACTTCTCAGAATCAAGCATTATTCTTATCGCACCGAGGTAGCTTACCTCGACTGGGCGGGACGGTTCTTCGCTTACATGCGCGAGATTTCATCGGACTCATCCGCGGCCCTTACTTCCGATGTCCTCAGAGATTACCTCAGCCATCTTGCCGTAACCAGACGCGTCTCAGCCTCCACCCAAAACCAGGCGTTCAACGCCCTGTTGTTTCTCTTCCGCGACGTGCTCAAACAGGATATGGGAGACCTTTCCTCGACCGTCCGGGCCAAAAGGGGCAGCAAACTTCCAGTGGTTCTTTCGATTGAAGAGGTAAGAACGCTGTTAGACCACCTGACAGGAACGTCGCTTTTGATAGCCCGGATATTATACGGTTCAGGTCTTCGAATAATGGAAGCAGCACGACTGAGGGTCCTGGATGTCGATTTCGACGGAAGTCTCATTGTTGTCCGAAGCGGAAAAGGAGATAAAGACAGAACTACAATACTTCCGGAGACCATCAAGGATTCGCTCAAAAGCCATCTCCAAGAAGTGAAGACACTTCACGAGAAAGATCTTTCGGCAGGCCACGGGGAGGTGTATCTGCCCGACGCGCTCCAAAGAAAGTACCGCAATGCAGCCAAAGAATGGAAATGGCAGTATGTTTTCCCCTCCGCTCGGCTTTCCGTTGATCCCAGAAGCGGAAAGGTCAGGAGGCACCATGTCAGCGATAAGGCTATCCAGACCGCCTTCGGGAATGCATTGAGAAAGGCCGGCATTGCCAAGCATGCGACCGTCCACACTCTCAGACACAGTTTTGCTACCCATCTTCTCATGAGCGGAGTCAACATAAGGGAAGTCCAAAGCCTTCTCGGCCATAAGAGCGTCGAGACAACCATGATTTATACGCATGTTGTGAGAGATATGCAAAATGTCCCCATGAGTCCGCTCGATTCGCTTCTTAGAGAAAACGAGTAAATCGACATTGGGCCGGTCGCTGATCCCATGAAAACCTGCATGCGTATCCACATCCCGGTCCTGTTCATGGCAAGGATAAGTCAACCGGGAGACCTTGTGAAAAACTGGATTCCCGATTACTACCTCGGGAATGACGGCCTGCAAGGATTTTCTGTTAATGACGAAAATGAAGAACAGGTCATGCAGATGCGTTGTTTTCTTTGCGGCCTTGCTGCTCTAGGCGGAAAGGAGGGGCCGCTTTAATCGGGTTTTTGGACAGGCTACCGCCGTTATGGAACACCCTCGTGGTCCATCCGAAAATCTTCAAACCCCAAAACGATGCTTCCAGGTCCATCTGCCGAAAATATGGAATCCAAAAGACGGTGGTGTGAAATTCCCGATCCGCCCGAATTGAGTTTAAAAAATATATATTACGGTTGTAAAGGGAAAAATGTTCTGAAGACCGTAAATAGTGAAAAGTGAATGGTGAGTAGTCTTTTGACCGCACGGCCTCTTCAGTCCGGGTCATCGGAGTCCGGCCCGGACTGCCAGTGATAGGACACAAGAAAGAACCCCAGGGAGATCAACACTGTAATACAGGCTATCGTCAGTGCCAGTGACCTGCCGTGCCATAAGGAAGCAAACCAGCGCATGAACTTGTCCATCAGCACGTTTGCCTTTCCGCCGTAAACTTCAAGGTCATGTCTGTACATCTTGGAGTCGTCCGGCCTGATCGGATAAACATCCCCTCCTATGACCTCATATCCCAGGACTGTCCCGGGATCATTGTCAGCCGTGAGATATATAAATGCGGAGATCCCCATCCCTGCCAGCAGGATAATGGCTGCAACGAGGTAAAGGCGCTTCTTAATACGGCCCGATTTCTCTTTCATGCCGACCTTATTAGCAAGGCTCGATTCACCATTAATTATTGACCCGGCACAGAAATAATAGCAATCCTGCCGGCAGTGGCCGCTCTGTCTGAAGACATGGATTCCCGATGCGAGTCCCGAAGCGGGTCTCCGCGTAGGGTCGCTACGACTTCGCTGAGAGTCGCTTCGACCCGATTACTGACCCGGGAATGACGAATTTGAGTTGTCCTGTCCTCTCTAGCCACTCTCTCTTTTCCCTGATATACTTTGCATAATGGCAGAAAACCTCGCACATAAGATCCTCGAAGCTCACCTCGTAGAGGGAGAACTTGTTCCCGGAAAGGAGATCGGCATACGGATCGACCATACGCTCCTTCAGGACGCGACCGGGACACTCGGAATGCTTGAATTCGAGGCGCTGGGGATCGACCGGGTAAAGGTCGAGCTTGCTGCCCAGTATGTCGACCACAACACCCTCCAGTCCGACTTCAAGAACGCCGACGATCATGTCTATCTCCGGACCGCCAGTGCGCGATATGGGGTCCACTTCAGTCCTCCGGGAAACGGAGTTTCCCATCAGGTGCATATGGAGCGTTTCGGGGCGCCGGGGAAAATAATCCTGGGGGCCGACAGCCATACCCCGGGCGCTGCCGGCGTGTCGATGCTTGGCATAGGGGCGGGAGGGCTCGATGTGGCCTTGGCCATGGCCGGTTATCCTTATCATCTTGCCTGCCCCAGGATATTGGGGGTGAAACTTACGGGCCGTCTTCCCGACTGGGTGAGCGCCAAGGACGTGATACTGGAAATGCTTCGCCGTCACGGCGTAAAGGGCTGCGTCGGGAAGGTGATAGAGTATTACGGGGAGGGTGTGAAATCGCTCTCGGCGACCGACCGGGAGACCATAGGAAATATGGGGACCGAACTGGGGGCCACGGGCACCGTCTTCCCGTCCGACGAAAACACCCGTTCGTATCTCGACGCACAGGGAAGGGGAAAGGCATGGACGGAGTGGTACGCGGACAGTGGTGCGGAATACGATGAATACGACGAGATCGACCTTTCGTCTCTCGTGCCTCTCATTGCGAAGCCTTCATCGCCGGGCAACGTCGTAAAGGTGAGGGAAGTGGAGGGCGTCAAGGTGGACCAGGTGATCGTGGGCAGCAGTGTAAACTCCTCTTTCAGGGACCTTATGGTGACCGCCAAAATTACGGAGGGGCGGCACTGCAGTCCCGGAACCGCGTTCAATATCAACCCGGGGAGCAGGCAGGTACTCGAAAACGTCGCTGCCCAGGGAGGCCTTATCTCTCTGCTGGCCGCCGGAGCGAGGATTCATGAGCCGGGCTGTCTGGGCTGCATCGGAATGGGACAGGCGCCGGGGACGGGTCAGGTCAGCCTGAGGACCTTCCCCCGGAATTTCCCGGGACGGTCCGGAACGGACGACGATCAGGTCTATCTGTGTTCGCCGGAGACGGCCGCCGCTGCCGCACTAAAGGGAATGATAACCGATCCCCGGGACCTTGCAGGGGAGATGAAGTACCCCCGCATAAAGGACCCCGAAAGATATCTGATAGACGAGTCATCCATCGTTTTCCCTTCGGATAAACTTCGCACTACCGAGGTCATCAGGGGGCCGAACATAAGGCCTCTGCCGCAATTCCCTCCGCTCCCCGGGAGGTTGGAAGCGGAGGTGGTCCTTAAGGTGGGCGACAACATATCGACGGACGGCATCATGCCCGCGGGGAGCAAAGTACTTCCCTTCCGCTCCAACATAGAAGCGATCAGCGGATTCGTTTTTTCCAGGATCGACCCCGATTTTGCGGGTAACTGCAAGGAGAAGGGAGCGGTTGTCGTAATCGGCGGCGAGAACTACGGACAGGGATCGAGCAGGGAACACGCCGCACTTGCGCCGCGATATCTCGGGGTCTGCGCCAAGATCGCAAAGAGCTTTGCGCGCATCCACAAGGCGAATCTCTGCAACTGGGGGATCATCCCTCTTACTTTCGACGATCCCGAAGATTACGGGCGCTTCGGCAAGGGTTCGAAAGTAGTCTTTCCCGATGTGAGGCGGCATATTGAAGCGGGCGACATTGAGATCCCGGTCGAAGTCGATGGCAATTCAGTCACGACGATACTCGATGTCTCAGAGCGGCAGCGGAAGCATCTGCTCGCCGGCGGCACATTGAACTTTGTAAAACAGGAGTTGAAAAAATGAGTGAGGTGCGTGTAAAGAATACCGGTCTGCGGGGCATTACGGTTGCAGACACAAAGATCAGCTATATCGACGGCGAAAAAGGGATTCTCCTTTACCGGGGATACAGGATAGAAGAGCTCTCGGAAAAATCCACTTTCCCCGAGGTCTGCTGGCTTCTTCTCCATGACAGACTTCCCGATGAAAAGGAGATGAGTATCTTCATTGAGCAACTGCGGGATGCCGGAGAACTTCCGGGTTTCGTCCTGGACTGCCTCAGGGAGCTGCCGGAAGAGGCTATGCCGATGGACGTCCTGCAGGCGGCGATGCCTCTGCTGGCAATCTCGGATCCGCAACTGTCAGATGAGACCAGAGAGGGGAACATGAGGAAGGCGGTCGCCCTTATAGCCCGGATACCGGCCCTTGTTGCCGCCTGGCACCGGATAAGAAACGGTCTCGACCCTTTGCCTCCGGACAATTCCCTTTCACACGCCGGCAATTTTCTCTGGCAGCTGCAGGGCAGGAAGCCGGACATCGAACTGGCGAGCGATCTGGACATCTGTCTTATACTGCACGCCGACCACACTTTCAACGCCTCAACCTTTGCCTGCCGTGAGGTCGTTTCGACCAGGGCCCACATGTATGCCGGCGTTGCAGCCGGTGTGGGCGCTCTCTCAGGGAGTCTTCACGGGGGGGCAAACGAGCGGGTGATGAGGATGCTCACCGAGGTCGAATCCGAGAAAGACATCCCGGCATGGGTAACGATGCAGCTGGACCAGAAAAAGAGGATCATGGGCATGGGTCACGCAGTTTACAAGGCATACGATCCCCGGGCACGGATACTCAAGGATATGTCGCGGCGTCTGGGTGAAAAATTCGGGGAAACAAAATGGTACGAATTGTCGGACCGGATAGAAACGGCGGCGCTGTCGGAATTCGAAAAAAGGGGCAAGAAGACCCTTCATACGAATGTCGATTTCTGGAGCGCCTCGGTCTATCACATGCTGGGCATACCGGCGGACCTCATGACCGGGATTTTTGCCATATCCAGGATAGCAGGATGGTGCGCCCACATTATAGAGGAAAAGTTTGCCGACGCCCAGGAAAAGCCGATCCTCTACAGGCCCACGGCGGAATATGTCGGCAATTATTGCGGTAAGATGGGCTGCGTCTATGAGCCGGTGAGCGCGAGGAAACCGGAGGCGTCGTCGTGAGAAAGGTGTGTCTTATCGATGGATGCCGGCAGGACGGACAGTATTAAACTCTGCCATTACCTGAAAGCCACCATGCCGTGAGAAAGAAAGTCTCCATAATAGGGGCCGGTAACGTAGGAGCTACGACGGCGATGCTCCTTGCCCATATGAATGTCGCCGACATAATGCTCGTCGATATAGTTGAGGGCGTGCCTCAGGGCAGGGCACTTGATATTGCCGAATCGTGTCCTCTTTACAGCTCCTCCGTCTCGGTCACAGGGTCTAACGGCTACGAGGACACGGCAGAGTCCGATGTGCTTGTCGTTACCGCCGGCTTTCCGAGGAAGCCCGGCATGAGCAGGGACGACCTTCTGAAGGCCAACGCGGAAATCGTCGGCAAGGTGGCGGAGGAAACTGTGAAACAGTCCGCCCACGCGGTGATCATTGTGGTTACGAACCCCATGGACGCCATGGCCCAGCTGGTGCTCAGGGTGTCGGGATTTCCGGAGAGCAGGGTCGTCGGCATGGGCGGCGTCCTCGACTCTGCGCGGTTCAGGAGGTTCGTGGCCTGGGAGATGGGAGTGTCCCCCGGGGATGTCGAGGCCCTTGTGATGGGTGGCCACGGGAGCGGGATGGTCCCCCTGCCGCGCTTTACCACCGTGAAGGGAGTTCCCATCACCTCTCTTCTGTCCCCGGAGCGGGTCGCCGCCCTTATAGAAAGGACCAGAAAAGGAGGGGACGAGATCGTTTCGCATCTGAAGACCGGGAGCGCATTCTATGCGCCTGCCGCCTCAGTCTGCCAGATGATCAAATCGATCATCTGCGACGAGAAGAGGGTGCTTCCGTGTTCGGCTTACCTCCGGGGTCAATATGGGTTCGAAGGTGTCTATGCCGGCGTACCTGTTGTTCTGGCGAGCAGCGGCGTGGAAAGGATCATCGAACTGGAACTGGAGGAGGCTGAAAAGAAGGATTTCGGGAAGTCGGTATCGTCGGTCAGCGCACTCGTTAAGCAACTGGGATTGACCGGCTCGCAGCGATGAGAATGGACCGGCGCTACCTCAGACCCGCTCGATCTTTTTGCCGTCATTCCCGCGCAGGCGGGAATCCAATTTCCCTTTTTTAAGACAATGGATTGCCGCCTGCCGATTACTGCCTCGGGAATGAGACAGTTGACGACACCGGAACTGCCGGGAATCTCATCTCGCATCACCGACTCAGCTGCCTTTGAACTTCGGCCGCCTTTTTTCGAGAAAGGCGTTTATTCCTTCGAGGTGGTCATCGGTTTTGAAACAGTCGGCGAAGAAGGCGATCTCCATCTCGAGTTCTCCCCCGATCCTGTGGTTCTCGTTCATCAGCCTTTTGGCCAGCTTAAGCGCGACGGGACCCTTTTGCGCCAGAAGACGGGCCATATCCTCGGCCCTGACGAGTAGTTCGTCCTCTCCTGCTACGCTGTTAATAAGCCCGATAGAGTGCGCTTCTTCCGGGCCGACAAATCGTCCGGTAAGGATGATCTCCTTGGCGGTCCCAATGCCGACAAGTCTTGTCAACCTCTGCGTTCCGCCGAACCCGGGTATCAGGCCGAGTGAGACTTCGGGCTGGCCGAACTTCGCGTCCCCGGAGGCTATGCGTATGTCGCAGGAAAGAGCTATTTCGCAGCCGGCCCCAAGGGCGTAACCGCTCACCGCGGCGATGACAGGCTTCTCCATGTTCTCGATCCGGTCGCAAACAGAATGACCCAGCTCGGCGAAAACCTGCGCCGACCCTGCCTCCTTGCCTTTCAGCTCCCTTATGTCTGCGCCTGCGCAGAAGTGAGTCTTCCCGGTTATGATCAGCACCTTTATCCCGTCATCTCTTCCAAGGTCCTCCAGGGCGTCCCTGAAACTCATGAGTGATGAAGTATCAAGGACATTGAGTGATTCCGGTCTGCCGAAGGTGATAGTGCCGATTCCTTCTTTTCTTTCAATGCCTATGCTTTTACCTGTAGTCATAGAATCCTTCCCCGCTCTTTCTGCCGAGCCTGCCCTCGGCCACCATTTCTTTCAGTAGAGGACACGGGTTGAATTTCCCGCCGATCCCGGCCTTCAGGATATCGAGTATTTCAAGACATGTGTCAAGTCCTATGAAGTCCGCCAGTTCGAGGGGGCCCATCGGGTGGTTCGCCCCCAGCTTCATGACTGTGTCGATCCCCTCCCTCGATGCCACCCCTTCCTGCAGGCAGAAGACCGCCTCGTTAATCAGCGGCATCAGTATCCTGTTGGAAACAAAGCCCGGGGAATCCCTGACAACAACAGGAACTTTTCCCATATCTTCCGATAGCGTCCTGGCCGCTTCTGTAGTTTCATCGGATGTGTCGTCGCCTCTGGCAATCTCCACCAGCTTCATAATATAGGCCGGGTTCATGAAATGCATTCCTATGAACCGGTCGGACCTCCGGGTGTGGGCGGCCAGCCTGGTGATCGGGATGGATGAGGTGTTCGATGCGAAGATCGTTTCAGGGGGACATATTCCGTCAAGCTTTTGAAATATGTCTTTTTTGGTGTCTTCATTTTCCGTAACTGCCTCGACGATCAGGCCGGCTCCTTCACAGTCCTGGAGGGTCTGAGAGACGGTTATATGTGAAAGCGTCCAGTCTTTTTCGTCCGGGTCCAGCTTACCTTCCGCAACCCTCTTTTCAAGTCTTTTCCCGATGGCTGTGAGGCCCCGGCTTGCCGTTTCCCTGTCAACGTCCGCGAGAAGCACCCTGTAACCATTATGGGCAGCCGCCTGCGCAATCCCGCCGCCCATCACACCCGCCCCGATTACGGCGATCACTTTGATTTCCATTTTATCGTCACCTCCCATATAATCTCATGACTGATCACAGTATTGTAGTCTCATTCGTCATGCCCCGAGGACCTTGGTCGGGCGTGCTTGCGGCAGGCATCCATCCCGTCTTAAATGGATTCCCGCCTTCGCGGGAATGACGACCAAACTACAGCCTGTTATGAACCACTGTCGGTAATTCGTCGCGACCCTCGCAGTTTCAGTGGTTCTGATACAAATAGGACGGCTATACAGGCAGGGCTCGATGTCCCGCCGCACGTATGGGCCCTTCACGCATGCCAGTCCCGGTCATTACTCAAATCTCCTTCATGGACAGGTGTGCGATCAGAAGCCGGAGCATGTCCGAGGTGCCTTCCCCTATCGTCAGAAGACGGGCGTCCCTCCAGTGCCTGTGTACGTCGTACCCGTCGGTATAGCCGTAGCCCCCGTGTATCTGTATCGCATGATCGCAGACCCGAAGCGCCGTTTCCGATGAAAAAAGCTTCGCCTTGGAGGCCTGGAGGGCCATGTCCTTTCCCCTGTCCTTAAGGGAAGAGGCATAATAGGTGAGGAGCCGCGCGGCGCTTATTTCGGTTGCCATATCGGAGAGCTTCTGCTGAACAAGCTGGAAATTCGAGATGCTCTGCCCGAAGGCCTTTCTCTTCCTGCTGTAACGCAGGGATTTTTCCAGTGCCGCCTGAGCTATCCCCACGGCTATGGCGGCTATCGTAATGCGGCCGGAATTAAGTATTTGTTTGGCGTATTCGAGTCCCCGCCCCTCCTCTCCCAGCAGGTTTTCTTTTGGTACATTGCAATCTTCCAGATGAATGGCCGCAAGCCGGTTTCCTCTGAAGCCGAGCTTTTCTATAGGTTTCAGGATGTTGAAGCCGCCGCTGTCAGACGGGATGATAAAGGCCGAAACACCGTTGACGCCTTTGGCGAATACCAGCGCAAAGTCCGTCTCACCGGCATTCGATATCATCATTTTGTTGCCGTTAAGAATGTAAGAGTCTCCTGAACGATCGGCCGTTGTCTGAATGGCTTTTGCGTCGGAGCCGCAGCAGGGCTCGGTGAGCGCGAAGGATATCAGCTTCCTGCCCGCGGCCAGGCCGTATTCCTTAAGGAACCTGTCTTTCCCGGCTTCGCCGCCGAAGAGCTTTATGCCGCTGCAGATCATCCCCTGTATGGATACCTGTAGGGCGGTGTTTGCACAGGCATTGGCCAGGATCTCTATTGCTGCCACATACACGGTAAAGGGGAGGCCGGCACCTCCGTACTCCTGCGGGAAAGAAATTCCGAACAACCCCCGCTCCGCCAGCTCGGCGAGGTTATTTCTCGGAAACAACCCTTGGTGATCCACCTTTCTCGCCCCGGGCTCTATTTCCTTTTCGAAAAAAGAGGCAAACGATTCAAGGGTAGAATGGTAATCCCCGGCATCCCTGAAGAGCGTTTCGATGATGCTTCTCTGTTCATCGAGATAAGCCATGACTATCTTTCGACGATCATCGCCAGTGCATTCCCCCCGCCGAGGCAGAGTGTGGCGAGTCCCCTCTTGAGGCCTCTGTCCTTCAGGGCGTACAGGAGGGTGACAAGTATCCTGGCCCCGCTGCAACCTATCGGGTGGCCGATGGCTACCGCCCCGCCGTTGACGTTCATCTTTTCCTCCGGGATGCCCAGTTCGCGCTCTATCACCAGCGAGGCCGTGGCGTAGGCCTCATTGTGTTCTACGAGGTCGATATCCGGGATAGTGAACCCCGTCTTCCCCAGAAGCTTTCTCACAGTGGGGATGGGCGCCTCCATTACGTCTTCCGGTCTGGTTCCGCCGACGGCGTAATCAACGACCCTCGCGAGTGGCGTCAGGCCCAGATCTCTTGCCTTTACCCCTGACATGACTACCAGGGCGGCCGCACCGTCGCTCAGCTTCGATACGTTGCCCGCGGTAAGGATGCCGTCTTTCCGGAAGACCGGCTGGAGTTTTGAAAGTTTCTCCATGGAGGTATCTTCTCTCACGCATTCGTCTCTGTCAACGGAAACATTCCCAAGATCGACCGGGATTATCTCTTCTTCGAACCTCCCCTGGCTGATGGCGGTCATGGCCCTCCTGTTGCTCTCCAGACTGAACCGGTCGGCTTCCTTCCTGGTAATGCCGAATTTTGCCGCCACTCTTTCTCCCGTTATCGCCATGTGAAAGTCATTGTAAGCGTCCCAGAGACCGTCGGTCAGCATCGCATCCAGAGCGGATGCGTGTCCCATGCGGAGGCCCCATCTCAGGCTTTTCAAAAGATGGGGGGAAGCGCTCATGTTTTCCATCCCCCCTGCAACGATAATGTCTCCGTCGCCGGCCTTTATCGCCTGTGCTGCGAGCATGACGGCCTTCAGTCCGGAGCCGCAGACCTTGTTAACGGTGTAGGACCCTATCTCGACGGGAAGCCCCGCAAAGATAGCCGCCTGTCTCGCCGGGTTCTGGCCGAGACCGGCCGTTATAACGTTGCCCATTATTACCTCGTCGACTCTATCGGGCGGGACACCCGCCCGCCTGAGAGCTTCGGCAACTACGACAGCGCCCAGGCGGGGTGCGGGAATGTCTCTGAGGGACCTGCCGAATTTTCCCACCGGCGTCCTTACCCCGCTGACGATAACAACATCCACAGACATGATACCTCCGGCTGACCCTGTTCTGTGATATAGTGTGAATAGTCAAAGTATATCAGCTTTGGGAGGGACATCAAATGGACTTTGGGTTCTCGCCGGAGGAAGAGGAATTCAGGAGGTCTGTGCGGCATTTCTGCGAGAGTAAGATCGCACCCTTGTCTGACGAGATTGATGAAAAAGGGGAAATACCGCGCAGCCTGATCTCTGAAATGGGGGCCTTCGGTCTCCTCGGCATCACTGTATCGAAGGATTACGGAGGCACCGGCTCAGATTTCATGAAGGCGGCCATCGCCGCAGAGGAGATAGCCAGGGCAGATACGAGTATGGCCGTCGCAGTTTACTATCTTGTTGAGGCGGGTTGGGGTTTCCTTTTTGAAAGATACGGGACAGAAAAGGCAAAGAACGATATCCTCCCCAAAGTGACCAGGGGGGAATCCTTTCTGGGGATAGCCTCGACCGAGGCTACCGGGGGTTCCGATATAGCGTCTACCTCGACTTCCCTGGTCAGGAGCAACGGGCGGTTGACGGTAAGAGGTACGAAAACCTATATAAGCGGGGTGAGAGAAGCGGCAGAGAGCGGCGGCGGGTACGTAACTGTTGTGAAAACCGGGCCGGACCTCGGGCATAAAGGACTCTCACTCTGCTATTTGCCGGTAGGAGAGAAGACCGGCGTTGAGGTTATCGCCTCCCGCCAGATGGGCAGGGAAGGGATATCCAACGGCTTCATAAGAATAGACGGAGCGGAAATACCGGACGACTACCTTATAGGAGAATGGAACCGGGGGTTCTATTATGCCATGGAGGGGTTCAACT
This sequence comes from Candidatus Sulfobium sp., assembly GCA_037380845.1. Classification (GTDB taxonomy): domain Bacteria; phylum Nitrospirota; class Thermodesulfovibrionia; order Thermodesulfovibrionales; family UBA6898; genus JARRRD01. Next base: position 9,338 of record JARRRI010000035.1, on the reverse strand, counting down.
GTGCCCGCACGCTGGTGGCTGCTGCGTGTATCGGGGCCGCGGCGAAGACGATTGAAACGGGCATCGCACATATAAAGAGAAGGAAAGTTTTCGGTTCTCCGCTCGGAAAGTTCGAAGGCATACAGTTTCAGCTCGCGGAAGATTATGCGAAGCTCGAATCTGCGCGAATGCTTGTCTGTAAGGCCGCATGGATGCTCGACCGTTTCTATCAGGAGGATATGTTCAGTCACGAGGAGATAAATACGGCGGTGGCCGTCGCAAAACTCACTTCTCCACAGGCGGCCTTCGAGATTATTAAGGACGTGATGGTCTGGCACGGGGCATACGGCTATACAAGGGAGGCCGGCATCGAAAAAGGGTTGAGGGGCGTCGCTTCCTACATCGTGGGTGCGGAAGGGACAATGAATGTCATGAAGGTCATAATAGGCAAGGGTCTCCTGGGCAAGGACTATACGCCGGTCTGATCCGGAGCGCCGGACCCTACATTATTCATAATCTTCAGATGCGGTCAGGAAACTCCCTTCGCCTCTGAATAGTCCAGGTTAGGAGGGGCCGGGGGGACTTTGGTGTCCCCCCGGCTTCGCCTCACCCCTTTTCTTTGACCACGGGAATGGGGGGGAAGGGGAGAGGTTAGAAGCTAAGAGACCCTTTGGCAGTTGAAGTCATGGCGATCAGGTTCATCGCACCGGCCGGCTTTACTCCCGGGAGAAGATCAGCTTCGGTAATACCCTTGTTTGCCATGGTCTGCGTGCAGCACTGTATTTCTACTCCCGCTGCAAGGGCCTCTTCGAGCCTCTCTGCGACGGTGGGAACTCCCTGCTCCCTGTCTCTCAATCCTTCGAGCGCTCCTCGTACCATCACGTCTACAGCACCCTGGATACAGTAAAGGACGGTCCTGTAATTGGCCGATGCGGCAAGAGCGGCGAACATAAGGGCCGAGCGGACCCGGGCCGTATTTTCGAACCCCGTGGCACAGAGGACAATAAAAACGTCTTCTTCCAGGGGCGCCTCCGGCTTTCTTTGTTCCGAGATGTTCAGCAGTTCCTGCATTTATGACTCCAGGTGCGCCTCGATCTTGACCGGACGCGCGAGAGTTACCCCCACCGGAGAGGTGCTCATGACCTGTTCATGGAGTTTCTGAAGGACCTCGTGGTCTGCGTCGCTCTTTATATGCACCCTGGCCGTGATAGTCTTGTAGCCGGGCAGCTTGTCCATATGGAGGCTTTCCGGAGGCTCCAGACCGAGGAAGCCGGGCAGGTCAATCTCGCCTTCCAAATCGATTCTGATGTCGTCAAGACGGATGCCGCGGACTGCAGCGTTCATCGCGTATCCTATGGTCAGGCACGCCCCGTAAGCCTGAAGAACCATCTCCACGGGGTTTGCAGCCGTATTCGTCCCGCACAACATCTCCGGTTCGTCGGCCAGGAGACTGAATTCCCTGGAGCAGGTCTCGACTTTAAAGCCGCCTTTCCAGGTTGTGGACGCCTTCCAGGTTGTTTTGCCTGCTTCCCAGTTTTCTTTGACGGTCTTGACCACGTTCATGAGCTGTCCCGTGTCGAGTCCGTTTACAAGTCCTTTGCCTTCTGCTTTGACAGTTGCCATTTCTTTACCTCCCATCTGTTAAGATGTACTTAAATTCGGGGAGTTACGACAGGAGTTCTATCACGGGCGTGCCCATAGACGCAAAAAGGGTTGCAAAATGCAATTCTTTGCGACGCAGAACCCTTTGATATAGCCCGCCGGCAGTCCAGACCCCTTTGTGAGTATGTTTGACGGATTGCAAAATGCAAGACGGTACAGACTGGCCCTGCATTTGGACAAACGTTTCCTATCGTCTCAGCTTCCTCCACAGAGTCGATGAGTCAAGGCCCAGAAGGGCGGCCGCCTTCTTCTTATTGCCGCCGGCGAGGTTAAGGACCTTACGTATGTGTTCCATTTCCGCCTTCCTGAGGGTCCAGTCATGAATGCCGTGTCCTGGCTCCGCTACGGAATCAGCGACAGCCGGGGGCAGATCCGACAGCTGGATATCATCCGCTTCCGAGACTACCACGGCCCTCTCCAGTGTATTCTGCAGCTCCCTTATGTTGCCGGGCCAAGAGTAAGTCATCAGGGCCTCCATCGCGTCTCTGTCTATACCGCGTATATTCTTTCCCATCTTCCTGCCGAAGTTGACCATGAAATACCTTGCCAGGAGGGGGATGTCCTCGGACCTCTCCCTCAGGGGGGGAAGGTCTATCTTGATTACGTTCAGCCTGTAATAAAGGTCGTCCCTGAACTGTTTCTTTTTGATAGCTTCTTCGAGGTCCTGGTTCGTTGCGGCTATGACCCTGATATCGACCGTGGACGGACGGGTGCCCCCGACCCGTATGAATGTGCCGTCCTGGAGTACCCGCAAAAGCTTGACCTGCAGGTTTCTGCTCATGGCGTCCACTTCGTCGAGGAAGATGGTGCCGCCGTTTGCGGCATCAAGCAGACCCTCCTTGTCGGAGACGGCTCCCGTAAATGCGCCCCTGACGTATCCGAACAACTCGGATTCAAGCAGGTTTTCATTGATCGCCGCACAGTTTACTGCTACGAACGGTTTGTCCCTTCTGGTGCTGTTAAAATGTATTGCCCGTGCGATGAGCTCCTTTCCCGTGCCGCTTTCGCCGTATATGAGGATGCTGGACTGGACGTCCGTGATCTTCCTTACCAGACCGAGGACATCCATCATCCTCGGGCTGCTGGCGATGATCCCATCGAAGTTGAAATACCGGCTGTTGGCTTCCGCTTCTTTCCTTGCGGATTCGAAGATACGGGCGTTTTCTATGGCAAGGCTGATCGGCTGGGTTGCCGCCCTGAGTATGTCGAGCAGCTCGGAGTCCGGCGAATAGTGTGAATGTGTAATCACGCACAAAACGCCTACCACCCTTCCCCTCGCCTTAAGCGGGAGGCCTGCGTAGAACTCCATACCTTCTTTCCTCAGCACCCCCCTGGTAAACCGCGGGTCCTGCGAGGCCTTCTCGAGGATGACTACCTCTTTGTCGCATTGTGCGATGGTCCCGCACATACACTCCCCGACCCTGACCCTGTTTTCGCACAGGTCGGTCACTACAGCCCTGGAGAGGTTTCTGAAAGAGACGGGTATCATTTCCAGGGTCTCGTCATCTATGACGTATATAACCCCGGCATCAACGCCCATAAAGTCTATTATCTTCTGCAGCACGTCGTCCAGAATTGTCTTCAAGTCGAGAGACTTACCGACGGTGAGGGCTATTTCGTAAAGGATTGAAAGCTTTTTATTCTGTCCTTCGAGGATCTCAGGGATGTTCAGTTCTTTCTCCACTCTTTATTTTAGCACGCCGGGATCGGGCTTATCGCTGTCTGCATCCCGTCACAAAGAATGCTGCGTGATTCGAAGTGAATGACGGAGGGTCGTTTTTCAGGATTGCAGCAACGGCCGGATTACGCCTGAACTCACTGTCAAGGAAGAGGCGGACACGCTTCCTGTCCCATCCTTTCGGATGAATGAAGTCGGTATAAAGTGAGAGGTCCCCCTCGTAGAACTTCATGGTCCTGATTCCGTGATCCGTGGCGCCGCACACAGGCATGTTGAAAATGGCGAGGTTTAGAAAGTCAATACAGTCGGCATGCCTTGTCGTGAATTCCAGTGTCCTGCGGGCACTTGCCTCTGTCTCAGCGGGCGTTCCGAACAGGAGGTAGACATAGGAGCCTATCCCCGCTCTTTTCAGGTTCCTCAGGGCCCTGGATGCGGCCTGAACGTCAGTCCCCTTCTGCATTAAATCCAGGAGGGCCTGGTCCCCGGACTCGATGCCGAGCTTAAGCATGACGCAGCCTGATCTTTTCAGGGCAATGCAGAAGTCGGGGTCGGCGAGCCGTGGACCTATTCTGGCAAAGCCATACCATGGAAAGGACACATTTTCGCCTGTAAGAGCATCGAAAAGGGCCGGGCTTATTGCGTTGTCGAGAAGATGCACGAGTGTTGCGTCTGTTTCCCGGACAAGCTCTCGCAGCTCTGCCACGGCGCGTACGGGCGGAAGGGGCCGGTATGGGTTGCCCTCGGCTTTCTCAGGACAGAAGGAACACTTGTGCCAGTAACAGCCGGTCGAGGCGGCGTAGGGCAGGATGAAACCCGGCGAAAGATAGTCACCCCGGGGGAAAGGACCGTACGTGGGAGGGGCGATTTGTCCATCCCGCACACGCAGAGCAAGAAGGGAGAGAAGTGGAATTTCTCCGGGACCCGCGACAAGATGGTCGACGAGGCCGGCGAAGGGATTCCGCCATGCGGAGTTTTTCATCCAGGAGGTGACAAGGCCCCCTCCGAGCACGATCCTTATCCCCGGGAATTCACGTCTTAGATGACCCATGATGGAAAAGGCACACAGTGCCTGGCTCAGGTAATTCAGGGAAATCCCCACCATCGAAGGCGCCTTCCTCCGGAACAGTTCACGCAGCCTGGAGCTGAAGTAGGGATAGAAGAGGTTCATGTCCGGCCTTTCCGCCGAAGTGAGTAAGTCGGCGCTTTTTAAAGGGGAAAGGTCCTTGTCCTCGTAATTGACGATGCCCGGCGAAATATGAGGAGGTGAAACTCTGTTCAGTACACGCCCCATGTCTTTCACTGCCCTCCCGTAGCGGTCGATATTATCGTACAGGCCGGGACGTCTCAGCGATTTCAGGGTGGAGTCTATGTGGCGAAAGGCCCTCTTCGACCATGCGTCACCTGCCGTTCCGGCCGGCGCCGGTCTTCCCAGGAGATAAAGCAGACCCTCCAGGTTTGCGTCAAGGACGCCGTGCTCGACACCGTAGCTGTCCAGCATGCCTGCCAGCCTCGCGATGCCGGCAGGCGGCTCGGAGGGTTTGGCTGCGGGGGGATGGATCAGGAGTATCACGACTCTTCACTTCCTGCAGTCTTCATGGTGTTTTCAGCAGCATCTTTCAACTTTAACAGAGACAGCCGGAAGCCTGCAATCGGCTGCCTCTTTTGCAGGGGCGGCGGTCCGGCGAAAAAGAAAGGCCCGGGATTCCCGGGCCTTGAGTATGAATTTTATCTGCGGCGGGCTAAGTTCCCCCGCGCATAAAGACTGACCGGCTAAGCACTCCCTTCTCTGAGTAACACAGATACTGCGCCGAGCCCTGCCAGCAGCGTGAAAAGGATCATCCCCCATTCGTTCATGGTCGGAACCGACACCGGCGGCGGCGGAGTAAAAGTGACCGTGACCGTCGAAGAACCGGAAGCAAACCCGGTTTCTGCCGTTTCAGTGTCCGCCATGCTCACCCGTGCCAGCTGAGAGGTTTGCAGGCCGGCGCTGCCTGAGGAATCGTTTACGGGCTGGGTGTTGACGTCAACTGTGAAGTTCACTACGCATGTCGCCGCAGCTCCGCCGGTGCTGCTGTCTCCGAGGACAACCGTTGAAGACGGGGTAAATGAATATTCGTTCGGATTCGCCGTGGGAGCAACGGTGAAGGTGACGCCGGCACAGGCGGTTCCCGCCTGGCCTGTTGCGATCAGAGGGTTTATCGTGATTGTATTAGGTGCTTCCTGCGCCCCTCCGGGGCAGGGTAGCGCCGGGGTCCCTGAACTGCCGCAGGTCGTCGTGAAATAGATGCCGGTATTAGCAGTGATGGCATCGGTGACCTGTATGGTGTCCACATCATTCGGCGTTGACGACTGGTTTGTTATCGTGAAAGACCAGTTCAAGCCCGTTTGCCCTACGGCAATGGGGCTCCCGACCGTCGGACATCGTGTTATCATCTTTGTTCGCATCTTATTCCCCCTTGTTCAAAATAAATTCAAAAGAAATTTTTCTTTTGTCCCACCCCTCTTCTTCAGGATGAAACATCCCTTTCCCCATCAAATAGAATAAACGACAAGATTAAAATGAAGATTCCCGCCCCGTACCTTCGGTAACGTTTCTTCTTGTGCATCTGGTTCCTCCTCGCTTATTTGGAATGTGCTGCAAATCCGGTCATTGCTATCATGCCGCGCGTCAAACAACGGAGGTCTGACGAAAACGTGGGGTCGAACACATTCTTAGTAAGGCTATCAAATATCCTCGGCCAAGTCAACTCTTTTTTCCGGTCGGAGATGTTCAAAGCGAGGTTTTATTATCGGTGTGTATGACGCGGTTATGAGAGGCTGAGGTTTTGGGATTTTTGTACGGCTCATTCTATAACAGCCGGAAAGTATGATAAGCATTGCCCATCCGTTCGAAGGGATGAGAATTACACATTCCGCAGCACTCCCTCTGTCAAGAGGTTTCCGCACCCGGGCTTTTCCTTTCCTGCAGTCTTCTGTGGTATTTTTGAAAAGTACCTTTCAACTTTAACAGAGACAGCCGGACGCCTGCAATCGGCTGCCGCTTTTGAAGGGGCGGCGGTCCGGCGAAAAAGAAAGGCCCGGGATTCCCGGGCCTTGAGATCTGCTGAGTCCCGGCGGCTAAGAGAGCACCCGCCGAAGCATGAAGATTGACATTGACCGCCTAAGTCCTCCCCTTTTTGAGAAGGGAGGATAAGGCTCCGGCACCGGCCAACAGCATAAACAGGATCATCCCCTATTCGCTGATGGTCGGGACCGCCAACGGAGATGACGGAGGAGGAGGCGGTGGTGGAGAAGGGACTGTCGTGTTAACGGTGGACTGGTTATTGTTCGGGTTGTCGTCTCCTCCGGCTGCCACGACCCCGGTATTCGTTATAGTACCGAAAAATGCCGGGTCTGCCTGTACCGTTACCGTGATGTTCAGACTCGCCCCGTTTGACATGTCACCGAGTTCGCAGGTAAGTACATCATTCGCCACCGCACATGTACCGCTCTGGGGCGCAGCGGAAACGAAGGAAACTTCATTCGGAAGCACGTCCGTGACGGTCACATGTGTAGCGGTCCCCGGACCGTTGTTGGTGACGGTCAGCGAATAGTTGAAGGAAGACCCCATGGCTACCGTTCCCGGCGCAGTCTTGACTATGGATACATCAGCCGGCACCTCGGGCACATTCACGGTCGTATCGGCAGTTGCCGTATTGTCGCCCGGAGTTGGATCCGTGAAATTGCCTGTTACAGTGGCAGTGTTGGTGATGATAGTCGGCGATGCACTCGTAACCAGGACAACGATATTGAAGTCCTGGCTCCCGCCGACCGGCAGCTGTGATATCGTACAGGTGACGACCTGACCGACGGCGGAGCACCCTGTTGATGCGGAGATGAAAGCAGCTTCCGAGGGCAGGGTGTCGGTAACCGTTACGCCGAAGGCGTCCGAGGGACCGCTGTTGGCCACGTGGAGTGTGTAAGTGAGCTGATCGCCGGAAGTTATGGGGTCCGGATTGTCGGACTTCGTTATCGACAGGTCGGGGTTTGATACTACTGTGGTCTCTTCAGTCGTCGAATTATTTGTGAGGTTCGGGTCCTGCTGGTCTCCCGTCACCGTTGCCGTATTGGAAATTGTTCCCGCCGGCGTCGACGCCTTCACATTGACGACTATGGTGACCGTAGCTGAAGCCCCTGTTGCAAGACCTCCAAGATTGCACGTAACTATACCGCCGGTCTCGCTGCATGAGCCCTGACTGGGGGTTGCCGAAATGTAGGTCGTCCGCGGCGGCAGAGAATCCGTCAGAGTGACGCCGGTCGCACTATTCACAGTACTGTTGTTTGTAACGGTAACCGTATAAGTAAGGTTATCCCCTGCGGTCACCGGGTCCGGATTGTCCGTTTTTTCAACCGACAGGTCGACCTGAGGAGGAGGTGGCGCGGTAACGGTTGTCGTTGTCTGCGCGGTATTGTCGCCCGGAGTCGGGTCCGTGATGTTGCCGGTTACAGTAGCGGTATTGATGAGTTGAGTGCCGTCTGCCGTGGCGGAATCAACATCGAGGACTACTGTTATGGTGGCTGTTCCGCCAGGGTTTAAGAGCCCTATATCACATGAGAGATCGTTGGACGACAGGGAACAGGAGCCCTGGCTGGGAGAGGAAGAAACGTAAGTCACATTGGACGAAAGCGGAAGGGTATCGTCAACGACAACGGCCGTAGCAGCGTCGGGACCGCTGTTGGTGACATTTATTACATAGGTGAGTTCGTTCCCTGCGACGATTGTTTCCGGAGCCGTCTTCGTGATCGCCAGATCGGCGTTGTGCGCCTCCTTCGGGACCTGGATCTGGTTGTCCTGATTTCCCACAGAGCCGCCGTCGACCTCTGTCAGCCTCATATGGAAGGAGGCCCCCGGAGCGGAACTGGCTCCGAACCCGGCACCCCAGAATGAAGCGGCCGACAGTTCACCGGAGAAATATATTGTTATGAGATGATCTCCGCCGGAAACCGTGTCGAAACCCACAGTGACCTGAGCGGTGCTCGTCCCGCAGTTGTGGTAGCAGGTGGTCGACGGAATATGGGAAATACTATAGCTGAAGTTAGTGCAGCCGTCTGCAAGACCGCTCAAACTTTTACACCCGACGAGCATGGCCCTTTCCGGGAAAGGGGGATGCTCCGCGCCTGATACGCTGTCGAATGTGTCTGATGCTATCGGGACCGGCGTGGCCATGGCGATGCCAAAGGCTGGAGGAACCCCATCGCTTTCGGCATAATCGGAGTTGACCGTATTGATAGCCCCGTTAGACCAGTCGCAAAGGTCTATTGTGCCGTCGTGTTTCGAACCTGCGCCGTTGTCATTTATGCACAGTGAGAAGTTGATCTGTCCGGCTGCAAACGCCGGTGTTGTCAGCCACCCCGTAAGAATCAACGTCACCAGTAACGCGAAGATCACTGCCCCGTACCCTCGGTAAACTCTCTTCTGCTGCATCTCGCTTCCTCCTTTGTTTATTTAGAATCTGATTTGAAAACAAATGCTGTGTGTGCCTGGCCGGTAAGGCAAACAGAGTTTTATGCAATACATCATATCGGACATGCTCATAGAAGGTTATCACAAATTCCCACCGAGTCAACTCTTTTTTCGGATGACGGACTTTCACAGGCCGGAGTCATCGCCGGAATGTCTCGCGAGTTATGGACGACACCAGGTTTTCGGGATTTTTGGAGGGCTTTCGTTTTATAATATTCCGAACGTATGACGAGTATTGGCCATTCCTCTGAATGGGTTCGAAGAAGGCATGCAGCAGCAATTCCTCTGCCGGGAGAGCGCGGCTTTCTGCATATCCGCTTTCCGTCTAAGAACCTTTGGCAAACCATGAAACGACATGATTATTAAAACATTCAGGCTCCGCCTGACACTCTTCTATACGGGCGCCGTAGTGATAATTATAGCCGCTTTCTGTCTCCTGCTTTATGGGCAATACAAAGGACAGCTTCTGGAGAGGGTTGACGCACAGCTTCTCGATACTGCCCGCCACCTGATTAT
>JARRRI010000034.1:0-15826 GCA_037380845.1 Candidatus Sulfobium sp. | reverse complement strand
CGGGTATTCCGCGAAACGCGCTTTCCCCTTCAATCTCCGGGACTTTTTCTTTTCTCGATGTGGATATTACGACCGACTTTATTTTTCGTCCCGACCGTATCGCTTCAAGGACAGGGTTCAGACCGTAAATCCATTCTTCATGGGGTCTTGACTTTCCACCCGGTTCCGCTCTTCTTGTCTTCAAGAATGATCCCTTTTTCCTCGAGTTCGTTTCTTATTCTGTCGGCCGAAGCCCAGTCCTTCGCCTCCCTTGCCTTCCGCCGCTCCTCTATTTTGTAGATAATGTCTTCCTCGCTTAACCCGATTTTTCTCGTCTTCATGAGGGCCCGCTGCCACTCTTCCGGTGTGCGCCGAAAGATGTTAAGTACGCCGCCCGCCCTTTCCAGTGCTTCACCCGACTTCCGCAACAGTTCGACGGTCTTCTTTCCGGAAGGTCCCCCGTCCATATACTTGTTCAGCACCCGTATCAGCTCGAAGATATGGCCAATGGCCAGGGCGGTATTAAAATCGTCGTCCATGGCTTCAGAGAAGCCGGGATAAAAAGTCTGGAGCAACCCTTCGAGGGCCTTTTCCTCCGGGACCTGTTTTTCTGCCCGGTTATCACGCGACAGGATGTCCGTCATCCTCGCCCTGGTTGCATAATATCTGTCGATGGACGCCTCGGCCTCGCGCAGCTGCTCATCCGAAAATTCAATGGGGCTCCTGTAATGTGTTGAGAGGAGGAAGAAGCGGACCACCTCGGCGTCAAACTTGTTCAGTATCTCCTTGATGGTAAAGAAATTGCCGAGTGACTTCGACATCTTCTCCTTGTCGACGGTAATAAACCCGTTGTGTACCCAGTAGTTTACGAACGGCTTCCCCGTAAAGGCTTCCGACTGGGCAATCTCATTTTCATGATGGGGGAAGATAAGGTCTGCGCCCCCGCCGTGGATATCGAAGGTCTCCCCCAGCTGCTTCAGGGACATGGCCGAGCACTCGATATGCCAGCCGGGCCTTCCGGGTCCCCAGGGACTTTCCCATGCCGGCTCGCCTTCTTTGGACGCCTTCCAGAGGGCAAAGTCCATCGGGTTTCTCTTCCTCTCGTCGACCCCGACCCGGGCCCCCGCCATCATCTCATTGAGATCTCTCTTTGAGAGTTTGCCGTATCCGGAAAACTTCGCAACCTCGAAAAAGACATTCCCGTCCACTTCGTATGCGAACCCCTTTTCGACCAGCCCCTTCACGAGGTCGATCATCTCCTGTATGTATTCCGTGGCCCTGGGCTCGACATCCGCCCTGCCGACGCCCAGGTTGTCCATATCGTCGTAATACTCGTCTATATATTTCCGGGCCACGGCGTCCCAGGCAATACCTTCCTGCCCGGCCCTGTTGATGATCTTATCGTCGATGTCGGTAAAATTTCTCACATAAAGGACGTTGTAGCCCTTGAATTTTATGTATCTCCGCATCACATCGAATACGATGGCGCTCCGGGCGTGTCCGATGTGGCAGTGATCATATGCGGTAATGCCGCAGGAATACATCCTGACATGCGAAGGGTCCGTGGGGACAAATTCGTCCTTCCTTCCGGTAAGGGTATTATATATTCTCATCCGTCCTCCTCTTCCCCCGGTCCTTTCAACGGCATCAAGCCTCTTGACCGCCTCGTTGAGTCTGGCCTCCAATTCCATAATTTTTTCGGTAGTGGGGTCGGGAAAATGGTCCATTACCTCCACCAACCCCTCTTCGGTCGTCATCCTGATTATCTTCTTTTTGGTGATCCTGCCCGGAACTCCGACACAGATGGCATTGTCCGGGACAGGCTTCAGGACCACCGAATTGGCACCTATAATAACATTATTGCCGATCGTTATGGCCCCAAGGATTTTCGCGCCGGCACCCACCACGACATTGTTTCCGAGCGTGGGATGGCGCTTTCCCTTCTCCTTTCCCGTTCCCCCGAGCGTAACCCCCTGGTAAAGCAGGCAATCCGTTCCAGTTTCGGCCGTCTCCCCTATAACCGTCCCCATCCCGTGGTCGACAAAAAAACCCGGCCCGATCCTGGCCGCCGGATGGATCTCAATTCCGGTCAGGAAGCGCGCCAGATGAGAGAAGAGCCTCGGCAGCGCCGGAATCCGGGCTTTCCAGAGCACATGGTTGACCCTGTGCATGCATATGGCATGAAAACCCGGATACGCCAGAAAAACTTCCAGAGCGCTTCTGGCGGCAGGGTCTCTCTCGAAAACAGCCCTGTAGTCCCGCCTTATGTTCCCCCAGAAACCCATTGATTTAATGCTTATTATACAACAAAGGAGGCTGGTATATTGCCAGATCGGCTGAAACGCCGTCACTCCGCACTCCCGAATACCCTCGGCAGTCGGGATCTCGTAGTGAGTCTCCACGGAGGGCCGTTACGGCCCGAATTACGACAAACGACATTCCGATAGCGCGGCCGGCAATTCGAAAAACTGTCCAGGTCCGGTACACCTCGGCACACTTCACCCGTGTTATCATTAAAGTATATGACTGAAGCGGAACGCAGCTATGACCTCAGGTCGCTGATCGCAGACCACATGGAGGCCGGCTTTCTCGAAAATATAATCGACATGTTCCGTCATGACAGCAACCTTTACGGCCTCGTGGGTGAATTGATTCAGGATGAGAGGGTAAGGGTGCGGGTGGGGGTGACGGCCATGATGGAGGAGCTGAAAGTGAGGGACGGCAACAATATTTTCAGGGCCGTTGCGCCTTTAGTGCCGCTTCTTGAACACAAGGAAGACTCTGTGCGGGGCGATGCCGCTAATCTCCTGGGGATCGCCGGTAGCGAGGGTGTAATCCCTTTCCTTGAAAAAGCGCTGACGGATGAAAATCTCAATGTGAGGATGATTGCGGAAGAGGCGATAGAGGAGATACTGAAGAATTCAGAAACCTCCTGATTTCAACTTACTTCTTAAAGACCCAGCCTATCATTCTATAATCAGATTCTCTACAGTGACCATGCCGCTTCCCGCGCCGCCAAATATCACCGGGCCTGCGGGGGTGGAGAAACTGTCCTCATTCGACGTAAAGTTGCAATCGAATCTCCTGTCATTCTACCCTGCTTTAGGAGCTTTTCAGATAAAGGAAAGCTCTTATAAAAGAGCTAGTCTCAGACCCGGCTCAGCACGCATACCGCGAAGGCCGCGATGCCTTCACCCCTGCCTATAAAGCCCATCCCCTCGTTTGTCTTCGCCTTTATGTTTATCGCCCCCTGTTCAATGCCGGCCTGTGAAAGCGCGGTTTTCATTTGCTCTATGTATGGCGCAAGCCGGGGACTCTCTGCAACGACAGTCGAATCCACCCAGCTTATGGCATAACCAGTGGTCCTTGCCAGATCTACCGAGGTCTTAAGAAGTCCGGTACTCGCGGCGTCCTTCCATTTCGGATCGGAGTCGGGGAAATGCTTTCCGATGTCTCCAAGCCCAAGGGCGCCCAGGACGGCATCGGTTATGGCGTGGCACAACACATCCGCGTCGGAATGGCCCAGCAGGCCTGTTTCGTGAGGGATTTCCACTCCTCCTATGACGAGTCTCCTCCCGCCGGCAAACCGGTGGGAGTCATATCCAAAACCCACCCTCATGCCTTTTTCACTCTCATCCTGAGGAACTGCTCGGCGATGCTCAGGTCTCCGGGAGTCGTAATCTTGATGTTAGCGTAGGAACCCATGACCACCTTCACCCTGCCCCCGTAGCGCTCGACGAGCGCGGAATCATCAGTCGAAGAAAAGCCCTCAACGGCCGCTTTTTCATAGGCCTGCCGGAGCGTCCCATAGCGGAACACCTGGGGCGTTTGCACCGCCCAGAGGACATCACGCCGCAGGGTCCTCGTGACAAAACCGTCCGTGACTTCCTTGATCGTATCTTTCGCGGGAACTCCCACCACAACACCGTCGCAATTCTTCAGCTCCCTCAATGCATAAAGAACAATATGCGGCTCTATGAGCGGCCTTACGCCGTCGTGTACGAGCACAAAAGACTTACTGTCTTCGACCAGATTGAGCCCGTGGAGTACCGATTCCTGCCTTTCCCGGCCGCCCGGCGCCACCCGCTTCACCTTCCGGACATTGTAGCGCTCAAACAATTCGGCGACAAATTCCATGTGATCTTCCTTGACGACCGGTATGATCTCCGTAATCTCCTCCAGGCTGCCGAGTGTTTCCACCGCCCACAGTAAAAGGGGCCTGTCGCCCAGCATCTCGAAAGGTTTGTTTGTGCCGTCTCCGAATCTCTTGCCCACTCCCGCGGCAGGGACGATGGCTGTTACTCTCTCTCTCACCCCTTCACCTCGCGCATATAAGCCCTGCATTAATAAAATCCCCGCCAAGTCCGGGCAGGGACAGCAAAAATGTCTTGCAGCGACACCTTATTGTCCTGCAAACGGGCCTGCCAGCCATTTTTGGAAAGTCACGACAGCTTATAGCTGCATTTACGTGAAAGATAAATCAGGATAGCGGCGTCATTACAAGACTTTTCCGGTATTCCTGCCGGGCCGTTTCGCAGCGTTAGCCTCACCTTCCCGGTTCAGCAGGATTGCCGCCCTACCCCTTGCCGACCGTCCTGAATTCCTCCTTCTCGGATTCTTCCTTCGGCTTCGAAAATATCATCCTGCCGGCAGTGGTCTGGAGCACGCTGGTAACGATCACCTCCGCGTTTTTGCCTATTATTTTCCGACCGTTCTCTACCACCACCATCGTGCCGTCGTCGAGATATGCGACCCCCTGATTGTACTCCTTCCCCTCCTTGAGGACAAAGACCCTCATAGTCTCACCGGGAAGGACGACGGGCTTCAGCGAATTGGCGAGTTCATTTATATTCAGGACCGAAACCCCCTGAAGCTGGGCAACCTTATTAAGATTAAAATCGTTCGTTATTACCTTGGCATTCATCATTTTGCCCAGTGCTACCAGCTTCGAATCGACCTCCCTGATCTTCGGAAAATCCTCGTCGATTATCCTGACGTTTATATTCGACATCTTTTGGATCCGGTGCAGTACATCGAGCCCCCTTCTCCCCCGGGCCCTCTTTGTCGCATCCTGCGAATCGGCGATATACTGTAGTTCCTGCAGGATGAACTGCGGGACGATAAAGGTCCCTTCGATGAAGCCGGCCTCGCACACATCCGCGATCCGTCCGTCGATGATGACGCTTGTATCCAGAATCTTGAGGTTCTCTTCAAAGCCGTTTCCCTGAAGAAGTCTGAAAATACCGTGGACGGTGATGCTCTTCCCCCGACTCAATCCGATCAGAAGACCGCCGTAACCGAAGACACCTTTCAGGACAAATGAAACAGCCGGTATTTCAGCTCCGATGAGAAGTCTGATCGGGACAAGGAAGAGCTCCGCGAAAACCAGCCCTGCCGCCAATCCCGCTATTCCGCCGATAATCGTCCCGAAATTGACTTTTTTCAGGGCGCTGTCGGCATAAGTAGTGATAATTCCCAAAATCATTCCACATACTATCCCAAGGATTCCGTTTCCATATTGAAGACCCAACAGGTATCCGGCGGCGGAAAAAAGAAAAAACACCGTCATTTTGAATATCATCACCATGGTTTTCACCTCCTTTCATACGCCTCTCTGAAGAGAGTGGTAAATCCGGCCGACAAGATGGAGGAGACGGCCGTTTCAGACGGCTAGGACACCCTCAAAGCTGCGTAGAACTTCTTTCCCCCCCTATTGATAAAAAGAAGGACGGTTTCACCCGGACTCAGGGCCGACACGATCTCGTTATACCTCTCAAGGCCGGTCACTTTCTTCCTGTCTATTTCCTGTATCACGTCTCCCTTCCGCAGCCCGGCCTCTCCCGAACTGCTTCCCGGTTCCACTTTCACCACGACCACTCCCCTCTCTCCTTTTCCAAGGCCCAGCTGTTTGCCTATTTCTCCTGTAAGTTCGACCACACTCAGGCCCGGCAGCCCTCTGGCCGAGTACTCGCCTCTGCCTTCTGCCGGCGCTGCCTCGGCAACCTCCGCGGGGAGTTCCGCTATCCTTACCTTGAGTCTGTATTCCTTGCCGCCCCTCATGACCATGACCGGCACCGTAGCGCCGACGGGGCTCTCCGCGACCATATTCCTCAAACTTCCCACATCCTTCACTTTTCTTCCGTCATATTCGGTGATGATGTCTCCCCTTCGTATGCCGGCCCTTTCGGCGGGGCTTCCCTTCATCACGTCTCCCACGAGCGCGCCGCTCGAATTGTCGGCCCCGAACTTGCCGGAAAGTTCCGGGGTAAGCTCCTGGATTGTGACCCCGAGCCATCCCCGCGTCACCTTGCCCGTCTTCTCAAGCTGCTTCATCACGAGGTGCGCCATATTGCTGGGAACCGCAAACCCGATTCCCTGATAACCGCCCGAACGGGAAAAAATAGCGGTATTGATCCCGATCATCTCTCCCTCAATATTTACGAGGGGGCCCCCGGAATTGCCGGGGTTTATCGCGGCATCCGTCTGGATGAAATCCTCATAATCCGCTATGCCGACATTTGCCCTGCCCACGGCGCTGATGATTCCCATGGTGACAGTATTGTTCAACCCGTAAGGACTCCCGATGGCAAGGACAAATTCCCCGACCTGAAGTTTGTCGGAGTCTCCCCAGCGGACGGCGGGAAGGCCCCTGCCGTTTATCTTGATCACCGCCACGTCGGTCTTCGGATCGGTACCGATAATCCTTGCCTTGAAGGACCGGTTGTCGGAGAGAGTGACCGCAACCTCGTCGGCATGCTCTACAACATGGTTGTTTGTCAGGATAAAGCCGTCACTGGAAACAATGACCCCTGAGCCCAGGCTCTGCTCCTTCCATTTTCTCGGCGTCTTAAAATCCCTGAAGGGATTAAGGAAATCGAAGAAAGGGTCGTCAAAAAAGGGGTTGACGTCTCTCCGCACGGTCTTAGTGCTTGAAATATTCACTACCGCCGGCGAAACGGACCTTACTATATCGGAAAAAGCCCTCCCCGTTTCGAGCATCTTTTTGGGGATGCGGGGCGGCGCCACCGGCATATAAATCCTCTGCCCGCCCGTATATTCCCCCAAAAGATAAAACGAAACGCCCCCCAGAAGAAAGCCGATAAGTAATATCGCAACCCCGATAAGTGTTTTATTTTTCATACTAATTCATTATAATAGTCTGGTTGAGATGTTGTAAAGTCTGTCACTGACGGACATTCGGCCCGAATTCACGCCTTCAAGGCTCGGCCGGCTTCGGGATTCCAGGGTTAGGGACCGGTTTGCGGTACTTTAACCGGTCCCGGGAATTTGATCCCTGATTTCATTAAGGAGGTTTTGATGTTAAAGCGATATCTGTTGGCCCCTGGTCCGACCCCTGTCCCTCCGGAGGCCCTTTTGGCGATGGCGATGCCCATCATTCACCACAGGTCTCCCGATTTTCTGCCGGTGCTCGATTCGGCAAAGAAGGGGTTGCAATGGCTGTACCAGACAAAAAATGACGTCCTCATAATATGCTCCACCGGCACGGGCGGAATGGTCGGGACCGTAAACAACTTCTTCAGCCCCGGCGACAAGGCCCTCGTGGTTAACGGGGGGAATTTCGGCGAACGCTGGACGAAAATTTGCAAGTCATATAACCTCGATGTAGAGGAAATAAAACTTGAGTGGGGCTATGCCGTCAAACCCGCCGAAGTCGAAGCCGCCCTTCAGCGCGACCCGTCGATAAAAGGGGTTTTCGTTCAGGCATCGGAGACATCTACCGGGGTCTATCACGATATCAAGGCACTCGCCGATATAGTGAGGAAATATGAGAACACCATTCTGGTGGCGGATGCAATCTCCGCCCTCGTCGCTCATGACCTCAGGATGGACGAATGGGGGATAGACGTCATGATAGGCGGATCACAGAAAGGCCTCATGCTCCCTCCAGGGCTGGCCTTTGTCGGCGTCAGCGAAAAGGCATGGGCCTTCGCCGAAAAATCGACCTCCCCAAAATTCTACTTCAACTTCCGCAAGGAGCGCGAGTCTCTGGCAAAAAACCAGACGAGTTTCACGTCGCCCGTGACGCTTATAATCGGCCTTAACGAAAGCCTGAAGATCCTGCAGGCGGAGGGGCTTGAAAATGCCGTCGCCCGCCATGAAAAACTCGCGAAGGCCACCAGGGAGGCGGTAAAGGCCCTCGGCCTTGAGATGTTCTCCAAGGAGTCTCCGAGCAGCGCCGTCACCGCGATAAAGGCTCCGTCGGGGATTGACGGGCAGGAGATATACAAGAACCTCCGGGTGAAATACGGCATAACCGCCGCGGGCGGCCAGGGACAGGCAAAGGGAAAGATCTTCAGGATCGCCCACCTCGGCTATGCAGGCGCGTTCGATGTGATAACCGCTATAGCCGGAGTGGAAATGGTCCTGAAGGGCCTGGGTTACCCCCTGAAACTCGGCACGGGTGTTGCTGCGGCCCAGGAGTTGTTGATGGTTCGGGAGGAGGCATGAAGGTTCTGATCAGCGACAACATAGCGCCCAAGGGTATTGAGATACTGAAGAATGCCGGACTGGAAGTCGATGTCAGGACCGGAATGAGCCCCGATGAGCTGAAGTCCTGCATAGGGGAATACAGCGGGCTTATCATAAGGTCGGCAACAAAGGTGACCTCCGAAATAATAGATGCGGCTGAAAAGCTTAAGGTCGTCGGCAGGGCCGGCTCGGGCCTCGACAACGTCGACAAGAACGCAGCGTCCAAGAAGGGCATCGTGGTGATGAATACACCCGGCGGCAATACAGTGACAACAGCGGAGCACGCCTTCGCCATGCTCCTTTCCGCCGCGCGGCTTATACCGGAGGCAACGGCGTCGATGAAGGCAGGGAAGTGGGAAAAGAAGAAATTCATGGGGGTGGAGCTTTTCAATAAAACGCTCGGCGTTCTCGGTCTCGGCAATATCGGGAGCCAGGTGGCAAAGAGGGCGCAGGGCTTCGAAATGAACGTCATCGCCTTTGACCCCTTCCTGAGTGAGGAAAGCGCACACGCGGCCGGCATAAGAAAAGTTTCACTCGACGAGCTCTTCTCCAAGGCTGATTTCATCACCATACACACCCCGTTGACGCCGGAGACGAAGGGTATCATCAACTCCAAATCCATCGCCAGGATGAAGGACGGCATAAGAATAATAAACTGCGCCCGCGGGGGCATCATAAACGAGGGAGACCTTTACGAAGCCCTTAAAAGAGGCAAGGTCGGCGCCGCTGCAATCGACGTATTCGAAAAAGAGCCGCCGCCCGCTGACCACCCGCTTCTGACACTCGATAACCTGATATGCACGCCTCACCTCGGGGCATCGACTACGGAAGCGCAGGAAAATGTTGCACTGGCGGTTGCCGAGCAGGTGGCCGACTACCTCGTCCACGGGACGATCAGGAATGCTGTGAACTTCCCCTCCATTCCGGCCGACCAGGTCCGCCGTCTGCAGCCCTACATCAACCTGGCCGAAAAACTGGGAGGCTTTTCATCGCAGATACTGGAGGAGGGCGCCACCGAAGTCACTATCGAATACCGCGGGGACGCGGCCGAGATAAACTCCGCGCCGGTCACCATAGCCGCCGTCAAGGGGTTTCTCACACCGATCCTGCTCGAAACAGTCAATTTCGTCAACGCCCCCTTTATCGCCAGGGAGCGCGGCATAGAGGTCAAGGAGACGAAGAGTGAGGATTCAGGGGACTATCAAAGCGTCATCGCGCTGAGGATCAGGGCCGGGTCGCGGGAAAGTTATGTGGCCGGCACCCTGTTCAGCAAGAAAGACCCGCGCATTATACTGATCGATAGCTTCAAGGTAGAGATAGTGCCTGAGGGTGAGCTCCTGTTGATGTATAACAACGACAAGCCGGGTGTGATCGGCAATATCGGAAACCTCCTGGGGAAAAACGGTATCAACATCGCCCGGATGCACTTCGGAAGGGAGAAGGCCGGCGGGACCGCGATTTCGGTGGTGAGTATAGATACGACCCCGACTGCCGAGATACTGGAACAGGTCAGGGGGTTGCCCAATATTCTTTCGGTAAAGCATATATGTCTTTAATAGTGCGGGCTTAACGCCGCACCGGCCCGGCGCAAGCGGACTCCTGAAAGGAAAGCGCGGTCGCCGGGGAAACGGTCAAAAGGTGTAACGACAAATGATGAATACACCGCCATTATCATGCGGTTTTGGGCGAAGGTCCGGTAACATGAGTCTTGACGCCTTCAGCGCAGCCGCCGCCCTCCGGGGGAAGGCGGCAGGAAGGCACCGATCACGCATTCATCTTTGCGGCCGTTAATGGTAATTCCGCATCATACTTTTATTTTAATGTCATAAAGAGAGGTTTGAAATGTCTACAGTTATTGTTGTCGGTACACAGTGGGGGGATGAAGGCAAGGGAAAACTCGTCGATGTCCTCACTGAGAAGGCGGACATTGTGGCCCGGTTTCAGGGGGGGCACAATGCCGGTCACACCGTTGTTATCAACAATGAAAAATATATCCTCCATCTCATTCCCTCGGGGATACTCCATAAGAACACTCTTTGCATAATCGGTAATGGCGTGGTCGTGGAGCCGGCCTCGCTGCTCAATGAAATCGACGGTCTCAAAAAGAGAGGCATCAAGGCAGGCGCCAATCTTCTTATCAGCAAGAACGCACACGTAATCATGCCCTACCACCTTGCCCTTGACAGCGCCAGCGAGAAGGCCAGAGGGAAAAAGTGCATCGGCACCACGGGACGCGGCATCGGTCCTACTTACGTGGATAAAATGGCCCGGACAGGGCTAAGGATCGAAGATCTTCTGACGCCCGAAAGATTCATGTACAAACTGAAGGCAAGTCTTAAACACGTAAATTTTCTGATGAAAAACCTTTACGGCTCCCGCGGTTTCAGTGCGCGGGCGATCTTTGACGAGTACATCGGATACGGCAGGCGCCTGAAGAAACACATTGCGGACACCGATATTATCGTCAATGGTGCCATTTCGGATGGGAAGAATGTCCTTCTCGAGGGGGCGCAGGGAACACTCCTGGACGTGGACCACGGTACCTATCCGTATGTGACCTCGTCAAATTCAATCGCCGGCGGGGCATGTACCGGACTGGGGATAGGCCCCACGAAGATAAACCGGGTCCTGGGTGTCGTCAAGGCGTATACAACCCGGGTCGGAGAAGGACCTTTCCCGACGGAAATCGGCGGGCAGACAGGTGAGGAGCTGAGAGCCGGGGGCGGGGAATTCGGCGCGACAACGGGACGGCCCCGTCGCTGCGGGTGGCTCGATACAGTGATCCTGAGGCACGCCGCCATGGTCAACGGCCTTACCGGGATAGCCGTTACGAAACTGGACATACTGGATGGCCTGAAAAAGATCAGGATATGCACCGGCTACAAGTACAGAGGGAAGATACACACCAGTTTGCCGAAAGAGCCGGAGATCTTCGAAAAATGCACGCCTGTCTATGAAGAGATGAATGGCTGGGGCAAATCGACGCGCGGCATAGGCGAATTCAGAAAATTACCTCCGGAGGCGAGGTCTTATATAAAGAGGATCGAGAAGCTGGTCGGCGTTCGTGCTGACGTCATCTCGACCGGACAGAAACGCAGCGAGCTGATAACCATCAGGGATCAATTTTGAGGACCAGGCGGCAATACCGGCGGTTCATACGCCGTCTAGAGGTGGAATTCTCATCCAGTGGCAGATACTATCGCGGAATATCGAGCAACTTTTCTCTGGGGGGGCTTTTCGTCAGGACCAACCATCCGTTCTCGCCGGGGACCCTGATTGACCTTACAGTGCATCTTCCCGGCGGTGAAGAAGCCGTTTTGAAGGGAAAGGTAAAGATGGCCCTCAAGTCCCCGGTGGTTTCCCTCAAAAGCGGGATGGGTATCCAGATCCTGGAAAGAGACAAGGCTTTCGTTGATTTCGTGGGCTCTCTGGAAGATGAGGCCCCGGCGGAAGAAAAAAGCGCCGGGACGGAACCCCTGCCCGAACATGAAAGCGACGCTGCGGCAAGACCCGTTCAGGAGGATTTCCTTATAGTCGCCTGTCCGGGCTGCGGCGCCAGGAACAGGGTCCGCAAATCAAGAACCTCACAAACCCTGAAATGCGGCAAATGCGGAGCCTCTCTCACACCACCGGCCTGATCGGCATCCTTGCAGGCTACCTTTTCCCTTCCGAATGCCCTTCGTGCCAGAGCCGGACCGACAACCTTCAATACGCCCCCTTTTGCACGCAGTGCTGGTCCTTAATCCGGAACTACTCCGGTCCTGCCTGTACGATATGTGCGGTCCCCTTTTCGTCCCCTTACAGCAGCGTGTGCTCCGACTGCATGAGTCATCCCCCGGCTTTTTCCCGCGCGATGAGCTACGGACTATATAAGGATGAACTCGCTGCGGCGATACACCTCTATAAATTCCAGGGCATAAGAAGGCTGCACAGACCTCTCGGAAAGTTCCTGCTGGGCTTCGACTTAAAAGGAATAAATGCGGTCCTGCCGGTGCCCCTAAGTTTCAAGGGGCTCAGGGCACGCGGGTTCAACCAGTCTCTGCTGCTGGCAAAAACGGTATCAGGCGCTTTCGAAATCCCTCTGATCATCAACGGATTGGTGAAGACTGCCGATACGCCCCCGCAGATCGGGCTTTCTGCAAAGAAGCGCAGGACGAACCTCAAGGGAGTCTTCAAAGCCGAAGGGGATTTCCGGGGAATGCGCCTGCTCCTGGTCGACGATGTCATGACCACCGGCGCCACTGCCAATGAATGCTCTCTCCAGCTCCGGAAGGCAGGGGCCGAAGACGTGACGGTTTTGACCCTGGCAAGGGCGGGCATGCTGTAAAGCGGCGCTTTTGTGCCCGCATCCCGGAGAGAAGCGAAATTCAGTGCGTCTTTCTCAGCCAAACTTTACATTTTTCCCTCCCTTCCTGTATCTTTTTAGGATGATCGATTTACATACCCATAGCATCTTCAGCGACGGAGAGCTCATCCCTTTTGAGCTGATCAGGAGGGCCGAGGCAATGGGATACAGGGGCCTCGCGATCACCGACCACATCGACGCCTCGAACATCGACCTGATAATTCCCAGGATAGTAAAGGCCGTAAGCAGCGCAAAGGCTTATGTCTCCCTTACCGTCCTGCCGGGAGCGGAGATCACTCATGCTCCTCCGGAAGTGATACCGGACCTTGTGAAGGAGGCCCGCAGTCTCGGTGCAAAGATCGTCGTGGTCCACGGTGAAACAATAGTCGAGCCTGTAAAAAAGGGGACTAACAGGGCGGCGATAGAGGCCGGGGCAGACATAATTTCTCATCCCGGCATCATATCCACCGAAGACCTTCTCTTCGCAAAGGAAAAGAACATATCCCTGGAGATCACGTCCAGAAAAGGACACTCCCTGTCCAACGGATATGTCGCACGGGAGGCCCTGCGGTTCGGGGTTCCCCTCTGTCTGAACACGGACAGTCACGGCCCTTCGGACCTGATTACCCGTGACATGGGGCGACAGGTGCTGCTCGGCGCCGGCGTAGAAGCCGGAAGGGTCGATTCGATCTTCGAAAATTCCGAAAATATTATAGAAAAAGCGCTAAGGAGGTCTTGATGCCCAAGGCAATTAAGAAAAAGTCAAAGAAGAAAACGCATACAGAACCGGACGTCCAGGAAAGACTCCTGGACATGAAAACCATTTTCGAACAGAAGCAGAAAAAGATAGGGCTTTACGGGGTGGCTTTGCTTGTGATTATTCTGGTTGCGGGAGGAATCTATATTTATAAATACAGGTCCGATGAAAAGGCGAAGCAGCTCGAATACAAGGGGTATGAGGTTTTTTACAGTGAATATTCGAAACAGCCTCTTCCCGGTCAGGAAAGGTACCAGAAAGCATTAGACCTTTTCCAGCAGGCGTACAAGAAGAAAAAAACGCCGAGGGTACTGCTTTATATCGCAAATTCATACTACCAGCTCGGAAAAGACGATCAGGCGCTGAAAACCCTCAACGACTTCACCAGGGAATATTCCGATAACAGGGATCTCCTGCCTCTTGCCTACAAGGAGATGGCGGACATCCAGCTCAGGAACGGCAAAAAGGAGGAGGCACTGAAGACCCTCGACAGGCTATACAACACCCCGGGCGGTATCTTCAGGGATTACGCCCTTATGGAGTCCGGCCGGATACTCGAAAGCGAAGGCAAGAAAAAGGAGGCCATGGCCAAGTACAAGGAAATAACGGATGAGTTCAAGAGCTCGCCTTTCTACGAAGAAGCCAGGGCCAAACTGGGAGAGAAGGCACAGCCGGAGGCGAAACCTGAGGCAAAACCTAAAGCAAAGAAGGAGCAAAAATAAGTCTATGCCGAGGAAGCATCACGCCGGCAACTGCATGGATTAGACATGTCATGCTCTGACTTGACAGGAGCATCCGGCTCCTCATGGATTCCCTGATTCCGGGACAAGCCAAACCCCCGGCGGGTCCGGTTTACCCGCCTCAGACGCGGTGGATGCGATCAGGGCCGCGACGGCCTTGAGGTATTAATTGCCTCCTCATTTTCCCGCGATAGAAATTATGGTTTTTTTGTGAGTTTTGAACTCTTTGTGGCCGGGCTTCTGCAGGATAAATCAGATCTTTTTCCCGTGTGCTGTCTTCTTTTTCTTCAGCAGCGATCTTTTCTTTTTCACCCTGTAAGAGGCGCGCTTTATCACACCCCTGTCGCCGTCATCCTTGTCCGAGAAACCCTTCGGGGGCAGATAGATGGTGCTTCCCTGTCTGAGGGTCATGAATTTTTTCATTGAATTCAGGGACAGTATGACATGCAGAGGGACACCGAACCTCCTCGAAATCCTCCAGAGTGAATCACCCCTTCTCACCCTGTATCTTTCCATGGTGAACCTTTCCATCTCCGGCAGAGAGGAAAGTTTCTTCAGGAAAGCCTCTCTTGTGCCTTCAGGGATCCGAAGAACGTAGTGCGACGCGTCCGGAGGCGTACACCACCTCCTCAACTCCGGATTGAGCCTCCTTATCTCTTCGAGCGTAGTGCCCGCGCATTCCGCAGCCACCGACAGGTCAACCGGCGAGTCCAGTTCGACCTTGTCATAGCGGAGCGGTTCCTTATAGTCGACATTCCGAAAGCCGTAATCCTCAGGGTTGCTCGCAATGATTCTGGCCGCAATGAATTTGGGGACGTAATTCTTCGTTTCAGTCCTGATATGTCTCGTATTGCGGAGGTCCCAGTAGTCGTCCACTTTTCCTCTCTTCATGGCCCTGAGTATCTTGCCCTCTCCGGCGTTGTAAGCGGCCATCGCCAGGTTCCATGACCCGAACATCGAATAGAGGTCCTTCAGGTAGTCGGCCGCCGCCTCGGTGGACTTGACGGGGTCGCGCCTCTCGTCCTTCCACCAGTTGATTTCAAGACCATATCTCCTTGCCGTGGAAGCGATAAACTGCCACGGACCCGCAGCATGGGCCATCGAATACGCGTGAGGGTTGAAGCCGCTTTCGATGAGGGAAAGGAAAACCATGTCCTCCGGCACATCCTTCTTCTTCAGTATGTCCGTCATGACGTCCAGATATTCCCCAGACCTGCTCAGCCACACGGAAAACCTGTCCCTGATCTTCGTGGTAAAAAGACCCAGGTTCCGTTCCACTGCACGCGTTGCCGTCCTGCTGTCATTATAGGACATGACACCCGGCATGCTCTTCACGTCCGGGGTCTGCAGGGGCGGGCGGATCTGTTTGAGCTCCTCGTTAATGAGACTTTCAGGCTGAAGGGGCAGACCGGCCCTGGCAAACAAGGGAAAAGCGGTCAGGAAGAAGAAAAGAACGGCGGCAATGCAGGGCAGTTTTTTCATCGAGTAATTTTCCCTGTACAGGCGGTCTTTTGT
>JARRRI010000033.1:0-22257 GCA_037380845.1 Candidatus Sulfobium sp. | reverse complement strand
TACAAGGTCTTTGTGGTGAGGTGCAGCCAAATCGTGGAATAAGATCTTTTTCCCTCGGGTCCTCCAGTGTCAGACACCATGCGGCCCGCCCACATACTTTGCAGTCCCTCCTTTTCGAACATAAGGATGACCAGTGGTCCCCCATAGGCAAAATGACTCAATTCATCTCCCTCACAAATACAGACGCACTTAGCCTGGTTGAAACCGCCCTACGCACAGGCGTAGAAGTTTGCTTTGCAAATCCCGGTACTACGGAGATGCCAATCGTTATGGCACACGTATGGGTAGACAGGTCAGGGACGGCGAACGTTGCAAACTTAAACTACTTATAACTGGCCACGGAGGGTTTTAATGGAGCATCATGTAGAGGCTGGCTGAAAGCTTGAAATCCGGAGATTCTTCTTCCTTTACTCTCTTATAAAAATCGCACTCCATGCAGCCATCGTATTTCTTCAGGAATGTCTCCTGTACCTTTCCGTTGCAAAGCGTACCGCCTACGACCCAGCATGCCCTGCCGGCATTCGTACCCCCGTGTACTCCGTCCAGCTTCCTTTCAGTCGCGACAGGGCATGTTCCGAATTCCCGCACATTACCCCCGCCGGGTTCCCTGCCGCACTCGTAGAACTCCCAACAGTTAACTTTGTCCATCCCCTCTTCCTCTCCTCAACTAAATCTTGATACCAAAACAGTCATTTTGTCAAGCACAAAATTGAATTTCAGCCAAAACTGTAATTTCAGCCCGACCGGGAGGAAATCACCCTGAGATCTTCTGTTGCGAGGTCTTCTATTCAGTGCTAGCATTAGTATTATCAGTAGGAATTTTTTGACGGTATTTCGCCCAGGGAGCAAGACAAGTGGCACATCCACACAGGGAAACTCGTCCCGGAAAACAGCGCAGTTCCAGGCGTACGGCCGGGCAGACCGGACGGAATACTTCGTTTCGGGAGGCAGGGACGAAGCTTGAGATCGTGCTTAAAGCCGACTCCGAAGGAAGCCTCGAGGCAGCGGCGGCCGCCATTTCCGGGATTACAGCGGCCGGAGTGGATATCGACATCATACGGCAGGGACTGGGTGCCGTCACCACGTCGGACGCATTCCTTGCGGAAACGGCGGGCAGGCTGATAATAGGCTTCGGGGTGGATGTTCTTTCCGGCGTCGAGAAGGCGCTGAGGGAGCGTAACGTCGAGGTCAGGCTCTACGATGTCATCTATGCGTTGACTGAGGACCTGAAGGTCCTCGCCGAAGCCATACTTCCCCACGGTCCCACCGAGCAGATCACGGGTTCCGCAAAAGTGATAGCCCTTTTCAAAAGCAGCAGAAGGGGGATCATTGCGGGGTGCGAAGTAACAGAAGGCCGTCTTGCCGTGGGCCAGCACTTTCGCATCGTCTCCGCCATGGGACCCGTTTATTCCGGCACCATGGAGTCGCTCCATATAGGCGAGCATGCGGTTCAGACCGCGTCGCCCGGTCAGCGCGTAGGCATAAAGCTAAGAAACTTCAGCAGGATAAAGGTCGGGGATATAGTCGAGAGCTATCACCCGCAGAAGAAGGTCCAGGGGTGGCAGCCGACAGGCAGGGTCATA
This sequence comes from Candidatus Sulfobium sp., assembly GCA_037380845.1. Classification (GTDB taxonomy): domain Bacteria; phylum Nitrospirota; class Thermodesulfovibrionia; order Thermodesulfovibrionales; family UBA6898; genus JARRRD01. The sequence goes on along the minus strand of JARRRI010000033.1, from coordinate 20,674 downwards.
CGAAAGTGAAATTTATCCCTGCACCCATTGGGTTCCGCAGATATAGCGGAAATTACATCCCGGACAGACCAGCTTCCTGTCCGCCGCGGGGCCGAAAGGAACCCCGGGGTCGATGATCTCGTTGAGCAGGCCGGTGGTAACAGCTTTCAGATCTTCCAGAGCCTGACGGGGATCGCATTCGCCGAACAGCGGAACTTCGATGCCCCGGCTAATCACGGATTTGCCCAGGAGCAGGAACATGGCATCCATTTCTTCCGCCGCGGTCCCGGTCATCTGAGAGTACATCTGCAGGTAAGCGGGGAGCTGGAGACTCCCAATCGCCCGGCTCCACGTCAACCTGTCTTCCGGGTCAAGTCTGTCAAAATCAATCCTGAGCCTGTTACGGTTCGAACCGGTTTTGTAATCTACTATACATATTCTGCCACCTCTCTTTTCTACGCTGTCGACCCGGCCCATTAACTTGAAGCCCTCCAGCGTCCCTCTTATCCCCTTTTCGCTTTCAAAGACCAAAAAAGGGCCTTCCTTCGCAAGGGGGCGATAGTAGCCGAGGATGAGGTCTTTCATATGCCTTCTGATCTGCGCCCTGAGGAGATAGACCGCCCCGGAAAGTCCGCCGCCGTACTCCCGCCCGAAAAGCTCGTCCACAAGGCCTTCCATCTCTTTAACAGAAAGGTCTTCAGGCTTCAGCGGGATACCCTTCTTTGGAGAAAAATATGCCGAGATGGTGCCGTGCACGAACTTCCCTATGTCGGCCCTTTCGATGTCCCCGGAAACCCCTTCCTTCCTGTCGATCCCCAGAACATACCTGTAGTAGAATTTAAGCTGGCATGAGAGGTAGGCATCCAGGGCGGTCGGGCTGTACGTGAAGCTCCTCAGATATTCGGTCATGTCGCCCGTTTTTCCGATTTCCCCGGGCTCGCCGTTCCTTAGCCTCACCCGGTATTCGACCGTCCGCACGTAATCCCTCGTCTCCGTCGTTCTGTCTTTCTTCTGTCTTTCCCAGAGGAGCTTTTCGACAAACCTCGACCTTTCTTTCTTGTCATTTTCTACGAAGAAGAGATGCACATCCCGGGCCCCCCTGATCAGCGTCTCAAAATAATAGGCCGCCAGCCTGTCTCTTTCGACGTACGTCGGCAGCCCCAGGGCCAGTCGGGCCTTGAAAGGAAGAAAGGTGTCTTCCTTCTTCGTATCCGGCAGGGTTTCCTCGTTTGCATCGAGAATGAGGACCCTTTCGAATTTAATGTTCCTCGTTTCCAGGAAGCCCAGCACCTGGAGCCCCTTCACCGGAGTTCCGTCAAAAGGGGTATGGCAAGTCGCAACGTACTTCCTCAGGAAACTGAAATAACTCGTCCTTTCCGTGAAAGCCATGTCCTTCATCAGAGACCGGGAGATGACATCGAGCGACCTGATAAAAGACTCCGCAAAGGGATGGAAGAGGGGATGGAGCCTGGCGGTGCTGTTGTTGTAAATAAACGTGAGGAGACCCGTGCACCGGGAGGCAAAGTCCATCAGGTTTTCGAAAGACAGGAAACTCTCTATGGTGTTTTCGTGGATGGTCCTCAAATGTTTTCTCACAGCGCCCTCCGTCAGTCCTGCCTCTTTTGGAATACGTTCCAGCACGCTGCTGAGGATCTTTTCATCCCCTTCTATTTCGGAGATCGTCATGAAGGTCTTCGTCCTGTTGACTGTCAATTCGTCCTCGATGGCATGAAACATTATCCTGGTTATCTCCGCATTACCCCTGAAATATATATTCTTGGTATACGGATGAAGTACGAACCTTATATAAGAAGGGACATAGACCCGGTCGCCGTCGATCGAAGTGATGAGATCCATCAGGCTGTTGAGAAAACCGAAAACCGGCGTGCGCTGCAGGGGGTATCCCATCGAGATGTTATATTCCGAATCGTTCAGAAAGGGCAGGCCCTGACGAAGCACTGGGAAAAGAGTCTCCGAGTTGGGCAGTACAACCGCGGTCCTCTCGTCGAAAGTCGTTCCCCTTTCAGCCTCCGCATCGAAGACCCGTCCCAATGCATATACCTGCCCGTGGGTGTCGGGGCTGCCGTAGAAACTGACATCCGGACGGGACGGTCCCTGTCCGGCATGTTCCGCCTCCATGCCGAGCTGTCCGAGTATTTCGTCCATGCCGGGACCGTCCTGAAATAGAAAGACAGTAAAGCCCGAATCTCCCATTTTGGTGAATAGTACCTTCTCCGTCCCGGTCAGGGCATTGAACCCGGCGAATATTATCCTGCGGACCGTTTCAGGTATGAGTCCTTCGATTCTCTCCGCCACCCTGCGGTATCTCAGGGACCGTGTCGAAAACCTCTTTTCCTCGACACGCCTGTAGAACTCTTCATAGAAGAATGCCAGCGACTCCAGCCTCCTGAGCGATTGCTGCGGTATCTCTTCATTGGAGTAATGGCGGACCTCTTCCACGCTGCGGACGCTGACCCCTTCGATATACAACTCCTCTATGTCCCTGTATATCCTGAGACCCAGGGAAAAGAAACTGTCGGGTGTCATGAACCCGGAGCCGCCGAGAGGGTCCTTCGCCCTCCTGTGAATGTCATACAGGATGGAGACGGCGTCTATAGTCTCAATCCTTCTTCCCGCGGGGATGTCTTCGCTAAGGTGATCGATGAATTCATCCATAGAGAACACGGCCGGCGGGATAAAGCTGTCGCCGATTTTCCGGGCCAGCGCCTTTCTCAGGAAATGGGACGGTCTCTTGCCGGGGAAGACCACCATGCTTGGTGAATAGTCCCTGCCGTCGCCTTCAAGGTGACCGAGCACCTCTTCCATGAGCTCTTCAGCGGGTGAGAGCAAAAGGACCTTCATGTCAGCCTTACCACCTCCCGCAGATCGACATAGGCGATGATCCCTTCCACCGCCTTCCCGGGATAGACCCCGCTCAATATCTTCATGTAGGACCTCACCTGGGCCATATGCTTATCCTGCGCGGTCCTGTCGTGTCCCGTCTTGTAATCAACGACAGTCACCCTTCCTTCGTCCAGCACGACACGGTCCATCCTGAAAAGGCTGCCCTCCCTGTCGGAAAATTCCTGTTCCGTCCTCACTTCCCTGCCGGGCTTCCGCACGAAGTACTCCCGCAGTCCATCATGCTCAACCGCGCTCCCGACAACGTCTTCGGTGTCCTCGTCGCCGTATTCCTCTCCGCTTTCTTCCTTCACCCTGCCGATTATCTCCGCAAGCATCTCTCCGAACCCCTCGTCCGCATAACCGACAAAGCGGAATATGCGATGGATGAACTCTCCCCTCCTCCGCTCTTCCGTATTCAGCATTTCATCCGGTCCGGAGACAAACTCTATCCGTCTGTGGCGGTGGCTGGCCGTGAACTTCCCGGGTCTCTCCGGGGCGGCGACATTCGTCCGTTCCGGCTTGGGGGAGGGTGAAAAAGCCCCTTCCCCCAGGATATCGAAGGGGTACCCCTTCCCCCTTCCCCTCACGCCTACGACATAAAGCTCTTCGCCCGGCCTGGTGAAGCCCACATACATGCTGTTGAGCCTGTTCACTTTTTCCCCGAGGACCGCATCCGTGTAAAGGTCCCGGAAAACTGGATCGCTTTCCATGGTGTCCCTGTTGATCTTCAGGAGACGCACCCCGTCGTCGTCCTCCTGTACGATATATTCGAACCCCCTGTTCACCTCCTCGTAAAGGAGGATGATCACCACCGGGAACTCAAGGCCTTTCGCCTTGTGTACAGTCATCACCTTGACGGCGTCTTCACTTTTGGGGACCTCCATGTTCCACTCCCGGTCGCCGCCCTCGTCGCCCGCGAAGGTAAGGAAATCCCGCAGACTGTTATAACCTTCTCCTTCGAAGTCCTTGACCACCTCCAGGATCTTCACCAGGGCCGCCTCCTCCTCTGCCATCAGGTCGAAAACCTTAAAGACACTGAAGGCCTCGGCCACGAGATCGTACAGCGGGTAATATCCCGCCGACCTGAAAAGTACCGAAAAATATTCCTCCCAGAGCTCCCCGAACTCCCTCTGGAAAACCTTGTAAAGAGGACGCCTTTCCCTGTTCCTGAAGATGAATTCATTAAGCGGCTGCCGCCCCTCCCTTACCTTCCGGAGAAGCACCCGTCCGAATATGTCTCCCAGAACAAAGGACGCGAAGGAAAGGTCGTCCGTCGGGGAATCGAGGAAGTTCAGGAGCGAAACGATCTCCCCGGTGATCTTTCTCCTCCTTATGTCGAGACTGCTGTAAGAAATAAAAGGGATGTCCTTCTCACTGAGCCAGCCGCTGATCCTGACGGCGCCTTCGTTTCTGGCGGTGAGGACCGCAATATCTCCGTAATTGTACCCCCGGCCTCTGAGCTCCCCGATGAGCTCCCCCACTTTTCTCCTCTCCGGCGGATCTTCATCATCTCTTTCCAGGATAACTACCTCCGAATATCCCGGGCTTTCCCTGCCTTCCCTCACCTTCTGAACATAGGCGGTGAGTCCGCTCCTTTCGGCCGCCGCACTATACTCCGTGTTGGCGGCGACGATTTCCTTGAATATCTGTTCATTGAACTCGAGGATCCTGTGGAGGCTCCTGTAATTCGTATCCAGTTCCCTTACGACGTGCTCCGCCGAAGGGAAGGGATTTTCGTTTTCGCATTTCTTCATTATGGTATAGTCGGCGTTTCGGAACCCGTAAATGGCCTGCTTGGTATCGCCGACTACGAAGGCGCTTCCGCGCTGGCCGATCCTGAAATAGATGTCAGGCACGATCTCGCTCCGGAGATATTCCGAGAGGTTCCGGTTGATGTCTCCGATAAAGACCTTGCCCTCCTGCCTCTTCACAGACTCGACGGTCTCGCGGAATTCCTCATAGAGCCGGAGATAAGGCGTATAACAGGACAATACATGCAGCGCGGTGTAACGCCTCGCGAGTTCACCGAACTCTCCCCACATTCCGAGGATGCGGTCATAGGCTGCTCCGGGCTGTCCCTTCTTAGGCTTGTTCACGGGGGGCGCCTTCAGCCTTTTGCCGATAAGGTCTGCGAACCGCCCTGCCATCACCTCCGGCAGGATCGCCGGATAAGCGGAGGTGGACCTCCGGTCGAGCCCGGACCCCGCAATTGCGTCTTCGATTTCCGCCAGCTGTGCTCTCAGCCTGTCTCTGAGATGTGCGGCCTCCAGGGAAAAATCCTCAACCCTCGGCTTCTTTCCGGCCGCTGCCACGATCGAGTAGACCGTCTGGATCTCTTCCAGGAGGACAGCCGAAGGGTCCCAGGGATACGACGCATCTTTCTTCCTCCCCGAAAGGACGAGCGAAATAATATCGTCGAATAGATCTGCCCCTTCCGACCCCTCCCGCACCGACCTGAGGAAGAGGTCGAAAGAATATGCCATGAGTGTGTCGCCCCTCATCAGTATGTCGAAGTCGGGATTGTATCCGAAGTCGACGGCAGAGGCCTTGAACACTGTCGTCATGAAGCTGTCTATGGTCTTCACCTGAAAATCCGAATAATTTTCCAGTATCTCTTCCACCAGAAAACCGGCCTTCCCGATCATTCTTTCCCTGTCCATGGAAACGATACGAGCAAGCTCTTCCACCTTCTGGACATCGTCGAAACAGATAGATTTCAGCCACTCAAGGATCCTGGCCTTCATCTCCTTGGCGGCATTGTTCGAAAAGGTGACAGCCAGTATATTCCTTAGATTGTTTCCAGGGACCTTGTCGGACAGGATGAACTGGACGAACCGCCTGGTAAGCGTATGGGTCTTGCCGGAGCCGGCCGACGCCTTCAGTACGGCGAAATGAGGGAAGTGAATGAGGCTGTCTTTCTCCAGGATATCGGGCATTCCATCTATTATATTTCAAAACAGGTTTTCCATGGCAGAAACGAGAAAAAGGCTGGATGTGCCGTGCCCTCTTCTTTTCCTGTTTGGAAGATCTCCCTTCCTTGATATAATTTTCTTAATAGAGTTCATCTGGTGGCAAAAAGAAAAAAACATACATTCAACCGGCCTCTCAGCGGAAAGCAGAAATCTACTGACTTTGCCGGCGGCTGATAAATCTGTGTGGTCTCTGCGACTCGACGGTGAAATTTTCTTAACAGTTGAATACGCGTCAATTGGGAGTCACTTATGAAAAGAAGCCTCTTTCTTTTTGTCATTTCTCTTCTGGTGCTGTCGGGTTGCGCCGTGTCCCTCCTGCCGAAGACAAAACCGCTGGAGGAAAAACTGCTGGAGGGCGAAGGGAAGCAGAAGATCCTTCTCGTCGACCTGGATGGCGTCATTTCCTTCAAACAGAAAACGGGCTACTTCGGATTAAAGAAGAGACCGTCGATGGTCGCTTTTTTCAGGGAGGCCCTGCTGAAGGCCGAAGCGGACAATGATGTCGCGGGCGTAATCGTGAGGATAAACTCCCCAGGAGGGACCGTTGCCGCCAGCGATACGATCTATCACGAGATCATGCGCTTCAGGGAGAAGAAGAAGGTTCCGGTTTATGCACAGATCATGGAACTCGGGGCCTCAGGGGCCTATTACGTGGCCTCGGCGGCGGACCATATAGCGGCCGGCCCCTCGGCTATTACCGGGAGCATAGGCGTCATAGCAATGAAGATCGAAATCGAGAAGCTCCTTTCGAAGATCGGTGTATCGGAGGAGACCTATAAGTCCGGCCCCAAAAAGGATTTCTGGTCGCCCTTCCGGCCGAGCACGGAGGAGGAAAGGAAGATGCTGCAGGGGATAATCGACAAGCTCTATGCCCGCTTCCTGGATGTGGTCTTCGCAAGCAGGCAGAAAGTCCTGACCAGGGCAGAGATAAAGACCCTTGCCGATGGGAGGATACTTACGGCGGGCGATGCCCTCAAGGCAAAACTGATCGACCAGGTATCCTACCTGGACGAAACGATCGACACCATGAAAAAGGCCCTCCATATAAAGAAGGCCAAAGTGGTCACCTATATCCGGCAGGGCACTTTCAAATCCAATATATATTCGGAGTCTCCTCTGACGCCCCCGGGCGGCGCGCAGGTTATAAACCTCCTCTCGATAAACGCCGAGCAACTCCCCTTTTCCCCCGGTGCGCAGTTCATGTATCTCTGGAACCCCTAGCCTGCGGGTTGTCCATAAACGGCACAGATCGAGACCTCTGTCCCGCCTTGTGTCACAACCTCTGGAGTTCGTGAATAATGTCGGTCAATACGGAAATGATATCTGCCTGCGCCGGCAGCTTTCTGCCCCCCCTCATTTTCATCTCTGCCGCCTTTACGGACCTCACCCCTTAAATGCCCAGGGCCTTCCTCAACCTCTTTCTTCTCTTTTCAAGTGCCCTCTGCCCCTGTTCCAGCGTGGACATAACCTCTTTCCACGCCTTGCCCGATAAGTCCGTCCCCTGCTCCATAATGTCCGACGTCTTTTCCTTCAAATCGCTCGCGAAGCCGTTCACATCTTCAATGGTCTCCTCAATGAGATCCACCGTGTCATCGCTTATACGGCGTGCGGCCTTCGAAACGTCTCTCCTGGTTTCTCTGCCTGACTTGGGCGCGTAAAGAAGGGCTATAACGGCACCCGCAACTCCGCCCAGCAAGAAAGCTCCGCCTATCATCTTCCCGTTGTCATCCATGGTGTCCTCCTGATTCAAGCCTATCATACAGCCGTAAAATGTCAAGGTGGCCACGCGCCTTGTCCACCCGCTGCCCGCTGTTAAGCGAGAGCCATTCATGGCCGGTCCGGAGAAGGGGATGTTATAATAAATTATGTCGTCCGTCACTGAAAAAAAGGCCCATATAAATCCCGATGCCTTCGATTACCTTGAAATGCCGGCCTTTGTGGTCGACAAAAACCTTGCCGTCCTTTCCTGCAACCTGGTCGCCGAGAAGGCGTTTGGCTATAAGGCGGGCGAAATCGTCGGCCGCACCCTTTCCGAACTGGTAATTCTGGTGGACGGACAGCCCGACGAGAAGGCTGCAGGCGTTCATCACGAATCCGCCTGCAGGAGAAAAAACGGAGAGCTTTTTGCCGCCCGGGTCACCTTTATCCCTTACCCCGACGGGCGCAGGCTGGTTGTCACGCAGGACATCTCCGACCGAAAAAAGCTGCAGCAGCGGGCCGCCCAGAGGACGAAGGAGCTCTCGGTAATAAACAACTTTGCCGCAGTTCTGACCAGCCACTCCGATACGAAGAAGATCATGCAGAAAACCATTGATATGCTCCTCCCCCTTATGGAAGCCGACGCCGGCTGGATCTATCTCTTCGATGATGAAACCGGCAAAATACACCTGAAGGCCCGGAAGGGTCTCGCGCCCGAATTTGCAGACGAGGTAAGGAGCCTGAAGCCGGGTGAGTGCTTCAACGGAAAGGTCTTCGCGTCGGGGAGGTCCCTGCTCGTAAAGAAGATGTCCGATGATCCCAGGATAACACACAGGGCCGCCGGTATGGAGAGCATGATAGGGGTCCCGATATCCTCCCGGGGCGTCACCCGGGGCGTCCTGGGGGTCGCAAGCAGGCGGGGCTCGTACTTTACATCTCTGGATGCCCAGCTTCTTTCGACCATCGGAAGTCTTCTCGGAGTCGCAATAGAAAATACCGGCCTGATCGCCCAGCTGCAGAACAAGGTAAGCCACATAAAGCTTATTAACGAACTCAGCGGCATCATCAATTCCAGTCTGAGCATCGGCACACTCTTCAGGATCATGGTGTCCGAGATAAGAAAACTGATAGATTACAGCAGGGCAAGTCTCCTCCTTTACAATGAAAAAAAGAATAACCTGCTAATCTTCGCCCTCGATACTAAATTGCCGACTGTGATGAAAAAAGGGGTAAAAGCCCCCATCAAGGGCACAAGCGCGGGATGGGTCATAACGCACAACAAGCCCTGGATCAATAATGACCTGTCCGGGGCGGCCTTCCCCCTGGACAGGAAGCTCTTCGACGAGGGCATAAGATCGACTATCAGCATACCCCTTTATCACGACAAGATTATCGGGGTCTTCAATCTCGACAGCACGGAGCCCGGCAAGTATTCGGAAAAGGACCTCCAGATACTTCTGCCCGCCGCCAAGCATATATCGGTCGCTCTGGAAAACGCACTCCTCTTTGAGCAGATATCAAGGGAAAAAAGGGAGTGGGAAAAGACGTTCGACGCCATTACCGACATGGTCTGGATAGAAGACGGATGGCAGCGCGTCATCCGTGCCAACCGGACCCTGCTGCAGAAGACGGGCCTCTCCGCAATGGAGGCCTCGGGAAAGCGCTGCAGCCGGATCCTGGAGAAGATCGGGATAACCGGGATCGGGTGTCTCTGCAAGGATACCCTGGCCACCCATCGGCCTTCTTTCACCGAGATCAAGGCGGCAGGCGGAAACATCTTTGACTTCTGGACGTACCCGCTCATCGACGAGGAAGGGCGTCTCTATGCGATCGTCCACTACGTGAAAGACGTAACCGCACAAAAAAGACTCGAACAGCAGCTCATAAGGTCCGACCGGCTGGCTTCCCTGGGAACCCTTGTGGCCGGTATCGCCCACGAAATAAACAACCCCCTGGGTATCATTGCGGGATACTCCGAGGCCCTCATCGACAGGGCAAAGGACAAGCGGCTTCTCGATCTTCCGGAATTCGAGGACTTTCCGGAATACCTGACGACTATCCACAGCGAGATCTTCCGTTGCAAGGGGATACTGAGGAGCCTCCTCGATTTCGCGAGGCCCTCTTCCTCGACCTTCAGGGAGATCGACATCAATGAACTTATAAAGGAAGTTATCCTCCTGGTCAACCATAAGGCCAAGCGGCTCAGCCACAACATAGAACTCAGGCTTAACAGGGACCTGCCGGTTATATGCGCAGATCCCGGAAGCCTGAGACAGCTTTTCATGAACATCATAATCAATTCAATTTATTACACGCCCCAGAAGGGGAGCATCGTCATCACCACCGGGATGGACGACAGTGGCGCAGGGGTAAACAACGCCGAAGATTCCGGGCAGATAACGGTTTCGGTAACCGATACCGGTTCCGGCATTCCGGCGGACGTCGTAGACAAGGTATTCGACCCATTCTTTACCACCAAACCGGTGGGTGACGGCACCGGTCTCGGACTCGCAATCTGCCATAAGATTGTCGAGGAACACGGCGGCAGTATCGACGTAGAGAGCAGGGAAGAAGACGGCACAACCTTCGTCATAAAGTTACCGACCAATGCAAGAGACGATAAAGATTCTTGTCGTCGATGATGAGGAGCCTCTCAGGAGGCTTCTCAGGAAGGAACTCGCAAGGAAAGGCTTTTTCGTAGAAACCGCGTCCGACGGCAAATCTGCCCTTTCCCTGCTGAAAAAAGCAACCTTCGACGTCATCCTGCTGGATATCGTGATGCCGGAAATCGACGGGATTACCCTCATGAAAAAAATGAAGACGGACCCTTCTTCGCCCGTCATAATAGTCCTTACCGGGAAGGCTACGGTTGAAACGGCGGTCGAGGCGATGAAGAACGGGGCCTACGATTATCTGACCAAACCTTACAAACTGGATGAACTGACGATTGTCATCAACAGGGCGTATGAATTCGGCAGACTGAGCATACAGAACCGGCTGCTTCAACAGGAACTGCTAAGGAAAGAAACCCCTTTCGCCTTCATCCACAAGAGCAGGCAGTTGCGGGACATCCTGGTCCTTATCCGGAAAATCGCCCCGACCGACTCCCCGGTATTTATCCAGGGAGAGAGCGGTACGGGTAAAGAACTCATCGCCAATACCATATGGCATTACAGCAGACGCAACGGCTCGCCCCTGGTGGCGCTGAACTGTGCCACTCTCTCCGAGAACCTCATAGAGTCGGAAATCTTCGGCCACGAGAAAGGGGCCTTCACCAACGCCTACCAGACAAAGCACGGGATAGTTGAAGTGGCCGACAAGGGGACGCTCTTCCTCGATGAGATAGGGGAAATGCCGCTGGGGCTTCAGGCCAAGCTGCTCAGATTTCTGGACTCCGGCGAGTTCAGACGGGTCGGCAGTAACAGGACTCTCAAGGTGGACGTGAGGATCATCGCGGCGACCAACAAGAATCTCGTTGATCTGGTAAGAGAAGGAACGTTCAGAGAAGACCTTTTCTACAGGCTGAATGTCATAAACATAACCATTCCGCCTTTGAGGGAACGCAGGGAAGACATTCCCGAACTTGCCCGCTATTTCCTTGGAAAATATGCCGGAAAATTGTCCAAGCCGGTAAAGGGCTACACGCCGGAGGCAATGGAGAGATTAAACGACTATAACTGGCCCGGAAACGTGAGGGAGCTGGAAAATGTAGTCGAGAGGTCGGTCATTCTGTGCGACGGCGAAAAGATCAGGCAGGAAGATCTTTCCATTCCCGCAGACGTTTCTGCCAAAGCGAAAAGTGCTCAGCCCTCACTTGAAGAATGGGAAAAAGAATATATCCTCAGGGTGCTGAATGAAGCCGGGGGCAACCAGTCAAGAGCAAGCCAGATCCTCGGGATTGACAGAAAAACACTTTACCTTAAACTCAAGAAATACGGCATCATCTGAAGCCCGCCTGTTGCGGTCCCCACATATTGCAGTGTTTATAAATTAATTGACAATAAAGCCGAGGGGTTTTTATAATAAGTCCGATGAAGATACCGTATTGCTTCGGTTCGTGACGGTCGCGGTCTTCTCGGTCCGGGAGGGGATATCAAATCGGGCAGGAAAAACCACAAATTGTGAGCTTTTTTTAAGCAGATTAATGATATAATTAAAAAGGAGAGGAAAATGTCAGAGACAACACAGAAGAAGATGGCGATTATCGCAAGCAAAGGGACCCTTGACATGGCATACCCGCCCCTCATTCTCGCTTCGACGGCGGCTGCCATGGACGTGGAAGTTCAGATTTTCTTCACTCTTTATGGAGTAGACATAGTCAACAAGAAGAAATACCACAACCTGAAAGTTGCCCCTATCGCCAACCCGGCGATGCCTTCGCCGGTCCCGTTTCCCAACGTTCTCGGTATGCTTCCAGGGATGACCTCCATGGCAACCGTCATGATGAATAGCATGATCAAGAAGATAAACTGGCCTTCCGTTCCCCAGCTCGTGGATGCCTGCAAGGAGATGGACGTCAAGCTTATTGTCTGTACTCCTACGCTGGAAATGACCGGAGTCACGAAGGATGATCTGGTCGACGGGGCCATTGTAGCGGGCGCTGCCGAATTTCTGGATTTTGCCCTTGATGCAAACATAAGTTTGTTTATATAATATTGAATCTACCCTATGCGGGCATTCTACCCTCCAGCTCGCATAGGTTTCCTGAGGGTTTATCCCCGATCCCCAGCCCTCAGGATAAGGGCCCTCGCCAGAGGGCCTATTTTTTTGTCCGCACCGGCGGAACGGCTTAAGTCATCCACCGGGTTTACATATCCTGCGATACGCCTTATTCTGTAAATATGCGCATGTCATCCAGCCGCATTACGAAGAACGGAGCACTGCTGGCAATGTGGGTGTCATTCTTCCTCGTCCTGCAGCACACGGCACCATCATACTCATACGCCGACGTACCGACCGTCGTCATTCGACAGAGGGCGGCTCTGGTGACGATCTATTCAGGCAAGGTAGGAAGCAGGCAGGCGGGCATCACAAAGGGATTCTTTGTAGACAAAGGCGGCGTCGTTGCTGTCCCGTACATGCCAATTTTCAGCACAGTTCCGGGGCCCGGAAACATCCTGTTCGTCAGGACCGCGGAAGGGTCATACATCCAGACTGACCGGGTGCTCGCAGTCGACAAGCCCCACGGCATCGTTCTCCTGAAAATCGACCTGGTTGATCCACCCATGGTGAGACTTTGCCCCGACGGCCCCCCTGTGCCGGGTGAAACGGTCTTCATCGAAAGCGGGCGGACCGATTCCGGACAGCCCGTTGTTGAAAGAAAGGCGGTCGCCTCAGCGGAGGACAAGGACACCGTCCTTCTGAATCCGCCCTCTCCGGCCGGGACCGGCGGGGGACCGGTGTTCAATCAGAAAGGCTGCGTAGTGGCCATGCTGGAGCGGGAGACGAAGGACGGCGCCGTTACGGACCGGCTTATTCCCTCCGTTTATATTGCAGATCTTCTGAAGGAGTACAGGAAATCGGAACCACTGGGCCTGGACGAATCCCGCTCGGAAGAAGAGCCCGGTCCGGGCACGGATGAGCTGGAGTTGGAACTCGAAAAAGCCAAGTCGCTCGTAGAACAGGAACCGGAAAATGCCAGGGCGTTCGTAATGCTCGGATGGGCCTATTCGAGATTGGGAATGTACGCGGACGCCATAGAGGCTTACAGGGACGCCGCCGCCCTCAGACCCGGGTCCGCCGGCATTTACAACAACATCGGCGTGATATACGGGATGGACATGGGGATGTATGATAAAGCTGTCAAGGAATTCGAGAAGGCCCTCCAGTTGAAGCCCGATTACGACGAAGCGCGCTTTAACCTCGCAATTGCCTACCTCTTTGCAGGTGAAAGAGATTCGGCGATGAAGGAATACAGGAAGCTTAAGGTGACAGACCCGGAAAGGGCTCTGAGATTATTCCAGCTCATCTATGAGAAGCAAAAAGAAGAAGACGCTGAGGGCGTTGCCGGAGGGACCGAATAGATATAGCAATCTATTTATAAATAAAATAATTGACTTTTTAACCTCTATGCGCAAAAATACCCAAGAGGGAACAAAAGAGTATTGGGGCGCTTTCCTGCCAAAATAACGCGTCCGACCTTGAAAGAGGTGCTGGAGAGGGGACGGCTCTTCAGGTTGCTTGACAGCGGGCGCAGACATGCCGTCGTCTGGGTATCGGGGCCGCCGGGTTCCGGCAAGACCACCCTCTTGAGCAGCTACGTGCAATCTCGCAAACTGCCCTCGCTCTGGTATCAAATGGATGGGGGCGACTCTGACCTGGCAACTTTCTTCTATTACATGGGCCTTGCAGGAACGAAGACCGCTCCCCGAAAGAAAAGGCCGTTACCGCTTCTCACCCCCGAGTATCATGTGCCAACCTTTACCAGACGCTTTTTCGAAGACCTCACAGGGAGGCTTTACGTTCCCTCACTCATAGTTCTCGACAACTACCAGGAAGTCTCCGCCGTTTCTGCGCTCCACGAGGCTCTTTCCCATGGCTTCTCGTCAATTCCTGAGGGAATTTCGGTAATAGTACTGAGCCGTTTGTTCCCGCCGAAGGAGTTCGCCCGTCTTTGCGCCAGCGAGACGATTTTCTTTGTGGAGTGGGAAGATTTGCGGCTCAGGGAAAATGAATCAAAAGAACTGGCGAAGCTTCATGCAAGGAAAAGTTTTTCTGCCAAGGCATTTCAGGACCTCCATGAGCGAACTGCCGGGTGGGCGGCTGGTGTTGTGCTGCTCACACAAAGAGGGACCGGTATTATGGATGAACAAAGGTCTGCCACGTTCGAAGAGGTTTTCGACTATTTCGCGGGGGAGATCCTGGAGGGGACTGATACCAAGACGCGGGAGTTTCTACTTAAGACGGCATTGCTGCCCTCCATGACGCCGCGATCTGCCGAGGCGATGAGCGGTCTTAAAGAAGCGAACCGTATCTTGAATGCCTTCTTCCGTAATAATTACTTTACTGACAGGCGGCCCGGACTGAGGTACCAATACCATCCGTTGTTTAGGGAATTCCTCCTTGACAAAGCCGAGGAGAGGTTTAGCAGAAAAGAGTTGGCCGGCCTCCAAAGACAGGCGGCAAAGGTTCTGGAGGAGGAGGGTCATCTTGAAGACGCAGCGAGACTACTCATCGAAGCAGAGGACTGGCAGCAGCTGATTAGATTGATCCTGAGTCAGGCGCCTTTGCTTGCCGTGCAAGGGCGATTCAGTCTCCTTGAGAGGTGGTTGGGAAACCTTCCGCGGGAGCTTGTGAACGATGCGCCCTGGCTTATTTACTGGAGAGGGGTCTGCTACCTGCCTTATAACCAGCAACAAAGCCGAAAGAATTTCGAAAAAGCATTTAATGATTTTTTTGTTTCTGGGAACGCGGCAGGCGCCTTTCTTTCATGGTCCGGAGTAGTGGATTCCATTGTATATGGTTTCGAAAATTTCAGGCGTCTGGACCCCTGGATATACCGGTTCAAGTCCGTCATAGAGAAATTCGTGGCTTTCCCCTCTGAAGCCGTAGAAGCTCGCGTGGCCTCGAGCATGTTTATGGCTTTGGTGCACAGAAAACCGGAGCATCCCGAGTTCGACAAATGGGCAGAGCGCGCTCTCGCTCAAAAAGGAGTGGACGGGGTTGCCAGGACACAGGCCCTCCTGGTTTTCCTGTTTGATCGTGTGAGAACTGGTGACGTCTCAGGAAGTGAACGCGTTCTCGATTCGGTGAACGAGCTTGTGCAATCCTCGGATTTGCCCCCACTGGCACAGTTAAATGCTGCATTGGCAAAAGTTTTATATTGTAACCTTGTTGCCCGATACGATGAATGCCTTGAAACCGTCAAAAAGAGTATTGAGCTTGCGCGCACTACCGGTGTTCATGTCATGGACTTCATGATTCTCGGAAACGGAATAATCAGCGCGCTTGGGGAGGGAGATGAAGCGGAGGCGGAAAGGCTGCTTGTAAAAATAAGGACCCCAATTGGCGGTGTGCGGCCATGGGATCTGTCGTTTTATTATTTTCTTACGGCTTGGTTGGCCTTTTTGCAGGGCAGGTTGAATGAGGCCGGACGTTATGTTGATGCTGCCATGGAAATGGTAGAACAGATTGGAGATTTTTTCGGCGTTGCACTCAGCTCTCTTCTTAGGGCACATATACTCCATGCCTTAGGAGACGATGAAAGAGCTGTTGACTGTGTTGCGAAATCCCGCAGCATAGGACACCGCAGAAAGAGCTCTATGTTCGAATTTATGTGCCTCCTGGCCCGAGCGGAATTTGCCGTGGAGCGTGACCGCGAAGCTTCCATGAATTTCCTCCGTGGAGCAATGACTGTCGGAAGGAAGGAAGGGTTCGTAAATACCTGGATCCTCTGGCGCAGGCAGGCTATGTCGATGCTCTGCGCGAAGGCCCTGGAGTCGGGCATCGAGGTGGATTACGTCCGCGACCTCATTCGAAAACGAGGCTTGACGCCAGAGGTCCTCCCGCTTCAGATCGAGGCCTGGCCCTGGAAGCTGAAGGTGTATACGTTGGGTCGTTTTTCTGCTGTATGTGAGGGAAAGCCCCAGGCGCTTAGGAACGGGAAAGGTGGAAAACCTCTGGAGATGCTGAAGCTACTTGTAGCACTTGGGGGAAGGGATGTGAGCGAAGGACGTGTAGCCGACACCCTCTGGCCGGAAGCCGAAGGGGACGCTGCCCGAAGGGCCTCTACGACCACTCTGTATCGGCTGCGCCGGATCGTGGGGGAAGATGCCATCGTTCTGAAGGACGGACGGCTGACACTGAGTCCCAGGCATTGCTGGGCGGATTCCTGGGCCTTTGAGAGGCTGGTATCGGAGGCTGAATCTTTGGGGAGGGAGACGACGGCGGAAGGCCTCGAAACAACGGAGACGGCGTTCAAGTTGTACAAAGGATCATTTCTCTCCAATGAACCCAATGCGTCATGGGCGACAGGTGTGAGGGAGCGGCTTCGGAGCAAGTTTGTGCGGATCGCGCTGAAACTGGGGAAGTACTGGGAACGTTCCGACCGGTTTGACCGGGCCGTAGAATGTTATCAGAAGGGCGTCGAGGTAGACTATCTGGTGGAAGAATTTTACGAGCACATGATGGAATGCTATCGGAGCCTGGGTCGGATGGCCGAAGCTCTCGCTACTTATAGGCGCTGTGAGGAAATCTTTGCCAGCCAGCTTGAGATCGAACCTTCCGTTAGAATGAAGGCCATGTTCCGGGAAATCAAGGGAAACGGAAGGCCTTCCGATAAGAAATAACCACTGTTTTGAAGCCTTCTTAAACTCAGTTGATTATGATCTCACCCTTTTTTGCGGTACAATTTCGCTTGTCTGCCCTGCAACCCCTTTTTTAAATATCTTCGGAGCGGCTTCCGGTTTTGTAAGTTTTTTGTTACCCCCCATCAGTTAAAGTGTTCCTCGTGTACTACTACATCGTGCGGATTTATGATCGAGTGCCTGATGAGGGAAGACTGGTTGGGACCGTGGAAGACGCAGAAGGACGAGAGGGTCGGGCCTTCCATTCCCCGGAGCAGCTGCTCTGTTTCCTCTGGGGCTGCGTTCCGCAGGAGCGGAGAGTCGCAGGCCGGCTGCCCCTGGTCCTTCCCGTGACAGTGACCGGGACAAATGCCCTGGGAAAACGCTTTACCGAAGAATCTTTCCTGAAAAATATCAGCCACCGGGGCGCCTTCTTCCCTCTGAAAAACAAGGTAGTCCGGGACGATGTGATCAGCCTGTTAATCGATCCGGAACGTTCAGCCTATAAAGGGCAGGCCAGGGTGGTGCGGCAAGAACCATTTGGCGGCGCAGAGGGCTATGGCGTCGGGGTACGTTTTTAAAAGGAAGGACAAGGAACACTGAAGGGAGGGAGGAGGATAACGATCGGTCGGCAACACAGGAAAAGCAGTCAAAGCCCGGGGGCGGGTCATTGCAGATTGAGCCTTGTAACGTCCTGTTTTTTCACTATTTTCTGAATGCTTCCAAACTGTAGGTTTTTTGTTACTTCCAGTGAGGTACATTTGGGAAAATGCGGGGGAGGTTATCTTTCATCGATTACTGTGCTTACCCGATCAGCATAGAAGTTTTAAACAGGAATTCCTTAATGACAAACATAGTTATTTTATTTTTGCCGGGAGGTTGAAATGGGGGCGTCCAGGAGAAACCGATATTCTTTACAACTATCCAAATACGTAAAAGCCGAGTTCGGCAGAGAAAGCAGTGGAGAAAGAAGAGCCGGAGGAACTGAACATGACTTAACAATGAAGCGTGCCGGCCTGCAGCTGCAACTGAAATTCATTGTGATCTCCTTATTGGCGATTTTGAGCCTTCTTTACGTTATACCCGCGGAAGCTCAGGATGCTGAGTTGCCTGAAGGCACCGAGGTCATTTCCTATGATCCTGTGGAGTACCCCAGGGCAGGCGTGAAAGCTGCCGATATGAAGCCCATCGGCGTCGGCAGTGTTGCCCTGGCAGGTGGGGACGTTGCACTTCAAATCGCTCTGCCGAAGTTCTCCGGTCCCGTAGACGTTTACTGCGCCATTCAAGCTCCCCCGCAGCCCGAACCCTTTCTCATCAACGCAGACCTTTCCCTCTCCCCCCTTTCTTCGGGACTTGCAAAATGGAAGGACAACTTGACCGCCCCAATAGAGGAATCTATCTACGGGATCATTCCGGCAAAAGACCTCCCAGCCGGAACATACTATGTATATCTCATGGTTACCCCTCACAGTGATCTTGGCAAATACAATCTCTATGGCACTTCCTTTGTGGTTCCCCCCAGCCGGATGGCTCCACCCTCGGGACAGGAGCTTTTCGCCCCACATGCAACGGCTCTGCCGGTCGTGCGTACGATTGCGGCCGAGGCAAGTCCGATCGGACTGGGGGCTGTGGTCGCCGGTGAGGATGACGTCACCGTGAGAATAGGGCTTCCGGAGTTTTCAGCACCCGTGGATGTTTACCTTGCGCTGGACTGGCCTGCAGTAGATGCGGAGAACATCTACCTGATCGACGGGCTGATGGAACTTTCACCTCTGTCGTCAGGACTTGTGAAGTGGAAAGAAAATATCACCGGCCCTGTATCGGAAATCGTCTTGTCCGATATCTCTCTGGCAGAACTTCCCCCCGGGACGTACAAATTCTATCTGGTGGTAACGCCGGCCGGATCCACAGAGACTTACTTTTTCTGGAGTGCCGAATTATCCTCATCGACCCTCGTGGTAGACAGGTTCGGAAACGGTCTTGTGACAAGTGATAATAATGACATCAACTGCAGCGAGGACATCGATAACTGCTCGGCATCCTATAATCCGGGCACCACCGTCGCACTGACAGCCGCTCCGGATGCAGACTCGATATTCCATTCGTGGGAGGGCTGCGACAGTGTCGAGGGGAACATATGCACCGTCACGATTGATAAAAACAGGACGGTACAGCCGTCATTTACCCTTAAAGAGACGACGCTCAACCCTTCGGTGAGGGTGCTGGATGCAGACGCCGTAAACCTTATAGTCAGGCAGGACGGGACGACGTACTATTTCGACCCCCGGATCATGACGCTGGTTACCCTGCAGGCCGGCGATATAATCGTCAGTACAATTGGGAATGGTTTCCTGCGGCGAATAGTCGGCATAACAACATCCGCTGAAGGACTCATCGAAGTCCGGACGGAAGATGCCAGTCTGCTGGATGCGGTGGAGGAAGGAGACTTTATCGCTACATCCGAAGACTTCTCTGTCGACGTGGGAGCTTCACGACTCGAAAGAGGCGTCAAGGTAGCAGCAGTTCGTAAAGCCGCCTCCGGGAAGCCGGAGATCGACCTGACTGTAGACAAGGTGGTCTATGAAAGTCAGTATGGCAAGGTCAGACTTGTTGGCACCATAACACTCGACTTCAAACCTGACTTCAAGTTAAGTATAGGAAGGAAGCACTGGGTAGTCCCTTATGTCAAGCAATTCAGGGCGATTCTCGAGATGGACAACAGTGATGGTCTGGCAGTGATAGCGGAAGGCAGCTGGCAGGGCCAAAAAAGGATAAAATTAGCTACCATGCATTTCACACCCATTCCGGTCGGGTACATAGTACTCGTGCCCCAGGCGGACATCTATGTGGGTGTGCAGGCCGGTATTCATGCCTCAATGACCGCGCAAGTGACAGTGGAGGCATCAGTGAAAGTCGGAGCGGTTTACAAGAGAAAGACAGGATGGCATGCGGTCGGCGGGTTCACAAAGAGTTTTTCCTTTTCGCCTCCTACCGTGTCCGCAGAGGCCTATGCAAGAGGCTATATCAGCCCTGAGTTCACCATGCTGCTCTACGGTATAGCAGGACCTTCCGTAAGCCTGAACGGTTACCTGAAGATGGACGCCTGGGTCCCTCCGCTGTCCTGGACCCTCTCTGCGGGAATTGAGGCATGTGTCGGCGGAAAGATCGACCTGGTATTTACGGAGAAGAGACTCCCCGGCTATTGTCCTATTGGTTACGAAAAGCCGCTGATACAGTACACGCCGCCAGGTGTTCTTGAGGTAACACCCACCGGAGAATTCGTCTCGACGGGACTGGAAGGCGGCCCCTTTGCCTCGAGAAAGGTTTACACCCTGAAGAACACCGGCTATGCGCCGATTGACTGGTCGGTAACCGCGTCGAGAAGTTGGGTGGACGCAAGAAAGAACATAAATATGGCAGCTATGCCGCTCGCAAAAATAAAATCGGCTTCGGCAGGAGCAGACCGGCTGGCGTCGATCATCAACCGGTCTTCCAGGTCCGGGGCTCTGTCCCCGGGGGACAGCGTCAGCGTCGTTGTTTCGCTTACGTCTGCTGCAAACAGTCTTTCAGCCGGTACGCACACGGCTACGGTAAGCTTCGTCAATTCCACGAGCGGGGAAGGAAACACTTCCCGCCGGGTCAGCCTTACTGTGCAGCCTGCCGATGAGGCACCGTCAATACCGTCGAATCTGACAGCAACAGCGGCATCCCCCTCGATCATCGACCTTACCTGGACAGCGTCTACCGACGAGACGGAAGTATCGGGCTACAGGATAGAGCGGTGTGCCGGGAAAGGATGCACAAACTTCACCCCGATAGGGACATCAGCGACGGCGG
>JARRRI010000032.1:0-29509 GCA_037380845.1 Candidatus Sulfobium sp. | reverse complement strand
GAAAAAAAGTTCCCACGTTTTATTATTAGCAGATTGTTCATATATTAGCGAAAGGGGCCTTATGTATAAGAAAATAGCTCTGCTTTGTTGCGTTCTCTTTATTCTCGTTGCCTGCGGAAAAAAGGAGGTCAAGCCCGTGTCCCAGGAATCGAAGACTGCTCTTGCCGCGTTTCACCTGGCGGACAGGATCAGGCAGGACTTTATCGACAGGGACTTCGAGGCTCTCCGCCGGAACTCGACTGAAAAGGGCTACCAGGACATCACGGAAGGCAATGTTTCCTTTGACTCGCTCGAACTGACCTTTACCCCGAGGTGGGTGGAGATAGACAAAGACAAGGTGCTCGTGAACATCTCGTGGACCGGCAGCTGGGTTGTCGGCGAAAAAAAGAAGGAAGACAGGGGCATGGCGGTTTTTGTCATGGAAGGCGTTCCGCTGAAGGTCGCGGGAATCAAGAGAGCCAACCCTTTCGTTTACCCGACTGAATAACAGTCCCGTTAAAGCCGGAAGTTTCTAACCTGCAACGCGCAAAACGGCCCGGAAGGAAACCAAAAAGAGGCCTCCCTGAGACCTTGAAGCCTTCTCGCCATTCGTCCGGAAGGTGAGGCGCTCCCAAGTGAACACAGCCGTTTTTATCCCTGTTTGTCTGTGTGCCCCCGGTTAAATCCGGGTTGCGGGGTAGGCAGGCGTGGTTGTTACTTGCAGGAAGAGCAGGTTCCTTTGCTGCAGGAGGTACATCCTGAATCAGACCCTGCGAAAGGCTTATCGACCCCGCTCATCCCGAAGGTGGACATTTTCTTCCTGACGTCTTCCGACGAACACTTGGGACAGTCTACAGCCTTGTTCCCGAAGACGAGTTTTTCGAATTCTTCACTGCACTTGTTGCATACGTATTCGTATATAGGCATTATGCTCCTCCCGACATTCCTTGATCATTGATCATTATTTTGCCTTCTTTTTCACCGGGACCTTTTCCCAGTCTTTGAGGAATTTCTCAAGCCCTGCGTCCGTCAGGGGGTGCCTGACGAGCTGCCTGATAACGGCATAAGGGATAGTGGCGACGTGGGCGCCCATCCGCGCCGCTTCGACCACATGGAGAGGGTTCCTTATGCTGGCGACTATGATTTCCGTCTCGAAGAGATAGTTTTCGTAGATCTCGACTATCTCGCTTACCAGGCCCATGCCCACATGACTGATGTCGTCCAGCCGGCCGACGAAAGGGCTTACAAAACTCGCCCCCGCCTTTGCTGCGAGCAGCGCCTGGGGGGAAGAAAAAACGAGCGTGACATTTGTTCGGATGCCGAGGGCCGAGAGTTTCTTCACAGCCTTGAGCCCTTCCTCAATCATCGGTATCTTAACTACGATGTTCTTATTGATCTTTGCCAGGGAACGGGCCTCTTTTACCATCCCGTCGGCCGTCAGACCCACGACTTCGGCGCTTACCGGACCGTCCACAACTCCGCAGATCGTCCTCAGAAGTGCGACAGGGTCCTTCCCTTCCTTCGCGATAAGAGAAGGGTTTGTCGTAACACCGTCCAGAACGCCAAGTTCGTTTGCCTTCCTGATCTCTTCAACGTTTGCAGTATCGATAAAAAATTTCATCGGCACTCCTTTTTGGAATGGATGCCCTATTATAACGAAAATATTGCCTTTCTTGCCGACGGCAATGCGGATAATCGCAGGTCTGGTCATGCCCTGTCTTCCTCATGAGCAGCGGTAAACGGTCTGTTACACCGGACTTCTGAAGAAAGATCCCTTGTCGTCATTCCCGGGGCAGTAATCGGGAACCCATTGTCCCACAAGGTCTTGCAAAAAAAGGAAACATGGGTTCCCCGCCTGGAAACCGCGGGAATGACGTGCAAAAACATATTTAAAAAGAAGGAGGCGAAGGTCGCACTATACAAATAATTCCGGTCAGGTTATTTGTAAGAATCGATAATTTTCTTCAGGAGAGCTGACTTGTCATAAAGGCGTGAGGAGTCGGCTTCCTCTTCGGCCGATTTTTCGACAGGCTGTCCATATGTCCCCCCGACATCTAGTTTTGCCAGCACATTGGGAATGTCTACAAACCGTGAAACCTTGTTGAATCTGGAGATGCCGCCCCTCATGCCTTCATGGTGCAAAGTGAGAAACAGCCTGTTTTTGGCCCTGGTGACGGCAACATAAAAGAGCCTCTGCTCCTCCTCCAGGTCGTCTTCGCTATCCAGAGCGAATGTCACCGGCAGCACACCGTCTACGAGGCCCATGATGAATACCGAGTCCCACTCCAGCCCCTTGGCGGAATGAATGGTGGAAAGTACAAGCGGTTTTTCCTCCTCCTTGGTCTCCGGTTCCACCCTCCAGACCCCTCTTTCAGGGGGCTCTATGGCAAAATCCTCGATGAGTTCCTCCAGGGAGGCATACCGCATGGCTATCTGCCTGAGGGCCTCCAGGTCGTTCATCCGGAGATGCCAGTCGTCGTATCTGTCCTTCATCAGCGGCAGATAGTGTTTCATCATTATCTCGAAGCGATCTCCGGCGGCCATATTCTCATCTCCCGCCTCACGCAGTGCGGTCTCAAGTCGTGCCAGACCCTCTGAATAGGCCCGTCCTTTCGTATGCCCGGGCAACCCCTTTGCGAGGACTTCCTGGAGTGAACCACAGGTTGTGAATTCGTCAGTGAGCCTGGCAGCTGTCCTGGGACCTATTTTCCCGATGAGCATAAGGGCCCTGTTCCAGGCAAGCTCGTCCTTCGGGTTCACTATGATCTTGAGGTGTGACAATATATCCTTCACGTGCGCGGTCTCGTAGAATTTCAGTCCTCCGAAAGTTTCGTAGGGAATGTTCCTCCGGCTCAGCTCTGACTGGAGCTGGATGGAAAGGTACATCGACCTGAAGAGAATGCACTGGTGACTGAGAGGAACGCCCTCGTCGAGTTGCCGTTTTACCATTTCCGCCACCCATTCGGCTTCCTCGTATGGGTCCCTGAAGAAGAGGAGCTGCGGCCTCCGCCCTGTCTCCTTCTTCGCCGACGTAAGACACTTGGAATACTTGTTTTTCATGTTCTCCAGGACGGCATTCGCCACGTCAAGCACGGTCTGTGAACTGCGGTAATTTTCCTCCAGTTTGACGATCGTGCATTCAGGGAACCTCTCCGGGAATTTCATGATGTTTTCATGGGAAGCCCCCCTGAACCCGTAAATGCTCTGGGCGTCGTCGCCGACCGCCATGATGTTGCGGTGCTTTTCGGCCAGCAGAAAGGCGATATCGCCCTGCAGTTTGTTCGTATCCTGGTATTCATCCACCATGATATACCGGTACTTCCGGGAAAGCCTTTCCCTGAGCTCCGAATTGTCCAGCAGGATCCTTAGGAACACGAGCAGGTCGTCGTAATCGAGATAATTCCTGTCGATCTTGTATTTTGCGTATTCGGTCCTGAGGTTCTCTATGTCCCTGATATCTTCCATGAAATGCGGATATTCCTTCTTGATTATCTCTCCGATGGAGGTGTTTTTGTTTATGGACATGCTTATGATCGACCTCAGACTGTCTTTCTTCGGGAACCGCTTTTCCCGCTCGTAAAGGCCCATCCGTGCGGCGCATCTGTGGATCGCCTCCCCGGCGTCGCTCTCGTCGAGGACGGCGAAGGAAGAAGGAAAGCCGATGATCCTTGCGTACCGCTTCAATAACTTGAAGGCAAAGGAATGGAATGTCCCCCCTTCTACGTTCTTGCACCGGGGGTCGTGTTTTGAGGCCCGGGAGAGCATCTCCCGCGAGGCCTTCCTGGTGAATGTGAGGAGGAGAACGGAGGAAGGGGCGACCTTCTGGCGGACCAGATGGAGCACCCGGTATTCGATGACTCTCGTCTTTCCCGACCCGGCGCCCGCGATGACGAGAACGGGTCCGTCGGTCGCAGTCACTGCCTGAAACTGGGCGGGGTTCAGCCTGCTCTTTATATCTGTCATACCTTCGTCGCTCTTCCCGAAAGACTTCACTTTTTTACCACAGCGGTCTGCACCTCGATTTCCTCATTCTCCGGCGCCCTCAGGCAATATGCCTCTTCGATCAACTCAACAAGGTGCAATACGGGACGGTCCCCTATTGTCCGGGTCAGCTGAAGGATACACCCCGGGCATGAGGTGACAACTGCATCGGCACCGGCCCGGGTGATTTCCGCGGTCCTTTTCTCAAGCAGTTTGCCGGAAAGGGCCCTTGCGGAAAAACAGAAAGGCCCGCCAAAGCCACAGCAACCTGAACTGTCCGTTTCTGCGAGCCCGATGCCGGCCTTCCTGATGATATCCCGCGGTTCCTTTCTTATACCCAGCCCGTACCGCAGGTGGCAGGGGTCATGGTAAACCGAGGTCTTGCCTATACTTTTCATCGGTGTCAGCTTGTCCCTGAAGAAAACGGATATATCGGCTGCGTTATCGAGGCCGGTCCCGATCAGCTTTCTGTACCCGTTTTTGAGCGTGTCGGTGCAGGTGGGACACAGGCTCAGGACCGCTTCAACGTTGAGCCTGCTGAATACGCCCAGATTTTTTCTCGCCAGTCCGGCGGCCTCTTTTCCGAGACCGAGGGCCCTCAGCGGCGCCCCGCAACATACTTCACCCTTGGGAAGGACTACCTCATAGCCGAACCGATGAAGCACGTGTATAAGAGACTCGGCCAGGGCCGGAAAGAGGTAATTCACGCTGCAGCCGGTAAAGACGGCAACCCGCCCCTTTTT
Organism: Candidatus Sulfobium sp.; assembly: GCA_037380845.1. Classification (GTDB taxonomy): domain Bacteria; phylum Nitrospirota; class Thermodesulfovibrionia; order Thermodesulfovibrionales; family UBA6898; genus JARRRD01. The sequence continues at coordinate 24,806 of JARRRI010000032.1, read as the reverse complement.
TCTCGAGACCTTGAACACCTGCTGTTCCCTCCCCAGTGGATGCCGGGGGAGATCGGGCAGGAAGGGGACCGTCCCCCTTTTGACCAGTTTAAGCAGGAAAGGTCTGCCCGTCCGGAGAAGCCTGAAGGTCAGCCCCGGCCGGCGCAATGCTAACTTCGCTGCGGACCTCAGGCGGTTTCTTCCCTTGTCGGTACTGCACAGAAGCTCGCGGCCCCGGTAAATCGCCTCGCCTACGTCCATGCCGAGAGGGCAGGCCGAACTGCAGGCCCCGCAGAGGATGCAATTGAAAATCCTCTCATTCATAAGAGGCGAAGGTACCGCCTGTCCCGAGATAAGGGCCCTGAGCAGCATAATCCTCCCTCTGGCCCCCATCGGCTCCAGGGGCTCCTGATTATGCGTCGGACAGACGGCCTTGCAGCTTCCGCATCGCACGCATTTATCCAGGTCTTCAAGGAATCGTGACAAATCGTTGCCCATAGTTGAGGATACTCTTAATTATAAAACGTCTCACGATTGAATTCACACTTATGCCGGTTATCCGGCAATCCCAAGGCCTTTGAGAGTCGGGGACCTTCCTGAAAGGTCAGCACCTGCTTATCCCTATCGGCAGGGAAGGCAGGGATGACAGGCAAACCAGAAAACGTCAACTTTATAAACAGGACCTATTTGGCAGCCGGATTAATATTTACCGTATCAGCTTCATCGGGCAGGGGGGCGTTGAGCTTCCGGACGGTCCAGCACCCTGTTCAGGCTGCCGCTCCTGTACCCCTCGAGGTCGAGAGATACGAATTTGTAGCCAAGCGACTTCAGCTTGCCGGCAATCAGACGGCGATTGCGGGCATCGAGCAGTATGTGCATGTCTTCTTCTCTGACTTCGATACGAGCCGTGCTGCCGTCGTCTCTTACCCTCAGATCACGCAGGCCGAAGCCTTCCAGAAATTCCTCCGCTTTTTCCACCCTTCTCAGCGCCGGTGCGGTTATCCTTGTTCCGTAGGCAAACCTGGAGGAGAGGCAGGGCGATGAAGGACGGTCCCATGTGTCGAGACCGAGCTCTCTCGACATGGTGCGGATTTCGGCCTTCGAAAAACCGCACTCCGCGAGAGGACTCCTTACCCCATGGCGTTCAGCGGCCAGCCGGCCGGGCCTGTAGTCCCGGAGGTCGTCGGAATTAGTTCCGTCGAAGACGAATCCGCAGCCTTCCTCACGCGAGATGGCCGCCAGCTTGCTGAAAAGTTCATCCTTGCAGTAGAAGCATCGCTCGGGCGGGTTGCTTGCAAACGACTCGTTGCCGAGTTCCCCGGTCCTGATGATTCTCTGTTCCATGCCCAGCTGCCTCGCAAAGGAAACAGCCTTCTCCTTCTCCCTGGCCGGAAGGGTTTCGGAAACAGCGGTCACCGCCAGGGTCCTTACGCCGGCGGTCTTCATGGCCTTCAGGAGGAAGGAACTGTCCACTCCCCCCGAGAAAGCGAGAACGGCGCTGCCCGCCTTCCCAAGCAGCTCCAGAAGAGCCTGGAATTTTTTCCCGGCGGCCGTCTTCTCTTCAGTCCTCACAGGGAGCTGACCTCGTAATTCTCCTGGTGCATCTTGTTGTCGGCCCGGATCATTACCTTGACCCCGTAACGGCTTTCCACATCCTCGATGCCGAGCATCTCCTCGTCGGAGAGCATCTCCGCAACCACCGGGTGACCGGTGATGATGATCCTTTTGGCGCCGTGCCTGGCCATCTTCTTTATCGACCGCAGTATCTCATAGCAGAGGGTTTCCGGAGATTTCACAAACCCCTTGCCCTCGCAATAGGGGCAGGTGGTGCTGAGCGTCCTTCCGAGGCTTTCCCTGACACGTTTTCTCGTCATCTGGATAAGCCCCAGTTCCGATATGTGGAAGATGGTATTTTTCGCCCTGTCCTTCTTCATTGCTTCGGTGAAGGCGTTAAAAAGCTTCTCCCTGTTTTCCGGTTTGTCCATGTCGATGAAATCGATTATGATGATGCCTCCGAGGTTTCTCAGTCTGATCTGGTAGGCGATTTCCTTTACCGCCTCCAGGTTCGTCTTCAGTATTGTGTCTTCGAGACCTTCTTTGCCCACGAACTTGCCTGTGTTGACATCGATGACAGTCATCGCCTCGGTCTGGTCGACCACAATATACCCGCCGGACTTCAGCCAGACCTTCCTGCCGATAGCCCTTGATATATCAAGCTCTATGCCGAAGGCGTCGAAAATCGGTTCGGTCTCTTCGTAGAGTTCGATCTTGTTGAGCAGTTTCGGGAAATACATGTTCACAAATTCGATGATTCTGTTATATTCTTCCGCTGAATCGATCGTCAGCCGCTCCACGTCCTGGCTGAGCAGGTCCCGGACGCTCCTGGACACCAGGTCCAGGTCGCTGTAAAGAAGCCCCCGCGCCGGGACGCGGTCCTTCTTCTCCTGGATGTTTTCCCAGAGAAGGAGAAGGAACTCGAGGTCCTTTCCGATGTCCTCTTCGGTCGAGTCCTCGCTCGCCGTCCTGATGATGAGGCCGTAACCAGGCGGTTTTATACCTTCCACAATACCCTTGAGCCTGTTCCGCTCCTCTTCGTTGGAGATCCTTCTGGATATCCCGATGTGGTCCACGTTCGGCATGAGGACCAGATACCTCCCCGGCAGGGTGACATAGGATGTGACCCTGGCCCCCTTGCTTCCGATGGGATCTTTGGAGACCTGAACGAGTATCTCCTGGCCCTCCTGTATGATATCCTCGATGGTCATTTCGGAGCGCCCCCGTCTGGGGATGAGCTCTATGGAATTGTCCTTCTCCGCATCTTCGAAAAGAGGCGCGTATTCATCCGTATCAGCCTTGATGTCGGCAACGTAGAGAAAGGCGGCCTTTTCGAAACCGATATCGACGAAGGCGGACTGCATACCGGGGAGTATTTTGACGATCTTCCCCTTATATATATTGCCGACGAGGCTGGCATCACGCTTTCGCTCTATATAGAACTCCACCACCTGCCCCCCCTCAAGCAGTGCTACCCTGGTCTCCCCCCTGGTGACATTGATCAGGATTTCGCTGTCCACACCTTTTCACCTTCCAGCGGCTCGACCCAGTCGCCCTGCCAGCCGAACATGGCGGTCCTGGTGACCTCCAGGTCCTCCGGAGGGCCGTCGAAGAGCCCGGACAGAACTTCGTCCAGCCGTACTTTTATATCCCCGATGTCGCGGACAGTGATGCGGAATGTCCGGTCGTCCATCTTTTCGGTTTCCTCTATCATCCGCCTCAAGTCTATCGGCGCATCTTTTCTCATTACGATCATCTCTTCCTTCCCTGTAAATTTCTCAGACAGGGAAAGACCCTTTTCACTCCTGATTTCGTAGGTATATCTTACAATAAAACTGTTAAGCGATTTCTCCCTGCCGTAAAGGGCGGTTATCCTGTCCGCGCGCAGCCCTTCCGGCAGCGTCGCGTTGAGGTTCGCGAGGGCGGAAGCGGCGTCAAAAGGGGGAAAGATTTCGAAATCCAGATATTCCTTCAGGCCGCCCACTCCCACCGACAGAGCCGGCCCGAATGACACTCTGGGAGAGGGATGGAATCCGCTTGAGTACTTCAGTGGAAATTCCGCCCTCCGCATAGCCCGTATCAGCGCCGTCGTCAATTCAAGATGAGAGAGATACCTGGTCCGCCCGGTCTTTGCAAACCTCATCCTCAGCTTGACCGATACGCCCTGAAGTGCTCTGCCGGCCGTCCCGGCCGAAAGTGCCGGACTTTTGGCGGCCGCAGTTTCACTCTCAGCCGCGGGAGAGCCCGGACCGCACTTAAGGCCGCAGCTGTGGCACTGCCTCTTGCAGTCCTTAGTAAAAGCGGCCGACAATGCCTTGCGGTATTCTTTCCGCAGATAAGCCTTTTCCACCCCGGTCGAAACATTGTCCCACGGGAGCCGCGAGTCCGGCCCATACTCTCTCACGGCAAAATCGCGGGCGTCTATCCCCGTCTTTTCCATGGCCCTTTTCCACTTGTCGAAATCGAAGAGCTCGGTCCAGGCGTCGAGTCTGCATCCTGATGCCCATGCCTCCTCGATCAGCCCGGAAAGGCCGGCATTTCCGCGCGCCAGGGCCGCTTCGAGGAGGGACATCTCCTCGTTATGGCCCTTGTACTTTACACCCCTTCTGAGGAAGGCCCTCTTCAGGTAATCGTCTTTTTCCTTCAGTCCGGCAATGTCGTTTTGTCCGAACCACTGGAACGGCGTATGAGGCTTGGGTATGAAAGGAGAGACCCCGACGCTCAGATTCAGGTGCCTTCCCCTCAGTCTTTTCGATATCCTTATCGCCTGAAGTACCATCTCCGGGATGGCGGATATGTCCTCTTCGGTCTCGGTGGGAAGTCCGGTCATGAAATAGAGCTTCAGATTGTGCCATCCCTCCCTGAAGAGCGTCTCCAGCGCCCGGAGATATGTATCTTCCCTGAAATCCTTGTTGATCACGGCCCTCAGACGTTCCGTCCCTGCCTCCGGCGCGATCGTGAAACCGGTCTTTCTGACAGACCGGATTTCCTTCAGTACGTCGCTGTTTATCGATGCCACCCTCAGAGAGGGCAGCGATATCGCGACCCTGCTGCCGGAAAACCTCCGGTTGAATTTCTGAAGGAGAAGCGAAAGGCAGGAGTAGTCACCGGAACTGAGGGAAGTGAAGGAGATGTCCTCGTATCCGGTGTGTTTCAGCGAGGCCTCCGCCAGCTCGAGTATCTTCCCGGGAGACCTTTCCCTGACAGGCCGGTAAGCCATTCCTGCCTGGCAGAACCTGCATCCCATGGAACAGCCGCGTGCGATCTCGATATTTATCCTGTCATGTACTATGCCGGTAAAAGGCACCACCGGTGCGACCGGAAACGGGGCATCCTCGAGAGAAGGTATGATGCGGCGCCTGACTTCATGGTCTTTACCGAGGGCCGGCACGAATATGCCCTCGATCTTCCGAAGGGACTCAAGGAGAGAGATGCGGCTGCCCGTTCCCTCCTTTTTCCATTCTTGGTACACGGCGATCAACTCTTTTACGGCGTCCTCGCCGTCCCCCACGAGGAAGGCATCGATAAATGCCGCCATTGGGTGTGGGTTCAGTGTGCAGGGTCCGCCGGCAATAACGAGCGGTCCCGGCTTTCCGTCCAGGCGCTCTTCGGACCTCAGCGGTATGCCGCCCAGATGGAGCATGTTCAGAACAGTGGTATAGCAAAGTTCATACTGGAGGCTGAATCCGACGATATCAAACTCCTTCAGAGGAGTCCGCGATTCGAGAGAGGCGAGGAGAGTTCCGCTTTTCCTGAGGTAGTCCTCGAGATCCGTCCAGGGGGAAAAAACCCTTTCAGCCGAGGCGTAAGGGATGGCATTGATAATGGAATAGAGTATCTTGAGCCCCAGATGGGACATCCCTATCTCGTATACGTCCGGGAAGGCGAGAGCCACCCTTAGAGGGGCTTTCCTGCGGGTCGAATTCAACTCGCCGTTGATGTACCTGCTGGGTCTGTGAAAAAGGGAAAAGTTCACTTTTAAAGATACCACCCGTAGAAGGCCTTTGGCAAGTTTGCGGAAGGCCGCGCCGCGCCGTTCCACCTGAGCTTGACTTACGGAGAGGGATGGCGTTTTAATAAGACAATGAAAAAAGTGCGGTTGTTGTCCCTTCTTTTTCTGACGGTCCTCCTCGTTTCCTGTTCCGGCAAAGCCACCGTCAAGCCGGCAACGGACGAAGGATTCAACGCGGAGAGGTCATTTGCCAAGGCCAACAAGCTCATAGACGACAAAGACTATGACGCGGCCAGGCGGATCCTGCTTGAGATAAGGAACCGGGACCTCTCAAAGAAATTCGCCCCTCTGGCCGAGCTAAGGATCGCAGACTCCTATGTCAAGGAGGAAGAACCTGAACTGGCTGCGGCGGAATACAGAAAGTTCATCGATATGTTCCCCGATCACAGACTTGCGTGCTATGCCCAGTACCAGATAGCCATGATATATTTCGACCAGATAGAGGGGCCGGAGCGCGGATACAGCGGAGCTGCCCAGGCGCTTGCCGAGTTCCAGAAGCTTAAACGGGACTATCCGAGGAACCCTTACGGGGACATAATCGCCCTGCGGATACAGAAATGCTGGAACACGATCGCGGACTACGAGTTCCTTGTGGGGAAGTTTTACATGAACAAGGATTCCTATGATGCGGCGATCGGAAGGTTTGAGGGACTGGTCAGAAAATATCCCAAATACAAGAACATGGACCGCGTTTTGCTCGACCTGGCGATCTGTTACAGGGAGAAGGGGCTGGATGACAGGGCGGCGGAATATTTTGGCAAACTCCTCGACAGCTATCCGAACAGCCCCCTGGCGGCCCGCGCGAAAAAGCAGCTCTCTTCACTCCAGGTCGGCAAGAAATAACCCAAGCCTTCCGTCCTGTGAACTATTATCCCGCATTTCTGGATCTGAGAGGCAAGAAGGCCGTCGTTGTCGGCGGTGGAAGGGTTGCCGAGAGGAAGGTCCTTTCCCTGATGGAGGCGGGTGCCGAGATCATCGTCGTCAGCCCGTCGCTTACGAAAAGACTCAACCGGGCCAAAGCCGACAGCCGCATCGGCCATCTGGCCAGGAGCTACCGCAGGGGCGATCTCCGGGGCAGTTTTCTCGTGATCGCGGCAACGGATTCGGAACAGATCAATTCCCGCGTTGCACGGGACGCACCGGCGCTGGTGAATGTGGTGGACGTGCCTTCGGAGTGCAATTTTATCGCACCTTCAGTTGTCAGGAGGGGACCTCTCACGGTCGCGATATCCACGGGCGGAGCCAGCCCGGCAATGGCGAGGACGCTCCGGAAAGAACTCGAAAAAACCTACGGTCCGGAATTTTCCGGCTATCTGAGGTTCGCCCGAAAAATCAGGGTGGAAGCCCTTGCAGGGATCAGGGAGAAGGCGAAGAGGGAAGGATTCCTGAAGGGCCTGGCCTCGCAGGAGATCCTGGACACGCTGAGGACGGAGGGGCTGAGGGCCGTCAAGCAGACCATCCGCGAAAAGCTCCAAAGACTTAACGGCAGTTGAGCCCCAAGAGACGCGTAAATAACAAAGATATCAGGTTTTGCTTCCCAATCCGGCTTTTTCAGCGTCCTTCAGTTCCTCCACCCTTTTCTTAAGCAGATCGGCGAAGTGCTGGTAGTCGTCGGTATCTTCTTTCTTATGGGTGAAGTCGATGGAGGACGCCCGCAGAGGCTGGCCGAAAATTATCCGTATCTTTTCCGGCCGGGGAAAAGCCGCGCCGCGGGGAAGCGACCGGAAGGTACCCTGTATATAAGCCGGGACAACAGGAATGCCCGCCTCGACCGCGAGTATCCCCACGCCCTTTTTGAATTCCATGAGAGTGCCGTCGAATGACCGGCCTCCCTCAGGAAAGACAATAAGCGAACGGCCCTTCGCCAGAACGTGCGCAGATACCTGCAGGGCCTTGCTCAGGTATGCGGAGGAATCGATCGGGATGACGTGTGCAGTCTTTGCAAACCAGCCCTTTATGCGTCCCGCGAAAAACTCGCTGAGGCCGAGGGCATACATGCGCCTGAAATAAGAAAAAGGGAGCGAAAGAACGGCCACAAAGCCGTCAAGATAACTGGTGTGGTTCGGCGTTACAATGAAGTTCCCGTCGGCGGGAATGTTTTCAAGCCCTTCGGCTTCGAGCCTGAAGAAAATCCTGAACAGCGTCCTCAGAACCGAATGGATGATGAAGGCGGGCAGCATTTTCTTTCCTGGCTCTTCGAGGGATACGAGGCTCAGGTCCTCCTTCGAGGGTTCCCGTGAAAGAATTTCTTTCCACCCGGAGGGTACGGGTGGACCGGCGGCCGAAATTGCCGCTGCCTGCTTCCGTATTTTTTCCGTAAGTTCCCTCACGGTGTTTACGTCAAACAGGAAATCTTCCTCAAGCTTTGTCGAAAGGGCCTTCTCGAGTGACGCAGCGAGTTCTATTTTCGACAGAGAGTCAAGGCCGAGGTCCAGTTCGAGGTTATCGTCCTCCCCCGGTTCCTCACCTTTTCCGAGAAACTGTTCAAGGGAGTCGAGAACCTTCCGGGAAATCTCGTCTTCAGGGACTTTTCCCCCTTTTTTAATCCTGTCCGCCCGGGCCTGTACAGGAGCGGTCTCCGTGATCATGAACCTTCTCAGTTTGCCCAAAGGCGTCCTGGGCAGCGGCTCGGTTCGGACTGACAGTCCCGTGATCCTCATATAGGAGGGCAATCTGCTGGATATCTCCCTGATCTCCCACTTGATTTCCTCCTGGATATTGGAAATACGCTTCTCCCTGGCATAATCGAGGTCCGGCACTACCACGGCATGAAGGGCATTGCCCTCCTTCGTGCCGAGGACGCAGATTTCCTTGATCACGGGAGACGCGAGGTAGGCTTTCTCCACCTCTTCGGGATAGATATTCTTGCCCGAACCAAGGACAATCACCTCCTTCGAACGGCCGGTTATGAAGAGATACCCCTCGCTGTCAAGCCTGCCGATGTCGCCGGTCCTGAACCACCCTTCCTGCAATGTTTCCGCAGTGGCCGAGGGGTTCCGGTAGTAGCCTTTCATGACCATCGGACCCTTTACCGCTATCTCCCCTTCCCCGGTCCCGGACGGCGAGAGGATCCTGATTTCCACGGAGGGCAGGGGCCTGCCTGCCGATCCGGGCTTTCTCTTCGAAAAGGGGTTGAAGGTCACCACCGGAGACGTCTCCGTCAGACCATATCCCTCGAGGACCGTAAAACCCAGGCCTTCCAAATCTTTCATTACCGAGGGGTCCAGCCTCGCTCCGCCGCTGGCAAAGAACCTGAAATTTTTCCCTAACGCAGCATGCACGCTGCGGAAGAAGATGCGGCCGGGATTGATATCGAATTTTTCCCTCAGAAAACCTGAGACCCTCCTGACCGCGGCGAGGAAGACGGGCAGCGGTCCGGGCATGCCCTCCATCTTCTGCAGCATGCCTGTCCTTATTACGTCCAGGAGTTGAGGAACTCCTACCAGGACGCTTACCTTCCGGTCCTGCAAGGCGGTCGTCAGGTCAGGCCCCTTGAGGCTTTCCGGGTAGGTTATGGAAGCTCCGAGAAAAAGGGGCACCAGGAAGGTGCACATAAAGGCATACGTATGATGGAGGGGCAGGACCGCAAGGACATTGTCTTCATGAGAAACTATCCCGGCCTCTATGAGCGACTGGGCGTCCGCGCAGAAATTGCCGTGGGTGAGCATTACGCCTTTGGGCCTGCCGGTGGTACCGGACGTGTATATGATGGACGCGGTATCTTCCCCGCCCCGCTTCGCGAAAGGAACGGCCGGCGCTGTCTGCAGGAGCATCTCATATCCCGGGGAGTCGAAGTCCACAAGTAACGGGGAAACCCCGGAAGCAGATGAAATTATTTCCCGGGCTGCGAGGAGGTTGGGGCCGGTCTTCCGGCTGTGAAAGACCGTTTTTGATTCCGAGTCGCCGAGCAGGTTTGCTATCTCTTCCGGGCCGAGCTGGGAGTCTATTGGAACGGCCGTCCCGCCCGCCATGATTATCGACAAATATGCGGAACACCACTCCGGCCTGTTTTCGGATATTATCGCCGCCCTGTCGCCGGCCCCGATACCGTTAGCAGCCAGAAAGGACGCCAGACATCTTACCCGCCTGGAAAATTCACTGTAAAAGAGTGACTTCCATCCCTCGTCGAAATAATGGAAAAGGACGTTTTCGGGATAGGACCTTGCGGCGTCAAGGAATTTATCGGTAATGCTGATCTTTTGATCGGCGTCCATTTTGTATCAGCCGGTCTCCGGGAATCCCGGCAATAAATTGGGCGGCACCTATTGCATCACGTGTTGAGGCTCGACGGCGGACACGAACACGTCCACCAGCCAGGGGTCGAACTGTGTGCCCGCCTTGCGTCTCAATTCAGCCACCGCTTCGTCAAAATTCACCGGGACCTTGTACGAAGTGATGCTGATCATCGCGTCGAAGGCCTCCGCAACAGCGATAACCCGGGCCTCCAGTGGAATGTCGCTTCCCTTCAACCGTTCGGGATAGCCGTATCCGTCATACCTTTCGTGGTGGTAGAGGATAAAGGGGGCGATGTCTGAATAGAAATTGACCGGTTTGATCATCTCGTATCCTACAACGGGATGTCTCATGAACTCTTCCTTTTTGAATGCGTTGTCCGAGCTTATCTTAAGGAAGCCGACATCGTGCAGGAGGCTTGCGAAGTAGAGTTTCTTCTTTTCCTCTTCGGACATGTCGAGGCTCCTGGCTATCATGTTGGCGTATCTCGCCACCCTTCTGGAATGCCCCTTTTTTTCGGGAAGATGAAAGTCTATGGCCTCCAGCAGCATATCCGTCACGTGGATCTCGTAGTTCTTCTGGTCCTCATAGAACCTGGTCTTTATTATAGAGATTGCGGCCTGCTCCGCCAGATAATTAATGATCTCCTCGTCGCGTTCCCGGTAAGGATATTCCTTCCTGTTCAGGAGCTCCAGCACCCCGATGACTCCCGAGTTCGTTTTGAGGGGTACGCAAAGGATGGAATTTGCGGCGTGTCCTGCCCGGGCATCGACGTCCGGGCTGAAACGGTCGTCCTTTGTGACGTCGGGAACACGCACCGGTGTACCTGTCTCCGCCACCCATCCGGCTATCCCCTTGCCGGTCTCGACCGCCGTACCGACGAGTTCGTCGGACTTTTCCCCCTTCGCCACCTTGAACACTAGTTTCCCGTTGTCTGCAAGCAGGATGGAACCCGCGTCGGAGTTCGTCATTGACAGGGCGCTCTCCATTATTTTCTCCAGCAGAATGTCACCGTATACTTCTTCTCTCAAATCCCTGGTAACGTTCAGGAGCCTTTCCAGGCGATTGCCGTAGTCCCTGACAATACGAAGGACCTGCCTTGACATCCCGACCGAAAGGAAGAGGCCTATAAGAGAAAGGAAGAAGGTGATGCCTACGATGAGGCCGATGGATATATCAGGAAGAAAATTAAGGCTCGAAGAGAACGGTTTGTAGAGGTACCGGACAATCACCGCGAACAGAACGACGATCACAAAGGTGATCACCGAGATAGAAAGGCGGGTTTTCCTGCTTATTTCGTGGATCGCCGAATTATCGTTCCTGCCACCGACTTCCGACATAGTCAACTTTACTGGAGCAGGAAAAATATGTCAATAACAACTTTCCCGTGACTCTTAACGCCCATGTCGTAAACAGCACGGGAGGGGCGGCGAAAAAGTCTTGTAATGACGACATGATTTTATTCATCTTCCACATAAATGGGAACTTAACGTTCGGTGGCTTCCGGAAAGACGCCGGCAGACCACTCGAGGACCGCCGCGCTTCACTGTCTCCCGGCCGGTGCGGACCGCACAAAACTTGAATAAAAAGAAGACGACGCATTAGAATCTAAACTTGAATAAAAAGAAGACGACGCATTAGAATCTAATGATGCGGATCATCAGGAAAAACAAAGAGATAGCGGATTTTATCGGGAGGCTCCGTTCCCGGGGAGCGGACGGCGTCCGTTCTGTCGAGCAGGACGTACGAAAAATACTGGCGGATGTTAAAAAAGACGGTGACCGTGCGGTCCTGAAATATACGCGCCGGTTCGATGAGCGGAAGGCCGCGAGGCTGAGGCTGGACGCGGCGGAAATCAGGAGGTCTGCCGGACGTGCAGAGTTGAAGGCCGTCAAGGCACTGGAGGCGGCTGCCAGAAGGATAAGAAAATTTCATGAAAACCAGAGGGAAAGCTCGTGGTCTGTAACCGGGGGAGATGTCGTGCTCGGCCAGATGATACGTCCTCTCGCCCGGGTGGGCGTATATGTCCCCGGAGGAAAAGCGGCATACCCGTCGACGGTGCTGATGAATGTTATCCCCTGCCAGGTGGCCGGTGTGGGCGAGATCGCGGTATGCGTGCCGGCTCCGGGCGGCGAGTTAAACCCCTATGTGATGTCAGCGATACGCATGCTCGGCGTCAGGGAAGTCTACAGAGTGGGCGGCGCGCAGGCCGTGGGTGCCCTGGCGTACGGAACGGAGAGCATAAGGAGCGTGGACAAGATCGTAGGGCCGGGCAATATTTACGTGGCTACCGCCAAGAGACTCGTATTCGGACTGGTGGACATCGACATGATCGCAGGACCCAGCGAGATACTGATCATCGCGGACGAGAGTGCGGACCCCCGCTTTATCGCTGCGGACCTTCTGAGTCAGGCCGAACACGACGAACTCGCCTCCCCCATACTTGTTACCGATTCTCACGACCTCGCACTGGAGGTTTCCCGGGAGGTTGCGGACCAGCTGTCAGGACTGCGAAGGAAGAAGATCGCGCAGGCGTCCATGGAGAGCTACGGCGCAGCCATGGTTACCAGGGACTTGTCGCGGGCGGCCGCCATCGCAAACCTCATAGCTCCCGAGCATCTGGAGATAATGACCGGGTCGCCCTCGGAGTTCCTTCCCTTGATAGAGAACGCCGGTGCCGTGTTCCTTGGACCATGGAGTCCCGAATCACTCGGTGATTATGCGGCAGGTCCGAATCATACTCTCCCCACGGGGGGCACGGCGAGATTTTCCTCGCCCCTCGGCGTCTACGACTTCTACAAGAGATCGAGCGTTGTGGGGTTTACCCGGAAGGCCTTCATGAGGATATCGCGGACCGTCGAGACCGTCGCGGACATAGAGGGACTGGAGGCCCACGGCAATACGATAAGGATCCGGAAGAGGGGCAAGCGTCAATAAGGAAAAGAAAGGAAAGCTGATGAGGTCAAAAAAGAAAATTCTCCGCATAGGCCTTCCGAAAGGAAGCCTGCAGGAATCAACTCTGAAACTATTTCGAAAGGCGGGCTATCATATATCGGTCTCCGGGCGCTCCTATTACCCGGTATTCGATGATTCGGAGATCGAGGCCATGTTGATACGGGCGCAGGAGATGGCAAGGTATGTGGAGAGCGGGATACTTGACTGCGGTCTCACCGGATATGACTGGATTATGGACCAGGCGGCAGACGTGAAGGAAGTCGCGGAGCTGATTTATGCAAAAGAGGGCTTCAAGCCCGTGCGGTGGGTCGTTGCGGTGCCGAACGATTCAAAGATCAAGAGCATCAGGGACCTTAACGGCAAGAGGATCGCCACCGAACTGGTGGGATTTACAAGGAGATATCTCAGATCAAAGAAGGTGAGTGCACAGATCGACTTTTCCTGGGGTGCCACGGAGGTGAAGCCGCCGTACCTTGCCGATGCGATCGTCGAGCTCACCGAAACCGGGACGTCCCTGCGGGCCAACAACCTCCGGATAATAGAAACCATGCTGGAATCGAGCACGCGCTTCATCTCAAACAAAAAGGCATGGAAGGACGCATGGAAACAGGAGAAAATGAAGAATATCGTCATGCTCCTGAAGGGGGCCCTTGCCGCCGAAGACAAGGTGGGACTCAAGATGAACGTGGGCCGCAAAGACCTGAAGAAAGTGATGAGTCTTCTCCCGTCCATGCATTCGCCCACCATTTCGGCCCTTTCGGACGAGGGGTGGTACGACCTGGACGTGGTGATCGACGAAAGGACTGTCCGGGACCTTATCCCCAGGTTGAAAAAGGCCGGCGCGTCCGGGATCGTCGAGTATCAACTGAACAAGGTAATACCGTAAATTGCGGCCGTTTAACATCCTCTGCGGCTTGACAATATCCCCGGTTCTCCTATATTATATTTAGCTTAAGAGCGCGTGAGGCGCTGAATCAGAACAGGTGAAGGGGGGTAGAGGATTGCATGCTTTAGGTACCCACTTATTGATAGAATTGAGGGAGTGCAACCCCGAAATTCTGAAGGACCTCAACAGGGTCAAGGACGCAATGGTCTCGGCAGCCAGAGAGGCCAGGGCTACTATTGTAGACATCTCCTTCCACGAATTTAATCCTTTCGGCATAAGCGGTATGGTCGTAATAGCAGAATCACACCTGTCGATACATACATGGCCGGAATATTCATATGCGGCCGTGGATATCTTTACCTGCGGCGACGTCATCAAACCTGAGGTTGCGGCGTCGTTCCTCATAGAACAGTTCGAAAGCAGGAGTCCCTCTGTGGTCGAACTGAAGAGAGGAATACTTTCTCATACTAACGAAAAGCTGCCGCACAAGGTTTCCGACTCAGTATACGAACATGTGCTCTGAGTCTTAAAAGAGTCCGGGAGGGCTTTTCCGGTGATGACGGGTACAGTGAAACAGTATCCCCGGCGGGCGTCTGCCCACCGGGGATTTTTTGATTGCTCAGGCCGTTTCAGGAAATATATTATCCTTCTTTGCCGGCGGTAACCACCCAGGCCGACACACTCTTACGTCTGTTAGGTCTTCCTGTCAGTCAGAGCGGCTATGCCGGGCAGCTCCTTTCCCTCCAGCAGCTGCAGGGAGGCGCCGCCTCCTGTTGATATGAATGAAAGGGCGTCCGAGACCCCGGCCCTGTGGACCGCAAGGTCCGTATCGCCTCCCCCGACAATGGTCAGGGCGTAAGCGTCGGCGACCGAGTGCGCGATGGCGAAGGTCCCCCTGGAGAACGCGTCGATCTCGAAAATACCCATCGGTCCGTTCCATAATATGGTTTTCGCATTCGCGAGCGCCTCGGAAAAAAGCTTTACAGTGGCGGGTCCTATGTCCAGTGCCCTCCAACCCTTCGGTATCTCCATGGTGGGGACTATCTTGGTCTCCGCACCCGGCTCAAGGCTCTGGGCGATCACGCAGTCCACCGGCAGATAGAATTTTATCCCCGCGTTCTTGAGTTTCTTCCTGATCCTCTGGGCCATATCGAGCATGTCGTTTTCGACGAGGGAATCCCCGACTTCGTACCCCATCGCCTTGATGAACGTAAAAGCCATACCGCCGCCTATCAGCACCTTGTCGACCTTGGCCTCCAGATGTTCCAGAACCCCTATCTTGCCCGAAACCTTCGCGCCTCCCAGGATGGCGACAAAGGGCCGCACCGGATTGTTCACTACCCCCTTGAGATACTCTATTTCCCGCTTCATCAGGAAACCTGCGGCCGACGGCAGGAAGTTGGGGATCCCGACAGTCGATGCGTGCGCCCTGTGAGCGGCGCCGAAAGCGTCGTTTATATAGAAATCGGCCAGTCGCGAGAGCATGCGTGCGAATTCCTCGTCGTTCTTTTCCTCTTCGGCGTGGTATCTCAGGTTCTCCAGGAGCAGGACATCGCCGTCGTTCATCTTCGCCACCAGGCTTTCCACCTGCGGTCCCACGCAATCCGGGGCGAATATGACTTCTTTCCCCAGCAGCCTGTGGAGTCTTTTGGCAACCGGAGCCAGGCTGTACCTGGGGTCCGGCTTTCCCTTCGGCCTCCCCAGGTGGGAGGCCAATATGACCTTCGCGCCTTCGTCGATGGCATAATTGATGGTCGGGATTGTAGAGCGTATCCTGCTGTCGTCCGTAATGCGGAGGTTGTCGTCCAGAGGTACATTGAAGTCCGCCCGTATAAAGACCCTTTTGCCTCCTATATCAAGCTCGTCGACGGAGAGTTTATTGAGGACGTCCTTGATCGAAAGCGTATTTGCGTTGTTCTTCCTGGCCATTTGTTACCCGATCTTCTTTATGATGAAGAGTATGAGGTCCCTGAGCCGCGAACTGTATCCCCATTCGTTGTCGTACCAGGCCAGCACCTTGGCCATCCTCTTTTCCATGACCTTCGTTACGGATGCGTCGACTATCGAAGAGTGTGGGTTGTGGTTGCAATCTATCGAAACGATGGGGTCCTCCGTATACTGGAGAATGCCTTTCATCGGTCCTTCTGCCGCCCTCCGGAGGGCGGCGTTTACTTCCTCCGCGGACGTGTCTTTTCCCAGTTCGGCCACCAGGTCGACCACCGAGACATTCGGGGTGGGAACACGGATCGCCATGCCGTCCAGCTTTCCCTTCAGATCGGGCAGGACGAGTCCTACCGCCTTGGCGGCCCCGGTGGTCGTGGGGATCATCGAGACAGCAGCCGCGCGGGCCCTCCTGAGGTCCTTGTGGGGGAGGTCGAGGATCCTCTGGTCGTTGGTATAGGAATGTATCGTGGTCATAAGTCCCCGCACTATGCCGAATTCGGTCAGCAGGACCTTGGCTACCGGGGAGAGGCAGTTTGTGGTGCAGGAGGCGTTGGAGATTATCTTGTGTTTAGAGACGTCAAGGGTTTCGTCGTTCACTCCCAGACATACCGTTATGTCCGGCTCTTTGGCGGGGGCGGATATGAGCACCCACTTCGCGCCTGCGTCAAGATGCCTTGACGCCGATGCCCGGTCGGTAAAAAGCCCCGTCGATTCCACAACGATGTCCACGCCCATCTCTTTCCATGGGAGCTTCTCTGGTTCGGTTATGGCGGTGATTTTGATCTCCTTCCCGTCTACCGAGATACCCCCCTGCGTCTCCTTTACCTCCGCTTCGAACACGCCGTGCACCGAGTCATACTTCAGAAGATGGGCAAGGGTCTTCTCATTCGTAAGGTCATTGATAGCCACGATCTCGAACTCCTCGCGTCCTCTGCTGGTCCTCAGAAAGTTCCTTCCTATCCTGCCGAAACCGTTAATTGCTACGCGAACAGCCATTGGGTCCTCCTCTAAAAAGTATTTTTGAAGACATTCAATACCAAACCGGTCATAAGCTTCGGATAAAAATAAGTAGACTTGGGCGGCATCCTCAGCGACGCAAGCGCAACTTTTTCAACCTCGCTCACCTGGGTCGGGTTCAGGAAGAAGGCCGCACCGAATTCGCCGCTCCTGACCATCTCCAGACATTTTCCGATGTCCATTTCATACGCGATGCCGTCGGGATGGAACAACTTGCCCAGCACAAGTTCGTGCAGGACCGAGACGTCCAGTTCGGCCAAAACGGACGGGACGTCCGAAATAAAGCCTCCCTTATAAGTCAGTATGTACCATTTGTCCGCATCGCCCTTGTAAAACCCGATCACACGGCGTCGGCCGGCGAGGGTATCGGCTATTCTGAAATCGCCGGCCGCCTCTTCTATCTCAAAATGGGCGGAGAGCTGTTTCATGCAATCCGCGGGGACTTTCTTAACGAGCCTGTGGGTCGGAAGGATGGTGAGCCCCTCTTCCGACATATTCGACATGAACATCATTACATAGTCATACGGCCGGGGACTCTCCGATGTCCCTTCCTTCTCCCGCATTTCCCTCCGGTATTCAAGAGCGGTCTCATACCGGTGGTGTCCGTCCGCAATGAAAACGGGTCTGTCTGTAAGCTCTGCCCTGATCGTCTCCAGTGCAACAGGGTCTGATATCTCCCTCAGCCTGTGCACCGAACCGTCGAGATCTCTTGCTTCTATATACGGCGGCTTCCGGTCCACATCGGCCAGCACGCCGGAAATCCCCTTCTCCCTGCTGCTGTAAAGGGCGAAAATGGGGCTTATGTTTGCGCCGCTCGCTCTCATGAGGTCCAGCCTGTCCTTTTTGGGTTTGGAGTGGGTGCACTCATGGGGATGGATACTGCCTTTCCCCAGTTCTTCAAGCCGTACCAGCCCGAGAAAGCCCCTGAGCGTTCTCTCCCTTCCATAAATTGTATAGGATATCTCGTAGGAATAGAAGCGGGGACCCTCGCTGCGCATGAGCACTCCCTCCCTCATCCATGCGTCGAGAAAGGCCTTCGCCCTCGTGTACCTGTTGTTCACCCCGGTGTCGTCGCCGAATTCCTTCCCGAAGTCCACGCGGACGATGTTGTAGGGGCTGCTGTTGTAAAGCTCCTCGCGGTATTCGGGCGTGATGATGTCGTACGGCGGCGCGACGAGGCCTTCCCCGGAAGAAAGAGACGGACTCCCCGTGTTGTATAAAACTCCTCTGAAAGGGACCACTTCAGCCATGGATTGATATACCCCTGAGAAAAAAAGATTCGATATTTTACCACGCTGTTTCGGCTGAATTCCAGTACGGGCTGCCATGAAGTGACAAGGGAGTTTCATTTAATTCCGTGTGAAAAAGGAGGGCAAAGGAGTTGTGAAGCCAAAAAGCGGAGGCTCAACAAGGGATCACGACAAGGAATCGACCCCATGCCCCCCCGCTAGTAGGGGAAATTTCCGGTGATCCGGCTTTGTCGGCGTGTCCGCCGGATTTATGCTCAAGGACCATATCGCTGACACGGGTGAGGGGAGATTTCAGGTTGACGGGTGTTCAACTGTCGGACGCTGATGAAGACTGATAACCCGGCGGTTCCATTGAAATACGGCAGAGGCTTCTGTTACTATTTGAGATGTCGGAGGAGCAAAAAAGAGCGGGACTTCTTTTGAGGACCGCGGCGAAAATCATCGACTTTATTCTGATCGCCGCGGCCATGGAAGTGATACCCAAGGCGGGATATTTTGCCGGCCTGACCTACCTCCTCCTCGGGGACGGTTTTTTTGACGGCAGGAGCATAGGCAAAAAGCTGATCAGGCTGAAGGTCCTGTCGAAAGAAACGCTGGCACCCTGTTCTTTCAGAGAGTCCATTTTGAGAAACAGCACGCTTGCGATCGGATACGTCCTGTGGGGCATTCCGCTGATCGGCTGGGTCTTCATTCTGGCTGCATTTTGCGTTGAATTTGTACTGATTCTGGGAAGCGACGATGGAGCGCGTCTCGGCGACACCATTGCCGGGACGATAGTGGTAGAAACCTGACTGCTGCTGTGGAGGCACGATGTTTTTCCAAAAGATACTCGGTTTATTCTCGAACGATCTCGCTATAGACCTCGGCACCGCAAATACTCTTGTTTACGTAAAAGGGAAGGGTATTGTATGCGATGAACCGTCCGTTGTCGTTATAAGGAAGGACAACAAGAAGACCGTTGCCGTGGGGACGGACGCCAAGAGGATGCTCGGCAAGACACCCGCCAACATAACCGCCCTCAGACCGATGAAGGACGGGGTCATCGCGGATTTCGACGCCACCGGAGAGATGCTCAAATACTTTATCAAAAAGGTCCATAACAGGGCGAGCTTCGTATCGCCGAGGGTGATCATAGGGGTGCCGTCAGGTATAACCCAGGTGGAGCAGAGGGCCGTAAAGGACGCAGCCGAGGCCTCGGGCGCCCGGGAGGTCTATCTTATCGAGGAGCCGATGGCCGCGGCCATCGGCGTGGGGCTGCCGGTGGGAGAACCGTCCGGAAACATGATCGTGGATATCGGCGGCGGCACCACCGACGTCGCCGTGATTTCCCTCGACGGCGTGGTCTACAGCAAGGCTGTCAGGGTGGGCGGCGACAAGATGGACGAGTCAATAATGGGCTATATAAAGAGAAGGTACAACCTGATGATCGGCGAGATGACGACCGAACAGATAAAGATAGAACTTGGCTCCGCTTATGTACCGGAGGGCCAGGAGAAGCGCGTGATGAACATCAAGGGCCGGGACCTGATCTCCGGCATACCCAAGACCATCACCATAAATGAGGACGAGATAAGGGAGGCCCTCTCCGAGCCGGTGAATGTGATCGTGGATACCATCAAGGTGGCCCTTGAGAATACGCCGCCCGAGCTCGCCGCGGATATCGTCGACAGGGGCATAGTCCTTGCCGGGGGAGGGGCCCTTCTCCGCGGGCTGGACAGCCTTATAAAAGAAGAGACCAGCCTGCCCGTAATCGTAGCTGAGAACCCGCTTACCGCCGTCGTACTGGGTGTGGGGAAGATGCTCGATGAACTTGAGATGCTTCGGAGAGTAGCCATAAACTGATAATGCCCAAAAGAAGGACTTTTCTCTTTTTTGCCGTGGTGATAATCGCCTTTGCATTAATGACCTACCAGAGCAGTAGAGAACACGCACGGTCCGGCGATTTTCTGAATGTGATGCTCGACAACTCCCATGCCGCCGTCCACTACCTCGGAAGGGCAATTGCGGCCCCTTTCAGAAAGTTCACCCTGCGTGAAGAGGAAAATGCAAGGCTGAGGCGGCGGGTCGACGAGCTGTTGAGGGAGAGGCAGAAGTACCGGGAGGCGCTGCTCGAAAACAGGCGTCTGAGGGGCCTCCTCGATCTCCGTGACGAAAAAGTCGACTTTGTCGCCGCCGCCGAGGTTATCGGAAAGAGCGTCGACAGGTGGTCCCGCATACTGGTGATAGACAAGGGCAGTGAAGACGGAGTGCGAAGGGACATGGCGGCCGTGACGCCCCTGGGCCTTGCCGGAAAGGTCCTGAACGTTGCCGGTTCCTACTCTGACCTGCTGCCTGTCACGGACATCAATTTCTCTGCCGCCGTGAGACTGGAGGACAGCCGTAAGGAGGGTGTCCTGTCGGGTACCGGCGGCAGTGTCTGCATGCTCAGGTACGTTCCCCAGGACGAAGATGTCAAAGTCGGGGAGGTGGTGATTACATCCGGGCTTGACCGGCTCTTCCCGCCGGGGATACCGGCCGGATATGTCTCGAAGGTCGACAGGGAGAGCAGAAGCGGGATGTTTCAGTATATCGAGGTGACGCCTTTCCAGGACGGCGCCAAACTGGAGGAAGTGGCGATAGTAAAGTGAAATATATCGGTTGGGTGATTGCGGTTTTCCTGGCTCTTTTCCTTCAGAGCAGGCTTTCCTTCTTTGATGTAAAACCCGATCTCACCGCGCTCCTGGCATACTATGCGGGAATACGCTATGGCGAGCGCCGCGGTCTCGTGATCGGGGTCCTCATAGGCGCGATAGAAGACAGCGTATCCTCGGCGATAATAGGGCCCAACCTGCTTGCAAAAGGGCTGATAGGTTTTTTCGCCTCCTTTTTTGTCTCCGGGGGCATCTTCATGTGGACCCCCGTCCTGGGGGCAATGGCGATCGGCATGCTGACCTTCGTCGACAACTCCGTCGTCTTTCTGCTGAGGAGCTTCTTCCAGGGGATGCCCGCCATGCCCACTACAGCTCTTTATATAGCCGCCATACAATCACTTCTGAGCGCCCCGGCGGGCATATTCATAAGGCCGCGCCATGCTGACTGAGAAGAAGGGTCGTGACAAGATCGCCACCGCAGGGTATATCATCGTACTGGGGTTCCTGGTCATAGCTGCCAGGCTCTGGCAGCTCCAGATATTGCAGGGGGATGAATTCAGGAAGATGTCCGAGTCCAACCGGATGCGGGTGATAGGGATACCCGCCCCGCGGGGCATCATATACGACAGAAACGGGATTGCCCTGGTAAAGAATGTCCCCTATTTTTCCGTATCCGTCATGCCGGCGGATTTCGACAGGAGCAGGATACCGGCCCTGTCCGCTATGATCGACGTGCCGGCCGGAGAAATAGAGAAGAAGCTCTCCAATACGGGACGGAGTCCCATGATTCCCGTAAGACTTAAGGAGGGTCTGTCCTTTCCCGATGTGAGCTTCATCGAAGCCCGCCGCTCCGATTTTCCGGGGCTTTTTATCGACGTAGGGGAGAGCAGGAAATACCTTTACGGACCTGCCGGAGCCCACCTGATAGGGTATCTCGGCAAGCCCACTCCAAGACAGGCGAAAAACCCGGAATTCAGCGATGTGCCCCCTGGGGCTTTTATCGGACAGTGGGGCGCGGAGAGACTGTTCGACAAGAGTCTGAGGGGTATCGCCGGCCAGAGGATCATCGAAGTGGACGCCCTGGGGAGGGAGATAAGGCTCCTTAAGGAGGTCCCTCCGGTGAAAGGGCAGAACCTGGTTCTCAGCATAGATATGGCCGTGGAAGAGGCCGCGGATAAGGCTTTCAAAGGGAGGGCCGGCGCCTTTGTGGCACTGAAACCGGATACCGGCGAGGTCCTGGGGATGGTCAGTTCGCCCGAGTTCGACCCCAACAAATTCGTGAAGGGGATTAGCTATGACGACTGGCTGGCGCTGAGCGACAACGATAAAAAGCCGATGCTGAACAGGGCGCTCCAGAGCCAGTATCCGCCTGGCTCGACCTTCAAGATAATCGATGCCGTCGCCGGACTGGAGACGCACGTCATCGACGACAAGACGGTAGAAGACTGCAGGGGTGCGATAAGCGTCGGCAGATGGCGATTCCGTTGCTGGAAACACAGCGGACACGGCCACATATCTCTCCACAGGGCGCTGGTGGAGTCCTGCGATGTCTTTTTTTACGAGGTGGGAAGGCTCCTGGGCATAGAGAGGATCCATGAGTATGCGGTCAGGTTCGGTCTGGGGAGAAAGACCGGCATCACGATCGGCACGGAAAAGGCGGGGCTGATCCCCGACGCGCGCTGGAAGGAAGAGAAAAAGAAGAAGCCGTGGTATCTCGGGGAGACCTTCGTCAACGCCATCGGGCAGGGATATGTGCTGGTGACACCAATACAGCAGGCAGTGATGATAAGCGCCGTATCAAACGGCGGCAATGTTTACAAACCCCTTATTCTGAAAGACGCCAAACCGGTTCTGGAGATGAAGGCGGGGGTGAGCGCCCCGACGCTGGAAACCGTGAAGGAGGCCCTCGCAGGCGTGGTGAACGAACCGCACGGTACGGCCGGGGCGGCCAGGTCCGACGTGACCCTTATAGGCGGTAAGACAGGGACGGCACAGGTGGTCGGTATCCGAAAGTCTTCCGGCAACTTGCCGGAAAAGTACAGGGACCACGCGTGGTTCGTCGCCTTTGCGCCTATCATCAAGCCCGAGATAGCAGCCTCCGTTTTGGTCGAACACGGAGGCCACGGAGGAAGCGCGGCTTCCCCGATAGCCAAGGCGGCCATAGAGGCCTATATGCTGTCCCCCGAAAAGAAAAAGGAGTTTCTGGAAAACGCCGCCAGGGCGGCGAAAGGTGAGAAGGCGGTCGCCGATGTTCAGAATTGACAGGAGGCTGGTAAAGAATTTCGACTGGATCACCTTCCTGACCGTGGTGGCGATATCGGCTATAGGGGTCATGACTATCTTCAGTGCGACCCGCCAGCCCATGGCGGCCGTCCAGTCACCCCTTTTCCTGAAGCAGATGATATGGTTTGCGATAGGGGTTGCGGGGCTGGTCGTCTTTGTGAGCTTCGATTACATATGGCTTGCCAGGACGGCACTGATAGCCTATGTAGTGGGCCTGATACTTCTGGGCGTAGTGCTTGTCTCGGGGAAGGTAGGCATGGGGGCGCAGAGATGGATAAGCCTGGGTCCCGTGGCGTTTCAGCCCTCCGAATTCTTCAAGCTGGTATTGATGCTTTCACGGTATTTAAGCGGAATGACCGGCCCGGCGGGAATCGGGGAGCTTCTCAAGGTCTTCTTCATGGTAGTTTTTATCCCTTTCGGGCTCCTCTTCAAACAGCCGGACCTGGGCACGGCGGTCGTGGTATTTGCAATATTTGTTTCGATGATACTTTCCAAGGGGCTGAAGAAGAAAGCGGTCATCATGATCGTTGCCATCAGCATAATTTCTCTTCCTTTCCTGGGCAACATAATGTGGACGGGGCTCAAGGACTACCAGAAGAACAGGCTCGTGGCCTTCATCGATCCGCAGGCGGACCCGGCCGGAATCGGCTACCACATAAACCAGTCGAAGATAGCCGTGGGCTCCGGGGAGTTTCTCGGGAAAGGCTATCTGAAGGGGACCCAGGGGCCGTTCAGGTTCCTCCCCGAACGGCATACCGACTTTATATTTGCGGTATTCGCGGAGGAATGGGGCTTTGCGGGGTGCATCGTGCTTCTTGCCCTCTACCTCCTCCTGATCATGCGCGGGCTTGACACTGCGCTCAAGGCGAAAGACGGGTTCGGGAGGATGCTGGCCCTCGGGATCACGCTTATGTTTACGATCTATTTCTTCGTCAACATAGGCATGACCCTCGGCGTGATGCCCGTGGTGGGTATACCCCTGCCGTTCATGAGCTACGGCGGCACCGCTCTGCTCTCCAATTTCATCTCCGTGGGGGTACTGATAAACGTGCGTACCCGCCGCTTCGCGTTGTTTTATTAGCCCGGAAAAAGGCAGTTTACCAGGGAGACACTGAGAGTGTAACAGAAATTTCTGCTGAAAGGGCGGAAATATCCAGGCTGCATCAGTTCATGTCTCTTTATTTTTTCCCCCGCAAATCTTTTCAACTTCGTGCCTCCGTGTCTCCGTGGCGAATTTTTTTGTGTCTTTGCTGCTTGGCGCGAGGAAAATTGCCTTTTTCTGTTATAATTATATTCTCGTTGTTCCGGCGTTTCGGGGATCGACGTCTTTTTCAGGGGCGGTGTAGCTCAGATGGTTAGAGCATGCGGCTCATATCCGCAGTGTCCGGGGTTCAATTCCCTGCACCGCCACCATTTAACCCATTGATTTATAAGGATTTTAATGGGTTACCTCTTTACTCATAGGCTTCAGTCCCAAATTAGGTCACCGTTTAGGTCATCTTTTGGGGCGGAAGGGAGCCTTGTGAGACATCTTTACCGCTTTCCGGGATACTACTATTTCCGTGCGAAGATACCAAAAGACCTACGGGATATTTTCGGGTGCCGGATCATTAAGAAGACCCTTCAAACAAAGAATTTAAAAATTGCTGCGGTTTCAGTTAAATTATTAAGCAATGAACTTTTCAGGATTTCAGTAGTCTGATATAAAGCGGGCGATCAGTGATAGGCTTATCTGTAGCGATTTTACTCGCATCCCACCGACAACAAAATTACGGGGGAATTAACCTGCCGGACAAGGCAGCTTAACTCTTTTTTGTGGTCTTCAGGAAATCCCTCAGACACCCTTCTATAAGTAAATTCTGAGTGGTTTCCATCTTTGCACTGAGAACCTTGACCTGCTTCATCAATGCCGCCTGGTGGGGTCAGACTTTGTGGCGCCTGGTGGGGTCAGACTTGACTATTGAGCGTGCCCAGCGAAGGGTACTGCTTACTTGCGGGTGAGAGTCCCGTCACGGCAAGAGCCGGAAGCCGTGTAGCTTGGATGGCAGGGAATGGTGGAGACG
>JARRRI010000031.1:0-31799 GCA_037380845.1 Candidatus Sulfobium sp. | reverse complement strand
TTTCTTTTTTCCGTCATGCCCGGAGTTTTCAGCCGGACACCCATATTCTGTTTAAAATGAATTCCCGCCCAACTGACGCGGGAATGACGGTTCAGTCGGGCAGAGTATCATGAGATGTTTTCAATGTTTATTTCCTGCTTTTTTTGAGGCAAAAAAATATTTTGGCTCCCCTTTTCTGCCTTGGGAACGTCAGTGCCCTAATCATTCCGGTCACTCCTGTAGCAAAGCCCTTTTGAACCTGATAAGATTTGCTTAACAGCAGTAAAGGTTGCGGTATTTGACATCGCGGAGGGCTTCGATGGGAAAAAATAGCTTCTGGTCTCCGTATATCGCCGGTATCGGCCTTGGGATTACGCTCCTTGCGGCATTCTATATCGTGGGATGGGGACTGGCTGCGTCGAGCGCGTTTTCGCTGCTGGCGGGCGTAGGCACCAGGGAAGTGAACCCGGAATACGCAAGTACGCTGAAATACTTCGCCCGGTACCTGGATGTGAAGGCGCCACTACTGAACTGGGTGTTGTTTGAGATCGGGGGCCTCTTTCTGGGCGCTCTGGCCGGCTCGTTGCTGAGCGGCAACTTCAGGCTGAAATTCGATAAGCCTGCGCACATGAAGAATGGCCTGAGAATGGTGACTGCGTTTACGGGCGGAATGCTGATAGGTTTTGCCAGCAGGCTTTCAAGGGGATGTACGAGCGGGGTGGCACTCTCCGGGGGCGCCCAACTGGCTCTCTCCGGCTGGATATTCGTTGTAGCGATGTTTATCAGCGGGTTCTTTGTGGCCGCCTTTTTCAGGAGGTTATGGTCATGACGGCGCCCTTCGCACTGGCTCAAAACCTGAGTCTCCTGTCGGCCTTGATAATAGGGATCTTCTTCGGGCTGTTTCTGGAAAGGGGAGGGCTGGGTGACCCTCATAAACTCACGGGAGTATTTTATCTCACTGACTTCACGGTCCCGAAAGTAATGTTCACTGCCATTGTCGTTGCCGCCGCCGGGCTCTATGCTTTGTCGGATTTCGGACTTATCGCCATGGGCAGGGTCTGGATCGTTCCCACCTTTTTCTGGCCTCAGATCGTAGGGGGAGCAATATTCGGTGTGGGTTTTGTGGTCTGTGGATACTGTCCCGGGACCGCGGTAGCCGGTTTTGCATCGGGAAGAATGGATGCCCTGGTGACCCTGGCGGGCATTACGGCAGGCTCACTGGTATTCGCAGTCGTATATCCTTATATCGAGGCGTTCTATATATCCTCGTCGATGGGGAAAACAGTCCTGCCGGCGATATTCAAAGCAGGCCACTGGGTTGTAATCGCCGTTCTTGCCGGCCTTGCGGTTGCCATGTTTCTTTTAATGGAGATATTCGAGAAAAGAAGCCGCGGGTTATAGTGATTCAGACTTCGCTCTCATCGAAAACCAGGTCACAGACCGAACGCTCGATCTCCCGTGAGAACGTTTCATAGTTGGGTGAATAGTCGACCGGGCACTCGATAAGCACGGGCTTTTTGTAGGAGAACGCCTTTTCCAGCAGCTGCCCTAGGTTGTCCCCTTCCCCAGCCTTCATGCCGATCACTCCATATGTCTCCGCGTAGCGGGCGAAATCGGGGTTTGAATAATCCACCCCGAAGCTCCTGAAGCCCATGCTCTTCTGCTTCCATCTGATAAACCCGAACCCGTTGTCATTGACCACCAGAATTACTATCGGGACCTTGTAGCGCACGGCCGTCTCAAGCTCCTGAGAGTTCATCATGAACCCCCCGTCCCCTATGACTGCGAGGACCCTCCTTGCCGGATTGAGCATCTTTGCGGCTATGCCGGCGGGCAGGCCTGCACCCATCGTTGCCAGGGCGTTGTCGACCAGGAAGGTATTGGGTCTGTACGTAAGATACAACCGTGAAAACCACAGCTTATAGATGCCGTTGTCCAGGACGAGTATGTCGTCTTCGCCAAGAACGCTACGGACGTGCAGCACCAATTCATGCGGTGTCGGGGGATACTGGGCGGTGAACTCACGTGAGAGTTTTCTGTCGAGCATTTCCCTGACAGGCTGGAACGACCTCTTGCTGTTTGGAGCGATCTTATCCGCGAGACCCATCAAAGAGAACGATATATCGCCGACCACTTCCACTTCCGGGTTATAGTACCTGTCGACTTCGGCCTCGGCAAAATCTATGCTTATTATCTTCTTGTCGAGCTTCTCGTTCCAGATGTAGGGGGGATACTCGACTATATTGTATCCCATTGTTATGATGAGGTCCGCCTTGTCGATTGCACAGTTGACGTAATCCCGGCCGTGAATGCCGGTTGCGTAGAGGCTATATTCCGAACTGTCATTGAGGACGCCTTTGCCCATCTGAGTATGTACTACATAGATTCCCGTTTTTTCGACGAACTCCCTGATCTGCCATGATATCAGCTTCCGGTTGGCGCCGGAAGAGACTATGATCAGCGGGTATCTCGCCCTGTTGATCAGTCCGGCGGCGGCAGCGATCGACTGGGGGTCGGGAGAGCATCTTCGTATGGACCCCTTTTTCTGCAACGGAGCATCTGTTTCTGCTGAAGCGACGTCCTGCGGCAGTTCCACGTGTACCGCCCCGGGCCTTTCCGCCTGGGCAAGCTTGAATGCATTTCTAAGGACGGTGGGAATCGTACCCGGGTCGACGATCGAGGCCACGGATTTGGTGATCGGTCTCATGAGGCTCACCACATCGATAAGCTGAAATCGGGCCTGACGGTTCTCCCTGAGGGCCTTCTGCCCGGATATGGATACCAGGGGAGCGCCTATGAGCTGCGCGTGTGCAATGCCGGTCACCAGGTTTGTCGCACCGGGACCAAGGGTAGACATGCAGACGCCGGCCTTCCCCGTCAAGCGTCCGTGGGTTGCGGCCATGAAGGCGGCCGCCTGTTCATGACGGGTCAGGATCAGCTTGATGGAAGATGTGCGGAGAGACTCCAGGAGGTCGAGATTCTCTTCTCCCGGCAGGCCGAAGATATATAAATACCGGAAACGTCCGGAAGGGGCGGCGAAAAATGTCTTGTAGAGAGACCTTATGCCCCCCGGGCGAGGCCGGCCGGCCTTTTTCTGACAGCCGCCGGACCGCAAGTCTGCATTCATGTGGAAGATAAATAAAATCATGTCGTCATTACGAGACTCTTCCG
Source organism: Candidatus Sulfobium sp. (assembly GCA_037380845.1). GTDB lineage: Bacteria > Nitrospirota > Thermodesulfovibrionia > Thermodesulfovibrionales > UBA6898 > JARRRD01. The sequence goes on along the minus strand of JARRRI010000031.1, from coordinate 28,649 downwards.
GCCCCTTCAGGACGTTTTCAATACAGGTGTCACTTTCTTACTACCACGGTCTTTATATTAACGAATTCCTTCAGACCGTAGTGAGACAGTTCCCGGCCGACCCCGGATTTCTTTACACCTCCGAAGGGGAGCCTGGGGTCGGACTTGACCATGTCGTTTATGGCGATCGAACCGGCCTCTATTTTCATGGCAAGCCTCTCCGCCCGGTCGAGGTCGCGGCTCCAGACAGCGGCGCCAAGACCGAATTCGGTATCGTTCGCCGCCCTTACCGCTTCGTCTTCATCTCTTACCGTAATAACAGGGGCTATCGGACCGAATACTTCTTCGGTAAGTATTTTCATGTCCGGTTTGGGATTATACACGGCACATGGTGAGAAAAAAAGACCCGTCGCAAATGGATGCTCCACCCGCTGAATATCGGCGCCTTTATGCGCGGCGTCCCGGATCTGCTCATTAAGGGAATCCAGTATGTCTTTCTTCGCGACCGGCCCCATATCAGTAGCCTTATCCATCGGATCTCCCACCCTGAGTTCCCTGAGCCGGGACAGAAAAACCTCCCTGAATTGTTCTGCAGCCTTCTCCATAACAATGAAGCGCTTCGCCGCTATGCAGCTCTGACCGGTGTTGATCATCCGCGCCTTTACGGCCGTCGCGGCCGCTTTTTCGATGTCCGCATCGTCCAGGACGACGAACGGGTCGGAGCCGCCGAGTTCCAGTACGAACTTCCTGATCTTTTTCCCGGCAAGCGACCCGACTTCCGCTCCGGCTTTGGTGCTTCCCGTCAGAGAGACTGCGTCGACTTTGTCTTCTTCGATAAGCCTGCGGGCTTCACCGGCATCGATCAGCAATGTGGTGAAGATGTCTTCGGGGAATCCCGCCTTCCTGAATGCCTCCTCGATCGCGAAGGCGCACATCGGGACGTTTGAGGCATGTTTGAGGACGACGACATTGCCGGCGCTGACGGCGGGGATGCCAAAGCGGAATGCCTGCCAGAAAGGGAAGTTCCACGGCATAACCGCCAGTACCACCCCCAGAGGCTGGAAGACGACATAGCTTTTATCCGCCTCGGTCTTTATCTGTTCGGGCTCCAGGAAGCCCCCTGTATTTTCGGAGTAGTAATCGCAGAGCCACGCACATTTTTCGATCTCCGAGAACGACTCCCTGATCGGTTTGCCCATCTCCAGTGTTATGATTTCAGCATACCGACTTTTTTCCTGCCTCAGGTGATCCCCCAGCTTCCTTATGGCGGCGACCCTCGCGGAGACCGGTAATTCTCTCCAGGAAAAGAAGGCGTGGCGGGATCTGTGGGCGGCCCGGTCGACATGATCAGACGTCATGGGTTCGAATTCTTTCATCACCTCTTCGGTGTATGGATTGATCGATTGAATTCTCATTGCTCTCCCTTCCTTGCTCGCAATAATAAAGATAAAATAAGTCTGTCCGTGGTCTGTTTGCGAAATCGTTCCATATATGCCCCTGAATTATTATGTTACTTCGGTCGGTGTGACGGCAGAAAGAGGCCCGAAGGCCCGGGAAACGATTCTTGCAGACCGCTTTTCCGAAGGAGGGTGTGCAAGTTCATGTCATTATCAGAAATGATGATCATCTTTTAAAGAGTTTAGCAAATTCCCGGCCGATGTCAATTTCCCGCCACAGAAGCCTTCCTTCCTTTCCCGGTGAAGATCTTGAAGACCTCGAACCATACTATGCTCACTATTCCTGCACCGAGGCATAAGGCAATGTCCGTGAGGTGAAGTCTGCTTAAGTGAAACAACGCCCTGAGAAAAGGCACGTAAAGTACCGCTCCGAGAAAGAAAAGGGCGCCTCCGGTGACCAACCAGAGTGCAGAGTTAGGGGAGCGGAGGGTGTCGAGGATGGTGCGGGACCAGGAGCGGTTCGTGAATATGAGGCCCAGATTCGCTATTATGAGGGTGGTAAAGCTGAGTGCGCGAGCATCGAGCTCACCCTGGCCCCGGTAGAGTGATACTACAAAGACTCCGAGAACGATGAGCAGCACACTCAGGCCCTGGAGAAGGCTGACCCCTATGGTGCGCCTGTCGAAAAGGGGCCTTGTCAGGTCCCGCGGCGGCCTGTCCATGAGGCCTGCCTCCTCGGCCTCGGCTTCAAAAACGACTGAACAGGCCGGATCTATAATCAGTTCGAGGAATACGATGTGGACGGGCATCAGAACCAATGGCCAGTTGAAAAGTACGGGCAGCAGGGACATTCCCGCTATAGGGACATGGACTGCGAAAATATAGGCCATTGCCTTCTTAAGGTTGTCGAATATTCTTCTCCCCATCCTCACGGCCTCTACGATCGAGGAAAAATCATCGTCCAGGAGCACAATGGCCGATGCCTCGCGGGCCACATCCGTCCCGCGGCCGCCCATGGCTATGCCGATGTGGGCAGACTTCAAGGCAGCAGCGTCGTTTACTCCGTCCCCCGTCATGGCAACCACCTCGCCGTTGGCCTTGAGCGCACTGACAATGCGGAGCTTTTGCTCGGGGACTACCCTGGCAAAAATATCCGTTGTCCTGATGGCTTCCCGCAGTTGTGCATCGGCCATCCCATCCAGGTCACGGCCCGTGATGACCCTGCCGGCGTGTTTCAGCCCTATTTGTCCTGCGATATTTTGCGCGGTGACGGGATAATCGCCTGTGATCATTACGATCCTGATACCCGCCTTATAGCACTCCGTTACCGCTTCCCGGACCCCTGGGCGGACCGGGTCTGCGAGTCCGATGAGTCCCAGGAACTCGAAAATGAAGTCGTGCTGCCCGCCCGGCAGGGAAGCCTCCGTAAAGCCGGCTCTTGCCACGCCTATTACCCTCAGACCGTTGGCTGCCATAGTGCTGATGCTCTGCTGCAGGTCCGCCATCCCTTTATCGCTCAGATGGCAGATGTCCGCAATCGCCTCGGGAGCCCCCTTGGCTGCTATGATATAGTTTTTGCTGTCCGGTGATTTCCAGACGCGCGACATGGACAGAAGGTTCCTGGAAAGCGGGTATTCCTGGACCAGGGACCAATCTTCATGCAGATGCTCGGTGTCGGACAGAAAGCGCGTACCCAACTCCCGGAATGCCTTCTCCATCGGGTCGAACGGGTTCGTCTCGCTCGCCAGTATAGCGAATTCCACAATTTCGTGAACTTCCTCCGGCATGCCCGAAGAAACGCCGCCAATCCCATAGAACCTGCCGCACGTAAATACGCTTTCCACGGACATCCGGTTCAGGGTCAGTGTTCCGGTCTTATCGACGCACAGAACGGTCGTCGAACCGAGCATCTCAACGGCGGGGACGCGTCTGGTGAGGACCCTCTTCAGCGAGATGCGCCATGCCCCGATAGCGAGGAAGACCGTCAGTACCACGGGAAATTCCTCGGGAAGGACCGCCATCGCCAGTGTGATGCCTGCCAGGAGGCCGTTGACCCAGTTTCCTCTGGTGAGTCCGTACAGCACCACGACCACTACGCAGAGAGAAAGTCCTGCCAGGGCCAGACGTCCAACGAGCCGTCCGGTTTCTTTCTGGAGCAACGTCTCCTCGGGTTCTATTCTCCGCAAAGCCCCCCCTATTTTCCCGATCTCGGTATTGATGCCGGCAGCCATCACCCTGGCCACGCCAAGACCCTGGACAACCAGCGTCCCGGAATATACGAAGGGGAGGTCATCGCCGCCGGGCGGCGCCATCCCGGCGGGGCCTTCGCAGGCCACCTTCGTGACGGGCAAAGACTCACCTGTCAGCAGGGATTCATCTACGGAGAGATTGATACAGTGGACTAGTATGGCGTCGGCAGGTACGCGGTCCCCTTCGGAAAGTACTATCAGATCGTCGAGCACCACCTCCCGGCCGGGTATTCTCTTCTGTCTCTTGTCTCTGATTACCAAAGCCCTGGGGCTTGACAAGTCGCGCAGGGCCTCCAATGCCCGCTCGGTCTTTCGTTCCTGGTAAAGAGTGATAGCCATGACGACGAAGACAAAAAAGAGCAGCATCGCCGCCTCCCGTATGTCGCCCAGAAAAAAATAAATCGTCCCGCCTGCTATCAGAAGCAGGAACATGGGTTCCCGTACCACCTCGGCGGCTATCTCAAGTACGCTCCGCTTCCTGGCCGACGGGATTTCATTATATCCCCCCGTCTTAAGCCGCGCCGCGGCCTCGGCATCGGAGATGCCGGTGAAGCTCTGTATGTCGAATTCGCTGGTTATGGCTCTTCCCTCAGTTATTCGGCAACCAGGGCATAAAAAAAGTGCAGCCATGCCCTTCACCGGGTTTCCACATATTCCGGTCCCCTTGAGTGGGAGGCGGGGGAGACGGTATTGGAATGATTAACCACCCCTTATTCCCTCCCCGCAGGCGAGGGGACCTGAAAGCGTCTCTGTCGTAATGATCAGTCATCCCATTTTATCACCAGGATGTTGTCCATCAACGAAATCATCTTCTTCCTCGTCGCGGTAGTTCTTCATCCGTCTCTTCGCCTGAAGGTAACCGATCAGCGTGACTATGGCCGCGGCAAAAAAGAGGATCCAGAAGAGATTGTTTGCCAGATAAGACGGCCATGAGTATTTTCTGCGGAGGTTCTTTTCCCATGCTTCCTGAAGGCCGTCGAGGTCCAGGCCCAGTGCGCCAGTAAAAGCCTTTTCTGCGGTCTCTCCCTCCTCCATACGATGCAAAACGGCGCGCAGTTTCCCGTCACCGTACTCACGGACGATGTATTCCACAAAACTCCTGCTTTCCTGGTAGGCAAGGAGAAACCCCCTCGGCTCGGCGGGGAAGGACACCGAGAGATACTGGAGGGGCATGAGGCGTCCGGAAAGGGACGTCTGTTTCAGGATATTCTTTTCGCCGGGATTAATGATGTCCGCGATCCCCCCGCTTGCCCACTGGGCTACGCCCTCGTCGAGCCACTTCGGCGGGGACTGGATGTTCCGGTGCAGAAGCAGATGACATAATTCATGTTCCAGTGTGGCGTCGATATCGAAGGGGGTTCCCTCCATTTTTGAATAATCTATGACTATCAGGTCCCTTCCGGGGACTGCAAAGGCCGTGACAAGGTCGTTTCGGACCCTTTTGCGGAATTCGACATTCCGGCGGACCAGGACAACGAGCGGAGAGAAATCCACCTTCCATCCGAGTTTTGTTTCGAGGTCAGACCTGATGGCCGGGTATGCGCGGGTCAGTCTCACCGCCGCTCCGCGAAGCGCGGAAGGATAGCTTACGACAACCCCGCGTCCGCTGTATTGCATCATGTCGGCGGCGCCGGCCAGGGAGGCGAACAAGGATGAGACCAGGATAAGGAGCAGGATCTTTTTTGTCATAACATCATCGGGAGACGGTTTCTTCTAAATATATTAATAGTTTTCAGGCAATAGTTCACCGGGGTCCGGGATGCGGGCTGTTTCGAGCCACGCCGGCCGCACGGAACACACATGAATCCTGAGACCCCGAAGATGTGAGTCTTGTGAGTCGTCTTACCCGCGAAGGCGGGTATCCAGTCCGGTCAGATTATCCGAAAGAATGCATTCCCGATTGAGGACCTCGGAAATGACGGCTCAAGGAAGGAGCTCTTGCGAGGAAGTCGAAGATAGGAACTAATGTGCTTTCTTTGCGGCCGTTACTCTTTGTGTTTTTCGTTTATAATTTTTTTATGAGAAAAGAATGGAGACTCATAGATTCGGGACCATGCCCGGCCTCTTACAACATGGCGCTGGATGAGGCCGTTTCGATGGCGGTAAGGGAGGGGACTGAGCCGCCGACGCTGCGGCTTTACGGCTGGGACAAGGCTTCCCTGACCTTGGGGTGTTTCCAGGACGTCTCCGGGATAGACCTTGCTTATTGCAAAGCACGCGACATCCCGATAGTCAGGCGTCCCACGGGAGGAAGGGCTGTTTTGCATGACCGCGAGCTGACCTACGGTTTTTCCGCCAGGACCGACCGACCCCCCTTTTCAAAAGGTCTCCTGGACAGCTACAGGAAGATCGGCAGAGCCCTCCATCTCGCTCTTGCGAAGACGGGGATCTCCTGTGAGGCCAGGAAGGAGAGGGAAAAGGGGATCATCCTTGCCGGTAGCCACCTCTGTTTTAAATCGAGTTCCGTGGGGGAAATCCTGGTCGACAGGAGAAAAGTGATCGGTTCCGCCCAGAAGCGCTGGAGCGACGGCCTGCTTCAGCAGGGATCGATACCATATTTTCATAATCTGGAAGAGATGTGCAGGGTTTTCGGAAGTGAGGATACAACGGAAATGAGCAAGCGGGTGGTCGGCATCATGGAGATGAAGCCGGGCCTGAGTGAGGAGAAATTCAAGGAGGTTCTCAAAGAGGCTTTTGAGGAGACCTTCGATATCAGCTTTGTTCCGTCCGGTCCGTCCCCGGCCGAGGAATCTCTTGCAAGGGGACTTGAGAGGGGGAAATATCTTCAGCCCCGATGGAACTATCATCGCAGCGGGGCATAGCCGGTCCGGGCTTGTCTTCCGCCCCGGCTGTTTCCGCCTCCGGACAGGACGAATGATAGTAGGTGAAGACGGCCCCGATCAGTACGAGCCCGAGATAACCCTGGACGACATATGAAAGTATCCGGAACGGCAAAGAGATGACCGGTCCCAGAAAAGGGATGACGTTGAAGGGATAGACCGCGAGGGTCAATAAGAAGCTTGCCAGAACGTATCCGCAGAGCAGAAGTACGTATAGCCAGAAGGCGTCCGGATGGTCCCACAGGTATCCGGCGGCACCTTTGAAGGACCGCGCCGCCCCCTCGCCCTTGAAGAAGATCACCGCGATGCCGTAAACGGCGGTTGCAAGGATGCCGAGGATCACGCCCAGGCCGATCAGGGCCAGGACCAGGGAGAAAAAAATACCGAGGAAAAGAGCGAGTGTAGAGTCCTGGCCTTTGGCAGCGGATACGATGGCGGCTACGCCGCCGCTCAAAGAGCCCAGGACGAAAGCGGCGGCGATGAATACAAGCCCCACCAGGAGTGAGTACCACAGGAGAGGAGCAAAGAGCCTCCGCGCCTCAATGAAAAATCCCCGCATGGTGAATTTCCGGAAGGGTTCCAGAATGGACCTGCCGATAATGCCGGCGGCGCCCCCGAAAACAAACAGCCATAGCGTCGTTACCACAATGATATAGATGAGGAAACTTATGAGGACGATAAGGACCAGACCGAAATACCTGGAAAGCAGGTCGGCCGGGTTTTGAAGCGTGTTGATCGCGTTTTTAAGCTCCCCGAGCCCGGTGAGGTCGAGTCCGAAGATTACGAAGGCGATCCCGAGGGGGATCCCGACGATGAGAAAGAAGCCAACACAGTTGACCAGCATCAGGGCGGCCTGGATCGCCACCAGTTGCAAGTTCCTGTTGACCAGGCTGAACCCGTCTTTAAGCGCTTCCGAATATTTCATTTTTTCGATGCCCCTGACGCACTGCAGATCACAAACCGTTCCATTTCATCCGGTCGCCTGATGCCGCTCCGGCGTGTCCTCCTATTATACATCCTGAATTATTCATACTCCACAGCAATCCAGCCAAACAGGCGGCCGCTCGGTCGGGGATGGACACAGGCTGCCTTGGCACCGTGATAAACGGCATTCTGCAGCCGCCGGAAAAGGGGCGGAATCTGCCTGCCGCCGGGCGAGACCCGGGGAGTCCGGGCTTTCCTCCGCGGCCGGCGCCCAGCCTTGATAAAAGGGGTCTAAAGAAGGTATAGTATTTAATTATTTTTTTAAGGGGAGGTGACTGATGTTTGCAGAATTGGCATATGCTATGGGGCCGAACCCGCAGGGGGGGCAGGGACAAGGCGGCGGTTTGCTCGGTTTTCTTCCGCTGATTCTGATTTTTGTGATATTTTATTTTCTCCTGATACGGCCTCAGCAGAAAAGGGCGAAAGAACATAAGGCGATGCTGGACAGGCTGAAAAAAGGAGACAAAGTGATAACCTCGGGAGGAGAATACGGGGTCGTGGAGGATGTCCGGCCCAATACGGTGATTGTGAAGATAGCCGAGAACGTGCGGGTGAAGTACGGAAAGGGCTATATTGCGACGGTAAGAGAATCGGATGAAGAATAAGTTTTACCCGTCTGCCCTGATATTTTTCCGGGGATCCGGCGGAAATCTTTTTGCCGCAGACAAACAAAACGGAGGTTCAGAAGTTACATGAAAAAGAATGTTTTCTGGAGGTTCCTGCTCATAGGGGTCACGGTGGTGGTAGCGATCGTATTTTTTCTCCCGAACACGCCTCTGTTTAAATACATGCCTCAATGGTGGCAGAAGAGCATGCCCCACAAGGGTATTGTCATGGGCCTGGACCTTCAGGGCGGCCTTCATCTCGTCTATGAAGTCGAGGGAGACAAGGCAGTGCAGACTTCTCTCAAGCGGTTTGCCTACCTTATCAAAAGCACCGCCGAAAAGAATAACATCAAGGCGGACGTAAACGTGACGGGCCTCAATATCGATGTCACCCCGTCCAGCCCCGAAATCGCGAAGATGGTGAGGACGAATTATCCCGTCCTGGAGACGGTCTCAAGGGGCCAGAAACTGGTCCTGAAGATGTCCGGCAAGGAGGCCGCCAAGATAAGGGACAACGCAGCCGACCAGGCGCTCGAAACTATCAGGAACCGCATAGACCAGTTTGGAGTGGCCGAACCGTCGATCCAGCGTCAGGGCGAAAACGAAATCGTCGTGGAGCTCCCGGGGGTGAAAGACCCCGAAAGAGCTATAGACCTTATCGGAAAGACGGCTCAGCTCGAATTCAAACTGGTAGACGATTCATCGCCTGTGGCGGCACAGCTGCCATCGGCTATTCAACCGGGCGATCAGCAGTCGGTATTGAAGGAGTTCGCCGGCAAGATACCTTCCGGGGACCAGATCCTCTTCGAGCGGAAGCTCAATCCGGATACCGGCATAGTAAGGGAAGTACCCATTCTTCTCAAGAAGGACGCCGTTCTTACCGGTGATTCTCTCAGTGAGGCGAAGGTCAGTCTGGATTCACGGTTCGGAGAGCCCTATGTTTCCATATCCTTTAATGCCGAAGGGGCAAAGCGGTTCGAAGAGATAACAGGGGCAAATGTCAAGAAAAGACTTGCTATCATCCTCGACAACAACGTTTATTCCGCCCCCGTCATCCAGGAGAAGATCTCGGGCGGCAGCGCACAGATAACGGGCAATTTTACAATGGATGAGGCGAAGGACCTTGCCATTGTCCTCAGGGCGGGCGCACTCCCGGCGCCGCTGAAGATGCTCCAGAATGTCACGGTAGGACCCACGCTTGGGAGCGATTCAATAAAGGCAGGCAAGATAGCCGGCATTATCGGCACCATTGCAGTTATCTTGTTCATGTTCATGTATTACAGGATGTCCGGTCTGATCGCAGACTTTGCCCTGGTCCTGAATCTTGTTCTTCTCTTCGGCGCCATGGCGTTTCTTAATGCCACTCTGACGCTGCCGGGCATCGCGGGAGTTATTCTCGCCGTCGGGATGGCTGTTGACTCAAACGTGCTCATGTTCGAGAGGATAAGGGAGGAGATACGGGCGGGGAAACCTCCTCGATCGGCTGTCGACTCGGGTTATGACAAGGCCTGGTGGACGATATTCGATTCCCACGTTACTACCCTCATCACGGCGGCGGTGCTGTTTCAGTTCGGTACGGGGCCGATCAAGGGGTTCGCCGTGACCCTAAGCCTGGGCGTCGCCATCAACCTGTTCACGGCCCTCGTCGGCACGAAATCGATTTTCGACCTGATTACAAGCAGATACAACATCAAAAAGGTCAGCATATAGGGGGCGCCATGTTAGAGATACTCAGGAAAACCAATATAGATTTTATAGGAAAAAAATATATCACGATTCTCGTGTCCGGTTCGCTCATGATCCTCGGGATCATCGCTATTGTGGGGCTTGCAACCGGAAAGGCCAACCTGGGCATAGATTTCGCAGGCGGCACGACCGTCGAACTCAAATTCGAAAACCCCGTGAAGCTCCAGAGCGTCCGGTCCGCCCTGGATAAGGCAGGCCTGAAGGACGTAACCCTTCAGGACATTCCCTCCGAAAACAGGGTGATAATAAGCACCAAGCGCTCCGAGGGTGACATTAACAAGATAGCACACGAGATCACGGGCGCTGTCTCGAAGAACCTCTCAGGGGCGAAATACGTCGTGGATTTGACGACGTCCATCGGTCCCAAGGTGGGCAGCAAGCTCCGGTCCGATGCGGCCAAGGCCATCATTATGGCGGCTCTCGGCATACTCATATACGTTGCTTTTCGGTTTAAATTTCAGTTCGGTGTCGGGGCGACTATTGCCACATTTCACGACGTTATCGCGGTTTTGGGTATATTTTTCATTCTGGGGAAGGAGATAAATCTTATAGTTGTGTCCGCGCTTCTTACGCTAGCGGGTTATTCGCTCACGGACACTGTCGTTGTGTTCGACAGGATAAGAGAGAACCTGAGAATACAGTCAAAGGAGCCGGTACCTGGCGTCATCAACAGGAGCATCAATGAGGTGCTCTCAAGGACCATAATAACCTCTCTGACTACTTTCCTCGCAGCCCTTGCCCTGTTTGTTTTCGGCGGGGATGTCATCCATGATTTTGCCTTTGCCATTCTTGCGGGCATCATCGTCGGCACTTATTCTTCCATTTATGTGGCCAGTCCGGTTCTGCTCCTCTGGAAGAAGAACCGGCCTTTTGCAAAGAGATGAGATTCTGATGTGCAGAGGCGCTGGTTTTTAAACAGGACGAACCCCGAATTCATTGATTACCTGTCAAAGACCGCTTCAGTCTCACCCGTCCTTGCCCAGGTCCTTATCAACAGGGGGATAAGAACAGCCGGTGATGTAGGGGACTTTCTTTCGTCCGGAATCACGGCTCTGTCCGATCCCTTCGGTCTCCCCGGCATGCGGCTCGCCGTGGAGAGGGTCCGGGAAGCCTCGCGCCGCCGGGAGCGTGTTCTGGTCCACGGGGATTACGACACCGACGGCCTGACCGCTGCGGCGATCATGGTCTGTGCGCTCCGGATGATCGGGGTTGAGGCGCATTATTTTATCCCCCATCGCATGGTGCATGGATACGGATTTCACCCCCAGGCGGCGGTTGCTGCAAATGCCCGGCTTATTATCACGGTCGACTGCGGGATTACTTCCTTCGAGGCCTCTTCCGCAGCGAAGGCCCGAGGGATCGATGTGATCATCACCGACCACCACGAACCCCTGACGGCTACGGCTTCCGGAAAAGGTGAATTCGACACCGGCCATGGTGATTTCGTACTGCCTGAGGCGCTTGCAGTGGTGAACCCTAAGCTGATGACAGGCGATTCCGGGCTCAGGGAGCTTGCCGGGGCCGGGATCGCCTTCAAGTTTGCACAGGCCCTTGCGGCAGCGGGCATGCCGGGTTTTTCAGGAGACGCTTTCCTTCCCCTGCTCGACCTGGCTGCCCTCGGAACGGTTGCCGATGTGGTCCCCCTGACGGGGGAAAACCGGATTATTCTCAAGGAGGGACTGGAATACATCCGCAACGGCAAAAGGCCCGGCATCAGGGCCCTGAAGGAAGTTTCCGGACTGGGAGCGAAGGAGGTCAAAGCCGGGTCCTTATCTTTTACCATGGTGCCGAGGGTGAACGCCGCGGGAAGATTGGGAGATTCCGGCGATGTAGTGCGTCTTTTGCTTTCTGAAAAGGAGGACGAAGCCGCGGATCTGAGCGCGTGGCTTGATGGTCTTAATTCCGACCGTCAAAGGATAGAGGAGCAGGTTTATCAGGAGGCGGCCGAAAAGCTGGGTCCCTCAGAACCCGGTCCGGTTATCATACTCTCAGCCGAAGGTTGGCACCAGGGTGTTCTTGGGATTGTCGCGTCAAGGATGGCTGAGAAATATGGCAGGCCGGCCTTTATATTGTCCGTAAAAGAGGGTGTCGCCAGGGGTTCGGCCCGGAGCATACCCGCCTTCGATATATGCCGCGGCCTGACGGGCTGCAGAGAACTTCTGTTGTCCTTCGGAGGGCACAAGCAGGCTGCCGGCCTTACGATGAAGACGGCGCATATCCCGGAATTTGTGAGAGCGATGAAGGACATAATGGAAAGAGAAGTGGAGGAAGATAAACTTGTCCCTTCCCTGGAGATAGATGCTTCGGTCAGGCTGGCCGATGTTACCCATGCACTGGTGAAAGAACTGGAGCTGCTTGAGCCGACGGGTTACGCAAACCCCGAGCCGCTCCTTGGAACCAGGGATTTATCGGTTGTGAACCCCAGGATTGTCGGCGGCAGACATCTCAAGCTGACCGTAAGAAAGCATTCCCGGACAATGGATGCCATAGGATTCGGAATGGCCGCCCTCTACGACGACCTCGATTCCCCGGCTGCCATAGATGCGGTTTTTACCCCGGGAATCAATCAATGGAACGGCGGCAGGTATCTGCAGCTTTTCCTCAAGGCCGTCAGACCGAGCATCTGAGCGCGGTACCTTACCTGACGAACTTCCCGACAACCGTACGGGTTTACGGCATAGTCTGCCGGGTGCGACTTTGCGCCCCATCCCTTTTCACGGTGTATAATAGGGCATGCCGGAGATCTTCACCCTAAGCGGCCTTCTGGAGAAGGTCAGAGTTTACACTCATGAGAAAAACCTGGAGATATTGAAGAACGCCTATCAATTTTCCAGGGAGGCCCACTGCAGCCAGAAGAGAAGCGAAGGTTCTCCCTTCATAAAGCATCCCCTTGCCGTCGCTTATACCCTTGCAGACATGAAGATGGACATCGCTTCCATCTCGGCAGGCCTGTTGCACGACACTATCGAGGACACCGGCGCTTCTCTTGAGAATATTGAGGACCTTTTCGGCAGGGAAGTCGCATTTATCGTCAAGGCACTGACGAAGCTTTCAAAAATGGAGTTCAAGACAAAAAAGGAGGCCCAGGCCGAGAATTTCCGAAGGATGCTTCTCGCCATGTCCGAAGACGTAAGGGTTATACTGATCAAGTTTGCGGACAGGCTGCACAACATGCGGACCCTTCAGTACCTTCCCCAGTACAAGCAGCTCAGGATAGCTGCGGAAACCCTCGAGATATATGCCCCCCTGGCCAACCGGCTCGGCATGGGCTGGCTGAGGACGGAGTTAGAAGACCTGAGCTTCCGGTATCTCATGCCCGAACTTTATGAGGAGCTGGCCAGGAAGGTAGCCAAGCGCAAGGAGGAGCAGGAAGGGTATATGAACGAGGTGAGGGAACTGGTGACGAAAAAGCTCAGGGCCGAGGGGCTGCCGGGAAAGGTGTCGGGCCGGGTCAAACATTATTACGGCATCTATCAGAAGATGCAGAAGCAGAGGATCACTTTCGATCAGGTCTCCGACGTGATAGGCCTCAGGATACTGACCGACACCAAGGCAAACTGTTATGCCATACTGGGACTTATACACTCGTTGTGGACACCCATCCCGGGGAGGTTCAAGGATTACATAGGTGTTCCGAAGTCCAACATGTACCAGTCACTGCATACCACCGTTATAGGACCCAAGGGCGAGAGAGTTGAGTTCCAGATCAGGACGGAGGAGATGCACAGGATAGCTGAAGAAGGAATAGCTTCCCACTGGAAGTACAAGGAGAGGGGCGACTTCGACGAAAAGAGCAGCAAGTATATCTCATGGCTCCGGGACCTGGTCCAGGTACAGAAGGAGGTGCCCGATGCGATGGACTTCCTGGAGGCCGTGAAGGGAGAAGTCGTGCCTGAAGTCGTATACGTGTTCACTCCCAAGGGCGAGATAAAGGAGATGCCGATCGGCTCTACACCTGTAGACTTTGCATATACGGTCCATACCCAGGTCGGCCACAAATGCGTGGGGGCCAAGATAAACGGCAAGATAGTGCCGCTCAGATACAAGATGTAAAACGGGGACACGATAGAGATTATCACTTCCCCCAACCATACGCCAAGCAGGGACTGGCTGAAATTTGTAGTGACCCAGAGGGCCCGGACGCGCATCAAACAGTGGATAAAGGCGGAAGAGAGAAACCAGAGCAGCGAACTCGGGGTGAAACTCCTGGAGGCTGAGCTGAGACGGCATAACCTTAACGTTTCTCTCATCAAGAGTGCCGAAATGCAGGATGTCGCCAGGGCCCTGGGAACGCATGCGGTGGAAGACCTCTATGTGGCGGTTGGGTTCGGAAAGATCTCCCCGCATCAGGTAGTGAACAGGCTGATGCCGGAAAGACCGGTGGAAGAGGCAGAGACCGTAAAGCTGAAGAAACCGGTCAAAGAACAGAAGGGCGTGAGCATCAAGGGCATAGACAACGTGCTGTATCATACTGCAAAGTGCTGTTATCCCATACCAGGGGACAGTCTCGTGGGCTTCGTTACGGTGGGCAAAGGGGTGACGATACATCGCAGGAATTGTCCCAATCTGGAGAGGCTGGTGGTGGAGGATGCCCGCCTTGTGGATGTGGAATGGCAGTCGTCTCCCGAGGCGACCGCCAACGCCCGGCTATTCGTCGAGACGATCGACAAACCCGGGATCCTGGCCAACCTCAGTGCCCTGATTTCATCGGTTGACATCAACATCAACCACCTGGAAGCGACATCCACCCAGGACAGGAAAGGACATATCACTTTTATTGTGGAGGTCAGGGATATCTCACAGTTCAATACCGTGATCCAGAAAATAAGCCAGATGGAAGGCGTCCTCAGGGTTAAGAGATAAAAAAGGAAGGCGAGGTTCGTCCTGAAGGCCGTTCCATGCCGGGATTGCATGAAAATAGTATTGCTGATGGTATATAATTAACAATCGGGCCGGCAAGAGGGTATTCCCCTTTCGCCCGCTGCCAATGCCACGTAAGGAGAAGCATCGATGAAAAAATTGTTTTTTGTCATTTCTATCCTCTCGGTCTTTCTGCTCTCCGGAAATGCGTTTGCCTTCGGGGGATGCGAGGCTGACTGCAAGAAGTGCCATTCACTAGAAATGTCGGAGGTCCGGCATATCCTGACCAAACTCCACGCTTCCGACGCTAAAGTGCTGGGGATCAAAATGAGCCCCATCAAGGGGCTGTGGCAGGTCACCGTGGACGAACAGGGCAAAAAGGGGGTTCTCTACGTCAGCTTTTCGAAGAAATACGTGGTGGGAGGGTCCATATTCGAAGTAGACACCGCCTCCAACAAGACCGCCCAGACACTCCAGTCGGCGCAGCCCGCAAGGTACGTTGATGTTTCCAGGATACCCGTGGACAATGCACTGGTGATGGGGAACAGCAAGGCACGTTACAGGGTGGTCGTTTTTACCGACCCCGATTGACCATACTGCGCGAGACTTCATCGGGAGATGAAGAAGGTGGTGGAAGAGAGAAAAGATATCGTTTTTCTGTTGAAAATGTTCCCGTTGCCGATGCACAAGGGCGCCTATGAAAAAGCGAAGTCGATAGTCTGCGAGAAATCGCTGCAGCTGCTTGAAGAGAATTTTGAAAAGAAGCCCGTTCCTGCGCCTGACTGTGACACACATGTGGTCGACGATAATATCAGGCTGGCGAAGGAGCTTGATATTACCGGAACTCCCACGCTGGTCATGCCCGACGGCTTTGTACTGCTGGGCGGGAAGGATGCGGAGGCACTGATAAAGCTTGTTCTCGAACACACAGGCAAAGGGAAGAGCGCGACTAATGGTGTTTCCAAATAAGCTGCTCGCCGGTGTTTCCTTCGCGGTCTGCATTATGCTCCCCGCGCCCGTCCTTTCCGATGTCAAAATCATTCTCAATAACGGAAGGAGCATCACGGCTGAAAGCTGTCAGGAAAAGGCCGGAGAACTGGTATGTTCGAGGGGCGGCGGTTTCTTTACCATAGATAAGGATAATGTCTCCGAGATGGAGAAAATTCGCGAAGGCCGGGCTGCTTCCGGCGGGGAAATGTCCACGGGGGAGCCGTCCGGCGAGAGCGTATCAGGGAAGGCCGGGGCCGCTGAAGAGGATGGACGGCCCGACGTCGCATCACCCCGAAAAGACCTGGAGAATAAGCTCACAGAGATAAGGAAGAGGAAAAGTGAACTTCAGGAGGAGCGTGCAAGGCTGCTGAAGACCAGGCAGCAGCTTAAGACAGATATGGACAAGGCCCCGGACTGGATGACCGAGAAACAGTATAACGAACTCTCCGGCCGTGCCTCCGATCTCGACAAGAGGATCAAGAAATTCAACGATGAAGTATCCAGGCTGAACACCGAGGAAAAAGATATCATCGAGCGCCTGGAAGGCAAGCCCAAACAAACCGGGAAACGGCCGGAAGGGACTGATTTCTGATCGCTTTCCGCCTTGGTCAGCGCTCGGGCGTACGCTGCCCGACTAAACCCGGCTCCCCGATTACTGCCCCGGAATGACGAGCGAGAATAATGTTCCCGACCTCTATAGATCGCGGGGACATTCGCTCAAAATACCGAGTTTCACCGGATGTCTCAGCTTTCTCAGGGCCTGCGCCTCGATCTGCCTTACCCTCTCCCTCGTAATCAGCAGGCGTTTCCCCACTTCTTCCAGTGTGTGGTCCCTGTCGACTCCTATGCCGAATCTCATCCTGATCACTTCCTCTTCTTTCGGTTTGAGTGTTTTCAGGATCTTGACAATACGTCTCGACAACTCCTTTTTCTCCGCGTCTGCATATGGGGAAGCGGCGTTCCTGTCGGCGAGGAAGTCTTCCAGTACTCCTCCATCTTCTTCTCCGACCGGCGTCTGAAGGGCCACAGTGTCTTTCACAGCCGACCGGATTTCGGCTATCCGCCTTTCGGACACCCCGATCTGTTCCCCCACTTCCTGGTCGCTCGGCTCTCTGCCCAGTTCCTGTGCCATTTCAACTGACGTTCTGGACACCTTGTTGTAGAGCTCTACAATGTGTACCGGCACCCTGACGGTCTTTGTCTGGTCGATGATCGCACGCGTTATAGCCTGCCTGATCCACCATGTTGCGTAAGTGCTGAACTTGAAGCCCTTTTCGTGCTTGAATTTATCTACTACCCTCATGAGGCCGATATTGCCTTCCTGTATCAGGTCCAGAAGCGGAAGCCCCCTGCCTACATAATTCTTGGCGATATTCACTACAAGTCTGAGGTTTCTCGAAACCAATTCATTCCTGGCTTCCGTCACTTGTGCACGCGCTGCCTTGACCGTCTCCCACCTGTCAAGGACGTCCTTCATCGTCAGTCCGGCGACAGATTCAAACCTTCTTTCGAGTTCCTTCCCCGGGCAGCCCCCGTCGCCTTCCGCTTTGGCTGCCTCAACCTCGCCGACGAGACCGCCGAGGATATCAAGAGTCATCTCCAGGGCCCTGTCATCTTCGGACTCGTCCCCGGTGTTTTCATCTGGCTGCAGTCTCTCGGTTATGACCCCGTAAAGAGGGACTGCAGAGATGACCTCCCTGATAGTCTCCCTTCCACTTTCGAGCTTCCTGGCGAGTTCTACCTCCTCGTCCCTTGTAAGGATCGAGATGTTGCCCATTGAATGGAAGTAAGTCTGGACGAGGTCTTCCGTTCTCTCGGAATTTTCTGTCCCCCGCTGTTCTTTTGAGCGAACTCCGGTGTACTTATAATCGCCGGACTTTGTTGCGGTGTCCGCGAGAAGGTCATCGACATCTTCCGGCTCAGTCGGCGGAAAAAACCCCGGGGCAACCAGATCGGCCACGACACAGGAGGATGCGATGCCGGCCTCCGGAAGATCTTCCGTTGAATCGATAAGTCTCATGTTCCCCTCCCTTTCGAATTTCGGATATACCTAGATTACATCCTGAAAACAGGAATTGATGTGATCAAAATCACGCCGGATTTCCATAAAGGCGCCTTTTCCTGCGGGCAAAACGTCCCGAACGGTTTACATTCTCCGGCATTTTGCAGTAATCTTTCTAATGACAGCGGCGATGTTGGTGGCTCAGGAATTTTTGTGGATGAGAAGGTCCCGCCGCGATGAGTCAGCCCGGCGTGGCCCCGGGACGACTGATATTTGAGGGGTCTCAAATTGAACAGACAATATCCGGAGATTTTTTCCTCATCCCGCCGGGAGCAGGTCTCCGCAGAGGGTCGCCCCGCGTGTGCAGGAGAGGAGTTATATCTTCCTTCGGCCAAAAAGGGGGGTATGGGATACCTTTTTAACAGATATTTGCTCTGTCCCGGGACTGTCAACGTCCGGGCGAGCATCCGCGAGATCAAGAGAAAGTACAAGGGGTTCGCGCAGGTGTTGTCATGGAAAATGTAAAAATTGACTTCCTGAGGAGTATTCCCCTCTTCCATTCCCTTACAGATGAAGAACTCATGGAGATCAGCACCAAGGTGGTCATCAAGGAGTTTTCAAAAAATGAGGTCATCCTCCATGAAGAAGACACCAATGATTTCATGTACGTGATCCTGTTCGGCAAGGTAAAGGTGGTCAAAGCGACCGAGGAGGGGAAGGAAATAATCCTCGCCATACACCGCTCCGAGGAGTTTTTTGGCGAGGTGTCCCTTATAGACGGCAAGACCTCGCCTGCGACCGTCCTGGCGATTGAAAATTCGCTCGTGGCCATTATCTCGAAGAATGACTTTTACTCCCTCCTTCTGAACCAGGCGAAGGTTTTGGACACATTACTTCATATCCTGTGCGGAAGGCTGCGCGAATCCTGGAAGAGGATACATATTCTGAATTCCAAGAACGCGATACAGAGGGTAAAAATGCTTTTGATCATCCTTTCCTACAACAACGGTGAAAAGACGGCAGACGGCCTGGTCATTAATTACAAGCTTACCCATCAGGATATCGCCGACATGGCGGGTCTTACCCGTGAGACGGTCACCAGGGTCCTTGACAGACTTCAGAAGGACGGCGAGGTGGCTGTCCTTAAGAACAGGCTTATACGCCTCAACTCCTCATTCTTCTCCGGCGATCTGAATAAATGAGGCTGAAGTTCTTCCTCCCGGCCGTTCTCTTTCTTCTCTCTGCAGGCTGTGTTCTGATAACCGCCCCGTATGACGTTACAAAAGGCGCCGTGAATGGCAGCGTCTGGGTCGTGAAGACCGGTTATACTGTAACGGCCGCCGGCACGAAGACTGTTTACAGGATCGGCAAATTCACGTATGAGGTTGTAAAGGCGCCGCTTGAGTGGCCGTTGACACATGATTTCCAGGAAATTGACGGCCTTCCGCCGAAAGAGGCAATCCGCCTGGGCCGTGTAAAGAATTTTCCGTATACGGTCCGTGGTAGGAGATATTTGCCCATGTCCGTTGAAAAGGCAGAGCATTACAGGGAGACAGGCATCGCATCCTGGTACGGCTATGAGACCAGACGCAGAAGCGGGGGGCACATGACTGCTGACGGAGAGGCATTCGAACCGTCCGGGCTGACTGCGGCCCATAAATATTTGCCTCTTCCCATGTACGTCAGGGTGGTGAATCTCGAAAACGGACGCTCTGTTATAGTGAGGGTGAACGACCGCGGGCCTTTCCCCTGCGACGAGAACCCGGAGGCCGGCAAGAGGATTATCGATCTCAGCATGGGCGCGGCAAAGAAGCTGGGGATGTATGACCAGGGGACAGCCATGGTAAGAGTAGAAGCGGCCAGGGTGAGGGAGGAATAATCATGTTTTTCCCGGGTGGTCTTTCGGCTGTTTTTTCAGGTAGCGCTCACGCACAAAATTCTTCTCGTCTTCCACGGTCTTTACCTCCCCCCTGAGCTGGGCCTCCAGCAGATCGTTCAGTATCTTCGAGTATACCGGTCCCTGCGGGATGCCGAACTTCAGCAGGTCCCTGCCTTTCAGAAGAGGGCCGGTCTTCCTCATCTCCACCAGGTATCTTGATATCTCCTTTTTCTTTTCCGTATCCTGGGTGAGTGCCATGGAGAACAGGATGATCTCGGTGTCCACATTCTTCAGGAGATGGTAGATCGCGGCGGGGTCGTGGAGGGGGAGCCGCCTGAGAATTTCGCCCGACTGGCTCATGCTTTTGACGATGACCTTCCTGCCCCGGGGAGGCGCGGACAGCCTGTCAAGGGCCTCTTTTCTCCCCGTATCGGGAAGGTTTGAGAGGAGGGCCATAAGGTAAAGTATCCCGGCGTCCACTTTCTCTTCCAGGTAAAGCAGGTTGTACCAGGCGATCGTCTCATACATCGAGGCGAGGGTCATTTCCAGTCTTTCGTCGAACCTGAGGTCCCTGTGTATCACCTTCAGGAGTCCGAAGTCCGCAAGCCTCCGAAGCGTCCGCACCGGGTTTGTTTCGTTGAATGCCAGCATGAGCTCGTCGTATAGCCTTGACCCCGAGAGCATCCCGAACAGGTTCATCTGTATGGCTGATTTTATCAGGTTTTCGGTATGCTTGCTCAGTTTGAAGCCGAACCTTTCAGAGAACCGGATAGCGCGGAACGCCCGCGTGGGGTCTTCGACATAGCTGAGGTTATGGAGCACACGGATCGTCTTTTCCCTCAGGTCCCGCTGGCCCCCGAAGAAATCGATCAGCTGCCCGAAGTCCCTCGGATTGAGCTTCACGGCCAGGGTATTGATGGTGAAGTCCCTCCGGTACAGGTCCCGCTTTATAGATGAGGTCTCGACCTTGGGGAGGGCGGCGGGGGATTCATAATATTCGGTCCTGGCGGTCGCGACGTCAAGTTCAAGCCCTTCCGTGCTGAGGTGGGCGGTGCCGAACCGGTGATGCGAGCGGACCTTCGCCTGAAGCTGGCCGGCCAGTTCCCTGGCAAAACGGATAGCATCGCCCTCTACCACGATGTCGATGTCAAGATTTTCCTGGCCCAGGAGCAGGTCCCTTACCGACCCCCCCACCAGATAGCTGTTGAACCCCATGCGCTCCGCTGTTTCACCGGCGGCCTTGAGGGTCCTGTACACCTTTTCCGGGAACCTCTCCCTGAGCCAGGAGGCGAGGTTCCTTCCGGGGGATGTCCTCTCGGTGGTGTCTTCCTTGTCGATCTGCCTCTTCCGGAGGAACTCCTCGTAGAGGACCCTCAGGAGGTCCGTCCTGGTGATCGCCCCTACTATCTTTTCCTTTTCCAGGACGGGCATGAACCGCTGGTTCTGCTCTATCATCACAGTTTCGATGTCCCTAATGGGGGTGTCCGGCCCGACTGTGACCGCATCGGAGGTCGAGAATTCTATGCACTTGTTTTTTCTGAACCCGTGAAAAAGCGCCTTCTCGATAATCTCCCTCGAAATGAGTCCGGCATACTCGTCGTCCTTGAGGATGGGGAGCACGTTCACACCGTATTTCGTCATGGTCTCCTCCGCCTCCTTTATGGATCTGTCCCACTGTATGGCGATCACCGGACTGTTCATAATGTCGGAAGCGACCTTGCCGGGCTTTACATGGAGCGGCAGCAAGGCCTTTATCCTGTCCGCCACGACCTCCAGGGAAGCCTCCTTGATGGTTGCGGAGGCCGCGCTGGGATGTCCTCCTCCCCCGAACTCCTTAGCCAGTTCCGAAACGTCCAGTTCGGGCGCCCGGCTCCTGGCGATGATGAGTATCTTGCCTTCCATGTCCAGAAGAAGCACCAGGGCGTCGATATCTTCCATTTCCATTATTCGCTGGGCCAGATGTGCGGCATCCCCCACATAAAATTCGCGCGAGGCCTTCGCTATGACGATCCGTATGCCCCTCATCACAATCTCCGTGGACGACTTTACAAGCTCGTTGAGCAGGTCCAGTTCTTCCACGTTCAGCTCCGTCTTCATGTAACTGGAGACTATGTTCAGATTGGCGCCCCTCTTCAAAAGGTACGAGACGGCCTGAAGGTCCCTCTCTGTTGTGGAGGGGAAAAGCAGAGACCCTGTTTCCTCGTATATGCCCAGTGCGAGGACGGTCGCTTCCATCGGGGTCGGGTGGAGTCTCCTTTCCTTCAGCATCTCGGTAAAGATCGTAGCAGTGGCGCCTACTTCCTCGATCTTTACCAGCTCGCCCTTGATATCGTTTTCCTCGGGGGGATGATGGTCGTAGATATGGATCCTGAGTCCTTTGACAGAGAGCAGTTCAGCCAGAGGTCCGATCCTGTCGGGCTGTTTTGCGTCCACTATGACAAGTCTCGCGGTCTTCGCCGGCTCAATATCCTTCAGACGTTTTATCTCCGCCGGATCGAACACTTCGATAAAATCGCGCACCTTGCGCTCCTGTGAGCCGGGGAAAACCAGTGAGGCACGGGGATAAATCTTCTTTGCCGCGATCATCGAGGCAAGGGAGTCGAAATCTGCATTTATGTGGCAGGTAATGATTTCCACTTTATAGGTAAATGACCCCTCGGGGCGGGAACACTACGCCTTGTCTTGCGGGCCGGAAGGCCTTTTCCGCCTGCCTTTCCGCGGCGGCTGCTTTTCTTCCTGATATACGGCCACACGGTTCCTGCCCATGTGCTTGGCGATGAAGAGGGCCTTGTCCGCACACGATATGAGGTCGTCGTGCGTCCTGACTTGCGGATGAGGATAGACGGCTATGCCTACGCTCACCGTAAGCCCCCCCTTCCTTTTCAGGCCCCTGAAACGTTGGGCTTCGACATATTCCCTGATTCTTTCGGCCTCGGCGATTGCGCCGTCGAGGGCCGTCTGGGTGAGCAGCAGGATAAACTCCTCGCCTCCATAGCGGGCGAGTACGTCGCTCTTCCGTGTGCCTTTTTTCAGCAGCCTGGCGAATTCTTTCAGCACCTCGTCCCCGATCTTGTGGCCGTATTCATCGTTGATCCTCTTGAAGAAGTCGATGTCGATCATGAGGCAGCTGACCGGCAGACTATATCGCTGGCACCGGATGAATTCCTCGATGATCCTGTGATAGAAAAACCTGACGTTATATATCCCCGTCAGGTAATCGGTGATCGCCAGCTTTTCGAGTCTCGCCTTCTCACCCTCCATCTGTTCGAAGAGAAAGGCGTTGTGAAGGACGTTGGCAGACGCGTTGGCAAGGGCATTCAGCAGCCTGATCTCGTTCTGACTGAAGGTGTGGCCCGATCTCGAAGTCCTGAGGAAAAGGGTGCCGATCACCTTGTTGCGGAGTAAGATGGGCACCACCAATATCGAGCTTATGCCCAGGGGCTCGATGAATTTTCTCACCTTGCTCATCAGCGGGGCTTT
The DNA here is from genome assembly GCA_037380845.1 of Candidatus Sulfobium sp. Lineage (GTDB taxonomy): Bacteria > Nitrospirota > Thermodesulfovibrionia > Thermodesulfovibrionales > UBA6898 > JARRRD01. Next base: position 5,638 of record JARRRI010000031.1, on the reverse strand, counting down.
AGAGACATCGTTGATCACTATGGGCTTTCCCGACCTGAGCGCTTCATCTATTTCCGGATATTTGCTGAGCATGAGTCTTATGCTGGTAATGTTGGGGTCTTCATAGCTCGCCACCACGAAGGCGGCCCTGTGCCTCTTGTCGGCCTTGATTATGGAACAGCGTGTGACCGGGATTATCTCGGCGACCTTGGCAACGATCCGGTAAAGGAGTTCCCTCGGGTCCAGGGTGGCCAGTAGGAGCTGGGTGAGGTCGACGATCGCCTCAAGCTCCCTTCTCTCGTTTTCTATCTTTTCTATCGTGTCCTTGTCGGCGATTGCTGAGGCCAGCTTGTATTCGAGGTCGATATCGAGGTAAGGCTTCAGGATATAGCTCTTTGCCTGACAGGTAATGGCCTTCTCGATGTCGCTTTTCACGTTGCCGTGGATCACGGCGATTGTCGGCACCCCGTCTATCTTGTCGGCCACTTTCTGCAGCATCGCGCCTTCCGCTATTACAGCCGCGGGCGATTTTCTCCTGAACGTCTTGAGGAAGGCGGCAGGGTCTGCGGCATAACACACCTTGTAGGCCCTGCTGCCGTCGAAAAATCCGTGCAGAAATCTCAGTACGGAACCCTTTCTGGCCAGTACGGCAATGTCTTTACACCCCACCATCTCGTCCCCTTTCCGTAGCGACAGCTGAAACTATTATCTCCGATCTTCGAAAAAGAGTCAAAGTTTTGCCGCTCCGTGGTTTGTTTGACAGGTATCAGCCGTTTTCTTATACTTCAAATATGTTCAAAGTCGCTGTAATAGACGGTCAGGGGGGCGGCATCGGCAACCTGATCGTGAAAAAGCTGCGGGAGGAGTTCGGCGAGAAGGTGGAGATCATCGCCCTGGGAACGAATGCGGCGGCGACGACGGCGATGATGAAATCAAGGGCAAACAAAGGCGCCACCGGGGAGAATGCGATCGTCTGGAATTCGGGGAGGGTAGACATGATAATCGGCCCCCTCAGTATCGCCCTGCCCGACGCCATGCTGGGCGAGGTGACCGCCAGAATGGCGTCTGCGGTCGTGTCGTCGGGTGCCAGGAGGATACTGCTTCCGCTCAACCAGGAGGGCGTGGACATAGTGGGGGTAAACAGGGAACCGCTCCCCCATATGATAGATATGATGATAGCGAAGATAAAGGAGACTGAAAATGTGTGAAGCCAATGCATATGTGATCAAGGACGGCGGTGAGGAGCTCTATCTCGAAAACGTGGATATCATGAAACCCGAAGAGGGCAAGGTTTTCCTGAAGAACCTCTTCGGCGAGCAGAAGGTCTTCGAAGGGCAGATAAAGGAGGTCTCCCTGCTCAGGCACAAGATCCTGCTGGAGAAGAAATAGCTCCTGCCATACTTCCGGCTATCGCAGTGCTTGCGATAACCGGCGAAATCCAGTATCATTTTAAGGCTTGCGCAAGCCCTGAGGGCCTACGGGAGTGTATCGGGTTCTGGTGTCCCGCTTGGACTTCAAATCCAATGTTGCCTTCCAAAAGAGGGCAGGGTGGGTTCGATTCCCACACGCTCCCGCCACTAATATATTGATAATCAACCTCGCCTGCTTTAGTGTGGAGCTTCCTGCTGTAATAGCCGGCCCTGGTGTTCTGCCGCTCATCTGTCCTTTCATATCGCTTAGCTCCGCAGAGCATAGCTGCCTCTTCGTCCAGAAGCGTCAACCTGGATAATTTTGCCTCTCTTTGCGTTAGAATGTCCCTGAGTCATGGTGTTCCTCCTCCGGTAAAGTGTTTTTGGCGAAACTACATTACCAGATTCAAGGTCGCCATGACTCAATTGCGCGAAAAATATTTTACGTTATCATTTCCTCTTTGACCTCTCAATAAACCTCTGCCGACTTCCCCACTCCGCTTCTTGACAATGGCCACTATTCAAAGTATCATAATTACATTTACGTAGTTATCATACAACTGAAAGGGGTGTGTATGAATTTTAATAGTAAGACAGTAGCGCGGATTACGGGGCTTACCTTTAGACAGGTTGACTATTGGGACCGCACACACTTTATTAAGCCGTCGATCAGTGAAGCAATAGGGCGTGGTTCGGTCCGCCTGTACTCGTTTAGTGATATTGTGCAGTTGAAAGTTGCAAAGACTCTCATGGATAAAGGCGTCAGTCTCCAGAAGGTCAGAAAGGCCATACACTACCTCAAGAAGAACATGCCGGGAATAGAAAGGCCGCTTTCCGAACTCCGGTTATTAACAGACGGCGAAACCATTTTTGTCTTAACTGAGGACCGGAAGGAAATTATTGACACGCTGAAAAGCGGACAGCTTGTCTTTTCCCTCGCCTTGGGAGAAATTATGGAAGACCTCAAGGGCGAAATAGTTGCCTTACAAAAAGAAAAGAAGTACGAGGTTACTGTGAAGGGCAAAAGATACGCCGTCATTCTCCACCCGGATACAGAGGACGGCGGTTACTGGATTGAATGCCCTTCTCTGCCCGGATGTGCATCACAAGGCGAAACCGTCGAAGAGGCGCTCGAAATGATCCGGGACGCAATCAAAGGCCATATTGTAGTGATGCAGAAGAAAAAGAAACGGGTTAAAAAAGCTTCATGAGCAGCCTTCACGGGCTTAAGCCTGAGAGGGTGATCAAGGCTTTTCAAAGGGCAGGATGGACAATTGAAAGACGGACGGGAAGTCATGTGCACTTGTCGAAGGAAGGGAACAAAAACATCCTGTCAATCCCTGTGCATAAGGGCAAGCCAATAAAAAAGGGATTGCTCAGTGATGCGATAGACAAGGCGCGCATGACCGTTGATGAATTTTTAAGATTGTATAAGTAAAACAGGGGCCGGAATAGGGGACGCTGCCAACTTATGCAACAGATGGCAGATAGTAACTTGTCGTTTGTGCCATGAGGTTTCCACCTCACAAATTATTGGTTGCAAGACAAAAAAAGTGGTGTTTACTCCTCTCATATTCAGCGATTTTGTCTGTAAGATTTTTGGTTAAGACGCTGCCTTGTCTTAACCATTGTCCCGCAATCCAAAATCTTGTGCTGCTTTTTGAGAGGAGCAATACCACCACTTATCGTGGGCTACTCCTTAATTCATTTATAGTCCGGTTCCGGAGGAATGTCAAGAGTTATTTTGCAGGGCTGACAGATCAGAAGATTGGAGTAGGCACCTTACCCCAGCCGGTATCCCCGGGCAGTCCCTTGAGGTCGCCAATCACAAGAATATGGATGTCCATATCCACCATGACTTCCGGCGCCCTCACCGCACCGATTGAAAAAACATCGCAGGCTGTTGACCTGAATTTTTTTGACCGCCAGCCCTAACCGAATTTTGCGGGATTTCCTGAACGCCATAAGCTTGCACTCCTGAACAGTCATGTGTTTATATAAATTAAACGCTAAGTCATATATATGCGGTGGTCTTTCCGGTTCTTTTCCGGGTGGGGAATGCGAAGATGGAATCGTTTGATTTGTTAATGAGGTCCCTGAAAAGTTCCGGATCGGCGTCAATATTACATTTGTTCGTCGTCATTGTATAAAAATAATGCCTGAGTGATATTGTAATTTACAGATTTTGACGGTTTTTGGAAAGTGAAATTATTATGTGGTGCACTTGTCCGGTCAGACCGTGCAGAATATCCTGCAAGGGGGAGCCGTTAAGGCCCCACCCCTCCACCCTTGCGAGGACCGGATAACAAAGCTATCTTTTCGGCACGATGTCAACTGAATCCGAGCCGGAGAAGGGAATTCCCTCGAAAGTGCCACCGGTAAGGACAGCCGCCGCGCTGCCCGGCACTGAAACGGTCAACCCCGCGGTTGTAAAATCGTCGATATTCAGGTCCTGGGTCCTGAAATGGAAAAGGATGTCGTCATCCCCATCGCCGTCAACATCTTCTATCTGCCACCTGACCGCATAGGCGCCCGCAAATATAACACTCTGCGGGTCAATATCTGTTGCATTGAAATCATCCGTAGTTAGTACCGCCACAGGCACAACTCCTCTTGACTTCAGGTTTATCCTGTTTACATCACTGCCGGGCTTTATGTCGATGACGGCCCCCAGTTCGGGGGTATAGGGCTGGGTCACTATGTCGTTAAAGGAAAACCAGTAGGCGTAAGGATAGGGGCTCTCACAGAAGGAGGAGAGCACTGTTATGTCGGCATTCCCCGCAGGAAATGCATACGTGTCCTGTGCATCACCGTAATATCTGTTGTCGGGAGTGGTAGCAACCAGACTGTAGAGTTCCTGAGACTTAAGAGGATAGTTTATATTTACGGTGGCATTTGTGTCCCCGGCGGGCACCGGGATGCTGTCCAGCAGGGCTGAATCCGGGTAGCTTCGCAACTCGATGACGTCTGCAAGCCCCTGATTGGGAAACCTGACCGACACCAGAGTTACATCGCTTTCCGCACGGATAAGCAGTCCGAAGTCGTCCCATCCCCCCTCCGGCATATTCAGAACGGGCCCCCCTATAACCAACGCGAAAGCCGATGCTGTCCATAACAAAATGAAGGCAAATGATAACGACAAAATAATTTTCTTCGGCGTAAACATTTTTTCCCCCCGGAATAAGAATTTTTCGATTCAGCAATCCTCAATTCAACAATAATAAAAAGCACAGACGAGGGATGTGATCTCAATCACAAATTTTCATAAATTATTAAATTTTTTTAATCAAACGAAAATAGAGCAGGGATGACAGAACCAACAAATAGGGCCCCTGCCGTGCAGGGGCCCGAGGGGAGGTAACCAAAAAACTCAGCTGCGGATTTTCACCTCCTCGGCCTTCTTCACCTTGCCGAGGCTGCCGACCACGTCCACCGCATACCCCAGGCTCGTGCCGAACACGGAGCCCAGTACGATGCTGACCGCCCCCACGCAGAAGATCCCCAGCACTATACCCACCACCGTGAGCATCCTTACTATCGTCGTGGCCTCCACCGGCCCCCCCGCAAGCCTGCTGAGCAGTACCACCGTCCCGTAGCTGCCGAAGTAGAAGCCCGGCACCAGCCCGAATACCAGAAATACTATCGCCCCCAGTGCCGCACCTATCTTCGTCCCCGCCTTCATCGTATTTTTCCTGTCGTCCGTCATTTCCCTTTCCTCCTTTTCCTTTTTTTGGTTTTTTACTTCCTGCTTTGTATTTAATTCTGCCTTCTGCATTCCTGCTTCATTTGTGTTCTGCCGCCATCTCTTTCTTCCCGGCCCTCAGGCCGTCCACCACCGTCCCTGCCAGCCAGCCTATCAGGGAGAAGGCCGTTACAAACATTATTCCCGACACCATCACCCCTACCACCATCGAGGCGGCCACTATCAGTCTGGAGGCTATCCCCGCCGTCACCGGAACCCCCAGCAGGCTTCCGGCTATGTTGAGTCCCATAACCCCTCCCAGGAACGACCCCGGAAGCAGTCCGAATATCGCAAACAGTACCACTCCGCATCCAGCCCCCATGTAAGTAAGTTTCTTTGAATATCTCTCTTTCATCTCCCTCTCCTCCTTTCGTCCTGTTGCAAATACAGATTGCAGAATCCATGCCATCTCTAACTGCTTGTTTTTCCACACTTCTTTCTCACTTACCCTATGCATTCCTACAAATCCTTTTGCATTTTTGCGAAAAAGAGAGGTGAAGGCAGGGAT
>JARRRI010000030.1:26133-43023 GCA_037380845.1 Candidatus Sulfobium sp. | reverse complement strand
GTCTTCCGGGGTGAAGCAGTGAAGGTAATGACGGACGTTCGTCCGCAGATAACGATAGACCGGATAAGCCGTCTGCTGGGATACGGCAGGCCCCGCAATTTGTCCCGGAGGATGCTGCGTGTTATCGAGAGATCGCTCGAAAAGTCTTCTTGCTTGATCCGGCCCAGGATTCTATACACCGAGAAGAACATTAAGTCGGCCGGAAGAGGGGGACTGATCCTCGAAAAAGGCGTCGTTATCCGCAGCCATAAGCTATCGAAAGTATGCGGTCAATGCGACAGGGCTGCCATCTTTGTGGCGACAATAGGGAAGGGAATCGATTCATTCATCCGCAAACTCATGGACCAGAAGAGGGTGGCTGAGGCATATGTAGTGGATGCCATCGGTTCGACAGCCGCCGAGCAGACGGTGGACGCCTTCCAGAGGAAATACAACGCAATCAGAACCGACCGGGGAGAAGGGACGACGCTGAGGTTTAGCCCGGGCTATTGCGACTGGAAGGTTGAAGAACAGAAGAAATTGTTTAGCGTTTTAGATAACTCTCTGATTGGTGTTGAATTGAGCGAGAGTTATCTTATGAACCCCCGCAAATCCGTTTCGGGCATTTTCGGCATCGGGAGACGGGAGGAGATAGGGCATGTCCCAACAAACCCGTGTGTCATGTGCGGCATGTATAACTGTATCGCGCGAAGGAGTGCGTAAGAGAATAATTATTAATGAGGATTCATGAATATGATTGAAGCAAAGGGACTTGAAGGCGGGCTGTATAAACCGCTTTCAGAGGAAAATATAGAAAAAATACACCAAACGTCGATGAAGGTCTTCTCGGAGGTCGGCATCAGGGTGAGCAACGCGCGTGCACTTGAACTGTTTTACGGTGCAGGAGCACGTGTTGACCGTGGGAGCGGGCTGGTGAAGATCGACCCCGGCATGGTGATGGAACTCACGGGCAGGGCCCCCGAAACGATTACTCTCTACGGGCAGAAGCCGGAACACACGCTGGAAGTCGGGGGCAGAAAGGTATACGCCGGAACAGGCGGTACGGCGCTCTACGTAATGGAGGCCGGCAGCGAAGTGAAGCGGCCCGCCCGACTGTCCGATATAAGGGACATCGCCCGTCTCGTCGACACGCTCGACAACATCCATCTGTTCATGCTTCCTGTTTTCCCCGGCGATGTGCAGGAAGAAGCGGTGGACGTCAACAGGTTCGGTGCGGCCCTGGCTTACTGCGGCAAACACATTATGGGAGGCGTATATACGGTCGAGGGGATCAGAAACGTGATAAAGATGGCCGCAATGATAGCCGGTTCGGCGGACGCCCTGAGGGAAAGGCCCCTGGTGTCCATGGTCACGTGCTGCGGCATCAGTCCCTTTGTCCTCGACGACAAATACAGCGAACTGACGATGGAGGTTGCCGCCGTGGGTATACCTGTTGTTACGCCGGTCGAGCCCCTTTGCGGTGCCACGTCCCCCATTACACTGGCAGGGAACCTTGTGGTCCAGAATGTCGATACCCTGGCAGGGGTAATGCTTTCGCAGCTGGTAAATCCGGGGACACCCGTTTTTTACGGGTGCATCTCGAGTATTGCCGACATGAAGGACATGAAATATCTGAGTGGCGCCGTGGAGATGGGCTTGATGAACGCCGCAGCGTCTCAGATGGCACGCCATTACAGGCTGCCCATTTATTCTACTGCCGGCATGTCCGACTCCAAGACACTGGATGTGCAGGCGGGATACGAGTCGGCGATCACAAGCCTCCTTGTAGCCCTCGCGGGAGGCAATTTCATACACGATGCGGCGGGGTTCCTTGAATTCTGCATGTGCGCGAGCTACGAAAAATATGTAACTGATAATGAAATACTCGGCATGGTTATGAGGGCAGTGAAGGGGATTGAGGTCAATGACGATACGATGGCCTTCGATCTGCTCAAAGACATCGGGGCAGGGGGACACTTTGTGTCCGCGCGGCATACTCGCAAGTTCATGAGAAGGGAGCAGTATTCGCCCCTGATCTCGGACCGCAGTACGCGGGAGGAGTGGGAGAAGGCAGGCAGCCCGGATGCTAAAGAGCGGGCGCGTGTGAAGGTGCTTTCAGTTCTCGGTTCCCCTGCGGAGAGCGTGATTCCCGCAGAGATAAGGAAGAGAATAAGGGAAGAGATTCCCGGTATTGATCAAAGGTATATGTAAACAGGAAAAAGATGAAAATGCTGAAAAAGTCCATCAATTCGGCAGATATTGATCTTGATTCATGTAGACACAAATTCAGTCTTGAGTGGCCTTCAGAGAGGCTTATGTCCCCACGCCCGCGGGGCGTTGGGAGCCTCAGGTTACGGACCTTTTCCAGCACATTGACCTCCTTTCTTCAGGCTGAGTCTGGAATAGGCGGAGGTCCTCCTTACACATGGAGCGGCAGGACGCATGATCATAATAGGTGAAAAGATAAACGCGACAATCCCCTCAATCAAAGAGGCCGTGATTGCCCGCGACGGAGAAAAACTCAGGGACCTGGCGATAAGGCAGAAGCAGGCGGGCGCGGACATCATAGACGTGAATGTGGGTACGGGAGAGGGCAGCAGCGATGATGAGTGCGGCGATATGGAATGGCTTGTGGGCCTCCTGAAGACCGACGCTGTCGACGCTATGCTTTGTATCGACAGCGCCGACGCGGCGGTGCTTGAAGCGGGACTGCGGGCCGGAGGCAGGAAGGTGGCGATGATTAATTCGGTGAAGGCGGCTGAGGAGAGTATGGGGGAGGTGTTGCCCCTGGCCGCAGAGCACGGGGTCCCCGTTGTAGCGCTTGCCATGGACGAAAAAGGCATACCGAAGGATGCCGACGGCCGCCTGAAGGCATGCGGGAAGATCCTTGAAGGAGCGCAGTCTTATGGTGTGTCGTCGGAGAAGATTTTTTTCGATCCCCTGGTGTTTCCCATAAGCACCGATATTTCGCAGGGCATGACGGTCATTGAGACCCTGCAAAAAATCAAGACCCTTTTCTCCGGTGCAAAGACGGTCCTTGCGCTCAGCAACGTCTCCTTCGGACTGCCCAAACGTGCACTTATCAATACGGCTATGCTCCACATGGCAATGTTATCCGGCATAGATGCAGCGATTATAAATCCATTGGACCGCGCTGTCATGTCGGCTGTGCGGGCCGGGGACGCGGTTTTGGGAAGAGACCGTCATTGCCGCAAGTATATGCGCGCAATGCGACAGGATACGCAGAAAGGAAATTAGGCATATGGAGAAACCCTTCAGGGACGGCCTGGTTGTAAGGCCTTACACAAGACTGGTGAGAGAGGAAGTCGAAAGACTTGACAAGGCTTCTATTTCGGTGCTTGAGGACATCGGCATTATTTGCTTCAATGAGGAGGCGACAGGGATATTTGCGGGAAAAGGCTGCAAAACGGAGCGTCTGGATGAGCGCTCTCACAGGATAAGGATACCGGCGTCCGTCGTCAGGAGTGCGCTGGCATCGGCTCCCCCCGTAGTTAAATTGGGCGCCCGTGACCCCCGCAACGCTCTTGTGCTGGATTCCGAGGTGCCGCGGATTTACTTCGGCAGCGGGTCGGAGACCAATGTATGGCTGGACGCCGAGATGGAGGTGTTTACAAGCGATAGAGACCCGCGGGTGAAAAGGAGGCTGCCGGTCTTTACGGAGGAAAGGGGTAACGTCGAGCGCCTCGGCACGGCCGCCAGGCTTGCCGAAGAGCTCGAACACCTTGACTTCTTCATACGGCCTGTAAATATTCAGGATGAGGACATTACGGAAGAAAATCACGACGTGAATAAATTCTACATATCCCTCAGAAATACGACAAAACACGTGCAGGCGGGTTTGACCAGTCTGGAGCAGCTGGACAATGTGATGAAGCTTGCCGAAATCATTGCGGGGGGCAGGGACGCACTGAAGGAAAACCCGATTATTTCTTTCATCACCTGCACCGTGAAGAGTCCCCTCCAGATGGTCGACGATGCGACCCGGAAACTGATCGAATTTGCGCGGAGGAGAATCCCGTTTGTTGTTTCGAGTTCCCCCCAGGGGGGATCTACGGCGCCGATACAGGAGGCCGGAATGGTGGCCCAGATCAACGCCGAGATCCTCGCCGGAATTGCCCTTGCCCAGATGGTGAGCCCCGGCACACCCGTTATCTACGGCAGTGTTCCGGTGAGGGCCCGCATGGACAACCTGCACGATTTTTACGGGGCACCGGAGTTCAATCATTACAACATCGACTGCATACAGATGGCACGATATTACAGGATACCCTGCTATTCTACAGCGGGGGTCGGCGATTCGAAGGTGCCGGGCATACAAGCCACGATAGAAAAATTCTTCACTCATATCCCGATTGCCATGAGCGGGGCGCAGTATATCCACTATGCGTTCGGCCTCCTTGACAGGACCAACACCTTCTGTCCGGTACAGGCGGTCCTCGATAACGAACATATCGGCATGATCAAGCGTTTTCTGGCTTCGCCGAGGCTTTCAGCGGAAGATCTGGACAACTCGCTCGCCCAGATAGATAAGGTCATGGCCTCACATCAGAAACTCTATGCCCGCTTTGTGAGAAAGAGCCTGCGTTCCGGGCAGATCTATTCCCACTATCCCTTTGAAGGAAGGGACGGCGATGAAAGCGTCATAGAGGCGGCCATAGAACGAATGGATAGGCTCTTGCTAAGACCGGCTAAACCACTGCCGGAGGGGGCGGAGACCCGGATCTTTGAGGAAGTCCCGGGGGTGCTTTCCCGTCTGAGGACATATGAGGGGTCCCATAATTGAATTGGAGATTAATTATTCATTGTTTTAGCTGCGAATAGACTACATATTAACAATTTATTACAAAGGAGGTTAGGGTGGTTATGGAAGAGAGAAACCTGATAGAGGAAATAAGGGTCAGCGTCGTACAGGGGAGAATCAACAGTGAAGACGAGGGCTTTGACGACGGTTTCGAGGGCAGACCCGCCACGGTCGATCTGATCGAGGAGGCCATGAAGGAGAATGTAAATATAAAGGATCTGGTAATAAGCGGATTGACGGCAGGTATGGATGTCGTGGGAAGGAACTTCGAGAGCGGCAAATACCTGATACCGGACATGCTGGCGTCTGCCGAGGCGGTTGGCGCTGCGATGGATATTCTCGGGCCGCATCTGGAAAAGGCCGGCATCGAAACGAAAGGGAGATTCGTGATCGCGACGGTTAAGGGAGACCTTCACGATATAGGCAAGAACATTGTCTCCATAATGCTCAAGGGTGCGGGCTTTGACGTCGTGGACCTGGGGACGGATGTGCGGACGGAGAAGATCGTCGAGGCCGCGGAGCAGCACAAACCGCAGTTCCTCGGGCTGTCGGCCCTTCTCACCACCACCATGCGGGAAATGGAGAACGTGATCGGCATGCTGGATGAGAGGGGGCTCAGACGGGACATGAAGGTCCTCATAGGCGGGGCGCCGACTTCCCGTGATTTTGCGGCGAAGATCGGAGCAGACGCACACTGTGCCGACGCGTTCCAGGCCATTGAATTCACAAATTCGGTCTGTGCCGTCTGAAGGAAACAGTGAATGTCACAGAACAAACCTTACTCTGAAGCCGTAACCACGGGACAATATGCGAAGAAGTCCGGCTTGACGGGCAAGTATGATAATGTTCGCAGGTTCTGGGAGGACGAGGTGACCAGGCTTTTCGTCAGGCCTTACCTCAAGGAGCTGGTCGACGAAAAGGCCAGGAGGCTTGAAAGGCTGAAGATATTGGACGCTGGGTGCGGGGCCGGGGATGGTTTTGAACTGCTGATGGGCATGACGGCCAAGGACAGGGGGCTTTACGAATACGCCGTAGAGCTGATAGATCAGGACCAGCTCGGATTCTATCTGGGTCTGGACATCAACCGGGACCTGCTGCAGCAGGCACAGGAGATATACGGAGGCAATGAAAAGATAGTCTTCCGGGAAGGCGATTTTAATGAAGGGCTGCGGCCCGAGGAGGGTCCCTTTGACGTGTACTTCACTTCTTACGGGACGCTTTCCCATAACCACGATGACCAGACGGTGCGGGTGTTGGCCGATATAGCGAGGGGATGCGGCGAATACGCGCTTGTGATATGCGACTGGCTTGGAAGATATTCATATGAATGGCAGGACCTCTGGGTCGAGAATCCCGATGGCGAGACATTCATGGACTACAGAATTTCTTATATCTACTCTCCGGAGGAGAGGCGGGAAGCCGATATCCCTTCTTTTCCTCTCCGGCTCATTTCTGAAATGGAGGTGCGGGGTATCATAGAGGAGGCAGCCATGGAATCGGGGGCCGAGATAAGGGTGAGAAGGCTGTTCGACAGATCGGTATTCGTCGGACGACACATGGATACGGCGGAATACAACCGGCACTGTCCTGCAATGCGCGAGGTCGTGAACTCCCTTCTCGAACCTAACACGCGGACCGACCTGGAGTCGCTTATCATCGATTACTCGCCGAAGAAGGGTTTTGCCGAATTGAATGTCTTCTTCGAGGGTTTCGCGATGTGCTGGAACACACTTGTGAGGCGCACCATGGAGTTCCTTTCGGAATTTGATGACACGTCTTCCGAGGGAGGCGGTCTGAATCTGCAAATGTATACATTCTACCCTGAGGCGCTTAAACAGGCGGTGAAAATCATGAAGAAGGTTATAGAAGCAACGGGCGGTCTTCCGGGGGACACCAGGGCCAACATCATCGAGCCCCAGCTGGCTTATGCCCTGAGGAGACTGGAGATGGAGATGCAGCCGGGGGCCGGAGTCGGGCACGGCTTCGTCGGCATAGTGGAGATAAGAAACTCCTGAGCGAGTCAGCGGCCTTTATATGCGGATACAGACTGTTGAGGCTGTCCGGTTTGACCGGATAATCCAGAAACGTTACTGATCCCTCCCGACAGGCGAGAGTGGCATCTTACTTTGCCTCGGAAGATGATAGATCATATGGCATGCCTTTTTTCTTGAAGTTGTAGCTACTGTTTAACAAAAGGGGAACACATATGGACAGCAGACTTTCCCGGACGAAGATAATCCTTATAGCCGGCATCGCACTGACGGTAATATTTCTGCCGAAAATCATTTCTTTTTATGTGGACTGGCTGTGGTTCAGCGACCTCCGGCTTGGAGAAATATTTGTCAGGAAGGTAGTTGCCCAGGTCCTTTTTTCTCTTGGCGGTTTTGTCGCGGGATTTCTGGTCCCTTTCATCAGCATAGCTCTGGCGATGAAGGTCACAAAGAACAGGATCGTGCCCCTTGCGGCTGCCTGGGATACTCCGTCTGTCCGGAGCGTACTCGACCACCTTGAAAAGCTGAAATTTATTATCCCGGGCCTGTTCGGTCTTATGGTCGCCTTACTGTTTTATGAAAACTGGTTTACCTTCCTCTCCTATATCAACGCGGCATCCTTTGGATATACCGATCCGATTTTTCAGAAGGATGCATCGTTCTATCTCTTCTCCCTTCCGGTTTTCGAGATTATCTCAGGCACGGCGCTCTTATTGCTGGGTGTTTCTCTGGTAGCCTCCGCCGCCCTCTATGTCGTGAGGGGAGCGGTCTTTATAGAAGGGAGAAGGGTCGCGATGGAGAGGGTTCCATCAGCTCATCTGTCGGTCCTGGCGGCGCTGATATTCTTTGTTCTGGGCTTCAATGCCTATATCAGCATGCATGAGATCCTCTATTCTTCTCACGGCCATGTAGCCGGTGCGACCTATCGGGATGTCCACGCCGTGATACCTTTTCTCAAGATCCAGGTGATGGCTGCTTTTGTTGCGGGGGGCCTTGTACTGGGCAATATCTTTCTGCGTAAAAGGTTTCTCGTTGCCGGGACTCTAGGCGCGTACGTTGTCCTTTCGTTCGTGGGGGGCTCGGTCTACCCGTCCCTTCTTCAGAAGCTGGTGATAGCTCCCAACGAGCTCGTCAAGGAAACTCCTTATATCCGGCATAATATTGCCGCAACACGGAAGGGTTTCGGCCTCGATAAAGTGGAGGAGAGGGACATCTCGGGCGACATGAAGCTTACTGCGGATGATATAGAACGCAACAGTGCGACCATCGACAACATCCGTCTCTGGGACCATAAGCCGCTCCTCGACACCTTCAGCCAGGTCCAGGAGATAAGGACTTACTACCAGTTCGTCTCCGTCGATAATGACCGGTATATGATTGACGGGAAGTACCGTCAGACTTTGCTGTCTCCCAGAGAGTTGTCGTCGGATAGCATCCCGACGAGAAACTGGATCAATGAAGTCCTCACATTTACCCACGGATACGGACTGACTTTGGGACCCGTTAACCAGGTGACTCCCGAGGGCCTGCCGGTATTGATGATAAAGGACATCCCCCCCGAGTCCACGGCAAAGAGCCTGGAGGTAAAACGGCCGGAGATATATTTCGGCGAACTTGCCAGCGATTACGTTATAGTCGACACCGGGGCGAAGGAGTTCAACTATCCCTCCGGGGAGAAGAATGTTTACGACAGGTATGCGGGAAAGAGAGGAGTAAAGATAGACTCGGCACTGAAGAAGATGGTGTTTGCCGAATATTTCGGCTCTCTCAAGATACTTCTCTCCAGCTACATTACTCCCGAGAGCAGGGTCCTGTTCAGGAGGAATATTACCAGAAGGGTGCGAACCGTTATGCCGTTTCTTGTCTTCGACAGCGATCCTTATATGGTGATATCGAAGGAAGGGCGGCTTTTCTGGATATACGATGCCTATACAGTGAGCAGCAGGTTCCCCTATTCTCAGCCTTTTTCGGGGATCAACTATATCAGAAATTCCGTGAAGATTACGATCGACGCCTATGACGGCAGCATGAAGTTCTATATCGCGGACGAAACCGACCCGGTCATCCGGACGATCGGCAATATATTCCCGGGGATATTGCGACCCCTTTCAGAAATGCCCCCGGATCTGAGAAGACACATCCGCTATCCCGAGGATATCTTCAGCTTGCAGACAGCGGTGTATACGACTTATCACATGCGTGACCCGCAAACCTTCTATAACAAGGAAGACCAGTGGGAGATACCGGTCATGGGCGGGCCGGGGACCCGGGAGCGGATGGAGCCGTACTATACGATCATGAAGCTGCCCGAAGAAAAGAAGGAAGAGTTTATCCTTATGCTCCCGTTCAATCCGAAAAAGAAGGACAACCTTTCGGCGTGGATGGCCGCCAGGAGCGACGGTGATGACTACGGAAAACTCGTGGTCTACCGCTTCCCGAAGGACAGGCTTGTGTACGGCCCCAAACAGATTGTCGCACGGATCAATCAGCAGACCGAGATATCACAACAGGTCTCCTTATGGAACCAGAGGGGCTCTCAGGTGATCCAGGGTACCCTGCTGATCATCCCCATCGAGAATTCCCTGATTTATGTCCAGCCCCTTTATCTCCGGGCAGAAACAGGAAAGATACCGGAGCTGAAGAGGGTTATCGTAGCATATGAAAACCGGATTGCGATGGATGAGACTCTGGACGGCGCACTGGCCAAAATATTCGGGCAGTCGGGCCTGACTGAAGTTAAAGAGCCGGTCGCGGTCGCGCCGGCCATGGAACCCGAAGCTGATCTCTCGGCTCAGGCGAAAAAACACTTTGACCGCGCGATGAAGGCACAGAGGGATGGCGACTGGGCGCTCTACGGTCAGGAGATAAGGAAGCTGGGAGAGATCATAGACCGGATGAACAAGTAAGGCAACACAGTGGTTTAATGACGGATGAACGGAGTCTGCGCTTCTTATGAATCACTGCCCATTTACGAAGTCGAAACTTTTTGCGGGACGACCAATACTAAGTAAAATGATCTCCGGTCGGCGGTCACCGGGCGAGGCGGTAACGGTGCCGGAGGTATTCTATCACGCCGGGCAGGATTGATATCAGTATAATGGCCACGATGGCGAGTGAGAAGTTGTTTCTCACCAGTGGAAGCTTGCCGAAATAGTAACCCGCAAAGAGGAATAAACCCACCCAGGCAATGCCGGCAGTAACATTGTAAAAGGTAAAGCGCCAATGTGTCATGAAGCCGACGCCGGCAACAAAGGGGGCGAAGGTGCGGATTATCGGGATAAACCTTGCTATGACGATGGTCTTTCCGCCGTGCTTCTCATAAAAGCGATGTGTGCGGTCGAGATATTCCTTATTGAGAAAACGGACGTGTTTTTTGTGAAAAACCTTCGGACCAACGCGGTAGCCTATCCAGTAGTTGACGGTATTTCCCCCTATGGCAGCGAGACTGAGCAAGGGGAAAAGCCATTCAACCTCCATGGCACCGCCGGCTGCGAATGTACCTGCGGCAAAAAGCAGGGAATCGCCCGGGAGAAAGGGGGTGACAACCAGGCCTGTTTCACAGAAAATGATCAGGAAAAGAATTAGATATGTCCAAGCCCCATAATTGTCTATGACTACGCTGAGGTGCCTGTCGAGATGCAGAAAGATATCTATAAAAGCATGCAGTATGTCCAAATTATTTAACCCCGGGGAAGCCGCAGCAGAAGGCCCGCCCGTCTACATGAATAGGTTATTATAACATTACCACTCAGATAAGGGCGTGTTCCGAAGCATGTTATCTCCTTTTGACTCTATCCTGAAAGAGCCCCTGCATTGGAACTTTTCATGCCTCGCTATCCACGACTCATGCCACACGTCTCCTCGGGGCCATCCCGGGGAATTTTCTTTAAATTATCCGCAGTTTAAAGTAAAATAATGATTTAAAATAATAGTACTTGGTTTCCGGGAGGTAGCTGCATGGGACATATAAAGGCGCTTAAGTGCAGGGAATGCGGAAGGGAATATCCTATTGAACCTATTTATGTCTGCGAATTCTGTTTCGGACCGCTTGAAGTTTCGTATGACTACGAAAGCATAGCAAGGGCGTTGAGCAGGGAGGAAATCGGGAAGCGCGACAAAAACCTCTGGAGATACAGGGAGCTTTTGCCCATAGACGGCGAGCCGAAGGTGGGCCTGAATTCCGGGTTCACGCCCCTGTTGAAGGCCGACAACCTGGCAAAGGCCCTGGGCGTGGCTGACCTCTATATTAAGGATGATACTGTCGTTCACCCTACGCTTTCGTTTAAAGACAGGGTTGTCTCAGTTGCGCTAACTAAGGCCGGGGAGTTCGGATTCGACACTGTGGCCTGTGCCTCTACGGGCAATCTCGCACACTCCGTGTCGGCGCACGGCGCAAGGGGGGAATTCGAACGGTTTATTTTTATCCCCGCTTCCCTGGAGGCAAGCAAGATCGTTGCATCCCTGGTATACGAGCCCAACCTTATCGCCGTCGACGGAAATTATGATGATGTCAACAGGCTTTGCAGCGAGGTGGCGAACAAATACCGCTGGGCCTTTGTAAATATTAACATCCGTCCTTTCTATGCCGAGGGTTCCAAGACGCTGGGCTTTGAGGTCATAGAACAGCTGGGATGGAAGGCCCCCGACAATGTAGTGGTTCCCTGCGCGAGCGGCTCTCTGCTTACCAAGGTATGGAAGAGCTTCAAGGAACTCAGGGAGATCGGTATCCTGAAGGACCTCAATACCAGGGTTTTTGCCGCCCAGGCGACCGGATGCAGTCCGATAACGACGGCAGTGAAAAACAATACGGACGTTATCCGGCCGGTGAAGCCTGATACCGTAGCGAAATCACTGGCGATCGGCAATCCGGCCGATGGCTACTACGCGACGCAGGTGATAAAGGAAACGGACGGTTATGCCGAAGACGCAAGCGATCAGGAGATCATCGACGCGATCAAACTCCTTGCCCGGACCGAAGGAGTGTTTGCAGAGACGGCCGGCGGCGTTACGCTGGCCTGTGCGAAGAAACTCATCGAGACGGGGAAGATAAGAAAGGATGAATCCACTGTTATATGTATCACGGGCAACGGGTTGAAGACCCAGGAGGCGCTGCAGGGGCATGCACGGTCGCCCCATTATATAAAACCGAATCTGGCCTCATTCGAAGAGGTCCTTGAAAACATCAACAAAGGTCGCTGACCACAGGCTCTGCGACTGCAAGGAGGAACATAAATGGCAGTGAAGGTAAGAATCCCGACGCCGCTTCAGCGGCTGACGAAGGGCAAGGAAGAGGTCGAGGGAAATCCCGGAACCGTCATGGAACTGGTAGATGACCTTGAGGCCAGATATCCGGGAATCGCGGAGCGGATATCCGAAAACGGAAAGATCAGGAGGTTCGTAAACATCTATCTCAACGATGAAGATATCAGGTTCCTCGAGGCCGAACAGACTATGGTGAAAGACGGAGATGAGGTGTCGATCGTTCCGGCAATCGCCGGCGGAGGAAAACAGGAGGAGTGATGAAAAAGAGGGTAAAACTGACCTTCCCGCAGCACCTCATCAAGGAGCCGGTCATCTTTACCATGGCGAAACAGTTCAACGTTATGCCGAATATAAGAAGGGCCAGGGTTACCGAAACGGTAGGCGAAATGATCCTTGAACTCGAGGGCGGCGAACAGGACCTCGGAAAAGGAATCGACTGGCTCAGAGAGAAGGGGATAGAGGTGGAATCCGTCGAGGGAGATCTTGTCGAATAGAGCTGTCAAAGCGTTGACGGGGACCCTGGTCTAGAAATATCTCTCCATCCCTTTGTCAAATTGCCGAAAGCTTTCGGAACTCGTCCGGCAATGAGGCCTGCCTGCGGCTGGGCGGGAGATTTTCCGGTAAATATATATATTCAGTTATGAGATTGTTATGAAATACGTTGTAATTATCGGCGACGGAATGGCCGACAGGCCGGTGAGTGAATTGGGGGGCAGGACTCCTCTGCAAAGAGCTTCGACTCCCAACATGGACAGGATGTCGGTGGTCGGGAGACCCGGCAGGGTAAGGACTGTTCCGAAAGGGATGCATCCCGGATCCGACGTCGCAAACCTCAGCATACTTGGCTACGACCCCCATTTTATACCGGCCGGGCACCTCTTGAAGCGGCCAGCATAGGCGTATCACTTTCCGGGGATGATGTTGCCTTCCGGTGTAATCTCGTCACTCTCAAACACGGTGATGACGGGAGCAGGGTCGTGATGGAGGATTATAGCAGTGGTCACATTACGACTGGGGAGGCCAGAGAACTCATATTAGACCTGGACAGGAGACTGGGGACAGAAGTCATCAAATTTCACCCCGGGGTGAGTTACCGACATCTCATGGTCTGGTCCGGCGGGCCCGATGATGTCCGCTGCGTTCCCCCTCATGACATACTCGGGAAAGACATCGCTGAATATCTTCCGTCGGGCAGGGGCGGGGAAGTGCTGAGGGAGATGATGGCCGAGTCCGTCGAAATACTGACCGGCCATCCCGTGAACAGGAGGAGGCTGGAAAAAGGGAAGAACCCCGGCAACAGCGTATGGTTCTGGGGGCAGGGCAGGAAGCCTGCAATGCCGACCTTCCGGGAAAAATATGCGCTGCGGGGTGCCCTGATTTCCGCCGTAGACCTCACAAAGGGGCTTGGCATCTACGCCGGTTTTGAGATATTGGATGTGCCGGGGATTACCGGTTACCTCGACACCAATTACAGAGGCAAAGCGGAGGCGGCGCTGAAGGCTTTGAACAGTGCCGATTTTGTATATATACACGTCGAAGCCCCTGACGAAGCGGGACATTCCGGCGATTGCGGAGACAAGATACGCGCGATAGAAGACTTCGACTCCCTTGTGGTCGGGCCCGTAATGAAAGGGTTGAAGGAATTTGTGGATTACAGGGTATTGCTGCTTCCCGACCATCCGACACCGCTGGAACTGAGAACCCATACGGCCGACCCCGTGCCTTTTATCCTTTTTGACAGTGCCAGCGTGCAGATGAATGAGGGGCTGACCTTTGATGAACGGATAGTCGACAAAGAGGGTATTCTTATTTTTGAAAAAGGGCATGCCTTAATGGATTATTTCATCAGGGGAGAAAGGATTCCTTAGTCGTGAAAGCCGCGGAGGAGGCCATACGACTTTACATAAGCAGTTTCGGTTTGGGCCGTAACGAGGTCGGACATGGTCATGGAGCTGACGGTTATTTTATGAGCATCGAGGAGGTTTTCCATTCGTGGTGATTGTTCAGAAATACGGCGGGACATCCGTTGCCAGCGTGGAGAGGATCAAGGCTGTTGCCGAGAGGGTCACGGGGACGGCCGGGCAGGGCAACAGCGTCGTGGTCGTTGTTTCCGCAATGGCGGGCGAAACGGACAAGCTGATCGATTTTGCCCATCAAATATCTGCGGCGCCCAATGACAGGGAAATGGATATGCTCCTTTCTTCCGGCGAGCGCGTAACCAGCGCTCTTACCGCTATGGCCATCGAGGCACTGGGATATAGAGCGAAGGCCCTCACCGGACGACAGGCGGGAATTATAACCGACAAGGTCCATACAAAGGCGAAGATCGAAAGGATATCGGGAGAAAAGGTGAAGAAGGCGCTGGCGGACGGCGATATAGTCGTCATTGCCGGATTTCAGGGGGTGACGGAAGGAGAGACCGAGGTAACGACTCTGGGGCGCGGCGGTTCAGACCTTTCGGCGGTGGCGATAGCCGCTGCGGTCGGGGCCGACCTGTGCGAAATCTATACTGATGTGGACGGCGTATATACCACGGACCCCAATATTGTTGCCGGTGCCAGGAAACTCGATAAGATTTCTTATGAAGAGATGCTGGAACTGGCAAGTCTGGGGGCAAAGGTCCTCCAGACCAGGTCCGTTGAATTCGCGAAGAAATATAACGTCCCTCTGGTTGTCAGGTCGAGCTTCAGTGATAATGCCGGTACTCTCGTAGTGGAGGAGGATAAGGACATGGAAAATGTTGTTGTGTCGGGCATTGCATATGACAAGAATCAGGCCAAGATCACGATTGTGAACGTCCCCGACAGGCCTGGAATAGCAGCAAAATTGTTTGAGGCCATCGCTTCGACGAATATCGTGGTTGACATGATAGTCCAGAATATCAGCAGCGACGGAAAGTCCGCGGACATTTCCTTTACCGTTCCGAAGACCGACTCGAAAAAGGCACTTGATGTCACCGGGAAAATTGCAGCGGAACTCGGCGCCCTGAGGGTCGACATGAGGGACGATATCAGCAAGGTCTCGGTCGTAGGCGTAGGCATGAGGACCCACTCGGGTGTTGCGGCGCGCATGTTTCAGACTCTTGCAGGCCACAGTATCAACATTATCATGATAAGCACCTCGGAAATAAAGGTGTCCTGCGTTATAGACCTTAAGTTCACTGAATTGGCCGTAAGGGTACTGCATGAGACCTTTGGGCTGTCGGGCTAAGGGCGTATAATAGAACTATGCGAAAAATAGAGGTTTATGACACAACACTGAGGGACGGGGGCCAGTCGGAGGACATCGCCTTTTCGGTGGAGGACAAGATCCGGATCACCCGGCGGCTTGATGAGCTGGGTGTACACTATATCGAGGGCGGCTGGCCCGGCGCCAACCCCCGGGACGTGGAATATTTTGGAAAGATCGGGAAGCTGAGGCTCTCGAAATCGGCGGTGGTTGCCTTCGGCAGCACCTGTCATCCGAAAAAGAAGCCTTCACAAGACGCAATTTTGAAGGGGCTCATCAAGGCTGAAACCCCTGCTATCACTATTTTCGGGAAGACATGGGACTTCCATGTCAGGGAGGCGCTGCGTGTGTCCCTCGAAGAGAACCTCGATATTATCCACGGTTCCGTTGCTTATCTTAAGAAGTATACGGATAAGGTTTTTATGGATGCTGAGCACTTCTTTGACGGGTACAGAAACAATCCGGAATATGCCTTAAAGTGCCTGGCAGCGGCCGAGGACGCCGGCACCGATTGTCTGGTGCTCTGTGACACCAACGGAGGGACCATGACATCCGCTGTCCGGAATATGGTCAGGAAGGTCGTGGGAGATTTCAGGACTCCCGTCGGCATTCATGTCCACAACGATATAGATTGCGCCGTGGCCAGTTCGATTATTGCCGTGGAGGCCGGGGCCTCTCAGGTGCAGGGAACGATAAACGGAATAGGCGAGCGATGCGGCAACGCGAACCTGATTTCGATCATAGCAAATATCGAACTTAAAGTGGGACTTCAGTGCATAGGGGCGGAGCGACTGCAGGAGCTGCGCGGGGTGTCACGATTCGTTGACGAGATAGCGAATCTCGGGCATTTCAAACGCCAGCCATATACGGGGGACAGCGCTTTTGCCCATAAGGCGGGCATGCACGTCAGCGCGATCATCAGGCATCCGGGTACCTATGAACACATCGTCCCTGAACTGGTCGGAAATTCCCGCCGCATTCTCATATCCGACCAGGCGGGCAAAAGCAACATCCTGAGGAAAGCCGAGGAGTTCGGGATAAAGCTGTCAGGCGATTCCCCGGAGGTGCAGCAGATCGTCCGGGATCTCAAGGAACTCGAAAACCAGGGTTACCAGTTCGAGGGGGCCGAGGCTTCGTTCGAATTGCTTATGAAGAGGGCCCTCGGGCTTCACAAACAGTTTTTTGACCTGATAGAATTCAGGGTCATTGTCGAAAGAAGGACGAGGAGGGAGGAGCCCATCAGCGAAGCTACGATAAAGCTGAAGGTAGGCAACGACGTCCAGCATACGGTGGCGGAAAGCAGGAAGGGACCGGTAAACGCCCTGGACAAGGCATTGAGGAAGGCCCTGGAGAAATCCTTTTCGAGGGAGCTGAAGGACGTAAAACTTCTCGATTACAAGGTACGTGTTCTGACGGCCGAAAGAGGGACGAGCGCCAAGGTGAGGGTCCTCATCGAGTCGGGCGACGACGACAACCGGTGGGGGACTGTGGGGGTGTCTGAAAATATCATCGAGGCATCTTACAAGGCGCTGGTGGACAGCATTGAGTACAAGCTCCTCAAGGAGGAGGACCTTACCGGGACCGGCACGCGTAAATCGGATGAAAACA